>CBDUZE010000001.1:0-346861 GCA_965371625.1 uncultured Alphaproteobacteria bacterium
TGGCGGCGACGATGTCCTTGACCTGGGGAATGGCGGCGCGTTCCAACTCGTCGTTATAGGGCATCGGCACCTCGCGGCCGGCGACGCGGAGGATCGGCGCGTCGAGATCGTCGAAGCCCTTCTCGACCACCAGCGCCGCGATCTCGCCGCCGAAGCCGCCGGTCTTGGGCGCCTCGTGGGCGATGACCAGGCGGTTGGTCTTGCGCACCGAGGCGAGGATGGTGTCCTCGTCGAGCGGCCTGAGCGTGCGCGGGTCCACGACCTCGACGCTGAGGCCCTCGCGCTCGAGCTGGAGCGCGGCGGTGAGCGAGCGCTCGACCATGATCTGGGTGGCCACCACCGTGACGTCGCTGCCCTCGCGCCTGATCTCGGCCTTGCCCAGGGGGATGGCGTAGGGTTGCTCGGGCACCGCCGCCTTGTCACCGAGATAGAGCAGCTTGTGCTCGAGAAAGATCACCGGGTTGTCATCGCGGATCGCCGCCGTCAGCAGCCCCTTGGCGTCGTAAGGCGTCGAGGGCGCGACCACCACCAGGCCCGGGACGTGGTTGAACCAGGCCTCGAGGCTCTGCGAGTGCTGCGCGGCCAGGCGGATGCCGCCGCCCTGGGGCCCGCGGAAGACGATCGGCACCGTCGGCTTGCCGCCCAGCATGTAGCGGAACTTGGCGGCCTGGTTGACGATCGGGTCCATCATGTAGGTCACGAAGTCGAAGATCTGAATCTCGATCACGGGGCGCATGCCGACCACCGCGGCGCCGACGCCGGCGCTCGAATAGCCCATCTCGGAGATCGGCGTGTCGCGCACCCGCTCGGGCCCGAACTGGTCCAAAAGGCCGCGCGTCGAGCCGAAGATGCCGCCGATGCCGGCGATGTCCTCGCCCATGACGAAGACCCGCTCGTCCCGCTCCATCTCCTGGCGCATGGCCTCGTTGAGAGCTTCCGCGTAGGTGATCTCGCGAGCGCCGCGCTGGGCCGGTTCGGTGTGCGCGGCGTGGGGGGCATAGACCGCGGCCTCCATCATCTCGACGCTTGGCGGCGCGCCCCGCTCGGCGAACTCGACGGCGCCGTCGAGCTCGTCCTCGACCTCGGCGCGGATGGCCTCGAGCCGCTCCCCGTCGATGCCGTCACGCTCGAGCAGGATCCGTTCCAAGCGCTTGACCGGATCGCGCTTGCGCCAGGCCGTCACCTCCGCCTCCGAGCGGTAGTGCGGCAGGTTGGCGCGCATGCTGTGGTCGCCCCAGCGGTAGGTCACGGCCTCGATCATGGTCGGCCCCTGGCCCCCGCGGGCGCGCGCGACCGCGGCACTGACCGCGTCGTGGACCGCGATCACGTCGTTACCGTCGACGGTGACGCCGGGGACGCCGTAGCCGGCGGCGCGCTTCGACAGCTTGTCCACCGACGAGACCGAGTGGAAGCTGGTCGAGAGCCCGTAGTTGTTGTTCTCGCAGACGAAGACCAGGGGCAGCTTCCAGATCGAGGCCAGGTTCATGGTTTCGTGGAACATGCCCTCGTTCGAGGCGCCGTCGCCGAAGAAGCAGATGCCGACCGAGCCGTCACCCCTGAGCTTGGCCGCCAGAGCGGCGCCGGTGCCGATGCCCATGCCGGCGCCGACGATGCCGTTGGCGCCCAGGATGTTCGAGCCCAGGGCGGCGATGTGCATCGAGCCGCCGAGGCCCCGGCAGTAACCGGCATCGCTGCCGAAGAGCTCGGCCATCATCAGGTCGGTGCGCGCGCCCTTGGCGATGCAGTGGCCGTGGCCGCGGTGGTTGCTGACGATGAAGTCCTGTTCGAGAAGGCTCGCCCCCACCGCCGCGCCGACCGCCTCCTGGCCGACGTAGGAATGGGCCGTGCCCTTGATGCGGCCGTCCCTGAAGAGCTCGGTGACGCGCTCGTCGAAGCGGCGGATGCGGACCATCGTGGTAAAGAGGCTTTCGAGGAATCCGTTGCTCAATCCGGCCGTGACGCTTTTGCGGCTCTTGGCCATGGTCCTCTTCCTTCGTGTTCCCCGGAGGGCGGCGACCCCTCAGCATATCCTCGCGCGCCCGGGCCCGGAAGTCACCCGGTGGGGCGTCGGCGCGCCGACGATCGGGCCGGGCCCCTGGCCCGCTCGACTCGGTCCCGCGAGCAGGGCATCATGATCGTCAACGATACGGCGAACTACGGCAGGGGAGAGGAACAAGCCATGCAAGCTAGGACCTTACTGTTGCCCTTGGTGCTGGTGGCGCTGGCCCTGCCGCTCGCCGCCCAGGGCGCCGAGCGCGCCAAGGCCAAGGTCGACTGCACGCCGGCCGAGCAACGCTATCTCTACGACTGCATGATCATGCTCACGGGCAAGAAGAGCGGCAAGCCGATCGCCGGCGCCGAGGTCATGGTCGGCGCCGACATGCCGGCGATGCCGATGGCCCACAACACCAAGCCGGTAAAGGCCATGGCGATGCAGCAGCCCGGCATGTACCACGCCCGCATCGCGCTCGCGATGCATGGCGAGTGGGCGCTGACCATGGAGGTCTGGGGGCCGATGCGCGACAAGGTCATCCACACCATGCAATTCGGCCCCATGGCAGGCGAGCGCGCCGGCATGGTGCAAGACCACGGGGCGATGAAGGCGGCGAGCGGCACGCCCTGTCAGGTCGCGGGCCAGGTCACCGATGAGGCCGAGCGAGCGCCGGGTGGGGCGCTCTATGCGGGAGAGGCCAAGGCGGGGTCCGCGGTGGCCGGCGCGCATATGGTGCACCAGCCCCAACGCGGCGGCGCCTTCTTCATGGCGCCGGACAAGCTGCATCACGTGGAGGCGATCTACTCGGAGGTCTGTGGCCTCAGGGTGTTCTTCTACAACATCCGCACCGAGCCCATCGGCGTGACCCGCTTCCGCGCTTTCGCGCGGGTGATCCCCGAGAGCATGGACGAGCCCGAGGTGCTGCGCTTCCTCACCCCCGTCGAGGACGGCACGCTTCTCGCCGCCAACCTCGGCGACGAGGCGACCCGGCCCTTCGAGATCGAGCTCTACATTCGCTTTCCGGAGGGCGACGAGCCGCAGCTCTTCACGGTCCGCGTCCCGGCCGTGACCCAATAGCTCGGAGGCAGCGGGGCGCGCCTACTGAGACCGGCTCAAGTGCGCGCGGATCGTGGCCGCCATCTCGTCGCCGTCGCTGCCTTGCGGGAAGACCGCCCGCATGCGTCCGTCCGGCCCCACCAGGTAGGTGATGGCCGAATGGTCCAGGAGGTACTCGGACCCCTCGTCGTCATCGCCCTCGCCCGAGAGCGAGCCCGGCGGCGGGTAGAACTTGGCGGCGTAGACGCGATAGGCCTTCCTTGCCGCCGCGACCTGGGCCCGGCTTCCCGTGAGGCCGATCATCCGGGGGTGAAAGTTGCTCAACCAATCCGCCAACCCCTCGGGCGTATCGCGCTCGGGATCGACGGTGATGAAGATCGGCTGAACCTTCGCCCCGCTCTCTCCGAGCCCGTCGATGGCCTCGCTGATGAGCTGCAGCTCGGTCGGACAGATGTCCGGGCAGTGGGTGTAGCCGAAGAAGACGAGCATGAAGCTGCCGCGAAAGTCCCGCTCGCTGAGCGCGCGCCCGGTGTGGTCGAGCAGCGCGAATGGACCGCCGATCTGGGGCGTCGATAGCGTCTCGGTGTTGGTCTCGGCGCTGGCGCGCTGGGGCTGGATGCAGCTTGCGGTGAGCGCCATTACGGCGACCGCGAGCGCCGCTCGCGCAAGCGCTCTGCCCGATCGGTGCGTCGAGCCGCACACGCCGGCCCGCCTTAGTCGGCCGCGCGCTCGACGAGGCCTTCGAGCGAGACCGTGAAGGCCCTGCGCCCCGGGTGATAGCGGATGCAATACTCGGTCGGGTAGTAGCCGGCCTTCTCCCGCGCCGCGGGCTGGCGGACCGGCGCGCAGACGTCGGGGCGGCTCATAAAGAACGCCAGCGTGATCATCGGCTCGTAGAAGGTGATATGACCGTCGTAGGCGCCGAAGATCCAGGTATGGGTGAACTTCCGCGGCGGATCGCCGAGCTCCGGCGTTCGCGTATCGATGAGATGGTTGCCCATCATAGAGACCGCGGCATCGACGCTGACGTGATCGGCGGCGACGTACTTCGCCGGCACCGGCATGGTGGCCCGCTTGAAGTCGTCGCAATTGATGAAGAACTTGCAGGGACCGACGCGGATGCCCGCGATCTGGTTGCGGCTGGCGATGTAGAAATGGAAGTCGAAGTGGGGCACGCTCCAGGCCTCGGGCGGGTGGCCCTCGGCGTTCCAGTTCATGCCGACCCAGCGGAACGGGATGTCCGAGCGCTTCGTCAGCGCGTCGGGCAGCGAGAGCTGCCGCTCGAGATCGCCCTCGCACTCGCTCGAGTCGTCGATCTTGCCGTTGCCGTTGAGGTCGAAGCATCGGCTGGTGGTGTTGCGCAGCGGCGGCAGGCCGCGAAACGCGCTCTCGTCGATGACAATGCCGATCGCCTCGGGCACGCCGCCGGCGCCGATCTCGGCGTAGGTACGCACCGTGCCCTCCCCCAAGCGCTGGGGCTCGCCCAGATAGGTCGCCGCCTCGCCGGCGGCCGCGCTCAGCGCCAGGAGCGCCGCGAGGCCGTATCCCAGAGTACCGTTCATTGCCTCCCTCCCCATGTTTTCTTGGCCCGGCATCGGCCCTGAAACGCGGGTTCGAGGCCGGTCCGAGACTCTTTGGTCTCGTGTCGCGAACCTATTTCGTTGCGCGAAGACCTTCAAGGGTCTGGGCTCGGCGGACGCTCACCCCGTCACCGCCGCGAGCACGGCCTCCGCTTCGTCGACCAGGGTGCGGACCAGGTCGGCGGCCGCTAGCTCGCGGTTCAGCGGCGCGGACTGGCCCGACCACAGCGGGATGAAATCGGGGCTGTCCCGCGCGATGCTGGCGTCGCGCAAGGGGACGGTCACACTGGTCACCAGGGGAAAGTCGGGAAGCGAGTCCTCGTCGGGCGCCATGGCCTCGAGGTAGCGATTGCCCAAGCTTCGGGCCGGACGGCCGGAGAAGGCCTTGGTGAGCCGCGTGTCCTCGTCCCGCGCGGCGCGAAGCGCGGCCCGGTGCGGCGCCGCGACCTGAGCCTCGGGACAGGACAGGAAGGCCGTGCCCATCTGCACGCCGCTGGCACCCAGCGCGAAGGCGGCGGCGATGCCGCGGCCATCGGCGATGCCGCCGGCCGCGATCACCGGCACCTCGACGGCGTCGGCGACCTGGGGCACGAGCGCCAGGGTGCCGACGCGGCCGCCTTCGTGCGAGGACGCGAAAGTGCCGCGATGGCCGCCGGCCTCCCAGCCTTGGGCGATGACCGCGTCGACGCCGGCGTCGGCGAGCGCCCTGGCCTCGGCCACCGTGGTCGCCGAGCTGAGGACGATGGCGCCGGCCGATTTCAGGGCGCTCACGGCCGCCGCCGCGGGCAGGCCGTAATGGAAGCTGACGACGGCGGGCCCGAGCTCCAAGAGCGCCGAAAGCGTGTCCTCGCCGAAGGGCTTGATGGGCTCGGCCAGCGCCGGGACCTCGCCCAAGCCAAGCTCTTCGTAAAACGGCGCAAGGCGCGCGCGCAGCGCGGTTTCGGCCTCGGGCTCGCGCTCGGGCGCTTGATGGACGAAGAAGTTGAGGTTGTACGGCCGGTTGGTGGCGGCCCTGAGCTCGTCGGCCCGGACCCTCAGGTCGTGGGGCGAAAGCATGGCGCAGCCGAGCGAGCCCAGAGCGCCGGCGTTGCAGACGGCGGCGGCCAGGGCGGGCGTCGTCGCCCCCGCCATCGGCGCCTGAATGATGGGGAGCTCTATGCCTAAGAGCTCGATCAGGTCGGTTCGTGGCCACATGGTGTTTCCTCGCTTGCATGGCTCAGGCGTCCGGGTGGTCCGAGAGCGCCCGCGAATTCGGGCGCTTCCGGCGGCCCATGAACCGGCCTGTGAAAAAGGGTTGGATTCGGCGCCATTCCGAGCGATGTTCCTTTCCCGCCAAATCACACTCAACCATATGGGTGCGGGCGATGAGTTCGCACACCGCGAGACAACAAGGGAGAACCATGGCGCAGATGCGGTACGAAGCCCCGGAAACCATCGACGGCGCCCTCGCCCTGCTCGCCGCGGCAAGCGGCGAGGCGCGGCTGCTGGCGGGGGGCACCGACCTCCTGGTGCAGCTCCGCTCCGAGCTCATCGAGCCCGAGCTCGTGGTCGACCTGAAGCGTATCGCCGAGCTCACCGGCATCGTTGCCGAAGACGGGGGCTTTCGCATCGGCGCCGCCGTCACCGGCGCCGAGCTCGGAGAGCACGCGGCGCTCAAGGCGGCCTGGCCCGGCGTGGTCGAGGCCGTGGAGCTGATCGGCTCGACCCAGATCCAGGGCCGCGCCACCATCGGCGGCAACCTCTGCAACGCCTCGCCGGCGGCCGACGCCGTGCCCGCCCTGATCGCCGCCGGCGCCACCGTCACCATCGCCGGACCCGGTGGGCGGCGCGAGGCTCCCGCTGAGGACATCGGCACCGGCCCCGGCGAGACCTCGCTCGCGAAGGGCGAGATCGTGGTCTCGATCTCCCTGCCGCCGCGGCCGCCGCGCTCGGGCGACGCTTACCTGCGCTTCATCCCGCGGACCGAGATGGACATCGCCGTGGTCGGCGCCGGGATCAGCTTGAGCCTCGACGAGGGCGGCACCTGCAGCGCCGCGCGGGTGGCGCTGGGCGCCGTCGCCGAGCGGGCGCTCCTGGTGCCCGAGGCGGCCGAGACGCTGATCGGCTCGACGCTCGACGCGGCCGCGCTCATGCGCTTGGGCGAGGCCGCTTCCGCCGCCTGTCGGCCGATCGACGACAAGCGCGGCACCAAGGAGTACCGGGTCAAGGTCGCCGGCGTGCTGGCGCGGCGCGCGGCCGCGATCGCACTCGAGCGGGCGGAGCGAAGCTGATGGCCAAGTATCACGTCTCGACCACCGTCAACGGCGACGCCGTCGAGTTCCTGTGCGAGCCCCATCAGACCGCCCTCGACGTGCTCCGCGACGAGCTCTACCTCACGGGCAGCAAGGAAGGCTGCGCCAGCGGCGACTGCGGCGCCTGCTCCATCATGCTCGACGGCCGCCTGGTATGCGCCTGTCTGGTGCTGGGGCCCGAGCTCGAGGGCCGCGCGGTGGAGACCATCGAGGGCATGGCCAACGGCGAGGAGCTCCACCCCCTGCAGCGCCAGTTCCTCGAGCACGCGGCGCTGCAATGCGGCGTCTGCACGCCGGGTCTGCTGATCGCCGCCAAGGCGCTTTTGCAGATCAACCCCGATCCCAGCGAGACCGAGGTCCGCTACTGGCTGGCCGGCAACCTGTGCCGCTGCACCGGCTATGACAAGGTCGTCCGGGCGGTGCTCGACGCGGCCGCGGAAATGAGAGTGAGCTGAAGATGCCGAACGACGCCAAGACTGAGAGCCCTGTGACCGGGAGCCCGGTGATGGACAAGGAGCTGAAGGTGGTGGGCACGAGCCCCTTGCGGCCCGATGGGGTCGACAAGGTGACGGGGAGGGCCAGGTTCGGCGCCGACTTCCACCTTCCCGGGATGCTGGTGGGCTTGGTGCTGCGCAGCCCCCACGCCCACGCCCGCATCCGTTCCATCGAGACCGCGAAGGCCGAGGCCCTGCCGGGGGTGAAGGCGGTGGTCAGCCGCGACGACTTCCGCGACTTGCCGTCGGAGTTCGTGCCCGCGGGCGAGCTGGTGGTGAACTACCGCGACCTTACGCGCAACATCATGGCGCGCGAGAAAGCGCTCTACGACGGCCACGCGGTGGCGGCGGTGGCGGCGACCAGCGCCGCGGTCGCCAAGCGGGCGCTGCGCCTGATCGAGGTCGACTACGAGCCCCTGCCCCACGTCATCGAGGTGGTCGCGGCGATGGCGCCCGACGCGCCCCTGCTCGATGAGGAGATGTTCACCGACGGCGTCGAGCCCAAGCCCGACACGCCCTCGAACGTGGCCAAGCGGGTCGAGTTCGGGGTCGGCGACACGGCCGCCGGCTTCGCGGCCGCCGATCTGATCGTCGAGCGCGAGTTCGACACCCAGCCCGTGCACCAGGGTTACATCGAGCCCCACGCCTGCGTCGCCAGCGTCTCCGAGGACGGCCAGGCGGAGCTGTGGTGCACCACCCAGGGTCACTTCATGGTCCGCGCCCACTGCGCCAAGCTCTTGGGGCTCGAGATCTCCAAGCTCCGCGTCACGGCCTCGGAGATCGGCGGCGGCTTCGGCGGCAAGACCGTGGTCTACCTCGAGCCGGTCGCGCTCGGGCTGTCGCGCAAGGCCTGCCAGCCGGTCAAGATGGTGATGAGCCGCGACGAGGTGTTCCGCGCCTCGGGCCCCGCCTCCGGGGCCAACATGTGGATCAAGATCGGCGCCACCAAGGACGGCACGATCACCGCGGCGGAAGCGGTGCTGAAGTACCAGGCCGGCGCCTTCCAGGGCTCGCCGGTGCAGCCCGGCTGCATGTGCGCCTTCGCGCCCTACGACCTCGAGAACGTCAAGATCGTGGGCTACGACGTCATCACCAACCGCCCCAAGGTGGCGGCCTATCGCGCCCCGGGGGCGCCGATCTCGGGGTACGCGGTCGAATCCGTGATCGACGAGCTGGCCAAGAAGCTCGACATCGACCCGGTCGACTTCCGCCTCAAGAACGCGGCGCGCGAGGGCACCCACGCCGTTTACGGGCCCAAGTTCGGGCCCATCGGCCTGGTCGAGACCCTCCGCCAAGCCAAGGCGCACCCGCACTATTCGGCGCCGCTGGGGCCCAATCAGGGCCGCGGCGTGGCCTCGGGCTTCTGGTTCAACATCGGCGGCGAGACCTGCGCCGCCATCAACATCAACGCCGACGGCACGGCGACGATGATGCTCGGGACCCCGGACATCGGCGGCTCGCGCGCCTCGCTCAGTATGATGGCGGCGGAGGAGCTGGGCATCGAGCTCGACAAGGTGCGGCCGATCATCGCCGACACCAGCTCGTTGGGCTTCAACTTCCTCACCGGCGGCAGCCGCGTCACCTTCGCCAGCGGCATGGCGGTGGTCGAGGCGACGCGCCAGGTGGTGAGCGAGCTCAAGCGTCGGGCGGCCAAGATCTGGGAGATCCCGGAGGACGCGGTGGAGTGGGAGGACGGCCAGGCCCGCCCGGCGGGCGCCAACGCCGGCGACTTCGAGCCCTTGTCGCTGGCCGCGATCGCCGAGACGGCGGGCAAGACCGGGGGCCCCATCGCCGGCCACGCCGAGATCAACGCTCAAGGCGCGGGACCCGGCTTCGGCACCCACCTCGTCGACGTCGAGGTCGACAAGGAGACCGGCCGCGTCACGGTGCTGCGCTACACCGTGATCCAGGACGCCGGCAAGGCGATCCACCCGGCCTACGTCGAGGGCCAGTACCAGGGCGGCGCGGTCCAGGGCATCGGCTGGGCGCTCAATGAGGAGTACGTCTACGGCGCCGACGGGCGGCTCGAGAACCCGGGCTTCCTGGATTACCGCATCCCGGTGGCCTCGGACGTGCCGATGATCGACACCGTCATCGTCGAGGTGCCCAACCCGCGCCACCCCTACGGCGTGCGCGGCGTCGGCGAGACCCCCATCGTGCCGCCCATGGCGGCCATCGCCAACGCCATCGCCCAAGCCACCGGGATCCGCTTCACGGCGCTGCCGATGTCGCCGCCCAAGGTGCTCGCGGCGATCGATCAGGCCGCGGCGGGCGGCGGCGGCGACTAGGCGCCTGAAGCCATGGCGCGGGTGGTGCTCACCGGCAACCTTGTGCGCTACACCGGCGGCGAGAGCGAACTCGAGCTCGCCGCCACCACCGTGCGCGAGCTTTTCGCGGGCTTGAGCGCGCGCCACCCGGCGCTCGCCCCCCACCTCGCCGACGGCCTGGCGGTCGCCATCGACGGCGAGATCTACCAGGACGCCTGGCTCGAGCCTATCCCGCCCGACGCCGAGGTCTACCTGTTGCCCAAGATCGCCGGGGGGTAGGGGGCGGCGGGTCGTCTCTTGCGACGACCCATCTTCACCGCGCCTTGGCCTGGATCTTGGCCCAGGTATCGCGTAACGCGACTGTGCGGTTGAACACCAGGCTCCCGGGTTTCGAGTCGGGGTCGAGGCAGAAGTAGCCCTGGCGCTCGAACTGGAGCGCCTCGCCCGGCATCGCCTCGGCCAGCGCCGGCTCGAGCCGGCAGTCGCGGAGCACGGTCAGCGAATCGGGGTTGAGGTCGTCGCGCATCTCGCCGTCGGCGCCCGGGTCGGGGCGCGTGAAGAGGTGATCGTAAAGCCGCACCTCGGCGCTCACGGCATGGGCCGCCGAGACCCAGTGCAGCGTCCCCCTCACCTTGCGCCCGTCGGGGGCGCTGCCGCCGCGGCTCGCCGGGTCGTAAGTGCAGCGCAGCTCGACGACCTCGCCGGCGGCGTCCTTGACGACCTCGCGGCAGGTGATGAAGTAGGCGTAGCGCAGCCGCACCTCGCGGCCCGGGGCGAGGCGGAAGAATTTCTTGACCGGCTCCTCCATGAAGTCGTCGCGCTCGATATAGAGCTCGGGCCCGAACGGCACCTGGCGGCTGCCGGCGCTAGGCTCCTCGGGGTTGTTGATCGCCTCGAGCCGGTCATCGCCCTCCTCGGCGTAGTTCTCGATCACCACCTTGAGCGGCCTCAAGACCGCCATGCGGCGCTCGGCGCTCTTGTTGAGGAGCTCGCGGACGCAGTGCTCCAGGAGCGCCACCTCGACCAGGTTGTCGGCCTTGGCGACGCCGATGCGGCGCGCGAAGTCGCGGATCGCGGCGGGCGGAAAGCCGCGCCGCCTTAGGCCCCTGAGCGTCGGCATGCGGGGATCGTCCCAGCCCGCCACGTGGCCCTCGCTCACCAGCTCGATCAGGCGCCGCTTCGAGAGCACGGTGTAGGCCAGGTTGAGGCGCGCGAACTCGTACTGGCGCGGGCGCGAGGGCAGCGGCAGGTTCTCGATCAGCCAGTCGTAGAGCGGCCGGTGGTCCTCGAACTCCAGCGTGCACAGCGAATGGGTCACCCCCTCGATGGCGTCCGACTGGCCGTGGGCGAAGTCGTAGGTGGGGTAGAGGCACCACTCGGCGCCGGTGCGCGGGTGGGCGGCGTGGAGGATGCGGTAGAGCACCGGGTCGCGCAGGTTGATGTTGCCCGAGGCCATGTCGATCTTGGCCCTGAGCACGCGGGCGCCGTCCGCGAACTCGCCGCCGCGCATGCGGCGAAAGAGATCCAGGCTCTCCTCGGCGGTGCGTTCGCGGTAGGGGCTGTCGCGGCCGGGCTCGGTGAGGGTGCCGCGGTGGGCGCGGATCTGCTCGGCCGAGAGGTCGTCGACGTAGGCCTTGCCGGCGCCGATCAGGTGCTCGGCCCAGTGGTAGAGCTGCTCGAAGTAATCCGAGGCGTAGTGGAGGTGCGGGCCCCAGTCGAAGCCGAGCCAGCGCACGTCCTCCTGGATCGCGCCGATGTACTCGAGCTCCTCGCGGATCGGGTTGGTGTCGTCGAAGCGGAAGTTGCAGTGGCCGCCGAACTCGGCCGCGACGCCGAAGTTGAGGCAGATCGACTTGGCATGGCCGATATGGAGGTAGCCGTTGGGCTCGGGCGGAAAGCGGGTGACCACGGTGTCGTGGCGGCCCGCCTCGAGGTCGGCGCGGATGATCTCGCGGATGAAGTCGCTTCCCCCCGCCTCGGCATCGCTCTCGGCACCACTCATATCGTCCTGCTCCGCTCCCCGAACGCCACAGTCTAGCGCATGATCCTAGCGCATGATCCTGGCGCGGCGGCGTCCCTGTGGGGGAAAAGATTTGCCGCCCGCGTCTCGGCTGGGCGCGGAGTATCGGCCTATGTGACCGATCCGGAGCGCCGACCTTCACGCCGCGGCCCCGGACGAGCTGCGCGAAGCGCTGGGGCTCTAGGTCCGGGAGGTCGGCCCCGATCAGGCCGCCGACTTCGGACCAATCGCGGCCGGCGCGCGCTTCGTCGAGGACGACGTTGGTTGGTGCGGCCGGTGCGGCTGGGGCGCCACCGAAGCCAGGTTTCGAGGACACCGCGGTGCCCGAGAACGTCGTGCCCAAGGGTTCGGGCTGAGGCGTCCGGCGCCGTCTCCCCGACGATTGGGGAGCCGAGCCACTGGACCCAGGCCCGCGGCGGGCCCAGGGATCATTCCTCGGCGAGCGCCTGTTCGGTCGGCTCGCTCTCCCCGGCCTTTTCCGCCCTTCTTTTCTCGACCTTTTCCGCCTTGGCCTTGGCCCGAGCGGCTTTCTTGGCGGCTTTCGCTCTATCGCGTTCCATGCGTTCGAATCTATAGTTGGGCTTGCGCGGCATTCTCATCCTTTCTCTCGACGCGGCGACGGACGCGCCGCACCTGCCGAAGTCGCGATCGGGATCGCGTGATCACGGCCCAAGGGTACGCGGAGCGGGCGGAGCACGAGAGACTCCCCCAACCCAACCCCAGGGATATTTCCCGACCCCGGGCGAGCTCGGCCACGGGCGCAGGGACAGGTGCTTTATACAGGAAATGAACGCGTCCGGTGGCGAGGTTCAGTCAAGGACCACGAGATTTTCCGCCGAGGACTTACCATCGCGGCCTGGCACCAAGTCGAACTCGACCTTCTGGCCCTCGCGAAGGCTCTTCAGGCCGGCCCGCTCGACCGCCGAGATATGCACGAACGCGTCCCGGGAGCCGTCGTTCGGCTGGATGAATCCATACCCCTTGATGGGATTGAACCACTTCACGGTTCCGACAGCCATTGTTACTCCTTTCGAGCTATCGCCTTGACACGACCCGCCCCCCGCGGCGTCGCGGCGTCGCGGCGTCGCGGCGTCTAGAGGTTCCACATTATCTGGGAGTAACTCGGCTTAGCGGGAGCGCAGCTACGAGGACACGCCAGGGTAAAGTGTAACCCTCGACCCATCATTTGAAGCATTGTGCGCGAATCTGCAAGGGGAATCCGCGACTCTGGCCTTGGACAGCGCCGGCCGTGGGCGAGGGGCCGTGGCGCCGAGAGCGCCGATTCTCGCGCCAGACGCTTCGCTTATTCCCGCGCCGGGGCCCGCGCCGGGCCGGGATCGCGGCTATTTTCGTTCAATCCCGAGGGCCGCCGGCGCCCTGTCCGCCCCGGCGCGGCGCTCATCGCCACACCGCATCCACCCGGTCGTAGGCGCCGACCCGGGGATCATCGACCTCGCCCATCAAGATCTCCTTGCGCGCGCGCTCGGACGGCGCCCGCGGCAGATCGTCGCGCCAGGTCGCCGGTGTGCAACCAGCCCTCGGCGAAGACCTCGTTGATGGCCGCCGGGTTCTTGAAATAGCCGTCCATCATGGCCGGGCCGCGTATAGGCGGAGCCCGGAGCGGCGAAAACCGCCGCGGGCCCCGATTGCCGCCGCCCCGCCGTTGCCCTAACCTCCGCCCGCCAGCGCCGCCGCCCGCCAGCGACTGCCCGCCCGAGCTTCACCGACCAGGGACAGGAGCCATGACCCCAGCCGCCGAGGGGAGCGAAGATCGAGGGCCGATGAGCGTCGATGCGGCCAACGCCGAGGCGCTGCGCCGCATCACCGCGGCCGAGCCCTGTCTCGTCGACCTCGCCCCCGCCGGCGAGATGCTGCCCGATCTCGGCGCCCGCGATTTGCTCCACGCCGGTCCGCCGCTCGCCGGCTGGGAGGAAGTGGGCGGCGCGCTCAAGGGCTCGGTCATCGGCGCCCTGGTTCACCTGCGCCTGGCGCCGGACGCGGCCGAGGCCGAGGCCCTCGCCGCCGCGGGCGGGATCCGCCTGCTGCCGGCCAACGACCACCACGCCGGCGGCACCTATGCCGGCGTCATCGCCCGCGCCACCCCGGTGTTCGTGGTCGAGAACCGGGCCAGCGGCGGGCGCGCCTTTGCCGCCCTCAACGAGGGCCGGGGCAAGGCGTTGCGCTACGGCGCCAACGACGCCGAGACCCTGGACCGCCTGGCCTGGCTCGAGGGCGAGTTCGCGGCCATGCTGGGCGCCGCGATCCGGCTCTCGGGCGGCATCGACCTGATGGCGATCCTGGTCCAGGCGCTGCACATGGGGGACGACGGCCACAGCCGCCAGAAGGCGGCCTCGGCGCTGTTCATGAACGCCATCGCGCCCTACCTGATCGAAGGCGGCTTCGGGCACAAGGAGGTGGCGCGGGCGCTCCGCTTCCTGGCCGCCAACGACATCTTCTTCCTGCCGCTGACGATGGCCGCGGGCAAGGCCACCATGGAATCGGCTCAAGCCATCGGGGGCGCGACCGTGGTCACCTGCATGGCGGCCAACGGCGTCCGCTTCGGCATCAAGGTCAGCGGCCTCGGGCAGCGCTGGCTGACCGCGCCGCTGCCGCGCGTCGAGGGCCGCTACTTCGAGGGCTACGGCGCCGACGACGCCAACCCGGTGATCGGCGACAGCGAGATCGCCGAGACCATGGGGCTGGGGGCCTTCGCCATGTCGGCGGCGCCGGCGCTGGCCCGCTACGTCGGCGGCACGCCCGAGGAGGCGACCCGCCTGGCGCTCCAGATGTACGACATCACCATCGCCGAGCACCCGCGCTTCACGGTGCCGGCGCTGGGTTTCCGCGGCACGCCCACGGGGATCGACGCGCGCCGCGTGGTCGAGCTGGCGCGCGCGCCCATCTTCAACACCGGCATCGCCCATCGCAGCCCCGGCATCGGTCAGATCGGCGCCGGCTTCGCGCGGGCGCCGCTCGACTGCTTCAGCGCCGCGCTGGAGGCCCTCGCCGCCGCCCCACGAGCCCGAACATGAGTCGCACCCAGGCGGGCGCCAGCAGCGCCGCCTGGAGCTCGCGACCGGCGAGCGGCATGACGCCGCCGCAGAGCCATGCGATGACCCGCGCCGGCGCCTCGGCCGGCGCCAGCACCTCGCGCCTGAGCCGGCTCATCGGGTTGAGCGCGGAGGCACGGATGCGCGCCTGCATCTCGGTGTCGACGACGCCGGGCTGGAGGCCGTAGACCCGGACGCCCTGGCCGCGGGTCTCGAGGTGGAGGGCGCGGGTCAGCATGCGGAGCCCGGCCTTGCCCGCGCAATAGGCGCTCCAACCCTCGAGCGCCTTATCTGCGGCGCCCGAGCTCACGTTGACGATGACGCCGCCGCCGGCGCGGCGAAAGTGGGGCAGCACCGCGCGGCAGCCGTGGTAGGCGCCGGTCAGGTTGACGGCGACGGCGCGGGCCCAGGCGGCGGGATCGCTCTCGGCCAATCGGGCGATGGGCTCGATGACGCCGGCGTTGTTGACCAGCGCATCGATGCGCCCGTGGCGCGCCGCCACGCCTTCGACCAGAGCCTCGACCTGGTCCCAGGCGGCGACGTCGCAGGCCGCGGCCTCGGCGGCGCCGCCCGCGCCGCGGATCGCCTCGGCCACCCGTTCGCAGGCGGCGCCGTCCCGCGCCGCCACGATCGCCATCGCGCCCCGGCGCGCGAGCTCGCGCGCGGTGGCGGCGCCGATGCCCCGGCTCGCCCCGGTGACGATGCAGATCTTGCCGGCGAGCCTCGACATGCCTTGCGCGCCCCTCCTGCCCTGGGCGACGATCAGGCGACCCCTGCCCGTCGCTCGCGGAAAAAGACATAGAGCCCGCTCGCGATGATCACCACGGCGCCGCTCACGGTCCAAAGGTCGGGCAGGTCGCCGAAGACAAGGAAACCGACCAGGGCCGCGAACACGAGCTGGGTGTAAAGGAACGGCGCCAGCACAGCGACCCGGGCCAGGTGATGGGCCTTGATGAAGAGCAAATGGCCGAGCCCCCCGAAGACGCCGGTCCAAGCCATCAGCGCCCAGCCCAATGGCGTCGGCGGCCGCCAGGCAAACGGCGCCGCCACGCCGAACACCACCACGCCGGTGATGGCGGTGTAGAAGAGCGTCGTGTAGGCGTTGTCGGTGCTGCTGAGCTTGCGCGTGGTGATCTGGTAGAACGCCGAGGCGAGCGCGGCGACCAGCACCACGGCGGCCGCCGGGTGCATGACGCCGAAGCCCGGCCGGGTCACGATCAAAACCCCGACGAAGCCCACGATTACCGCCGTCCAGCGGCGCAACCCGACGTGCTCGCCAAGGAGCGGCACCGAGAGCGCGGTGATCAGGAGGGGGGCGAGAAAGAGCAGCGTCGTCGCCTCGGCCATGGGCAGGAACGAGAGCCCGGTGACGAAGCAATAGGTGGCGACGAGCAGGAACAGGGAACGCCCGATCTGGAGCTTGAGGCGCGCGGTGCGGATCGAGAGACGCCCGAACGGCACCAACAGCACCACCATCGCCGAGAGGTGAAAGAGATAGCGCACCCAAATGATCTGAACGACGTCGTGGTCGAGAGTGAGGCGCTTGGCGGCGGCGTCGCTGACGATGAAGCAGGCCATGGCCGCCACCATCAGGACGATGCCAACCATGCGCTGACGCCCGCCCTCGGCCACGCTCCCGGGCGCGCCGGCGCCGCCGCCGATCTCGCTGCTCATTGCCGTGCCATCCCGACGCACTCTTAGCACGGTCGACGGCGGATGCGGAAAGTTGGCGCCTGGCGCCGGCGAGGGGCCTGAGGCCGAAGACGCGGGGTCCAGAGATCGGTGCCGGGATCAGGCCGCTTCGCCGCCCAGGCGCTCGCGCCCATGCGGCGCGGTGAAGTCGATCTCCGGGCCGATGGGCACGATCCTGCTCGGATTCACCGCCGGGATGGTGTAGTAGCCGGTCTTGATCTGGCGCGCGTTCACGGTCTCGGCGATGCCCGGGACCTGGTAGAGGTCGCGGGTGTAGGCCCACAGGTTGGGGTAGTCGACCAGGCGCCTGAGGTTGCACTTGAAGTTGACGACGTAGGCGAGGTCGAAGCGCACCAGCGTCGGGAAGAGCCGCCAATCGGCCTCGGTGATGCGCTCGCCGGTGAGGTAGCGGCGCCGCGACAACAGGTCGTCGAGGAAATCGAGGGTCTCGAACAGGGGCCCGATCGCCTCGTCATAGGCGGCCTGGGTGGTCGCGAAGCCGACGCGGTAGACGCCGTTGTTGACGGTCTCGTAGATGCGCGCGTTGAGGTCGTCGATCTCGTGCTTAAGCTCCGAGGCGTAGAGCTCGGGGCCGGTCGCCCCGACCTCGTCGAAGGCGGCATCGAACATGCGCACGATCTCGGAGGACTCGTTGTTGACGATGGTGTGGCGCTGCTTGTCCCACAAGGTGGGCACGGTGACGCGGCCGGTATAGTCGGGCACCGCGCTGGTATAGACCTGGTGCAGGTAGGTGGCGCCGTTGACGGCGTCGGGGATCAGGTCCTCGCCCGCGCGGAAGGTCCAGCCCTCCCCGTTCTTCGCCGAATCGGCGATCGAGAGCGAGACCGCGTCCTCGAGACCCTTGAGCTTGCGCCAGATCAGGGTGCGGTGGGCCCAGGGACAGGAGTAGGAGACGTAGAGGTGATAGCGGCCGGGCTCGGCCTTGAAGCCGCCCTCGCCGCCGGGGCCAGGGCCGCCGTCCCGCGTCACCCAGTTGCGAAAGATCGAACGGAAACGCTCGAAGCGACCGCCCGTCTTCTTGGTATCGTACCAGTCGTCGCGCCATTCACCGTCGATCAAGAGCCCCATCGTTTGCTCCTCCAGCGGTCCGGATTACGCGCCGCGATCCGCGATGTGCTCCACGCCCGGTCAAGCCTCCAGATCCCCCAGCAGCGCCTGGGCCTCGACCAGGTCCGGGGTGTCGAGGCCTTCCGTGAAACGGGCATGGACGGGCTCGAGAAGCTCCCGCGCGGCCTCTCGCTTGTCCTGATCCAACCATAGCCGGGCCAGCGACGTCGCGGCGCGAAGCTCGAACAGAATGGCGCCCTGGTCACGCGAGACCGAGAGGGCCTGATCGAACGCTTGTTCGGCGTCTTTGGCAAGCTCCTGAGCGAGCAGGGTTTCGCCCCTGACCCGGTGAATTTCGGCGTGCCAGAGCCGTTCGCCGGTGGCCGCGCTGTTGTCGAAGGCCTGGGCGATGAAATCCAGGGCCTTGTCGAGGTCCCCGGCGCGGCGGAGGGCATCCGCCATGACGTGCAGTTGAAAGGAGAGGCGTGGATAACCGGTCTTGCGGATCGCCGCCAGACTGCTCTCCAACAGCTCGAGACCGTCCTCGACCCGGCCCCTTTTGACGTAGGTCCAACCCTTGAGCATCCTCGGCGTGAAGACGAAGTGCATAAAGCTCCCCGCGCTCTCTCCGACCCGGTCCTCGAGCGCCTCGACGGCGGCGATCAGTTTTTCCTCGTCGCGGCGCAGAAGATGGACCGTGGTGGCGAAACTGCGTGCCAGCATCTCGCTGAACTCATGCTCGATATACCGCGCCGTCGCCACCGCTTCGTCGGCGAGCTGGGCGCCGCGTTCGAGCCGACCGAGGAGGCAATAGATCAAGGCGCCTATGTTGCGGCAGCACACGCCCGCGTCGTGGCCGCCGAACTCGGTGATCTGATGCCTGTGCTCGTCCGGATCGTAGAGGTTGATGCCGGCTTCGACATGCTCGAGCGTGGTTTGCAGATCCTCGCGGGCGAATCGGGAGGTCCATGCCGAGTGATGCGCCTGCAACAGCTTGCCGCGGTCGTTCTGGCGCAAGCCCAGTTCCAGGAGCTCTTCCGCGGTCCGGGCCGCCGCCTCCGGATCGCCGGCGCCAAAATGCTCGACATGCCACTTGCCCCACTTGACGGTGTAGGACTTGCCGTCGTCACCGATCCGGTCGCTCAAGGACACCGCGCGCTCGACATGTCGGGCGACCTCGGGATCGGCGACACCCTTGGTACGCATCACCAGCGGGTAGAGCGCGATGTGGCAATCGAGCTCCAGCAGGGCATGGGCGTCGGCCTCCGGCAGTTGTTGGATCGAGGCGATGGCCTGGGAGTAATGCGCCATGGCCTCGACACCGGCCGATTGGCGGTGCGCCTGCTGCCCGGCCTTGTACCACAACTCCGCCGCTTTTCCGGCCTCGCCGGCCTCGGCGAAATGGTAGGCCAGGACCTGGGGCTCCTGCTCCGCGCTCTCCGGGAACTGGGCGACGAGGGTCTCGGCGATCCTGCCGTGGAGGTCGCGGCGCCGTCGCTTCAAGAGGCTTTCGTAGGCGGCGTCCTGGATCAGCGCGTGCTTGAAGCTGTAGACCGCGTCGGGCACCGCGCCGCGGCGATAGATCAGGCCCGAGGCCTCCAACTCCTCGAGCCCGGCGCCAAGTTGCGCCTCCGGCACCAATGCCGACGCCGCCAGCAAGGCATACGAGAAGGTGCGCCCGGCGACGGCGCCGATCTGGGCGATGTCCCGGGCCTCGCCAAGGCGGTCGAGCCGCGCGGTCAGGATGTCCTGGAGCGTGGCCGGAATGGCGCTCGCGGCGATCGGCGTTCCCGCGCTCTCGGCCTCGACGATGTTCTTGGTCAGCTCCTCGACGAACAGCGGCACGCCGTCGGAGCGGGCGACGATCTCGTCGAGCAAGGCCTGGTCCAGCGGGGCGCCGGCCACGTCGGCGACCAGGGCCGCGCTCTGGCGCCCGTCGAGGCGATTGAGGGTGATCGTGGCGACGTTGGCCTCGCCCACCCAGGGCGCCTCGTACTCGGGCCGGTGGGTGAGCAGCATCAGCACCGGCAGGTCCTCGAGCCGGCCCACCGTATGGTCGAGCAGCTCCTGGCTGCTGGGGTCGATCCAATGCAGGTCCTCGAACATCGCCAGCACCGGGCGCTCGCGGCTCACGGCGGCCAATTGGGCGAACAGGGCCGCGAACACCCGTTGCTTTTGCTGTTGTGGCGATAGGCCTTCGGGGGCCGCTCCGTTGTCGAGCGGAATCGACATCATCGCCGCCATGGTCGCCGCGACCTCGGCCGGGTCATCGGCGGTAGCGGCGAACAAGGCCTCGAGCTTGCCGAGCGCCTGCGCGGGCGTATCGCCCGGCCCCAAACCGCCGGCGCGGGACAATTGCTGGACGAAGGGATAAAAGGCGCTGTTAGTGTGGAGCGGCGAGCACTGGTAGCGCAGCCGGATCAACTGCTCGTCTTCGAGACGTTGATTGAAGGACTCGCCGAGGCGGGACTTGCCGATGCCCGGCTCGCCCGAGATCAGCGCCACCTGCCCTTCCCCCGCCCTCGCCCGCTCCCAGCGTCGCGACAACAGCGTGAGCTCGTCCTCGCGGCCAACGAAGATGCTGCCGTTGCGGCCGCGCGCGGCGGCGAAGCGGCTTTCGGTTGCCCGCTCGCCCTCGACCCGCCACACCGCGACCGGATCGGCAAAGCCCTTGAGGTCGTGGCCGCCCAGGTCCTCGAGCTCGAAGCCGCCGCCGATCAGACGCCGGGTCGCGCGGTCGATCACCACCTGGCCGGTCGCCGCCACTTCCTGCAGGCGGGCCGCCAGATTGGGGGTTTCGCCGACCACCGCCTCGGCCTGCGCCGAATGGGCGCCGACGATGTCGCCGATCACCACCTCGCCGGTGGCGATGCCGACCCGGGCCGCGAGCGGCTCCCCCCCGGCGAGGGCCACCCCCGCCACCGCCTCGACCGCGTCGAGGCCGGCGCGTAACCCGCTCTCCGCCTGGTCCTCATGGGCCTCGGGCCAGCCGAAATAGACCAGCACCCCGTCGCCCAAATACTTGGCCACGTAACCGGCATGGCGCGATACCGCCCCCGCCACGGCGTCCTGATAGCGGCCCATGAGGTCCCGCAGATCCTCGGGATCCAAGCGTTGCGAGAGCGCCGTGGAGCCCGCCAGATCGCAGAACATGACCGTGAGCTGGCGACGTTCGGCGTCTGCCGGAGCGGCGGCCTCGGCGGGCGGCGCGGCCTCCGGGGTCGCGGGCTCCGATGACGGGAGCCGGCTCAAGGCATCGAGCAGGACCTTGCGCGGCCCCATGGGAAGACCCAGCTCCTTGAGGTCATCCTCCGAGAGGTGGGGCAGCGCCGCGAAGCCGATCTCGTTGTCGGCGAACGCCTCGGCATATTTGCCAAGGCCCAGGCCTTGCAGCCATTTTGCCACGTCCTCCACGATCATCCTCCCCAAACGCTGGAACTAATCGAGCATAGCAAGCCAATCGCGATTGGGATACTTCGCTCGGAGGCCGTGGCCGGCGCGAATGATGGCGCTCTACTGGGCGGCGGTGGGGGCCGTGAGGGCGCGGTACTGGGCGACCGCGGCGCGGATCACCTCTTCGGCGCCACGCCCCCGCAAGTGCTGGGGGAAGAGCTCGAACTCGATGAAGCCGGCGTAGCCCAGACCGCGGACGCGACGCACGATGTCGCCCACCTCCAGCACCCCTTCGTCGAACAGGGCGCGATCCGGCTTGGCGGCGGGATCGCGCGTCACCACGTTGCAGACCTGATAGAGATAGACCTTGTCCCGGGCCCGCCGGAGCACCGCCCAGAGGTCGCGGTCCCACCACGAGTGATAGAGGTCGATGGTGAGGCCCACGTTGTCGTGGGGCTCGGCGATGGCGAGGCCCTCGGCGATGGTGTTGACGACCCCCTTGTCGAGCACGTCCATGGGATGGATCGGCTCGAGCCCCAGCCTGACGCCCGCCGGTCGGGCGCGCTCGGCAAGCTCGGCGATGCCCTCAGCGACGCGGGCGCGCGCCTCCTCGAGCGTCCAATCGCCGTGGCTCAGCCCGCCCGTGATCACCACCAGGGTCTCGGCGTCGAGCGCCGCGCCGGCCTCGATCAGGCGCTCGCCGAGGTCCCGCTGCGCCTGTGCCCGAGCGCCGTCGCGATAGAGAAAATAGCCGGCGCTGTTGAGCGAGGCGACCCGGAGCCCGCGCTCGTCCAGCAGCCGCTTGAGGTCCGGCACGCTCATCTCCTCGAGCGCCCGCACCGTGAGCCCGACGGCGCCGGCGCCGGTGCTCGCCACCAGGTCGATGAAGTCCTCGAGCGGATAGCCCTCCGGACACAAGTAGTGGTTGATCGAGAGCTCGGGCAGGAGCAATTCGTCGCTCGCCATGGTCCGGGCCGCCTAACCCCGCATCCGCTTGCCGTGCGGATCGAACAGCGGCGCGGTCATCAGGCTCGCCGGGCGAAGCTCGCCGAGGAGCTCGATCTCGAACTCGGCCCCCGCCTCGGCCATCTCGGTGGGCACGAAGCCGAGCGCCACCGAGCGTTCGACGAAATGGGCGTAGCCGCCCGAGGTCACGAAGCCCACCACCTCGCCGTCGCGCCAGATCGGCTCGTCGCCCCAGGCGTCGGCGTCCGCCGCGTCGACGACCAGGGTGCAGAGCCGCCGGGCGGGTGGGTGGTCGCGCTCGGCCATGGCCGCGTCGCGGCCCACGAAGTCGTTCTTCTTGAACGAGATGAACCGGTCGAGGCCGGTCTCGGCCGCCGTGTAGTCGGGCCGGTACTCGCGCAGCCACGCGCCGAACGACTTCTCCAGCCGCAAGGACATCATCGCCCGCATCCCGAAGGGGCGGAGGCTCAAGCCCCGGCCGGCCTCGGCGAGGGCCTGGTGGAGCGCCACCTGATGCGCCGCCGCCACGGTGATCTCGTAGCCCAGGTCGCCGGTATAGCTGATGCGGGCGACCAGCGCCGCTGTGTGCCCGACCTCCATCTCGCGCACCGAGAGGAAGGGGAAGGCCTCGGTCGAGAGATCCTCGCGCACCAGCCGCTCCAAGAGCGCGCGGGCCTTGGGCCCGGCGATCTGAAAGCCGATGCGGGCGTCGGAGATGTTGGCGATTGCGACCCCGTTCCCGGCCATATGGGCCTCGAACCAGCGCATGTGAAAGGCCTGGGCGGCGTAGGAGGCGGTGAGGTGGAAGCGCTCGGGCGCGACCCGGGCGACGGTGAAGTCGCCGATCAGGCGGCCCCTGGGGTTCAACATCGGCGTCAGCGCGATGCGCCCGGTTGGCGGCATGCGGTTGGCGAAGAGCGTGTTGAGCCAGCCCTCGGCCTCGGGGCCCGTCACCTCGTACTTGCCGAAGTTGTGGATCTCGGTGATGCCGACGGCGTTCCTGACCGCGCGGCACTCCTCGCCCACCGGGGCGAAGGCGTTGGAGCGGCGGAAGCTCGGCCTCTCCACGAGTGGCTCGCCCTGGGGCGCGAAGTAGTTGACCTGCTCCATGCCGTAGCCCTGGCCGAAGACGGCGCGTTTCGCCCGCCACAGATCGTAGGCCGGGGTGGTGCGCAGCGGCCGCGCCGCCGGCAGCTCCTCGTTGGGATAGGCGACGGCGAAACGGCGCTGATAGTTCTCGACCACCTTGGCGCGGGTGTAGGCCCGCGTGCACCAGTCGCCGAAGCGGGCCACGTCCATGGCGAAGACGTCGCGCGACGGCGCCCCCTCGACCATCCACTCGGCCACCGTGAGGCCGACCCCGCCGCCCTGGCTGAAGCCCGCCATCACGGCGCAGGCGGCCCAGTAGTTCCTCAGGCCCGGCACCGGGCCGACCAGGGGATTGCCGTCGGGGGCGAAGGTGAAAGGGCCGTTGATGACGCGCTTGATGCCGGCCTCGCCGAGGCAGGGATAGCGGCGAAAGGCGGCCTCCAGGGGCTCGGCGATGCGCTCCAGGTTGTCGGGCAGGAGCTCGTGGCCGAAGTCCCAGGGCGTGCCGTCGACGGCCCAGGGCTCGCAGGCCTGCTCGTAGATGCCGAGCACCAAGCCGCGGCCCTCCTGGCGCAGGTAGGTCTCGCCCGCCGGGTCCATGACGTGGGGCAGCTCGACCTCGCGCTGGTAGACCTGCGCGATGTCGTCGGTGACCAGGTACTGGTGCTCCATCGCCTGGAGCGGCAGCGCGACCCCCGCCATCTCGCCCACCTCGCGGGCCCACAGGCCGGCGGCGTTGACCACGTGGTCGGCGACGATGGTGCCCTGCTCGCTGACCACGTGCCAGGAACCGTCGGCTTGAGGGTTGAGCTCGACGACCCTGGTGCGGAGCTCGATCTCGGCGCCCTGGGCCCGCGCCGCCTTGGCGTAGGCCTGGGTGGTGCCCGAGGGATCGAGGTGTCCGTCCAAGGGATCGTAGAGCGCGCCGATCACGCCCGCGGTGTCGATGATGGGCGCGAGCTTGGCGATCTCCTCGGGGCCGACGATCTCGGTCTCGAGGCCCATGTAGCGGTGCTTGGCGCGCTCGGCGCGCAAGTGGTCCATGCGGTCCGGCGTGGTGGCGAGCGTCAGCCCGCCGACGTGATGGAGGCCGCAGGCCTGGCCGCTGATCTCCTCGAGCTCGCGATAGAGCCGGATGGTGTAGCCCTGCAGCGCCGCCATGTTGGTGTCGGCGTTGAGGGTGTGGAAGCCGCCCGCGGCATGCCAGGTCGAGCCCGAGGTGAGCTCGGAGCGCTCGATCAGCACGACCTCGCGCCAGCCCAGCTTGGTGAGGTGGTAGAGCACCGAGCAACCCACCACCCCGCCGCCGATCACCGCCACCCGGACGTGGCTGTTCATGGCCCGAGCCCCCTTCTCAACGAACTCCGGGCCCGGCTCAGGCGCTCTTGCCGCGCTCCTCGAGCCAGCGCTCGCGGCGCGCCGCCCACCACGGTTGGGCGCAGATCTGGCCCAGGAACTCGATCACGGTATGGGCGCCCAGGTAGCCGGTCACCCCGGTGCCGACGTCGAGCTGGGGGTTGACCTCGACGAAATCGAAGCCGACCACCACCGTGCGCTCGGCGATGGCGGTCAGGCAATCGCGCAATTGGGCGTAGCTCATGCCGTTGGGCTCGGCCGAGACGCAGCCCGGCACCAGCGAGATGTCGAGCACGTCGACGTCGATGCTGACGTAGCAGTCGGCGCCCTCGGGCACCAGCTCGGCCAGCCCCCGAGGGCCGAGCTCGGCGAACTCGCCCATCGTCACCACCCGGTTGCCGTCGACGATCGAGTCCTCGACCCATTCCCTGGCGTGACGCAGGCTGCGGATGCCGGCCTGGATCAGGCTCTTGACATGGGGCATGGGGCTGAGGTGGCGGAAGGCATGGCCGTTGGTGAAGCGGAGGTCGTGGATGAAGGGGGCGTAATCGGTGTGGGCGTCGAAGTGCACGATGTGGATGGGCTGGTCATACGAGCGCGCCACCGGGTAGGTGATGGAGTGGTCGCCGCCGATCACCACCGGCAGGGCGCCGCGCTCGAGGATCTTGCGCATCATGGTGGTGATGTTGTCGAAGGTGGTGGCGACGTCGGTGGGCCAGATGTCGGCGTCGCCCACGTCGGCGATCATGCCGTGGACCATCTCGGGCACCAGGTACTCCTTGCCGCTCTCGGGGTCGTAGTATCCGGCACCGCCCGAGCCGAAGCGCAGCGAGTGCTCGCGCAGCGCCCGGGGGCCGAAGCGCGAGCCACCCATGAACGGCGAGCCCTCGTCGGTCGGCACCCCCATCACCGCGATCGCGGCGTCGAGCTGGTCCAAATCGGTGCAGATCTCGGCGCGCAGGAACGAGGGGATGCCGACGAAGGGGAACTTGATGCGGGGCACGGGGCGATCGTCTTGTGTGGTCATTTCGAAATCCCTTTCAAAGCCCCAGGCCCCTTCAAAGCCCCAGGATGCTCACCGCGTTGGCGCCCAGGATGCCCTCCTTCTCCTCTTGGGAGAGCAGCGGCAGCTCCATCACCCGCTCGACGGTGTGGTCGAGGTCGTACCACGGGTAGTCGGAGCCCATCATGACCCGCGCCGGCCCGATGTCCTGGATCAGCGCCGCGAGCTCAGTGTCGCTGGGGCCGTTCTCACTTCGCGTCCACTCGATGATCTCGCAGCAGTCGAAGTAGGCGTTGGGAAAGCCCGCGGCGATCTCGCGCGCCTGGGCCCAGGTCGCGCCGCCCATGTGGGCGAGCACGATGGGGAGCTCGGGGAAGGCCTCGAGCACGGCGCCGAAGGCGCGCGGCTCGGCGAAGCCACGGCCCTCGCGGTCGGGGCCGGAGTGGCCGATCACGGCCAGGCCCAACTCGGCACAGGCGGCGTAGATCGGCCACAGCCGCTCGTCGCCCATGAAGAAGCCCTGGGCCGGGCCGTGCAGCTTGACGCCGCGGGCGCCCTCGTTCTCGACCAGGTCGCACAGGTGCGCGGCGCCCTCCTCGCCGGGGAGAAGCGTCACGTCGGCGCTGACGTAGGCGACGATCGCGGGGTGCTCGCGGGCCACCCGGCAGGCCCAGCGGTTGAAGGCCTTGAGGCCCTCGGCGAGCCGGATCTCGAAGCCCTCGAGCGCCGCGCGCCGCGCCGTCTCGTCCATGTCGGGGTTGAGCCGGGCGCGATAGGCCGCGCGCTCCTCGTCGGCGAAGAACAGGTTGACGGCGATGGCGCGGGCGATCCCGGCCTCGGCCATGGCGCCCTCGATCTCGGCCACGGTGCCGGCCAGCGCGCTGAGGCGGACTTCGTCCTGGGCGCCGTACTCCCAGATCTCGTAGGACTCCTTGGCCGCCAGGCCTTCCGCCGCGGCGGGGTAGATGTGGACGTGGGAATCGACCTTGATGGGTTCCGCCATGACCCGGGCCTCCTGTTGCTCGCCGGCCGAGCGGCCATTGTCGACGGACAAGGCAGAGTCCGCAAGCCAGCACGCTCACCCTTTCCCGAGCAGGGGCGCGGCGGGAAGTGCCTAAATTGGTGTGGGTTCGTGCGCTGCCGAGCGACGCTCGATCGCTGGCCGCGGCGGGAGCTCAGGCTTGTCGACTCATGGGCGCGACGGCGCTGAAGTGCGAGAGGCGGCGGAGAACGCCGGGGTTCGCGTAATTGCCCGAGTGGGCGTCACCCCTACCCCGGCCGCCCCACCCGGACGGGCGGGGCGAGCGCCGCGGCGCTTAATCGGTCAGGGGCGAGGACAGCGCCGTGGTCCGAAGCGGCAGTTCGCGGAAGACTTCCCAATTGTCCGGGCCCTCGACCTCGAGGAATCCCGCCAGACCCCGCTCGAGCCGCGACAGGGCGTGGTCGACCAGGATGTAGCGCCCGGGCACCTCGAGCTCGAGCTCGGTGATGGTTGCGCCGCCCGGTGCCACGGTGACGGTCTGCACGTCGGCCGTGGCCGCGGACGTCAGCGATCCGAGAGCGTGCACGCGGTCGAAGATCTCGCCGATGACGTGGAACGACGAGGTGTAGTTCGGTCCGCCGACGCCGAAGAAGATGCGCACCGTCTCGCCCACTTTCGCCTTGAGCGGATGCTGCTCGGTCAACGCTCCGACGGCGCCGTTGAAGACCAGGAACTCGGGGCGCTCGTCCATCAGCTTTTGGTAGCTGGGCTCCAATTCGCCTTCGCTGCCGAACTCCTCCTCGGTGTAGATCTCGCCCTGCATCACGTAGAACTCGCGATCGACCTGGGCCAGCCCGCCCTCGGGCTCGACCAGGATCAGGCCGTACATGCCGCTGGCGATGTGCTGGGCCACCATCGGCGTGGCGCAGTGGTAGACATAGAGGCCGGGCTTGAGAGCCTTGAAGACGAAGGCGCGGGCCTCGCCGGGACCGACGTCGGTGGCCCGTGCGCCGCCGCCCGGCCCGGTCACCGCATGGAGATCGATGGAGTGCTCCATCACGCTGTCGTCGGCGTTCTTGAGATGGACCTCGACCGTGTCGCCCACGCGCACGCGGACGAAGGGGCCGGGTACCTTGCCATTGAAGGTCCAGTAGACGTAGCTCGAGCCGTCGGCGATCCGACCCAGCACCTCCACCGCCTCGAGCTCGACCCGGACGTGTTGCGGCGGCCGCGCGCCGATCGGGGGGGGCAGGTCGGCGGGGTCGCGCACCACGCTGCCGACCGGCTCGGCGGCGGCCGGGGCGGCGACACCCTGGAGCGAAGCGGCGCTCGTCATGGCCGCCAAGGCGAGCCCACCGAGGACGGCTGTGAAAAGGCGCCGGAGGTTGGCGTGACGGATCATTTGCATGGCTTGAGGTCCTCTCCCTAAGCGCCGACGCCTTGCGCCGCGCTGCAGCATCGCTTCCTTCGACCTGCTAGAGAAATATGGGTTATCGGGAATGTTGCAATGCGACAAATTGACCCAGATCAATTTTTGGTGGGACCCCGAGGCCGGCGCGCCGGGGCCGCCGCGAGGTCGTCCTCGCGGGCGATGGCGCGAACGTTTCAGCGCCCGCGGCATTGCCAGGCGGTGTTTGGAGCGCCCGTCCGCCGCGCCGTCCATGGTAGTCTCGCCTCATGTGCGGACGCTACAGCCTGACCACGGCGCCCGAGGCGATGCGCCAGTTGTTCGCGCTCTCGGGCCCGCTCGCCAACCTGGCACCGCGCTACAACATCGCGCCCAGCCAGGAGGCGCCGGTGGTGCGGCCGGCCGGGTCGGGCGGCGGGCGCGAGCTCGCGCTCTTACGCTGGGGGCTGGTGCCGGCCTGGTCGAAGGGCGCGGGCAGCCGCTACTCGATGATCAACGCCCGCGCCGAGACGGTGGCCGAGAAGCCCTCGTTCCGCGCCGCGCTGCGCCACCGCCGCTGCCTGGTGCCGGCAGACGGCTTCTACGAGTGGCAGCGCCGCGCCGGCGCCAAGCAGCCCTACCGTATCGCCCTCGCGGACGGCGCGCCCTTCGCCTTCGCCGGCCTCTGGGAGCACTGGCGCGGCGAGGGGGGCGACGAGATCCAGTCCTTCACCATCATCGTCACCGCCGCCAACGCCGCCCTCGCGCCCATTCACGAGCGCATGCCGGTGATCCTCGAGCGCGCCGACTATGGCCTCTGGCTCGAGGGCGGGCCCGAGGCCACGAGCGAGGCCCAGGCGCTGCTGCGCGCCTACCCCGACGAGGCCGTCAGCGCCTACCCGGTGAGCAGCCACGTCAACAACCCGCGCAACGACGACGCGCACTGCATCGCCGAACTCGCGCAGACGTGAGAGGCGCGGCGGTGGTCAAGCGCCACCGGCCGGGCTAAGGTCTTGCGCTTCAGGGAAGGGCCAAACGGGAGGAACCGCGCCATGGCGGCCTATGTGATCGTCCGGATCATCGACATCTCGGACGCCGACGCGTTCGAGGTCTACAAGAGCAAGGCGGGACCCACCCTCGCCTCCCATGGCGCAAAGGTCATCGTCGGCGGGGGACGCAAGGCGACGCTCGAGGGCGAGGACGACACCGCCGTGGTGATCATCGAGTTCCCGAGCTACGAGGCGGCCGAGGCCTGGTACCAATCGCCCGAGTACGTCGAGGCCATGAAACACCGCCTCGGCGCCTCGAGCTCCCAGGTGGTGATCGCCGAGGGGCGCTGAGCGGCGCTGGGGGGCTCAGCTCCGGGCCTTGAACGCGGCCACCTTCTCCGCCAGTTCCTCGCGCTCCTCGCAGCCCTTGGGGCAGAGCTCGGCGAGCGCCGCCAGGTGCTCCTCGGCCTTGGCCAGGTTACCGGTCATGAGATAGGCCTCGCCGATGTACTCGTGCGCGCCCTTGTGCTTGGGATCGATGCTCAGCGCCTCGCCGTAGGCGGCGAAGGCGCTGTCGAAGTCCTTGAGCTTGCGGTAGCTGTAACCGAGCCAGTTCTGGGCGTCGGCGTTGGTGGGGTCGGCGGCGGCCGCCTTATAGAGGTGGAAGACGGCCAGGTTCCAGTCCTTGCCATCGACCGCCTTGACGCCCTGGGCGTAGTTGCGCTCCAGCGCCGGCTGGGCGGTCTTGGTCTTGGCCTTGGACTTGCTCGAGCTCGAGCCGCTGCTGAATGCGTTCGCCTCGAGGGGCGGATAGGCCACGCTCAAGGCCACGCTCAAGGCCAGCGCCAGCGCGCACAACAGTCTGACTATCATCTCCGTCACCCTGTTTGGAGTAAGACGAATTCCAAGTTTGCCCCACTTTATAGGAAACCTGCGCACCGACGGCGATCATTTGTCCGTGAGCGGCCCGTGAGCGGCCCGTGAACGGCCCGTGAGCGGGGCCGGCGCTCAACTTTCCGGGCCCCGCGCCAGGACCGCGACGAAGAAGCCGTCGACGCCGTGGCGCCCGGGACTGAGCATCAGCATGGGCTCGTCCGTGGGGCAGACGCCGCCCACGCTCTCGGCCCAGGCCTCGGCCACCGGCAACACGCGAAAGCCCCCATGGGCGGCGAGGAAGGCCTCCACCCGGGCCTCGTTCTCGGGCCTGAGCAGCGAGCAGGTGGCGTAGACCAGCCGCCCCCCCGGCCGCACCAGGCGCGCCGCCCGGGCCAGCAGCCGCGCTTGAGTCTCGGCGTGGGCGGCGAGCTCGCCAGGCGTGAGCCGCCACTTGGCGTCGGGGTTGCGCCGCCAGGCGCCGCTGCCGCTGCACGGCGCGTCGAGCAGCACCCGGTCGGCCTTGCCGTCGAGGGCCTCGAGCCAGCGCTCGTCCTCTGCGCCGAGGTGCCGGGCCTGGACGTTGCGGACGCCGGCGCGCTGCAGCCTGGGCGCCATCCGCGCCAAGCGTTGCGCGCTCACGTCGCAGGCGTAGAGCTGGCCGCGGTTGGCCATCTCGGCGGCCAACGCCAGGGTCTTGCCGCCGGCGCCGGCGCAGAGGTCGACCACCTGCTCGCCGGGCCGCGCCCCGACAATGAGCGCCACCAGCTGCGAGCCCTCGTCCTGGACCTCGACCAGGCCTTGGCGGTAGGCCGGACGGTCGGTGACGCGGGCGCGGCGGCCGAGCCGGATGCCGAGCGGCGAGAGACGGCAGGGCTCGGCCTCGACGCCATCCCGGCGCAGCCGCTCCAGCGCCGCCTCGCGCCCGGCCTTCAAGCGGTTGACGCGGAGGTCGACCGGCGCCCGCTCATTCAGCGCCCGGGCCTCGTCGTCGAGGTCGTCGCCGAAGCGGGCGGCGAGCTCATCGGCCAACCATTTGGGGTAGTTCCCCCGCACCCAGGCGGGCATCGCCGGCGCCTCGCCGGCGCGCGACGCCAGAGCCGCGAGCAGCGCCGCGAGCAGCGCCCTTTCGGCCTCCTCCAGGGGCGGCGGGGCGAAGCGGGCGCCGTCGAACAGGGCCTCGATCTCGGGCCCCTCGCGGCCCTCGATGAGGGCCAGCGCGGCGAGCACCCGGGGCCTGGCGCGGGGCCCCGCCGGCACCGCCTCGCCGCCCGCGCGCTCGAGCCGCCAGTCGAGCTCGGCACGGCGGCGCAGCACAGCATAGACCAGGGCGAGGATGGCCGCGCGGTCGCCCGATCCGGCGAAGCGGCGGCGGCGGAAGTAGCCGTCGACGACGCGGTCGGCGGGCGCCTCCCGGTCCTCGATCTGGCCCAGGAGCTCGATCGCCGATTGGATGCGCGCGCCCGGCCTCATGGACGACGAGTCCTCGGCCCCGGCGGCTCAGCCCTCGGGGCGGTAATTCGGGGACTCGCGGGTGATGGCGACGTCGTGGATGTGGCTTTCGCGCAGCCCGGCGCTCGAGACCCGCTGGAACTGGCAGCGCTGCTGCATCTCGGGGATATTGGCGTTGCCGGTGTAGCCCATGGCCGCGCGCAGGCCGCCGACGAGCTGGTGGATCACCGCGCCCACCGGCCCCTTGTAGGGCACCCGGCCCTCGATCCCCTCGGGCACCAGCTTGAGCTCGTCGTTGATGTCCTGCTGGAAGTAGCGGTCGGCCGAGCCCCGCGCCATGGCGCCCACCGAGCCCATGCCGCGATAAGACTTGTACGAGCGGCCCTGGTAGAGGAAGACCTCGCCGGGCGATTCGTCGGTGCCGGCCAGGAGCGAGCCCACCATGGCGCAGTCGGCGCCGGCGGCGACCGCCTTGGCGAGGTCGCCCGAGTACTTGATGCCGCCGTCCGAGATCACCGGGACGTCGTGCGCGCGGCCCACCTCGACCGCCTCGATGATGGCGGTGAGCTGGGGCACGCCGACGCCGGCGACGACCCGGGTGGTGCAGATCGAGCCCGGCCCGATGCCCACCTTGATGGCGTCGGCGCCAGCCTCGATCAGCGCCAGCGCGCCCTCGGCGGTGGCCACGTTGCCGGCCGCGATCTGGGTGTAGTTGCTCTTCTTCTTGATGTCGCTCACGGCGTCGAGCACGCGCTGGCTGTGGCCATGGGCGGTGTCGACCACGATGAGGTCGGCGCCGGCCGCGATCAGGGCCTCGGTGCGCTCCATCCCGGTCTCGCCCACCGAGGTCGCGGCGGCGACGCGCAGCCGCCCCTGCTCGTCCTTGCAGGCGTCGGGGTGAAGAATGGACTTCTCGATGTCCTTGACCGTGATCAGGCCGATCAAGCGGTAGGCGTCGTCGACCACCAGGAGCTTCTCGATGCGATGCTGGTGCAGGAGCCGCTTGGCCTCGTCGATCTCGGTGCCGTCGCCGACCGTGACCAGCCCCTCCCGGGTCATCAGCTCGCTCACCGGCTGCTCCATGTCGCTGGCGAAGCGCACGTCGCGGTTGGTGAGGATGCCGACCAGCTTCTCGCTCCCGCGCTCGACCACCGGCACGCCGGAGATGCGGTGGCGCTCCATCAGCGCCAGGGCCTCGGCCAGGGTGCGCTGAGGTTCGATGGTGACCGGGTTGACCACCATGCCGGACTCGAACTTCTTGACCGCGCGCACCTCGGTGGCCTGGGCCTCGACGCTCATGTTGCGGTGGATCACGCCGATGCCGCCGGCCTGGGCCATGGCGATGGCCAGCGCGTGCTCGGTCACCGTGTCCATGGCCGCGGAGAGCAGTGGGATGTTGAGCGTGATGGTGCGGGTGACGCGGGTCCGGGTATCGACCTCGACGGGCAGGATGGCGGAGGCGGCCGGCTTCAGCAGAACATCGTCGAAGGTGAGTGCCTCTTTGATATCCATGGAGCCTCGCGCGCTGGGTGGCGCGCAATATGCCACGGTTGGGGGTCGATTGGTAGCCGCAACTGGCCCCCGCCCAGGCACCGCGAGGCCCGCCGCGAGACCCGCCGAGACGGCGCCGGAGACGCGGCGTCGGGGTCCGTTCAGGCTTAGTTCAGGGCCTCGGTCTCGGCCTCTTTCTCGAACTCCTCGCCGCCGTGGCCGTCGACCTGGTGGGCGTAGATGAGGGGGTAGTAGGCGAGGAAATCCCGCCGGATGTCCTCGTAGGGCACGTCGGCGCTGTTGCCGCGGTCGCGCACGTACTCCATGTGCTTGCGCCCGTCGGCATCGAAGGGGTGGAACACCGAATCGGTGCGGCCGTCGAACTCGAGCGGCAGGACGCGGAACTTCTCGCAGAGGCTCAGGTTGAAGGCCGGCGTCGCCTTGACCCACTTGCCCTCGAGATGGAACTCGGCGTAGCCGTGGTAGATGAAGATATCGCTGTCCCCCATCTGCTCCCTGAGGCGCTCGGTGCAGAGATGGTTGCGAACGTCGGCGAAGCCGAGCCGGGTGGGCAGGCCGACGGCGCGCCCCGCCGCCGCCAGCAGGGTCGCCTTGGTGATGCAGAAGCCGTAGCCGCGCTCGAGGCAGGCGCTGGCGGTGAAGTGCTCGGGCGTGAGATCGATCGAGTAGGGGTCGTAGCGAACGTCGTCGCGGACCGCGTAATAGAGCTTGAGCGCCTTGCCGATCTCGTCGCGCTCGTCGCCCACCGCTTTCGAGGCATAGGCGGCGACGCTGGGCTCGTCACAGTCGATGAAGCGGGTCGGTCGGAGATAGATTTCGAAGTCCTGGTCGCCGGCGTGGTCGGCGGCGCTGTCGGCGGCGCTGCTCTCGCTCATGATCTCGGTTCCCTAGCCCAATGGCGCGGCCAATGTGCCACAAGGGGCGGCGAGGTCAATCCTTTTCCATGGCCTTTTCCAGGGCCGGCGCGCCGCCGCGATAGCCGAGCGCCACCAGATAGGTCTCGGCCGATTGGCGTCGGCTGGCCCGCGGCTTGACGTGCCGGACGATCGCGAAGCGGCGTTTGATGGCCGCCGCGAGCTCGCCCTCGGCGCCGCTTTGCAGCACCTTGGCGACGAAGGCGCCGCCCTCGGCCAAGAGCTCGGCGGCGACCTCGAAGGCAGCCTCGGCGAGCGCCATCGAGCGCATCTGGTCGGTGCGGCGGTGGCCGGTGGCGGCTGCCGCCATGTCGCTCAGGACGACGTCCGCGGGAGCGCCCAGCGCGGCGCGGAGTGCCGCCGCCGCGCCCTCGGCGAGGAGGTCCCGGGTGAGCACCCGGGCGCCCTGGAGCGGCGCCATCTCCGCCGCGTCGACCGCCAGCACCCGCCCGCCGCCGGGCTTCCCCGCCTTGACCCGCTCGACCGCCACCTGGCTCCAGCTCCCCGGGGCGGCGCCCAGGTCGACAACCCGCGCGCCCGGTGCGAGAAAATGGAAGCGCTCGTCGAGCTCGATGAGCTTGAAGGCGGCGCGCGAGCGATAGCCCTCGGCGCGCGCCTCGGCGACGTAGGGGTCCTTGAGCTGGCGTCTGAGCCAGCGCGCCGACGAGAGCTTGCGGCCCTTGGCGGTCTTCAGGCGCGCGCTTTGGCCGCGCGCGCCGCGCTTACCGGACCGGGGCACGACAACCGGGCTCGGTGCGCTCAGGAGGCGGCGGGAGCTTCCGGCTGGGCGGCCGCGGCTTCCCGATCGGCCTCGCGGACCAGGGCCCTCAGGATTCCTTCGCGCACGCCGCGATCGGCGACCCGGACCCGGCCCGCCGGCCAGGCGCGCATGATGGCCTCGAGGATGGCGCAGCCCGCCACCACCAGGTCGGCGCGCCCGCGCCCGATGCAGGGATGGGCGGCGCGGGCGTCGTAGTCCATCTCGGCGAGGCGGTGGGCGACGCCGCGGATCTCGTCGAAGGTCACCCAGGCGCCGTCGACCCGGTCGCGCTGGTACTTGCGCAGCCCGAGGTGGACCGCCGCCACCGTGGTCACCGTGCCCGAGGTACCCAGCATCTGCAACTCCCCCGCCACGGCCTGCGGGCGGATGGCGTGGGCGGCCTCGAAGGGGCGCAGCCGCTCGGCCACCTCGCGCAGCATGGCGTCATAGACCTCGGCAGAGATGCGGCCGCTGCCGTAGCGTTCGGCGAGCGTCACCACGCCGCAGTCGAGCGAAGTCCAGGCGATCATCTCGGGCGCCGCCCCGGCCTCGTGGCCGAGCCAGATGAGCTCGGTGCTGCCCCCCCCGATGTCGAACACCAGGGCCTGGCGCACGCCCTCGTCGAGGAGCGCGGTGCAGCCGTCCATCACCAGCCGCGCCTCCTCGTCGGTCGAGATGATCTCGAGCTCGATGCCGGTCTCGGCCTTGACGCGGCTCAGGAACTGGCCGCAGTTGTCGGCCCGTCGGCAGGCTTCGGTGGCCACGTTCCACGCCCGCGTGACCCGGTTGTCGCGCATCTTGGCGGCGCACACCCGGAGCGCCCCGATGGTCCGCGCCATGGCCGGCTCGGAGAGCCTGCCGTTGGTGCCGATCCCCTCGCCGAGACGGACGATGCGCGAGAAGGCGTCGACGATGCGAAAGCCCTCGGCGCTGGGCCTGGCGACCAGCAGGCGGCAGTTGTTGGTGCCGAGGTCGAGGGCCGAGAAGACGTGAGCCCAGCGCCCGCGCGCCGCCGCGCCCGCCACTGGCTCGTGCTCCTGGAAGCGATTGTCCACGGCTCTCTCTCCCGTCTCCCCGTGGCCCGCGCCGAGCTCCGCCCCACGGTGCGCCATGGGCTCGGCAGCGGCCGGAATTCACGCCGCGTTAACCATAACAGGTTTATCCTGGAGGGTGAAAGGAGGAGCCCCGGCAGGCCCTTACCCGGGGCATGAGGGCAAGCTCCGGCGCTCCGGTTGACAAGGTCTGGGGCGGTTCCTATCTTCGCACCGCCCGGCGGCACGCCGCCCGCCTGGGGGATAGTTTACCCCCTGGGGGATAGTTTAACGGTAGAACTCTCGGCTCTGGACCGAGCAATCCAGGTTCGAATCCTGGTCCCCCAGCCAAATCTCACTTTTCGCCGAATTGCCCCACAGGCCCAGCCCGCGGCCCCTCGGCTACTCGGCTACTCGGGCGTTTCGGGGGTAGCGCTCGCCTTCGCGGGCTCGACGGGGAGCTCGGAGCGGAACTTGATGCCCATGCGCGAGCCCTCGACACGGACGATGTCGCCGGCGAAGCGACCCAGCTTCGGCACCTCGAGCTCGACGCTGGAGTGCTCCAGCGGAGAGAGGCTCGCCTCGACCTGAGCGCCATCGGCGGAGATATCCACCACCGTGCAGACGAAGGGCGCGCCCCGAAACCACAGCGTTCCCGTCTCCATGACCCGGTAACGGCGGTGCTTGCGCCGCTCGACGTTCTCCGCTCGCTCGAGCGGCTTCCCTGGTGCGTTCAAGGTCATCTCCGGCTCCCCGGCCCAAGCGCAGAACGCAAACAAGCCATAGCACAATATATAGTGTGTTTGGCCTTGGGTCTACTACTATTTGTGGGAATATTCCCTAACGAATTCCGCTCGCCGCACAAGATCATGCGGAGCGCGAGGCCCGACCCTAGCCCAGCACCGAGAAGCTGCTCTCCTGGTTGATCTCGCGGCGCCGCGAGTAGAAGCCGAGGTCGATGGTGCGCCCGGTGTGCCTGAGCTCGAAGCGCAGCGGGTCGTTATCGTGGTCGCGGCCGCCCTCGCAGGCGGCGATGAGCTCGGCCATCAAGGCGCCGGCCACGGGCGCGTTCTTGAACTGGTTGCCGCTGGTGCCGATGGCCATGTAGAAGCCGGCGAGATCGGACTTGTCGTAGATCGGGATCCAGTCGTCGGCGACGTCGTAGAGGTCGACCACGCCTTTCATGCGGCTGGGGATGCCGAGGCTGGGGATGCGCTGGGCCTCGCGATAGACCTGGAGCTTCCACTGGTCGCTGAAGTCGCGGTTATAGTCGTCGGGGTCGACCCACTCGCGTCCGTCGCATTCCGGGTCCTCGCTGCCGATGAGGATGTGATTGCCGAGCTCGGGGCGAGTGTAGCAGCCCACGTCGCCGTCCGAGGTCACCAGGCCGTCGCGCTCGAAGTCGAAGCCCTCGGGCGCGGGCACGTGCGCCACCTCTTGGCGGAGCGCCCGGGTCTTGATGTTCATCCCCTCCTCGACCCCGGCGAGGCGATTGACCTTGGCCGAGTGGGGGCCGGCGATGTTGACCACCACCGGCGCTTCGAAGAGCTCGCCCGAGCGGCAGGCGAGGCCCGCGACGCGGCCCTCGGCGCGGCGGATCTCCACCACTTCCTGGTTGAAGCGGAAGCTCGCACCCTGGGCCTCGGCGGCGCGCTGCACGTTGTGGGTGGCGAGCTGGGGATCGCTGATGTAGCCGGCGTCGGGGAAGAACACGGCGCCGTCGATCTCGCCGCCGCGGGCGATACCGAAGTCCGGCGCGTCGAGCGGCTTGGGCGGGCCGAAGCGGCTGAGGTCGTAAAACGGCAGCCGCGCCTTGACCCGCTCGGCGTCCCACTCCTCGTAGCGGATGCCGAGGGCGTCCATGTTCTTGCAGATCGGCCCGAGGTATTGGTTGAGCTCGGTCTTGAGCACCAGGCAGCCGGTCTTGACGAAGCGGGCGAGGCCGCGCTCGTCGTCGACGCGGATGTAGCCGGCCCAGTCGTCCCAGTAGAAGAAGCCCTCGTAGGCGAGGGCCGAGCCGTCGTAGGTCGAGTAATGGGTGCGGATGATGGCGCACGAAGCGCCGGTCGAGCCGTAGCCCGCCGCCGGCAGCTTGTCGACGTTGAGGGTGCGCCAGCCCTTCTTGGAGAGCTCGAGGGCGGTGCAGGCGCCGATGATGCCGGCGCCGATGATGATGGCGTCGTAGTGGGCGGTCATGCCGATCTCCTTCGGCGGCGACGGGCTCGACCCCGCCCGCGCGCACGGCGCTCGTTCCGATCGCCGCACGGGGGCCGATACAGGGGCCGATACAGGGGCCGATACAGGGGCCGAAATGGGGCCGATCTCAGACCAAATTTTCCACCTTGGCAACCGCTTCCGCGCGGGCCCCCGCTTCGCCACCGGGAAAACCAGCCCGCCCATGCCCGAAATCGCGGCCTGGCTCATGGCATTGCGTCCTCCGCGGGCCACAGCGCCGCCACAATCAAGCCCCGAGGCGGCCATATTTCTCGGCTTTACTTTGAGGCGAAGCCAATTCGTCGCGTGAGCCAAATGGTCGCGTGAGTAAGGAGGGAGACGATGGCTAGATTGGCCCGCGCCGCGGTGCGATCCCGTGGGCGGCGGACGCTGCTCGCCGCCGGCGTGCTGGCGACGATGGTGGCGGCCGCGGGGCATGGCCCGGCAGGGGCCGGGGAGGAGGAGGCGCTCGTGGTCATCGACCCCGACGGCTCGGGCTTCGCGGTGGTGGTCCCGGCGCCCGAGGTCGAGGCGACGGCGCGCCAGTTCCTCAACACCGACGCCATGTCGAACTTCGAGCGCGACGCCCTCGTGGCGCGGGAGCTCGACGAATTCTTCGCCATCCCGGCCCCCAACATGCGCCACCCGCGCTGCCGAGAGGCCCTGGAGCAATACCCGATTCGGGCCGTCCGCAAGGCCTTCCGCGATCACCTGAAACGACTGTGGTTCACCGAGCTGGCGGCGACCGGGGGGGAACCGGGGGAAGCGGGCGAGAGCGCCGCGCCGCTCTTTCACCGCTGGCTCGAACGCTGGTGCGACAAGACGCCGCGACGGAACGTGTAGGCATCCCGCGGCCTCGTCACCGGCGCCGCGAAGGCCGCCCTATCAGCTCTTTCAAGCGAAGGCCGCGTGGGCCGGATCGATGCCGAGATAATCGAGCAGCAGCCGGTTCTTGGCCTCGGCCACGCAGTGGTGGCGGCACTCGGTCCCCGGGTCGAGACGGCGCAAGGCCCGTTGCGTTTCGGGCGAGAACCAGAACTCGCCGAAGCGCCGCCCCTCGAGGCGGCCCAGGATCCCGCCCCGGGTATAGGCCTTGTCCTGACAGGTGTAGACCGTGCAGTCGGCGCCGATGACCGTCAGGTAGTGCAGGAACGGACACCAGTCGTAGGGCTTGTCGAAGCGCTCGGCGAGGTCGTGATAGTGGTCGACGATCTCGAAACCCTCGTCGTTGAGCTCCGCGGCGGCGGCGGCGATCTGGTCGCGAACCACGGCGGCGAAAGCGGCGTGATAGGCGTTGCTCTCGCGGCCGTCGTTGCTGACGATGCAGGGGGCGATCTTGACGTGCCGGACGCCGCACGCCTTGAGCCGGCGACAGAGGCCGTGGATCCGGGCGGCGTTGTCGCGATCGACGATCAGGCTGGCGCCGAGAACGCAGTCCGTGTCGCGGCGCGCGAAGGCCTCGAGATTGCCGAGCACCTTGTCGAACTCGGAGCGCTTGACGTCGCGATAGCGGGCGTAGCTCTCGCCATCCCAACCGTCGATCGAGACCCGGACCCAGGTCGCGCACTCGGCGAAGGCGTCGGCCACCTTGCCCAGCAGGCGCGAGCCGTTGGTCAGCGTCGCCACCTTGATCCCGCCGCGATCGAGCCGTCTCACCGCCTCGGCGATATGGGGGTAGATGAGCGGTTCGCCGCCACCCGAGAAGGTCACCGCCCGGACCCCCATCGCCACCAGGTCGTCGATGATCTCCATCATCTTGGCCCGGGGAATGCGGTCGCGGACCTTCATGTCCTCGCCCAGGCTCAGGTTGCTCGAGCGATAGGCACAGAAGTAGCAGCTGTGGTTGCAGACGTTGGTCGGCTTTATGCGCACGTGCACCGGAGCTACCGGCTCTCCCCGTCTGAGCGCGGCGAGCCGGTCGGGAAACCACAGCACCTTGGCGCTGGAGTAGAGTTGCCCCATGTCTGGCGAGGCTCCATGTCGCAACGCCCCCGATTGCGTCACAGTCGGGTTGACGTTTGGTTAACAGTGCCCTGGCGGGGCCGCCGCCGCACTCCTTCCGTCACCGCGATGATGGAGAATATGGTCTGTTTTCAAGATCTTAGGGTGCCGTCATCGGTGGCCCGCCAAAATTTGCCACAGCGCGTCGCCGGCATCGCCGGCGCCCCCGGCGGCCTTGGACTCCCGGAGGTCGGGCACCGGACTCGGCATGGCGCTGGCGTCGACCGTGCACGACCCCTGGCGCCCATCGATCCCGATCGATCGGGAGTCATGGCGTGTCGATGGCTCGAACGGGCGGAGCCACCGCGCCCGATGGCGTGCCCCCGAAGGGGCGCGCCGGCGCTGAGTCCGCCGCCTATTTGGAATTGACGAAGGAGAAGTAGGCCCCGCCCGAGCCCACCTCGGTGAAATAGACGAAGTAGCCGATCTTGGCGCCACAGCGATCGAGGGTCCAATACTCCTGCCACTTGCGCTCGATCGCGCCCTTGGCCGGTACCGTCACCGGTTCGCCCAGCACCCTGGCGTTCAGGAACCGGCGCTGATGGCAGTTCCCGTCGGCCTCGTCGTCGGCCCTGAGGATTCCGATCTGGGTCTTGCTCACCAGGAGCTCGGAGGCAAGCGACTTCCCGCCGGCGAAGAACTCGGTGGCGAAGGCGCCGCTCGCGACGAACCCCGCCGCCGCGATGGCCACCACAGCACTCCGGACCATGACCCTCGGTGAGCCTCTCATCTGTGTGCCCCCTTTATCGTGCGGACGACAGCGTTACGTGGACTACAGTGGTTACGTGGACTACGGTGGTTACGTGGACTATGGACAGCGCCCCGGACTCTTATCGACGCGGGACATAGGATACAAGGTCTAACTCTCGACTCCACGTCTCAACCGAGCGCGGCCGGCGCCGGAGGTCCGGCGCCGGCCGGAAAATGACTGTTTGCCGGTCTCGCTCAGTCGATCCGAATCTCGACCCGGCGGTTCTCCTGTTCCCGTACGCCGTCGGGTGTGGGCACCCGAAGATCGGTCTCGCCCCGGCCCTCGGTATCGATGTCGCCGCCGGAGATCCCCCGGTCGCTCAGGTAATTTCGCACGCTCGTGGCGCGCCGCTCCGAGAGTTGCAGATTGTAGGTGTTCGGGCCCGAGCGGTCGGCGTGACCCACCAGCGATATGCTGTTCGACCCGAGTTTGCGCGCCGCAGCGATCATCTCGTCGAGGACCTGGGCGGCGTCCGACCGAATCGTGTCGTCGTCCCAATCGAAGAACACCAGATAATCCCTGGCCGGCGGCTCGGGCGGCGGTGCCGGCGCGGCGACCGGTGCCGGTGCCGGTGCGGGCGGCTCGGGCTCGGGCTCCGGCGCGGGCGGCGGCGGTGGCTTGGGCAGCGCGGCCTCGACCTCGGCCAAGGCCGCCTCGAAGGCCGCCTTGCAGCCCGCGATGTCTTCGGGTTGACCCTGCGGCGCGATACCCCAGCCGAGTCGCTGCGGCCTCATATTGGGACCGTGCAGCTCGCCCACCTCCTCGACCCAGCAATCGTAATTCACCTGGGCGCGGGCGGCGGCGTCGGGAGCCAATTCCCGACCACCGACGATGAGCGCCTTCAGGAGACGCACGCGGGCGGCTTCGAGTTCGGCGATGGAACCGCCTGGTCCGGGCCAGCTCGTGGGATCCTCGGGCAGCACCTTTTGGCCCCTGGCGGCGGCGGCGGCCTTATCGAGGAAGCGGTTGGCGTTGTAGAAATCGCCTTCCTTGGTCTCTAATCCCGCGCGCGCGACATAGGCCTTGTGCAACGCCGTGTCGAAGGCCGAGCCCTCGGTCGACATCGCGCCCACCTTGCTCACCGGTGCGGTAACCATGCTCGCCGGCGCATCGATCATGCTGCACCCGGCGAGCGCTCCGATCAAAATCGACGCGATAACGAAAGTCCGAATCTTCATCACCTGCCCCCGTCAGCAACCGCAATTACTCAAGCTGGCCACCCTCGGCCCCCTGCCAGCGCAGAGTCTTCCGCGATCAATTCTAAAGCAAGTGATTTCAGAAAGCCACATCATGCTGATCCACAACGAAAAATGGCTGATCTCGGTGGATAACCGGCGGCGCCACGCGATCGCTGTCCGGATGCGCCGGCGAATCGGTCGCCGGGCGCGCGGCGAAGGCATGCCGGGCGCTTGTGAGGACATGGACGATGGGTTAATCAAGCAACCGTCACGGTCCGGCGCCGAAGCGATCGCGAGCGCCGCAAGGGCGCCGCGTGGCGCTGACGGAGCGGCCGTTCTCGGGTCCCATCGCCGGTGATCATCCTCGGCTTCCATCCAGGCTATCACGACAGCTCGGCGGCCCTGTTCGACGACTATCGCCTGCTCGCCGCGGTGGCGCTCGAACGGCTGACGCGGCGCAAGGGCGACGGCGGCTGGCCGGCCGAGGCTTGCGTCGACGAAGTGCTCGACATCGCCGGACTCGGCCGCCGCGACGTGGATGCCGTGGCGATCACTCGAAGCGCCCTGCCCTGGCGCTTCTACCGCCATTTCCGCGGGCTCCGCCGCGTCGAGGGTCAGGTGCGCCGGTTGCTGGGCCGCGAGAAGGCCAAGGACCTGTCGCTCGAGCTCAAGCGCGCCGGCCTCGCCAGGCCCGAGGACATCGTCGCCGGCGCCGCCTTGCTCGCCGATCGTGGCTTTCGCGCCGGGGCCCGACTCGGTTTCGCCAACCATCACCTGAGCCACGCCCTGCCGGCGCTCTTCTTCACCGATTGGGACGAGGCCCTGCTCTACACCGGCGACGGCGGTGGCGACAACGTTCAATACAGTCACCGCCTGTTCCGCGAGGGGCGCCTCGAGTCCCTCTATGGCGACGATCGTTACCTGTTCAAGCCGCGTAGGGTCGACAGCCTCGGCATGGTCTATGGCTACGCCACCCAGGCGCTCGGCTACCGCATCAACCGTCACGAGGGCAAGCTCACCGGCCTCGCGGCCTACGGCGAGCCCACCCTGTTCGAGGACCTGGCGCGGCCCTTCCATGTCGACGACGAGGGCCAGATCCATAGTGCGTTCGCCGACTACGCCGCGCTCCGCCGCCATGTTTTCGGGCTCGCCAAGGGCGCCGCCCCGGCCGACGTGGCGGCGTCGGTGCAAGCCCTGCTCGAGCACTTCGTGCTGGCCTCGGTGCGCCGCCTCATCGAGCGCCACCCGGTGCGCCACCTCGGGCTCTCGGGCGGCATCTTCGCCAACGTTCGCCTCAACCGGCTGCTCGCCGAGGACACCGGCGTCGACGAGGTCTTCATCTTTCCGGCCATGGGCGACGAGGGGCTGTCGGTGGGCGCGGCGCTTCAGTTCCTGCTCGAGCGCGACGGCCTCTCCTCCTGGCTCGGCCGGCGCCAGCGCCTCGACGACGTCTACTGGGGCCGCGATTACGGCGCCGCCATCGACGCTGAGCTCGCGGCCGGCGGCCTCGAGCGGCTTTCGGAGCGACCGGTGGAGGGCGCCGCCGAGCTCCTCGAAGGGGGCAGGATCGGCGCCATCTACAGCGGCCGGATGGAGTTCGGGCCGCGGGCCCTGGGCGCCCGCAGCATCCTTGCCAGCCCCGCCGACAGGGCCGTCAACGACATCCTCAACCGACGACTCGGGCGCACCGAGTTCATGCCCTATGCCCCGGTGGTGGCGGCCGAGGACGCGGCAGAGGTGTTCGAGGTGGGGCGTGCGAACGCCTACGCCATGCGTTTCATGACCATCACTTGCGGCGTGCGTCGGGCCTGGCGCGAACGCCTCGGCGCGGTGGTCCACGTCGACGACTCGGCGCGCCCCCAGGTCATCGAGCGGCGCCACAACCCGCTCTACTTCGACATCCTCGAGGCCTTCAAGCGGCGCACCGGGCTGCCGGTCCTGATCAACACCAGCTTCAACGTCCACGAGGAGCCGATCGTCAACACTCCGGCCGAGTGCCTGCAGGCCCTGCTCGACGGTCGGATCGACTTCGTGGTCAGCGAGAAAGGGGTTTACGGGCGGGGATGAGGATGAGGCCCCGGCGGCGCGCCCAGGCCGGGCGCTTCGTCATCGCCGCCGCCGCTGCCAAACCACCTTGACGAAGACGGGAATCAAGGCCAGGACCGCGAGGCCGACCATGGCGGCGATGACCTCGGGCGTCATCGCGTTGGCGACGCTGAACTCCTCGCCCGATTCGAAGATGCTGCCGAGCCCGGCGCCGACCATGCTGAACACCACGATCGCCGGCACCATGCCCACGGCGGTGGCGACGACGTAAGTGCCGAGCCGCACGCCGAGGAAGGCGGGGACCAGGTTGACGACGAAGAAGGGGAAGATCGGCACCAGCCGCAGGAACAAGAGGTAGTAGAGTGCGTTCTCCTGAACCTTGAGCCCCTGCTCCACGGCGTCGAGCCAGCGCCCCGCCTTGGCACGCAGCGGCTCGCCGAAGGCACTCCTGGCGACGAGGAAGAGAATCGTGGCGCCGACGGTGGCGCCGATCTCGACGCAGACGCTGGCCTGGACGACCCCGAACAGGAAGCCGCCGGTGACCGTCAACAGGCCGCCCATCGGCAACGACATGGCGATCGCCGCGGTGTAGATGGCGATGAAGGCGAGCATGGCGGTGACCCGGTTCTCGGCCACGAAGCCGAGCAACATGGCGCGGTTTTCGCGAACCGCATCGAAGCTGAGGTAGTCATCGAGCCCGAAGAGGAAGAACGCCGCCGCGCCCAAAACCAGCACGCCCACGGGCAGCAGTCGTTTGACGGTTAGGTTCACGGGCGCTTTCCCTGGTCTCGCCGCCGCCACGTTATCGGATGCCGGTTCGGTTGTCATTTGGCGCGGGCTCATGATGAGGGCGGCCATCCGGGCACGGTTCAGGGCACGCCCCCTGCCACGCCGCCGTTGTGAAGGAACCCCCGCAATATCGTCGCTCCGGCCCAGGAACGCCAGTGAACAGCCCATCAAATGCGCGTGAGCGGTTCGTGATGGCACGGCACCGATGTCGTCGCTCCGGCGCTTCTCGTCAGCACCGAAACCCGCTACCCTGCCGCGCTTCATCGACGATTGAGGGAGGCTCGAGAGGGGCCATGAACGAGCGTAGCGCCGAGGCAATGAAAGAGGGCGTACGCGCCGACTGGAGCGCGCGCGGCGCCGCCTGGGACCGCTGGTCGGACGAGGTCGCGGCGCTCGCCGATCGCTTCAATCAGCCGCTCCTCGACGCCGCCGGGATCGCCCCGGGGCAACGGGTGCTCGACATCGCCTCCGGGGCCGGCGAGCCGGCGCTCACCAGTGCCCGGCGGGTGGGCGCGCAAGGCCGGGTCACGGCCACCGACCTGGTGCCCGAGATGCTCGCCGGGGCGCGGCGGCGGGCCACGGCGGCGGGGCTCGACAACCTCGACTTCGAGATCGCCGACATGGAAGAGCTGCCGTTCGTGGAGCGGAGCTTCGACCGCGTGGTGTGCCGCTTCGGCATCATGTTCTCGCCCCGGCCCGAGGTGGCGCTGGCCGAGGCGCGCCGCGTGCTCAGGCCCGGCGGCCGCGCCGCCTACATGTTCTGGGGGCCGCTCGAGGACACCACCATGTTCAAGGTCATGTGGTCGGTGATGGATCGGCTCATGGGCCCGCCCGAGGAGTCCTTCACCTATCCCCCCTTCCGCTTCGGCGAGGCCGGAACCGTAAGCCGCATGTTGACCGCGGCGGGCTTCGCCGAGGTCGTGGAGAGCGAGCTCCGCTTCGCGCCGGAGGTGCCAGTCCGGCTGCCGTTCTGGCGGCCCCAGCTCGAGATGGGATTCGCGCCTCTGGTCGAAGGCCTGAGCGAGAGCCAGCGGGACGAGCTCGAGGCCGCGATCGTGGAAGGCTTCGCACCCTACCGCGACGGCGAGGTCTATCGCCTCGAGGCCCACGTCCGCATCGGACGGGGCGACGCACCGGCCTGACCGGCGCCGCGCTCAAGCCTCGATCGCCGCGATCTGTTGTCCCTCGGCGACGCTGTCGCCGACCTCGACCAGGATCTCGGTCACGGTGCCGCCGGCGGGCGCCGCCAGCGGTATCTCCATCTTCATGGACTCGAGGATGACGAGGGCGTCGTCCTCCTCGACGCGAGCGCCGACACTGGTCTCGATGGCGCTGACGCGGCCGGAGATCTCGGACCTCACCTTGATCTGCGACACCTTCGCCTCCCTCGGTCAGTGGCGCCGCCCGACGTGGCAGGCCGCCCGCCACATAGCCGATGCCGGGAGCGAGCGCAACGGCAAAGCCGCCGCGCCACGACCTCGTCGCCGAGCGCCGTTCAGGGCCGCAAGGGAAAGGCGCTCGGCCCGGGTTGGCGCAGCGGCGCCGCGAGGCGGGCGAACTCGCACAGCAGCGGCCGCGTATCGCGGGGATCGATGATTTCCTCGACCCCATAGCGCTCGGCGGTGCGGAACGGCGAGCGCACCCGGTTGAGGCGCTCCTCGATCTCGGCTCTGAGACGCTCCGGGTCGTCGGCGGCGGCGAGATCGGCCTTGTAGGCGGCCTCCAGACCGCCCTCGATGGGCAGCGAGCCCCAATCCGCCGAGGGCCAGGCGTAGCGGTAGTGGAAGCGTGCCGCGTTGGTGTGGCCGGCGCCGGCGACGCCGAAGGCCTTGCGGACGATGATCGAGCACCATGGCACGCTGGCCTGATAGACGGCGGCCAACGCCCGCGCCCCGTGGCGGATGGTGGCGGCGCGCTCGGCCGCGCGGCCGATCAGGAAGCCGGGGTTGTCCACCAGGTGCACGACCGGCAGGTGGAAGGCTTCGGCGAGGTCGACGAAGCGCACCACCTTCTGCGACGCGTCCGCCGTCCAGCAGCCGGCGTAGACGTAAGGGTCCGAGGCCATCACCGCCACCGGCCAGCCGTCGAGGCGGGCGAGCGCGGTGATCACCGAGCGGCCGAAGTGTCGCCCCATCTCGAACAACGATCCGCGATCGAAGAGCGCGTCCAGGATCGGCCGCGTCTTGTAGACCTTGCGGCGGTCGCGCGGCACCGCCTCGATGAGGCCGTCGTCGCGGCGCTCCGGGTCGTCGTCGCGGGGCCCGCGGGGCGGCAGCTCGAACACCGACGGGGGCAGGTACGAGAGGAAGCGCCGGGTGCGCTCGAAGGCCTCTTGCTCGCTTTCCACCTCGTCGTCGACGGCGCCGTTGCGGGTATGGATGTCGCTGCCCCCCAGCCCCTCCTTGTCGACCGCCTCGCCGACCGCCTCGACCACCGGCGGCCCCGCCACGAAGAGCTGCGAGAGGCCCTTGACCATCATCGCGTAGTGGCTGGTGACGGCGCGCGCGGCGCCCAGCCCCGCCACCGGCCCGAGCACCAGCGAGACCACCGGCACGGTGGCCATGTTGGCGGTCACCCACTCCCAGCCCGGGTTGGCGGGAAGATAGGTGTATCCCATGCTCTCCAGCGACTTCACCGAGCCGCCCCCGCCGGTGCCCTCGATCAGGCGGACGATCGGCAACCTGAGCTCGTGGGCCATCTGCTCGGCGGCGATCTGCTTCTCCCTGATGCCGGCGTCGGCGGCGCCGCCGCGCACCGTGAAGTCGTCGCCGCTCACCACCACCGGGCGGCCCTCGATGGCGCCGCGCCCATAGATGCAGTTGGCGGGTACCAGCCCCCGCAGCTTGCCCTCGGCGTCGTAGTCGGCGCGGCCGCTGATGGTGCCGAGCTCGTGGAAGCTGCCCGCGTCGAGGAGCGCGTCGAGGCGCTGGCGCACGGTGAGCCGGCCGGCATCGTGCTGGCGCTTGATCTTGTCCGGGCCGCCCATCGCCCGGGCCAGCTCCTGGCGCCGCCTGAGCTCGTCGATGTCGCGCTGCCAGCTCACAATTCAGTCCCCTCGGTCGCCGCCGTCGCGCGCCCGCCAGTCTCGCAGCAGCCGCCGGGCCTCGGCGACCTGGTCGGCGGTCATCTCGCCGCCGAGTCGCGCCAGGCGGTCGCCCGCCGATTTATCGCCGGCCTCCGCCGCCAGGCTGAGCCACAGGTAGGCCTGGACGTAGTCCCGCGGCACCCCTTCGCCGCCGATGTGGAGAAGGCCGAGGTTGTAGCTCGCCTGGGCGAGGCCTTGCTCGGCGGCCTTGCGGTACCAGCGCTGGGCCTCGGCGAGGTCCGCGGCGACCCCGTGCCCGTACTGGTACATGATGCCGAGGTTGTTCTGGGCCTTGGCGTGGCCGGCCTCGGCGAGCGGCCTGAACTCGGCCAGGGCGGCGGCGAAATCACCCTTTATGGCGGCCGCCGCGCCGCGGTCGAAGTCCGCCCGGGCCGGCGCCGCCAATGCCATCACCAGGGCCGGCACGAGAAGGAGCCGCATCATGCTGCCGATCCTAGCAGAGCGCCGCGGCCGAGGCACTCGCGCCGCGCATCCTCGCCTCCCCTGGCGCCTCGCCCTGGCGCCTCGCCCTGGCGCCTCGCGCCGGGCTTCCCCACCCGGCTCGCGCCGTGGCTGGCCCGGGATCGCCACGCGCCGAGGGAGCACACGCCTGCGTGGGCGCGTCGGAGGACCGGCGGGCGCTTCGGGCCCGTCGGGCGGCGGGCAAGCCGCTTCCGGGCGCGGAAAATCGGCCACATCTTATGTTGATTAAATATATATCGATCCTATATATTCATGATGATAATAAGAATCCACGATAAGGCCTAGCCATGGACGTGCGAACCCTGTGCCTCGGCGTGCTCAGCGAAGGCGGCGCCTCGGGCTATGAGATCAAGAAGAAGCTGGAGCAGACCTACCGCCACTTCTTCCAGGCGAGCTTCGGCTCGATCTATCCGGCGCTCGGCCGCATGACCGAGGACGGCCTGGTCTCGTGCACCCAGGAGGCCCAGGCCAAGCGCCCCGACAAGAAGGTCTATGAGCTTACCGCCAGGGGCCGCATGGCCTTGATCGAGGAGCTCATGGCGCCGCCGGGGGCCGACCGCATCCGCTCCGAGTTCCTGGTCACGATGTTGTTCGCCGAGCTCCTGCCGGCCGGCTTCCTGGCCCAGGTGATCGACGACCACGCCGCCCGGCAACGGGAGCACGTCGCCGCCATAGACGCCTGCGACGCCGACGCCCTGCCCGCCGGCAAGCGCTTCGTGATGGGCTATGGCCGCGCCGTCTACGCGGCGGTGGTCGAGTACATCGAGGAGAACCGCCACCTGGTCGAGGGCGAGGCGCTCTTGAAGCAGGCCCAGGGCGCCGCCTGAGCGCGGCGCGCCCGCGCCCTCGACGCAGTGGTGGGTGCAGCTCTCGACCGCGGTGGTCTTCGGCCTCGGCTTCGCCACCCTGCTCACGCTGGTGGTGACGCCCTCGCTGCTGGCGCTGGGCGCGCAAGTGAGCGAATGGCGCGGGCGGCGCCGCGCCGCGCCCGGGGCGCAGGCCGAGGCCGAGTTGCCGCTTTCCACGCCGCCGCTCCCCGCCAAGTAGCAGCCAACGCTCAGGCCGCCCCTCACCCCTCGGTCGTCGCCTCCTTCTCGTCCACGGCCTCGGCGGTCTCGGCGGCCTCGGCGCTCTCGCGCTTGAGGCGGCGATAGGAGCGCACGCTCAGGGGGATCGAGCCCAGGTAGGCGAAGCCGACCACGCTCATCGTCAGCCACGGGTAGCTCACCACCACCGCCGCCATCAGCCCCACCGCCATCAGCATCGGCAGCACGTACTCGCGGCTCACGCGGATGCGCTTGAAGGCGTAGGTGGGGATGCGGCTGACCATGAGGAAGGCGACGAACAGCAGGTGCGGCCCCATCACCAGGGGCTGGCGGAAGATCTCCTCGAAGCCCTGGAAGCTCAGCAGCATGGGCAGGATGGCGAGGCCGGCGGCGCCCGGCGCCGGCACCCCGGTGAAGAACTGGCTCATGTAGGCGGGGCGGTCGGGATCCTCGAGGGCGGTGTTGAAGCGCGCCAGCCTGAGCGCGCAGCCGACCGCGAAGGCCAGCACCACGACCCATCCCACGCGGCTGTTCTGGTGCAGGCTCCAGTTGTAGATCAGGATGCCCGGCGCCACGCCGAAGCTCACGAAGTCCGACAGCGAGTCGAGCTCGGCGCCAAACTTGGTGGTGCCCTTCAGGAGCCGCGCCAGACGGCCGTCGAGGCCGTCGAGGATGCCGGCGACGAGGATCGCCAGCACCGCCAGCTCCCAGCGCTCCATGAGCGAGAAGCGGATCGCGGTGAGGCCGGCGCAGAGCGCCAGCACGGTGAGGATGTTGGGGGCGAGGCTCCTCAAGGGCAGCGGCCTCAGCCGCCGGTTGCGGGGCATCTTCATCTAGCGTGCCTCACCTCTGCGCTGGCGCTCGTCGGCGCGCGAATCCGCGAGCACCGTCTCGCCGGCCAGCGCCTTCTGCCCCTCGATCACCAGGGGCGCCATGCCGCGCTCGAGATAGACGTCGAGACGGCTGCCGAAGCGGATCATACCAAAGCGCTCGCCCGCCGACACCTCGCGGCCCTCGTAAAGGTGGCACACGATGCGGCGCGCCACCAGCCCGGCGATCTGCACGAAGGCGATGTCGCGGCCGTCGCTGGTGGTCATGCGCACCGCCTGACGCTCGTTGTCCTCGCTCGCCTTGTCGAACGAGGCGTTGAGGAAGCGGCCCGGGCAATAGGCCGTGGCGGTGATCACGCCGTCGGCCGGCGCCCGGTTCACGTGCACGTCGAAGACGTTCATGAAGATGCTGACCCGGGGGCGCGGCTCGGGCCCCATGTCGAGCTCGGGCGGCGGCGCGGCGGTGACGATCTCCAGCACCTTGCCGTCGGCGGGGCTCACGATCAGGCCCTCGCGGGTCGGCGTAATGCGCGCCGGATCGCGGAAGAAGTAGGCGCACCAGAGGGTGAGCACGAGGCCGATCCAGCCCAGGGTGTTCGAGAACAGGAACAGCACCGCCGTGACCACGGCGAAGATCGCCACGAAGGGGTAGCCCTCGCGGTTGAGCGGTACCAGGATCGAGCTCATCGCCGACATGGGGGTTGGTGCTGGCCTCGGCCTGAGGACCTAGTCGAGCGCCACAGGCCCGGCCGAGGCAACCAGGGCGGGCTCCTCGCGGCTCGCCTCGAGCCGCTCCTCGTACTCCTGGGCCTCCCTCTGGCGCGCCCACATGGCGGCGTAGCGGCCGCCCTCGGCGAGCAGGCGCGCATGGCTGCCGCGCTCGACCACGCGGCCCTCCTCGAGCACCAGGATCTCGTCGGCATCGACCACGGTCGACAGACGATGGGCGATGACCAGGGTGGTGCGCTCGGCGGCCACCGCCTGCAGCGAGGCCTGGATCTCGCGCTCGGTGTGGGAATCGAGCGCCGAGGTGGCCTCGTCGAGGAGCAGGATCGGCGGGTCCTTGAGGATGGTGCGGGCGATCGCCACCCGCTGCTTCTCACCGCCCGACAGTTTCAGTCCGCGCTCGCCGACCATGGTGTCGTAACCCTTGGGCAGCGCGCTCACGAAGTCGTGGATGCGCGCCAGCCGCGCCGCCCGCTCGATATCGGCGTCGCTGGCGTCGGGACGGCCGTAGCGGATGTTGTAACGGATGGTGTCGTTGAACAGCACCGTGTCCTGGGGGACGATACCGATGGCCGCGCGCAGGCTCTCCTGGCTGACCTCGCGGATGTCCTGGCCGTCGATGCGCACGGCGCCCGAGCCGACGTCGTAGAAGCGGTAAAGGATGCGCGAGATCGTCGACTTGCCGGCGCCCGAGGGGCCGACGATGGCGAGCGTGCGCCCGGGCGGCACCGTGAACGAGACCTCGCGCAGGATCGTGCGGTCGCCGTCGTAGCCGAAGTCGACGCGCTCGAAGACGATCTCGCCGCGCTCGACGGCGACCGCCCTCGCCCCCGGCCGGTCCGCGATCTCGGCCTTCACCTCGAGCAAGCCGAACATAATCTCCATGTCGACCAGCGACTGCTTGATCTCGCGATAGACGGTGCCGAGGAAGTTGAGCGGCATGTAGAGCTGGATCAGGAAGGTGTTGACGAGCACGAAGTCGCCCACCGTCATGGAGCCCCCGGCGACGCCGTGGGCAGCCAGCAGCATCACCCCGCAGAGGCCCACGGCGACGATCGCCCCCTGGCCGATGTTGAGGAGCGAGAGCGACTGCTCGCTCTTCACCGCCGCCCGCTCATAACCCGCCAGGGCGCTGTCGTAGCGCGAGGCCTCGTGCTCCTCGTTGCCGAAGTACTTGACGGTCTCGTAGTTGAGCAGGCTGTCGATGGCCCGGGTATTGGCTTGCGAATCGGCGCGGTTCATCTCGCGCCGGAGGCGGATGCGCCACTCGGTGACGGCGAAGGTATAGGTGATGAAACCGGCGACCGTGAGGAAGGTGATGAGGGCGAAGTAGTAGTTGTAGCGAACCAGCAGGATGAGGCACACCAGCAAGATCTCGAACAGGGTCGGGATCACGTTGAAGATCATGAAGGTGAGCAGGAACTCGATGCCCTTGGTGCCGCGCTCGATGGCCCGCGACAGGCCGCCGGTCTGGCGCTCGAGATGAAAGCGCAGCGCCAGCCCGTGGAGGTGGCGGAAGGTGGTGAGCGCCAGCGACCTCAGAGCGTGCTGGCGCACCTTGGCGAAGACCGCGGAGCGAAGCTGGCCGAAGACCTGGGTCAGCACCCGAGCCAGCCCATAGGCCAGGATCACCCCCAGCGGCACCACCACCGCCGCGCTCTCCAAGGTCAGCGCGTCCACCGCCGCCTTGTAGAGGAAGGGCACGTAGACGTTGATGAGCTTGGACAGGATCAACAACAAGAGCGCCACGACCACGCGGACCTTGAGGCCCACCAGGCCCGCCGGCCAGATATAGGGGAACAAGGTGCGCAGGGTGCGATAGTCGCGCCGGACCCCGCTTTCCACCTCGAGGGCCTCACCCGTCCCGGTCATCGCCAGGCTCCCGCACCCGCGGCAGCGCGCCCGCGGGCCGCCGCGCTGACCTGAGTTTTGACGATAATTCCTTTTCCAACCAAGGTCTTAGCCCGACGTCCGAGTCCAACCGATGAGCCGAGAAACCGCGGAATCGCGGCGTCGCGGCAGCCCGAGTCTAACCCGGAAAGGGGCCTGAAACCATCGACAGCGAGGCCCCCGGCGGCGCCGTCGCCCGAGGCGGCAACGAAGGGGACCGGCGCTCGGGGCCCGGCCCCGATTCTTGTGTGCCAGCCGCCGGCAGGTCTCGTTGGATTTGGTTGGCCGCCATAGCAGGGGCGGAGTCACGCGTTCAGGATTGCAGCGATGAAAGCGCGTTCGTCGGGGGTGCACCCGGCGGCACGATAGCGACCGCCGCTGCTATGACAGGCCAGCGGGTAGGTTAGGCGGCGGCCACGCCCTTGGCCAATCAAGTCGCTTCACGACTATGTTAACGAGGTTGGCTGGATCGGTAGCCGGCCGGCGCCCTCGGTCGTCGTTCGGGGCGCGACGTTTCCCTTCTGTGTTCGCTCCTGTGGCGGGCACCGGTGTCGCGCTCGACCCGGTTCCGGAGGGCTCGTCGCGCGGCTACACTATCGGCCAATTGCCGGGGTGATAAGGGGAGCCTCCGATGAAGGCGATCGTGGTGCACGAATGGGGCGAGCCCGAGGTGATGCGCCTCGAAGAGGTGCCGGACCCCGCCCCCGGAGGGGATGAGGTCGTGGTCAAGATCGAGCGGGTCGGCGTCAACCCGGTCGAAACCTACATCCGCTCCGGCATCTATCCAGCGCTGCCCGAGTTGCCCTTCGTGCCCGGGCTCGATGCCGCGGGCGTCGTCGAGGCGGTCGGCGAAGAGCTCGGGAACGTCGCCGTGGGGCAGCGCGTCTACGTCGCCTGTGGCGTCGTCAGGCGCGCCACCGGCTGCTATGCCGAGCGCATAGCGGTCTCGGCGCGAGCCGTGTTCCGCTTGCCCGACGCCGCCTCCTTCGCCCAGGGCGCCGCCGTCGGGACGCCTTACGCGACCGCCTATCGTGGCCTGTTCCAGCGCGGCGGCGCGCGCCCCGGCGAGGCGGTGTTCATCCACGGCGCCAGCGGCGCGGTCGGCGTGGCGGCGATCCAGCTCGCCCGGGCGCGGGGCTTGACCGTGATCGGCAGCGCCGGCAGCGAGCGGGGGCGGGCGCTGGTGCTGGAGCAAGGCGCGCACCACGTGCTCGACCACGGCGCCGACGATTACATCGCCGCGCTCAAGGATTTGAGCGACGGCGAGGGACCCGACCTCATTCTCGAGATGCTCGCCAACGTCAACCTCGCCAACGACCTTGCGGTGGTGGCGCGGTTCGGCCGCATCGTCGTCATCGGCAACCGCGGCACCATCGAGATCAATCCGCGCGAGGCGATGACACGCGAGGCCGACGTGCGTGGGCTCTCGATGTGGAACTGCTCGGATGCCGATATGGCCTCGATCCATGCCGCCTTGGGCGCCGGCCTCGACAACGGCACCCTGGCTCCGGTAATCGGCCGCGAGCTGGCGCTCGGCGATGCCCCCCAGGCCCACCACGCGGTCCTCGAGCCCGGCGCCTACGGCAAGATCGTGCTCGTGCCCTGAGCCCGCAGCGCGCCAACCCGTCGTCGCTGAGCGCCCGGGCCCAGCCCATGGGCCAGGATCACCCCCAGCGGCACCGCCACCCGGACCTCGAGGCCCACCAGGCCGGCGCGCCACAAATTGGGGGCGGGGGCGCGAAGCGTGCGATGGTCGCGGCCGACCCCGCGCTTTCCCCCTCGAGCGCGTCGCTGCTCCAGCTCATCGCCATTCTCGCGCGCCGGCCCTCGCCGCAGGCGCCGCGCGCGCGGCCCGATACCCGACGGAGGACCCCGAAGCCGGCGGGCCGGGGCGCACATACCGCGCGCCCGCCACCGACGCTTACGGCGGCGTTGCCGCTCTGCCGGCGTCCCAGGATGTGGACTCATAAGACTCTGAAATTGATTTGTGCCACCAATGTCCGCAATCAGCCCTAAAGCCGGCCTGCGGCTGAGCCTTTCCGAACTTCCGCTCCTGTTAAGGCTTCTCCGACCCCTGCCGCCAGAGCCCCTGGGCCACCTCCCGCGGCGGCAGGGGTCGGAAAAGCCTTAACAAGACCGGACTCAAGACAATTTGTCCAAGAGCATCCTCGCAAGCATTACGTCGGAGGTGTCAAAGCCTTCGGTGAACCAAGCGATAAGGGGGCCAAGGAGATCGCGCGCTTCGCTTGCCTTGCCGTGGCCGTGCCAGAGCTTGCCGAGACTCGTCGCCGCCCTCAACTCCAACCACCGTGCTTCTTGCCCGCGCGCGATCTCCAAAGCCTGTTGGTAGACGCCCTCAACGTCCCCTGTCGCGGCGCCGGCGCGGTCCATCAGCGCACCCTTCAAGCGCACCGTTTCAGCCTGCCAACGGGTTTCGCCCGAATTCTCGACGAGAGCCTCGGCCTCGGCGATGACATTCAGCCCTTCCTCGATCCTGTCGGCGCGCAACAAGGCATCGGCGAGGAGGGCGAGGAAATAAGGGCGGCGCATGCCGGTGCCGGTCGATTGCCAGGCCGCCAAGCCTTCGCGGATCTGCGCTATGCCGGGTTCGCTTTCACCGCCGGCCGCGGTCGCCCAACCCAGAAGCACCGCTGCCTGCGCCCGAAAACTTTCGAACCCATGTGATTCACACATGGTGATGGCGGCTTGCGCGTGAGAGCGCACGATATCGGCCTCCAGGCGATATTGGTGGACTTGCGCCACGAAATAGCGGGCCATGGCCAAGCTGAAGGGATGGGACAGCCTTTTCGCTAAAGCCACCCCGTCTACGGCATTTTGCACCGCCTGCTCGGCGTATCCCAACAGACAGAGCGCCTCGGACGCGGTGGTCTTGGCGCAGACCCCCGGGTCATGGCCGCCATAGGTGAAGGCGTGGGTGCGATGCTTCTCGATGTCATAGAGTGCATCGCCTTCCACGATGTGGGCCTGACATGCGGAATTGTTACCGACGAACAATTGCGTCGTCCAAGCGGCATGATGGGCTTGCAGAAGGTGGTCCACATTTTCCTTCTGCCGTTCAGCAAGCGATAGAACCTCATCCATCGCCGATTGTGCCAAGTCGATCTGGCCACGCTGTTGGTAGACAAGCCACAGACCCCAGGTGGCTTGGAACGATAAGGCAGCTTGGTCGACAGACTGGCAAAGTTGCCGGGCATGGACGTAGACCACTTCGGCTTCCGGCGCCGCCAGTCCCTTGGTCGACATCAGCGCAGGACCCAGCGCCAGGCAATAGTCGAGTTCCTGGGCATCTCTTTCAGCACTTGCTGGCTGCTCGATCAAAAGCGCTCGCCCCCTGGTCAGATGGGCGATCGCCTCCAGATTGGCGGAGCGCTCAATCGCGTGGTGGCCGGCGTTGTACCAGTAAGGTACCGACTTTCCGGCCAGCCCCGCCTCGGTATAGTGGTGGGCCAACAGCTCTGGCTGGGTCTGTGTGACCTCGGGGAAGCGACTTTCCAGCGCCTCCGCCACTTGCCGGTGGACGTCCTGCCGCGTCCGCCTGAGAAGCGATTGATAGGCGGCGTCCTGCACTAGCGCGTGCTTGAAGGTGTAGGTGACATCCGGCGGTACGCCGCCTCGAAACACCAGTTCGGAGCCGACCATCCGGTCGAGAGCGCCGGCCAGTTCTTTCTCGGGCCGGTCGACCACCGCAACCAGCAGATCGTGCCCGAAATCCCGCCCGATGACGGCGCCGATCTGCACGATCTGCTTGGCCTCGCCCAAACGGTCCAGACGCGCCGTCAGCGATGCTTGCAGCGATTGCGGAATATCCGCCTCGCTGGCCTCGCCCCCGGCTTCCGCGACCGCGCGCGTCAACTCCTCCAAATACAAGGGCACACCGTCGGAACGGGCCACGATCTGGTCCATCACCTGGTCTGGAAAGGCCGCGCCGCCGGCTGCTCGGATGATCTTCTTGCCCTGGGCCCGACTCAGCCGATTCAAGGTTATCGACGTCAAGTGTGAGAGCGCCGCCAAGGGCCGCGCTTCCTCTTTCCGTTGGGTGATCAACATCAACACCGAAGCATCGGCGATGCCAGGAGCCATCTGCTCCAAGAACTCCCGCGTGGTCGGATCTATCCAATGCGCGTCTTCCAGCACGAAGAGCACCGGCCTGAGGCGCGCCAGCCCCCATAGCTGATCCAGCAGCACCTTCGAGGTGCGATCGCGGCGCTGTTGGGGGGTTAGGTCAATCTCGCCGTAACGTTTCTCGCCCGGCAGCGACAGCAAAGCGGCAAACCACGGTGCGGCCGCCCCAATATCCTGTCCCGACAGGCGCAGCAGAGCTTCCAGCTTATCCAGCCGGGCCTCGTCGTCGTCGTCACTGGTAAATCCGGCGGCCCCCTCGAGTCGGCGAATGATCGGATAGTAGGCGCTGTTCGTGTGATGGGGTGAGCACTGATAGAGCAATTGGAACTGGGTCTCCTTGGCGATCGCCGCCTGCAGGGTGCGGACGATGCGAGACTTGCCGATGCCCGCCTCGCCCGATAGCTCCACAACTTGGCCCTCGCCCTCCCTGGCCATTGCCCATCGTTCCAACAGCAGACCCAGTTCATGCTCACGGCCGACAAATGGCGCGAGTGCGGCGCCCCGCGTCATTTCGAAGCGGCTCCCCACCCGGCCTTCACCGATCACGCGCCAAACAGGTATCGCCTCGGAGAAGCCCTTGAGGTCCTGCCGGCCGAGATCCTCCAGCTCGAAGACCGTGCCGATCAGCCGCTGCGTGGTGGCACCGATCATGACTTGGCCCGGTGCCGCCACGTCTTGCAAACGCGCCGCCAAGTTCGGGGTCTCGCCGATCACCGCTTCCGCGTCCGAGGTCTCGGTTCCGACCAGATCGCCCACCACCACTTGGCCGGTGGCGATGCCGACCCGGGCAAGCAGCGTACGATCACTCTCGAGCCGAACATTCGCGACCGCCGCCGTTGCTTCCAGGCCGGCACGGACCGCGCGTTCCGCCTGGTCCTCGTAGGCCCGTGGCCAGCCGAAGTAGGCCAGCACGCCATCGCCCAGGAACTTGCCCACGTGGCCTTCGTAACGAGCGACCACGCCCGCTACGGCGTCCTGGTAGCTCCGCATCACCTCACGCAGGTCTTCAGGGTCGAGCTCGCTTGACAGCGCCGTCGAGCCGACCAGGTCCACGAACATCACCGTGAGCTGACGACGCTCGGCTTCGGTCGCCGCGGCGCCCTGTGTGAGGGCTTCACTCGCCGCCGCCTTCGCCGCGCCGCCATCCACCTGAAGCTCTGCGATGGCTTTCAAGAGCAGCTTGCGTGGCCCCAGGGGGACGTCCATTTCGCGGAGGTCTTCACCGGTCAGTTCCGGCAGTACCCTGAACTCGACCTCGTTCTCAGCGAAGGTCTCGGCATACTTGCCGAGCCCCAAGCCTTTCAACCATTCCCGGATATCGCCAGCCAAGTCAGCCCTCCCAACGAGCGCGGAGTTTAGCAGATGCCGCTAATGGATCAGCCGAGAGCAGTCTTCTCTCAGAACTTGGATTGAGCGAGATTGTCGCCAATCGAGGGACGCAAGCTAAATGGCGAACCTCGGGCCGCAATCGTATCCCTCGATCCGATCCGCCTGGACCCCTGCCCCCTCCCATAATTCCAACGATTGGCGGCTTGGTCCGGCTCAGACGTTACGGGTGCGCCACCCTTCCGCGTAGGATTCACGCGCATCCCGGGAATACGGAACTGGCGAAACTTTCACGCGAATCTCGATCTGTTTGTGGGGTTCGACCGTCGTTTTCTTTGTTCCGCCGTCTTCTTCGCCCCAGACGAGCGTCAGCACGTCGTCAATTTCGATGTTCGAATCCACGACGCTCAACGAGATCATCGCCCGATCGTTGTAGGTGTAGCCGGCGAACATCGAGAAGCCGACCGTCTTTCCGCCCATCGTCACATTATCGTACGACGACGAAGCGTAGTTCGACAGCGGCAGATCGATACACTTGTAATTCTCTCCCCCCGGATCCAACATGGATTGGAAGACCTTGCCGACATCCTCGGCGTTCCATTCGAGAGTCACCTTTTTCCGGTGCGGCTTGTCGGCCATTTTTTCCAGGCCTTCTCGTCCGATGAAGTCATGGTCGAACTTCACATAAATCCCATAGCCAAGCTCGTAGGGGCTCAGATAGTAGTCCTCGATGTTGTCGGAGACGTAGCTGCCGCCGATCGAGCCAGTAGCTTCATAGCCGGCCGCCGGCAACCACTCGCGGTAGGCTTTCATCTTGTCGCCGGTATAGACAGCCGGAAGGGGCGATGGAATCCAACCCGATTCCACGGTGTTCGTCGCGTAAGCCCGCGAGCCGACCTGATGAAGGCCAAAGTCCTTGCCGGCTTCGATAATCGCCTCGCGGATCTCGTCGCCTTCCGCGTAGGGACCCCAGATTTCCAGTCCGGGAGCACCGGCCATGCCATGACGGAAGGCAATGACCTGTCGCCCCGCGACGTTGATCTTATCCATGTTGAAGAACTTGATATCCGGAACCGGCCCGCCGTTCAGCTCTTCGAGGATCTGAGGCGCGTTTGGTCCTTGAATCTGGTAGCGGTAGTGCTTGCGGAAGACCGGTTTCCCACCCGGGCGCGAGGGCGATCTGTCGTCCCTGTCTAATATGACGTCGTAATCGCTGGTCTCGGCGTGGAACTGAACCCAGTTCACGAACGGAGCCCGCCCGACCAGATTGAACTGATCTTCCGCCAGACGAAAGATGATCCCATCGCCGATCACGTAGCCGTCAAAGCTGCAAGGGACGAAATGCTTGGCTGTGTTGACCGAAAATTTTTCAAAGCTGTTGATGGCAAGATGGGAGAGCATTTTTAACGCGTCGGGACCCTGAACCATCAGCTCCGCCATGTGGTGAGACTGGTCGTAGAGTACGGCCGTTTCGCGCCATGCGCGTTGTTCGTCGCGCCAGTTTGTGAATTCGGGAGGGACCACAGGATAGACATAGGCACCGATCTGCGAATTGCGCAGCATATCGACCGGATTGCCCGCGGACCGCAGCACGTCCTCCAAGCTCTTATTGCTCATAGCAGCTCCTTTTCCTCCAATTTAAAGAAGGCCTCGGTACCGTTACACGGCCCGCAATTCATAATCGTCATCATCCTACCCGACCAACCCCCATCAAGTGGCCCAGGTTCATTGTTAGTCAAACCCTAGCGCATTGACGGCCTCTGGTTCAATGGCATGATCGTTAGCTGCGCGCTGCGGCTCACGACCTCTTGCGGCTCACGACGAAGGACTCGTCGAGGAACCAGAGGCCGCCATGCTTCTGCAAGACCGAGCTCGTGGCATCGAGATAGTCGCGGCTGCCGATCACCTCGTCCAGTCTCGCATCCTCGATCTGACCCACGTAGACCGCGGCGTTCCAGGCCGCGAGCAGGGTCGAGGTGCCGATGCTGCCGCTGATCTCGGAGGGCAGCGTGTGCATGTGGTAGCGGAAGATCGAGCGCTTGTCCGAATAGGCGTTGAAGTTGAGATCGCGCTGGCGCCGGCCAAGCGCTTTCTTGAGCGCCGCGAGCACCTCGTGGCGGTTGGTCTGGAACGGGTTTTCGCCCGGCCACACGCGCTGGATGATCTCGAGGCCGGGATCGTTGCCGTGCGAGTGGATGACGATCATGCGCCCGCCCGGCGCCAGCGCACGGGCCAGCGGCGACAGCACCCGCTCGGTCTTGAACACGATCGGCATGCGCGCCCGGTAGGGCTGGGAGGCGAGGATCAGATCGTACTCGCCGCGGGTTTGGCCGGGCCTCGGGATCAAGGAATCCAACAACAGCTCATGGTCCTCGCGGTAGATCACCAGCACCGAGGGCCGCGCATAGAGCGGGTTCCCCGTCTTCTCGCTGGCGCGGACCTGCCAGCCCTCGTCGAGCACCGGCTGGAGCGCCGCGATCTGCTCGTCGAACTCGTGGGTGGTCGAGCCGGCCAGCCGCACCACCTGCCAATTCAGGCTCGCCGCGGCTTCGAGCGAGCGCGGCATGAGCCACGGCGATTCGGTGTAGTAGAGGTTGGTCACCACCAGCACCATGGCCGGGTGCTCGAAGAAACGGTCGGACATCCGCACCAGGGAAAGGCGAACGTCCTCGAGGCTGATCTCCTTGCCGATGACCAGGAACGGGGTGGTCGGGAAGCGCCCGTGCATGCGCCGCATCAGCCGCGTCAGCACCGTGCCGTCGCCCATGCCGGCGTCGAACACCCGCAAGCCCGGCGGGCGCGGCGTGAGGCGGGCGAGCTCCATGCCAACCCGCTCGGCGATCACCCATTTCTCCGAGCAGGTGGTGACGAACAGCAAATACTTCTGGCGATTGTCGTAGAAGCGAAAGGCGCCGCTGCGCTTGTCGCCTCGCGGGCCGGCCCCCGGGACGGTCGCTGCGGCCGCGACGGCCGCCGTTTGGTCGGCTGCGCGCGAGCCTTGCCGGGCTGGCGCCGCGGGGCCGGCCGGGATGGCGGGCTCGCCGTCCAAGGATTGCTCCGCCCGGGCCGGTGCTTCGCGCATGAAGGCGCGGACTCGCGCCATGGTCTTGATGGTCACGCCGCCGCCGTTGCGGATTCGGCTCACGAACTTGCCGTCGTTGACCGCCTGCCGCCCGAAGGTCGACTCCGCCAGGCCGCGGCGGCGGCAGTACTCCGCGATATCGGCGATCAGAGCTTGGGTCGCGTCCACGCCGCCAATGTGGTCAATTCAGATCCTGAAGTCAATAAGATCGGATGCTTCGGCCGGAGTGGGACGGTCAGTTGGGAATGGGTCTGACCATGGCCTCTCACGCCAAGACTTTGCGTTGGTTATTGTGGCTTTGCTTTGATTATTGTTGGGATCGGATGATTTGGCCGACCGATGGGATATTTCCCATAACCCGACTTAAAAGCACGAAAAGAGTGGGATACCACCCAATTACCTTCGCGGTCTTGGGATTTTTCCCACAAAGAGGAGGTCGGCGCCGACAGGCGGCTCGGCCGCGATCGTTCCCTGGAGCGGTGGTCGCGGAAAGGGGGTCGCGGAGAGGGGGCCGTCGGCGCTCAGTCGGCGGCGAGGCCGCGGCCGCCGGCGAGCTGGCGGCCGACCAGGCGGGCGTAGAGCCCGCCGCGCGCCAACAGCTCGTCATGTTGGCCCTGCTCGACGACCCGACCGCCGTCCAAGACCACGATCAGGTCGGCGTCCCGCACCGTCGAGAGGCGGTGGGCGATGATGATGGTGGCGCGGTCGGCGGCAAGCTCGGTGAGCGCGTCGTGCACCAACTGCTCGCTGATCGCGTCGAGGTGCGAGGTGGTTTCGTCCAACACCAGCACCGGCGCGTCCCTGAGGAAGGCGCGGGCGATCGCGACGCGCTGACGCTGGCCCCCCGAAAGCGCCATGCCGCGCTCGCCCACCCGGGTCTCGAGGCCCTCGGGCAGGGCCTCGACGAACGCGTCGAGGGCGGCCCGTCGCACCGCTTGCTCAAGCTCCCGCTGGCTCGCCGAGGGCCGGGCGATCAAGATGTTGGCGCGAAGCGAGTCGTTGAAGAGGTAGGTGTCCTGGGCCACCAGGGCGACCCGTTTGCGCAAGGCGCTGAGGCGATAGGCGCGCAGGTCATGACCGCCCAGTCGTATCGCCCCTTTGAGCGGGTCCCAGAAGCGCATCAAGAGGTGGGCCATGGTGGTCTTGCCCGCCCCCGACGGCCCGACCAGCGCCACCGTGGCCGCGGCGGGCACCCTCACCGACACGTCCTCGAGAGCGCGGCGCTCGAGCCCGGGATAGGCGAAGCTGACGTGCGAGAACGAGAGCTCGGCCTCGGCCGCCGAGTCGGGCACCCGCTCCAGCGGACCGTCGCTGACCGGCACCTCTTCGTGGTGCACGGCATAGAGGCGGCGCGTCGCCCCCAGGGTGTCGGCGAGCTGGCGCCCGATGTCGGCGATCTCCGAGATCGGCAGGAAGGCCGCCATCGCCATCAAGGTGAGAAGCGGGAGGATGGTGCCGTCGATTGCCCCGGCCGGGACCAGGGCGCCGCCGCTCAGCACGATGGCCAGGCCGCCCAGGGTGGTGGCGACCTCGACCAGCGCCGCCTGGGCCGTGAGATCGCGGAAGAACGGCAGGCGCACACGGTGGTGGCGGCGGACCAGCTCGAGAAAGACCTGCTTGCGCGGCACGGCCTGCTCAAAGGCCAGGATCTCGACCAGACCCTGCACCGTGTCGACGGCGTGGGCGTTGAGCTCGGCCAGCGCCTCGCGGGCCCGCGAGGCGAAGCGGTCGACGCGGCGGCGCAGCACGAACGGGCTCAAGGCGACGAGGGCCAGGAACGGGGCCAGCGCCGCGGCCAGGCGCCAGTCGAAGGCGAGCAGCGTGGCGATCACCGCCGCCGGCACCAGAACGGCGACCAAGGCCGGCGCGATGGTGTGGGCGAAGAAGTACTCCACCAGTTCGACGTCCTGGGTCGCCATCGCCACCAGGTCGCCGGTGCGGCGCCGCACCAGATAGGCCGGCGCCAGCTTCGCCAGCTTGTTGAACAGGTCGATGCGCATGATGGCGAGGAGACGGAAGGCCATGTCGTGGGCGACCCACGACTCGAGCCAGTGGAGGATGCCCGCCGCCGGCGCGAGGGCGCCAAGCAGGACCAGCAGCCCGCCCACCGGCGCGCCCGCGGCGACCCCACGGACCACCAACGCCGAGACGATGCCGACGCCGATGAAGGCCGCGACCCGGGCCACGCCGAACAGGAAGGTGAGGCTGAGCCGCCCCTTCCACGGCGTGACGAAGCCCAAGAGCTCCCGCACCGCGCCGGCCCAGCCCATGCCCTCGGCCTTGACGATGGCGTCGGTGGGCTCGTGATCGGCGCCGGGCCTGGTCTCGCCGACGGCATCGGTCTCGAAGACCGCCGCGCCATCGGCGAGCAGGCCCGGGCCGGCGCCCGAGGCGCGGGGCTGAGCCTGCTCGACCATGAGGCGGTGATAGACGCCGCGGCGCGCCATCAGCGCCTGGTGTCGCCCTTGCTCGACGACCCGGGCGCCGTCGAGGACCAGGATGCGGTCGGCGTCGATGACGCTCGACAGCCGGTGGGCAAGGACCAGGGTGGTGCGCCCGCGCATCAGGCGATCGAGGGCCTCCCGAATGGCGGCCTCGTTGTCGGCGTCGACCGACGACAGCGCCTCGTCGAGAATCAGGATCGGCGCGTCGCGCAAGAGTGCCCGGGCGATGGCGATGCGCTGGCGCTGTCCGCCCGAGAGGCGAATGCCGCGCTCGCCGATCACGGTGCGATAGCCCTGGGGAAGGGCGGCGATGAAGGCGTGGGCGTTGGCCGTCGTGGCCGCCGCCTCGAGCTCGTCGAAGGTAGCCTCGGGCTTGCCCAGCCGCAGGTTCTCCTCGACCGTGCCGTGGAACAGATAGAGGTCCTGGTTGACGATCCCGAAGTGGCGCCGCAGCTCATCGAAGCGGAGCTCGCGGATATCGCGCCCGCCGAGCCTCACGACGCCGCCCTGGGGGTCATAGAGCCGCATGAGCAAGCGCACGATCGACGACTTTCCGGCGCCGCTGGGACCGACCACGGCAACCCGCTCACCGGCCTCGATCGCGAACGAGAGGCCGCGGTGGACCTCGCCCCGGCTCCCCGGGTAGGCGAAGTCGACGGACTCGAAGGCCAGCGCCGGCGCGCGCTGATCCGCCGCCGGCGCCGGCCCGGCACGCTCCGCGATCCGCGGCCGGGCCTCCAAGAGCTCGATGATCTGGCCCGCCGCCGCGCGCGCCACCATGCCCTCGTGCAGCATCGCGCGCAGCTCGCGAAGCGGCCGGAAGACCTCGACGCCGAGCATCAGGACCACGAGCAGCACCTCGAGGCTCATGGCGCCCTGGCCGACGTAGTAGGCGCCCAGGGCGAGCGCCGCGGCCGCGCCCGCCGCGATCCCGGTGTCGGTGATGCCGCGCGAGAGCGAGTTGGTCGCCAGCACCCACATGGTGCTGCGGAACAGCTCGTGCGCCTTCTCCGCCAGCAGGCGCGCCCGCGCCGCGCTCTGGCCGAACGCCTTCAAGGTGCCCAGACCCTGGATCGAATCGAGGAACTCCGAGGCGAAGGCGCCATAGGCCCTGGCGCGGGCGATCGAGTTGGCGCTGTCCCAGCTGTGGAAGGCCGCTGGCGCCACCAGGGTGAGGAGGGCGAAGGCCAGCATCACCGCGGCCACCGGCACGTTGAGGAAGGCGACGAAGGCGAAGATGGCGAGCGGCGTCAGCGCGGCGACGAAGAGCTGGGGCAGGTAGCGGCCGAAGTAGATCTCGAGGTGCTCGACGCCGTCGATCAATGCGACCATGACGTCGCCGGTGCGCGTCAAGCCGAAGTGGGCCGGGCCCAATTCCACGATCTTGTCGTAGAGCCGTTCGCGGATGTGGAGCTGGACCCGCGCCGCGGTCTCATGGGCGATCATGGTGCGCCAGTACTCGGTGGCGCCGCGCAGCACGATCACCGCCGCCACCGCGGCCCCGCCGAGCAACAGAAGGGCCTGCGAGGCCCCCAACAGGACCAGGCCCAGCAGCCAGCCCAAGAGCGCCAGCCGGGCGACGCCCATGGTGGACGAGATCAGCCCCACCAGCACCGCAAAAGCGATGCGCCCGCGCACGCCCTTGGTGAAGACCCACAGTCGGCGGTCGAAGTACATGGCGGCGGGTCCTTAGCGGGTCCTTGGCGCGCGCGGTGGCGGCGCGGTCGGCGGCGGCTTCGCCCGACCGGCCCGTCTATATAGATATGCGAGCGGCCGCGCCCGGCAAATCCATCGCCGCGGCCGCTCTGGCGATGGGCCCGCGCCTCACTCGGCGGCGTAGCGCCGGTCGCTGCGCGAGACCCGGTCGCGCCAGTAGTAGTAGCCGTAAACCAGCGGCATGAACCAGGGCGTGCCGCGGTAGAGCGGGAGGGTGGGAAAGCGGCGCCCGTCGAACACCGTCGCCGCGTCCTTGGCGCCCAGGATGCGGCGCGCGATCTTGTGGCCGAGATAGCTCCCCATGGTCAGCCCGCCGCCGCAGTAGCCCAGCGCGTAATGGATGCCGTCATGGACCCCGAGGTGGGGCAGGTGGTCGAAGGTGTAGCCGATCTGACCGTTCCAGACGTGGCTTATGCGCGCACCCTCGAGCTCGGGGTAGAGGCTCACCATCTGACGCCGCAGCATGGCGGCGATCGCGCGCGGCTCGGCCTCGGGCTTGCCGGTGCCGCCGAACAGGAAGCGGGCGCCGTCGGGCGAGAGCCGGCTGTAGAACGAGAGCTTGGCCGAGTCGATGATCATGCGCGCCTTGGGATTGAGCGGTCGCAGAAGCTCGGGCGCCAGCGGCTCGGTGGCGATCATCGAGCTCAGGATGGGCACCAGGCGGCGGCGGAAGTAGGGCGTCGCCGGGCCGGTGTAGCCGTTGCTGGCGATCACCACCGCGCCCGCCGCGATGGCGCCGCGCCCGGTCTCGACCTTGAAGCCCGCGCCCTCGCGGGCGACACCGGTGACCGGGGTGCGCGCCGCCACCGTGGCGCCGGCGCCCAGAGCGCGGGCCAGGAGCTCGGCGGTGAGGCGCGCGGGATCGACGGCGCAGACGTCGCCGAGCACGATGCCGCCATGGTAGGCGTCCGTGCCGACCTCGTGGTGCTGCTCGGCGCGCGGCACCATCGCATCGTCGATGCCGAGGTGCTTGCGGAAGAGCTCGCTCTCGGCCGCCATGCCCTCGTAATGGGCCGGCGTCAGGGCGCCGACGAAGCGGCCTGCGCGGGCGAAGTCGCAGGCCAGCTGCTCGCCCTCGATCAGGCCCTCGACGTAGCGCCGCGCGCGCACCGCCTCGCGGCAGAAGGCGATGGCATTGTCGAGCCCCTGCTTGGCGATGAGCTCGCCGAAGCTCAATTTGAGCACGTGGCTCAGGTTGCCGGCGTTGCGCGTGCTCGCCCCGGCGCCCGGCTCCTCGGCCTCGAGCACGACCACCTCGCGCCCGCCGCGGGCCAGCGTCAGCGCCGCCGAGAGCCCGGTATAGCCGGCCCCGACGATGGCCACGTCGACGCGCGCGGGCAGCGCCGTCTCGGGCCGCGCGCGCGGCGGCGCGGCCTCCCACCAGAAGGGCTCGAACTTGACGTCGGCGGCAAAGATCGACACGGGCTGATCCGGCGGCAGGGGGCAGTCTTTTGTTCACAATGGCACGGTGCCCGCCGTCTTGAAAGGGCTCGGGGGCAGCCGGGAGGCGTACCGCTCGACGAGCCGCACCCGAGACTCGCTCCCGCCCGATGGTCGAAGCGGTGGTGGCGGGGCGATCCGGGGTTACACGGAAGAGTTCCGATGAAACGAATGCTTGTCATGGTCGGTCTCCTGCCGTTGGTCATCGCCGGATGCGCCGACCGCCGCTCCGTGGCGATCGCCTGTGGGCCGGGGGAACGCACCCTCACTTTCACCAACATGTGCAGCGAGACGATCTGGATTGGCGCCGTGGGCGGGGCGGTCGCCGCCTGTGGGCAGCCCGGCACCCCTCCCTGCCCCTCCGACCAGGCGTGCAACATTAAGGGCGATTGCTTCTACACCTTGCCGGCGCCGATTGCGGGTGATTGGAATTTGGCCGCGAATGGCGGCGCCGCGACCTTATGCATACCGGCACCAACAAGCCCGGGTGTGCAATGGAGTGGCAATGTCTTCGGCCGCACGGGCTGCGATGCCAACGGTAAGAATTGCCAGACCGCCAATTGCGGGGTCGGGGGTTCGCAGTGTCCGGTCGGCGTGGGTGGGACACCACCCGACACCCTGGCCGAGTTCACTCTTCTCTCGAACGGAGTGGACAGTTACAACCTCTCAATGATCAACGGCGTCAATATCGGCATCGAGATGGCGCCGACGGGTACTTTTGCGCCCGCTCCGAGCGGCCCGCCCGGCGATTACTGGTGCGGAAATCCCGGCGGCCCGACGCCATCCAATGCCGCCTTGAAGGGCTGCACCTGGGACTTCAACCCCGTCATCGGCGGGAAGAATTACGCGACCTATTTGCAATACGTCACCAGCGGCGGCAATTCTTGCTCGCGCAACGGCGACTGCTCGGGCGGCGAGGTGTGTGGCTTGGCAAGCAACCTCCAGCAGAGCTGTGGAAAGCCGATCGGCTGGTGGAGCGCCGATCAGGTCTGCGGCACCGACTCTAAATTCGGCGCACCGTTCAACTGCGGTCTAACGGTGCCCGCCGCCAACGGAAATTACGGCACCCTGACCAACATGTATGGCTGCGTCCTGAACGAGCCGGGAAAGCCGCACGCTCAATCCTGCTTCACCCCCGGCGCGGACGACACGTGTTGCGGCTGCCCGCCCTGGGGTCCAGCGACATCGCCCTGCAAGGCGAACGCGCGCAACCCCTTTTGGGTGACCAACGCGCAACCCTTCGCTCACAACCTGAAGCAAGGCTGCCCGACCGCTTATTCCTTTCCCTACGACGATCCGACCGCCAGTTTCGCGTGCAATTCCGCAACGCCTCCGAATCCCAATCAGGTCGGCTACAAAATCACCTATTGCCCGCACGCGATTATAAACTTGACATACGTAACCCCAATCCCCATATTGAGGGTATAGGAGGTTACGAACATGGCGACCGGCCCCACCATCCAAGAGTTTTTCAAGCAGTTCCCAGACGACGACGCCTGCCTGGCCTACCTGATGAGTTTGCGCCACGGCGATGTGCTTGAGTGCCCTAAGTGCGGTAAGGAAGGCCGGTTCGCCCGCATCAGGAAGATGCCCGCCTACTCCTGTCCCACCTGCGGCCATCACATCCATCCGATGGTTGGAACGCCCTTCCACCGTTCGCATGTGCCGTTGCAGAAGTGGTTTTATGCCCTGTACCTGTTCACCACGACGCGACATGGTGTGCCCGCGAAGGAATTGCAGCGCCAATTGGGCGTATCGTACCCAACAGCGTTTCGCATGGCGCACAAGGTCAGGGACTACATGGGCGCGCTTGACGGTGAGCCGCCGTTGACGGGACATGTCGAGGTTGACGAAACCTACGTCGGTGGGAAGCGCCCGAAGGTCAAGGGGTTCACCGGGCGCGGGGCCAGAGGCAAAACCGTTGTGTTCGGCATCCTTGAGCGGGACGGTGAGCTTTATACCAAGGTCGTGCCAAATGCTTCGGGCAAATCCCTGATCCCCGAAATCACTCGGCAGGTGCCAAGGGGAACGCGCATCAGCTCCGATGAATGGGCTCCCTACAGAGTCTTGACCAGCCTTGGCTACAGGCACGACACGGTCTACCACGGGGCAAAGGAGTACGCTCGGGGTGACGTTCACGTAAACACCCTTGAAGCCTTCTGGTCCATGCTCAAACGGTCGATCAGGGGCACGCATATTCACGTCAGCCGGAAACATCTTCCGAAGTATCTGGGCGAGTTCGAGTATCGGTACAATCTTCGGAAGCGTCCCGACCAGATGTTTCCCCGCCTTCTCGCAAGCCTTTAGCCATTGTCTCCAGGGCGGGCCAGAAGCGCTCATCAGCCGCTGATGGGTGCTCTTTGGCAAACCGATCAAGTTTGTCAAGCTTCCTAGCTTCCTCAAGACTGAGATACTTGCCACGTGCCATCGATGTTAGTCCCCTTCTTCCGTCCCTTCTGGCGGGTCCAATGGTAATCGCCCCTGTTCCGCGCCTTCATTAAAATCAAGCACGCGCAATATCTTATAGTCATTTACAAAATTACCGGTCGGTGTTTTTCGCTCAGTGATTTCTAGTTGCACCTTCCAGCTATCGCCAACATTAATGCGGCCACGTGCCAATACATTCTCCGCCATGGACGTTTCCGAAATATCTGCCGTTATAGTCTGGCGACCAAACCGGAAGCGCCATTTCCCTGCTGCGGAGTCAAACACTGGTGAATAAATTCGAAGCCTCGCCTCAATAATTTGTGGCTCTATTCCCTCCTCTGGCAACTCTGTATCCAATATATAGCGGGCGTCTTTCTTCGAAACGACCTCGCGTTCCTTGCTATCCGCGCTCTCCGAAAATTCAACACTATCAATCCCCTCCAGTTCTGTGGGTCTTACAATTTGCTTTATACCATTTACAATTTTGGCATTATCGCTCATCTGATAAACATGATTATTAATAATCACCGTATTCGAATCGCCCTCAAACCTCACCTCTACATTGTTTTGGTCGGCAGGTTGGGCTGATTGCACATTTCTCGCCCGACGCTTCCGAAGATACGCTATTAACCCAATAGATGCCGCTGGGGGACCAACAAGAAAACCAAGCCACTCCAGAATTTCTTTAGCGGTTGCCACTCGTGGGTCTTGAATTAGTGGTGCGACCGCGTCCAAAACCGTTTGCACTACCTCGAAGTTTATCTCGAAACAACCATGTTCAAAGTCCGATTTAACAAAAACATTGACCGACGTCTTGTCTTGGTTCACGAGTGCCGTGGCTTCTTGACATACTGTCGCCATAGCAAGCATCGCTGGAGCCAGTTGCTCTACATTCATGGTGTGGCCCGTGAGTGCTGGGCCGTCATATGTTAGCTGTACTGCCTGCTCACTCATTCTCAACCTCCGTTTAAGCGACCTGGCTATCCCCGCTTGCGGGCCTCTTCAAGGCTTAGATATTTTCCGCGGGCCATTAGCGCCACTCCTGACTATCAATAATAGCTTGCAAGTTCTTATGGTAGATGTTCACGCCATTTATTGTTCTTTGGTGCTCATCATTCAAGGGCTTGTCATGATGGTAGGGCAGACTGTGGGGGAAATGCATAAAGCGTGTTAGTGTGGGGGGTTCCATGTTTTTTTCAATCCATTCTTTTATTTCTTTAAACCAATAATGACAATCTTGTTTTAATTTTGTTAACTGGGCATCATCGGGAATTGCCCTTCTCAACAATTCCCCAGACGCGCTATACATTTCCTTCAATTTCTTACTGACCTTCGGGTCTCTCCGAACTTGTTTGTCAACCTCATAGTAAGTATAAAGAATTGCGCCAAATACAATAAGTGAAACAATCCACGGCGTGACTACATCCAAATAATTAGCAAAAGGTTCCACCCGCGCTACCCATTCCGTAGGGAGCTGAGGGGCGATGATCTTTGTGTATATTTCCGACACGTCTAGCAGCCACCAGACGATACCGGCCACAGAACGCTTGATGACCTTTCCGATGAATCGGACGGATGACCGCAAGAATGCCAACATACCCCCGACTCTGCCCCATTCTGGTTACGTATGTCAAGTTTATATGCGCGTGCCCGCAATAGGCTGGTAAAGCAACGCAGGGTCCGTGACCGCCGTGCCCCCCGGCGGTCGGGCTCAGCCGCCCTTCAGGCGGGCGCGGAGCGCGGCCGTTGCCTCTTGGTCGACGGCCGTGCCTTTCGCGTCGATCGCCACGCCGTAGCTCTCGCGCACCTCTTCCGCCGTGATCTTGCCGTCGAGCAGGTCGTCGAGCACCCGCTCGGGCGCGCGTTCGGTGGCCGGGCCGTAGCCGCCGCCGCCGGCGGTCTCCATGACGATGAGGTCGCCGGCCTCGATCGTCAGGTTGGTGACCTTCGAGGGGAGCTCGGTCGGCTCGTCCCCGCGGCGCACCAGGCGGTGGCGCGAGGGCGCGCCCTCGGCCCCGCCGAGGACGCCGAGGGGCGGGAACTTCTGGCCGTCGGAGCGGTTGGTGAAGAAGCCCTGGCCCGCGAGGTAGCGCACCTCGCGGCGCAGGCCGAGGCCGCCGCGGAAGCTCCCGGCGCCGCCCGACCCGGGGATTAATTCGTAAGCCTCGACCCGCAACGGGTACTCGAGCTCCAGCGCCTCGATGGGAATGTCGAGGCAGTTGGCCATCAGCCCGAAGGTGGCGTCGAGGCCGTCGCCGGCGCGGGTCCCGCCCCAGCCGCCGCCGAGGATCTCGAACAGCACAAAGCCGCGCTCGTCGGCGCCGCGACCCGAGACCGAGAACGAGCTCAGGTGCCCGTGGGTGCTGCCGGCGGCGTCCTCGCCGCGGGCGCCGTTGAAGGCCATGAGGATGGTGTTGGCGATGCGCTCGAGGGTGTGGAAGCGGCCGCTCAAGGGCGCCGGCGCGGTCGGGTTGACGATCGTCCCGGGCGGCGTGATCAGGCGGATCGGCCGGTAGCAGCCCTCGTTCTGGAGGATCGTCGGCGTCACCATGTAGCGCACCGCGCAGTAGGCGGCGGAGTGGACCGACGACAGCGAGCAGTTGAAGGGCCCGGCGACCTCGGGGCTCGAGCCGGCGAAGTCGACGGTGACGTCGCCGTCCTCGAGGGTGACGGCGACGCGGATGCGCACCGGCTCGTCGCTGACGCCGTCGTTGTCCATGAAGCCGTCGGCGCCGTAGGTGCCGTTGGGATAGGCGCGCAAGTCCTCGCGCATCAGGCGCTCGGAGCTATCGAGGCAGGCGGCGACGATCTGCGCGAGCACGCTGGCGCCGTGCTTGGCGACCAGCTCCAGGTAACGGCGCTCGCCCACCGTCACGGCCGCGATCTGGGCCCGGATATCGCCCATGGTCTGGTGCGGCACGCGGATGTTGGCAGCGATCATGGCGAGGATCTCGTCGACCGGCTGGCCCCGCTTGACGAGCTTCAGCGGCGGGATCATCAGGCCCTCCTCGAAGACGTCGCGGGCGTCGGTGGCGACGCTGCCCGGCGAGCGCCCGCCGACGTCGAGGTGATGGCCCAACGAGCCCGCCATGGCGACCAGCCTCTCGCCCTCGAAGATCGGCTTGAAGATCATGATGTCGGGGTGATGGGTGCCGCCCATGTAGGGGTGGTTGAGGATCACCACGTCGCCGGGCTCGACCGTCATGGTGGCGAGCACGTGCTTGGCGGCGTGGCTCAGCGTGCCCTGATGGGAGGGCACGTGGTCGGCCTGGGCGATGAGCTGGCCGCTGGGGTCGAACAGCGCCGTGGTGCAGTCCATGCTCTCGCGTATGATGGTCGAATAAGCCGTGCGCATCAGCGTCGTGCCCATCTCGCGCACCGCCGAGACCAGGTAATTGCCCACCACCTCGAGCGTCACCGGATCGGCGTTGGTCATGGCCTGGGCCTCGGGCGGCGGTTTCATCGCGCCGGCACCGTGATCAGGAGGTTGCCATAGGCGTCGACCGCGGCCTCGTGGCCGGGCATCAGCACGGTGGTCGCGGCGGGCTCCTCGATGATCGCCGGGCCGCTGATCCGGGCGCCCGCGGCCAGCGCCGAGCGCTCGAACACCGGTGTGATGAGCGCACCTCGGCCGCGCCCGAAGTGAACCGGGCGCTCCGCCTTGGGCGCGCTCGGGCGCTTCGGCCCGCCCTCCGGCAGGGGGCCGAGGCGGGCCTTCCGCACCGCGCCCACGCCGAGCACCCGGAAGTTGACCAGCTCCACCGCCTCGTCCTCGCTGGCGGCGCCGTAGAGCCGCCGGTGCTCGTCGTGGAAGCCGCGCAGCAGGGCCGCGAGGTCCGGGGCCGCGAGCTCCGAGGCGGCGCTGGCCCCGCCGGGGAGCGCGACGTTGACCTCGTAGGCCTGGCCGCGGTAGCGCATGTCGCAGGAGCGCTCGATGGTGATCTCCTCGGGCTTCACCCCGTCGGCCGCCAGGTCGGCGGCGAGCGGCGCCTCGAGCTCGTGGTAGAGCGCGGCCAGGCGAGCGCCGTCGATGGCCTCGGCCGCCACCAGCCGGGTCATGGTCCGGGTGTACTTGATGTCGGTCATCAGCATGCCGAGCGCCGACAGCACGCCGGGATGGACCGGCACCAGGATCCGCGTCATGCCGAGCTCCTCGGCCACCAGCCCGGCGTAGAGCGCGCCGGCGCCGCCGAAGGGCAGCAGCGCGAACTCGCGGGGGTCGAGGCCGCGCTGCACCGAGACGGCACGGATGCCCGAGACCATGTTGGCGACCTGGACCTCGACCACCGCCGCCGCGGCCTCCGCCACCTCGAGGCCCATGGGCCCTGCGATGGCCTCGTCGATCGCGGCCCGGGCGCGCTCCAGATCGAGCGCGATCTCGCCGCCCAGGAAGTACCCGGGATCGATGAAGCCGAGCGCCAGGGCGCAGTCGGTGCTGGTCGGCGCGGCGCCGCCGCGGCCGTAGCAGACCGGGCCGGGATCGGCGCCGGCGCTCTCGGGGCCGACCTTGAGGGCGCCGCGATCGAGGCGCGCGATGCTGCCGCCGCCAGCGCCGATGGTGTGGATGTCGATCTGGGGCACCTTGACCGGCAGGCCGCCGAGGCGGCCCTCGGGCGAGAGCCCGACCCGGCCCCCCTGGACCAGGCAGATGTCGAGGCTGGTGCCGCCCATGTCCATGGTCACGAGGTCGTCGAGACCGGCCAGCTTGGCCACCTCGACGGCGCCGACCACGCCCGCGGCGGGGCCCGAGAGCAGGGTGTGGACGGCGTGGCTGCGGGCCCGCTCGGCACTCATCAGGCCGCCGTTCGACTGCACGATGCGCAGCCCCGCCGGGCACCCGAGGTCGCTGAGCACGCCCTCGAGGCGCGCCGCCAGGCGATCGATCTTGGGGCTGACGTAGGCGTTCATGGCCGTGGTGCAGCTGCGCTCGTACTCGCGGAACTCAGGGCACACCTCGGACGACAGCGTGACGTGGAGGCCCGGCGCGCGGGCGCGGATCGCCGCGCCGATACGGCGCTCGTGGCCGGGCTCGAGGAAGCCGAAGATCAGGCACACCGCCACCGCCTCGACCCCGAGGCCGGCGACCGCCTCGGCGACGCGCTCGGCCTCGGCGGTGCTCAGCGCCTCGACCACCGCGCCGTCGGCGGCGATGCGCTCCCGGGCCTCGAGCCGCCAGCGCCGCGGCACCAGGGGCTCGGGCTTCATCAGCGCGAGATCGAACAGGCGGTGGCGCCACTGGCGCTGGATCTCGAGCACGTCGCGGGTGCCCCGGGTGGCAACGAGCGCGGTGCGCGCGCCCGCGCGCTCGAGCACCGCGTTGGTGGCGACGGTGGTGCCGAAGATGAAGCGCCCGATGGCACGCGGCGAAACACCGTGACGCTCGGCCAGGCGCTCGAGCCCGCGCCGCACCGCCCGCGCCGGATCGTCGCGCACCGAGGGCACCTTGAAGGTGACGATCTCGCCGCTCGCGGTGTCGAGCACCACGAAGTCGGTGAAGGTGCCGCCGGTGTCGGCGCCGAGGAAGAAGCCGGTGCTCATGCTGCCGTAATTGCCCCCTCCGCGCCCCGCGCCGCTCCGATCCGCGCAAGGCCGACGCGCGAGCGCTCGATTGATTGTCAGATTAACCCGGATTCCCGAACCGCGGCGCAAGTTCAAAGCGCGGGCCGGCACCGCGCATTGCAATGAGCCCCTGGAACCCCCAAACTCCGGGGCCGCGACGGACGGTCAGGGGGAGGAGGGGCGTGCCACTCTTGCGACGCGACGGAAGCCACGGGGCGCGCCCGTGACCGAGGTGATCGCGACCGACGTGCTGGTGATCGGGGGCGGCGCCGCCGGCGCCAACGCGGCGCTCAAGGCGGCGGATCGGGGCGCCCGGGTGCTGATCGTGGTCAAGGGCCTGCTCGGCAAGAGCGGCTGCTCGATCTTCGCCAGCCACCTGCCCTATCACGACGTCACCACCGCCGAGAAGGGTCGCGACCGCTTCCGCTACTCGGTGCGCTACTACAACCACTATCTCACCGACCAGGAGCACGTGAAGCGCATGGGCCGGTACATGCGCAGCGAGTTCTTCGACGAGCTCGAGGAGCTCGGCCTTTACTGGCGCCGCACCGAGGACGGCGAGCTGATGCCGAGCCTCAACCGGGTGCCGGTGCTGGTGGCCCACAAGCAGGGCGCCTCGGGCGTGATCCTCATGGACAAGCGGCGGCGCCAGATCCTGGGCCGCGGCATCCCGCTGCACGAGGAGTGCGCGGCGACATCGCTCCTCGTGGACGACGGCCGGGTGGTCGGCGCCACGGTGCTCGATCACCGCCGCGGCGAGCTCTTCGCGGTGCTGGCCAAGAGCACCATCGTCGCCACCGGACATTCGGACTACCTCGCGACCCGGGCCACCGCGACGCGGGAGCAGTCGGCCGACGGCATCGCCATGGCGCTCGGCGCCGGCGCCGAACTCGCCAACCTCGAGATCCAGTGGTGGCACGTCAGCGACATGGCCGAGCCCCGCACCTGGATGCGCCTGCACCTCTACCCCAACCCCCTCCTGGGCACGGCCGAGACCGCGCGCCTCTATAACTCAGAGGGCGAGATGTTCTACGAGCAGGTCAGCCACAGCCCGGGCTCCTCGGCGCCCTACGTCGAGCAGATCCGCCGCCTCAGCCTCGAGGTCGAGGCCGGCAAGGCGCGCTGGGACGGGGGCTACACCTCGGGCTACGACCACATTCCGCCCGAGGTCATCAAGAGCCATCAGCACCAGGCCAAGGTGTGGGGCAAGCTGGGCCTCGACGTGGGCTCCGACCGCCTGGAGTGCGGCATCACCTGGCACATGCGCCAGGGCGGTATCGACGTCGACCCCGAGACGATGCGGACCAGCGTCCCCGGCCTCTACGCCGCCGGCGGCATCGGCGGCCATTACCTGGGCGGGGTGGGGCCGGTGAGCTACGACGGCAAGGTGGCGGGCGAGGCCGCCGCCGAGCAGGCCGGGGCGGAAAGCGAGCCGCGGCCGCCGACGGAAGCCATCGCCGCCGAGGAGCAGCGGGTCTTCGGCTTCCTCCAGGCCGGCAGGGGTGGCCCCCGCCCGATCGAGCTCAAGCTGCGCCTGCGCGAGATCATGTGGAAGCTCGGCTACGTCAAGAACGAGGCCAAGCTCGGCGCCGCCCTCGAGCGGATCGAAGCGCTGCGCGCGCGCGAGCTGCCGCGCCTCCGGCTCGAGCACGCCTCGCGGGCCTGGAACAGCGGCTGGGGCGACGCGCTCGACCTCTGCTCGATGCTCGACGCCTGCGAGGCCACGGTGCGCTCAGGACTCTTGAGGAAGGAGAGCCGGGGGCCGTTCTACCGCGAGGACTATCCTTTCGTCGACAACGAGAACTGGCTCAGGAAGGTGATCTTGAGCCGCGTCGACGGCAAGTGGGGCTCCCGCACCGAGCCCTACGCCCTGCCCTATCTCACCCCCGAGAAGGGCCGCGAGCCCTTCTTCGAGGCGGACTATTAGCATGCCCGCGCGGCAGCGATGGCGGGAGGGTTTAGGGTGACCGGGGTGCTCTCGACCGACGTCCTGGTGATCGGCGGCGGCGCCGCCGGTGCCCACACCGCGCTCGAGGCGGCGGCCCGCGGGGCCCGGGTACAGATGGTCGTCAAGGGCCTTTTGGGCAAGAGCGGCTGCTCGATCTTCGCCGGCTACTTCCCCTACCCCGATGTGACGACGCCGGAAAAAAGCCACGAGCGGCTCGTCAACTCGGTGCGCTACTACAACCACTACCTCACCGATCAGGACTACGTGATGCGCATGGAAGCCTACATGCGCGACGAGTTCTTCGCCGAGCTCGAGCGCCTCGGCGTCTATTGGCGGCGCCGCGACGACGGCGCGCTCGAGGTGAGCCCCAACCGCGGCCGGCTGGTGGTGGCCCAGAAGCAGGGCGCCTCGGGCACCATCATCATGGACAAGCTGAGGCGGCGCATCCTGAGCCTGGGCATCCCGGTGCGCGAGGAGTGCGCCGCCACCGGCCTTTTGGTCGACGACGGCCGCGTGGTGGGCGCCACCGTGCTCGACACCCGCCGCGGCGAGCTCTTCGTGGTGCTGGCCAAGGCCACCGTCATCGCCACCGGCCATTCGGACTTCCTGGCGCGGCGCGCCACCGCGACGCGCGAGCAGTCGGCCGACGGCATCGCCATGGCGCTCGGCGCCGGCGCCGAGCTCGCCAACCTCGAGATCCAGTGGTGGCACGTCAGCGACATGGCCGAGCCCCGGGCCTGGATGCGCATGCACATCACGCCGAGCGGCCTGCTGGGCACGGCCGAGACCGCGCGCCTCTACAACGCCAACGGCGAGATGTTCTACGAGCAGGCCACCCACAGCCCCACCTCGACAATCCCCTATGTCGAGCAGCTGCGCCGCCTCAGCCGCCAGGTCGAAGCGGGAACGGCGCGCTGGGACGGCGGCTACTACTCGGGCTACGACCACATCCCGCCCGAGGTCATCGAGAGCGGCCAGCAGCACGCCAAGGTGTGGCAGAAGCTCGGCCTCGAGCTCGGCAAGGACCGCCTGGAAGGCGGCATCTCCTGGCACATGCGCCAGGGCGGCATCGACCTCGAGCCTGAGACCATGCAGACCAGGGTGCCGGGGCTCTACGCCGCCGGGGCGGTCGGCGGCCACTACCTGGGCGGGCTGGCGCCGGCCAGTTACGACGGCCGCGTGGCCGGCGCGGCCACGGCCGAGTTCGCCGCCGCGACCCCGGCGCCGGCGCCGCCCGAGGGGGCCATCGCCGCCGAGCAAGAGCGGGTCTTGGGCTTGCTCCGGACCGCCGCCGAGGGGCCCCGTCCCACCGAGCTCAAGACCCGGGTGCGCGAGATCATGTGGCAGCTCGGCTACGTCAAGAACGAGGCCAAGCTCGGCGCCGCCCTGGCCGCGCTCGAGAGCGTGCGCGAGGAAGAGCTCCCGCGCCTCCGGCTCGAGCGCGCCGCGCGGACCTGGAACACCGACTGGCTCGATGCCCTCGACCTCTGCTCGATGCTCGATGCCTGCGAGGCCGCGGTGCGCTCAGGGCTCGTTCGCACCGAGAGCCGGGGGCCCTTCTTCCGCGATGACTACGCTTACGTCGATAACGCGAACTGGCTGCGCAAGGTGCTGATCAGCCGGGCCGACGGGGAGTGGGGTTCGCGCACCGAGCCCTACGACCTGCCCTACGTCCGTCCCGAGGCGGACCGCGAGCCCTTCTTCGAGGTGGACTACTGACATGGACGTGATCTCAGCCCGCATCTTCCGCTTCGATCCCGCGAGCGACGAGGGCCCGCGCTACGACACCTTCGAGGTGCCGGCGGCGCCCCGCATGCGGGTGCTCGACGTGCTCGACTACGTCCACGAGCGCCTGGCCCAGGACATCGCCTACCGCTGGTTCTGTGGCGTCAAGAAGTGCGGCACCTGCGCGGTGACCGTGAACGGCTCGCCGGCGCTGGCCTGCTGGGAGGCGGCTCAGCCCGAGATGACCATCGAGCCGCTCAACAACCTGCCCGTGGTGCGCGACCTGGTGACCGAGCGCGAGCCCTACGAGAAGCTCTTAGCCCAGCTCTCTCCCTTGCTCGTCCGCAAGGACGACTACCCCGGCTTCCCCGAGCCCCTGTCGGCGCTCGAGATGGCGCCGGCGCGCCACCTGCGCGACTGCATCCAGTGCCTCGCCTGCGTCGCCGCCTGTCCGGTGCTGGAGCAGCCCGAGAGCGGCTTCGCCGGCCCCGCCGCCCTGGTGGCGCTGGCCGAGCTCGCGCTCGACCCCCGCGACGGCGCCGACCGCGCCCGGCTGGCGCAAGAGATCGGCCAGGTCTTCAAGTGCGTCTCATGTTACGAGTGCGAGCGCGTGTGCCCGGCCGAGATCCCCATCGTCGGCGACGCCATCGAACCCTTGAAGCGCATGGTCACCCGGCGCGGCGAGGGCGCGGGCGCCGGCCACGCCAGGGCCTTCCTCGAGGTGGTCAAGGCGCACGGCAAGCTCAACGCGCCGCGCCTGGCGCTGCGCACTCGAGGCCTCACTCTCGATGCTTTGAGGACCGGGGCGCGCCTCGCCGCCCGCGGCAAGGTCGACCTGGTCGAGGCTTTCCTGGGGCGCCCGCCCAAGGGCGCGGCGGCGCTGCGACGAACCTTGGACGCCAGCGAGGACGACCGATGACCCGGCGCTACGCCTACTTCCCCGGCTGCTCGGCCAAGGGCAGCTGCCGCGAGCTCGACATCAGCACCCTGGCCGTGGCCCGTGCCTTCGACATCGAGCTTACCGAGCTCGAGGACGCCGGCTGCACCGGCGCGCGGGAGTTCCGCGCCATCAGCGAGCAGCTCCAGCTCACCGCCAATGGCCGCATCCTGGCCCTGGCCGAGGCGCAAGGCTCGGACCTGGTGGCGGTCTGCGACACCTGTCTGTTGAACCTGATGGAGACCAACCAGCGGCTGAAGGCCGACCCGGCCGCCCTCGAGACGGTCAACCGTGCCCTCGCTGAGGGGGACCTCGAATACCGCGGCGGGATCGCGGTCAAGCACTTCCTCTGGGTGCTCTCGGAGGACGTGGGCGAGGCGCGGCTCCGCGAACGGGTGACGCGGCCCTTGAACGGGCTTCGGGTGGCGCCGTTCTACGGCTGCCACATCCGCCGCCCGGCGAGCGCCTACGGCGCCGAGGTCCCGGACCGGGCGACCTCGCTCGACCGCCTCTGCGAGATCGTCGGCGCCGAGCCGGTGGCCTACGACGGCGCCGACAAGTGCTGCGGCTTCCACGTCGTGATGGCGGAGGAGAAGATCGCGCTTCGGATGGGCGGCGCCCGCCTCGCCGGCGCCCGCGACCAGGGCGCCGACTGCCTGGTGACGCCCTGCCCGCTCTGCCACACCGTGCTCGACGCCTATCAGCCCAACATCGAGCGCCAGCTCGAGCAGCGCTTCGAGATCCCCATCCTCCACGTCTCGCAGCTGATGGGGCTCGCTCTGGGGCTTTCACCCGAGGCGCTCGCCCTCCCCCGCCACATGGTCGACGCCGGCGGGGTGCTCGCGGCGGTCGGGGGCGAGAACGCCTGAACGGGCCCCCAAAGCCCGGCTCCGGCGAACCTGATGTTCAAGCGACCAGAGGCATCTCGATCGGCTTGACCTGATCGATCGTGCTTTTGTTGATGATCTCGAGCTCCTCCCGCTCGGTCTCGATTGGGAAGAAACTCAGATCGCTGTTCAGGACATCGACCACACGTTGATGTTCCGTAACGAAGACCTTCCCTTTCCTTGTCTCGCCGTCAATCGTGATGATCTCGACCTCGAGCCGGTCGAGGCTGGTAGACACCTTCATTGGGGCGCCATTGTCGATGGGAATGACCCGTGAAAGAGTCGCCTTGGTGATCACCTGGAACTCCCCGTCGTCGCTCTCGAACGGCAGAAAGCTCTTTTCATTGGCAATCACGTCGGACACCCGTTCGCCCTTGGCACAATAGATTTTCCCCTGGAGGACGCTGCCATCGAGCTTTACAAGCCGCACCGTGGCAGGGTCCTTGTGTTGCCAATTGCTGTTTTCCATATCCGCCTTCCTTTCCTGCGTCACTTGGACCGCCAGTGCCTCACCAATCTCCGCAATAAAATTCTGCTTGGAAACGGCGATCGCGGCAGTCATGCCTTTGGCTACGCTTAACGTCCTGGCCATTTCCGCGTACTTCGGCGAGTAGCCGGTAACGATGATCAACCTGGCTGTGCATCCTTGGTCGCCCAGCCAGTTGATCAATTCGATGCCGTCGACGTCGGGCATCACCACTTCGAGCATGATTACGTCCGGATTGAAGGTCTCGAATGACTCTTTGAAATCCCGCGCCCGGGTCGTGACATTGACCTCGAAGCCAGCCTCATCGGCGGCCTGGCGCACGTACTCGCCGAAGTCTTTATCGTTGTCGATAATCAGGAAGCGATTCTTGCTCACAACCAACATCCAACACAAATTGTGGCGACACCATTGGACGTGGCGACACCATTAGGGTACGGGGCGAAACCGTCGGTCCGCACACTATCGACGGGCAGAGCCCGACTACACCTGTCATCTCCTCAAGAATATGGCCTGTCAACTCGTCCAAAAGGCGGATGTATCTCCTCGTGGGAGTCCTTCTAACCTGCCAATACTGACCTAACCTGCCAATACTGACGGGAGAAAGGTGTGGGATCATGTCGAACGTGACGCTAGAGTTCGGAAAAATCCACGAGCTTCCCAAGCGTATGGTGGATCAGATGTTTCGATTGCGGGCGCTGGTTTTTGACCAGCAGCTTGGATGGGTGAAATCCAACGGGGAGACGGAGATCGACTATTACGACGCGCTCGGTCCCGTCTACGTCGTCTGCCACGCCCCAGCCGATGAAGTAATCGCCGCCGTTCGGCTGCTCCCCAGCAGCGGCCCCAACATGCTTCGCGACGTGTTCCCCGAGCTCCTGTGCGGCAAAGACCCGCCCTGGGCGGATGACGTATGGGAGTCGAGCCGCTTCTTCGCCGTTGGCCGACCGCCCGAGATTTCTCCCGTCCAGACCGCGTTCAAACTGGTTGAAGGCATGTTCACCTGCGCTCTGGCACGAGGGTGGCGTGGAATCGTCTCGGTCAGCGACGTACGCATGGAGCGGCTGATGCGCCGGACTGGCGTGCGGATCAACCGTTTCGGACCACCGCAGCGGATTGGCAACATGTTGGCGATGGCGGGATGGGCCGACGTGACGCGTGAAAACCTCAACCTCTCCGCCAACGCCGCCGGTTCGACCGGAGACCTTCGCCTGGCCTCCTAGGGCGTCGACCGAGCCGCCGAGGAGTTGGCGGGCGCTTCACCAGGTATGAGAGGACCTCGAGAAATGGACGCGATAGTCAGACCCAATTGCCCGGGACAAGTAGTCCCGCGGGATGTGCCCTTGCTACGTGGCGCGCCAGTGATCGGCGCGCTGCTACCGATCCGAAAAGATCCTCTCAATTTCTTCGTCAACATCCGACGAGCCTTGGGCGATGTCGTCAAGGTGAATGTCGGAAACGACCAAGTCCTGTTCGTCGCCGACCCCGAGATCATCGAGCACGTTCTGGAGACCAACCACCGCAACTATGTCAAGAGCCGCCATCTCAAGCGAATGGCGACGATCTTCGACTCCAACGTCATCGTTGCGGACGGCGAGGACTGGCGTCGGAGGCGCAAGTTCCTTCGCCCCGCGCTCGCTCGCGAGCATATCGATGAGCTCGGTTGGCTGGTGGTTGGCGAAGTCACCGCGATGGTCGAGCGCTGGCGCCTCGCCTCACGCCAGGGCCAACCGATCAACGCTTTGGACGAGTTCATGGATCTCACCCTTGGCGTCATCGTGAAGTCCTTGTTGGGTGTGGGCATCGGACCTCGAGGGCCGATGATCGCCCGCGCCCTTGCCGTCATGCTGGCGGCCAGTGAGCGACGCCTTTGGACACCGATCAATGTGCCAATCTCGGTGCCCATTCCCAGCAATCGCGCACTCAAGCGAGCAATCGCGCAATTCGACCAGTTGATCTATTCGATCATCGGCGAACGCAGGCAATCGGCTGAAGGTCGCAACGATATCCTAACGGTTCTGCTGTCGGCGGAAGGCGACCCACACGATCCCATATCGGACGTCGATATCAGAGACGAAATCGTGGGCATGATCGTTGCCGGTCACGAAACGACGGCGACGACACTAACCTGGACCGTCGAGGCCCTGTCTCGCCATCCCAATATCGATCGCAGGCTCCGTGCCGAGGTTCAGGAAGTGCTGCAGGGCAGAACGCCGACGATCAGCGACGCGGCCGATCTGAAGTACTGCAGGATGGTTCTCCAGGAGACGATGCGCCTGCGCCCGCCGGTGTGGACCGTATCGAGGGAGGCGTTGGCGGACGATCAGGTAAATGGGGTTCGGATTCCGGCTGGAACCGTCGTCATGATGTCGCCGTTCGTGGTCCACCGGCATGAAGGCTACTGGCCCAATCCGGAGGGCTTCGACCCGGAACGCTTCGTCGATGGCGAGCCGGACGGTGCGGCAAAGTACGCCTATTTCCCGTTCGCGGGCGGGCCGCGCAGGTGCGTGGGGCAACATTTCTCGATGACCGAAATGCTGATCGCCCTGCCCATGTTGATCCAGAATTTCCAGCTCAGTCTCATACCCGGACACCCGGTCGAGATGCAACCGATGGTGACCCTACGTCCCCGACACGGACTATGGATGCTTGTGTCGGACGCCGCCGCCGCGACGCAACAACGCGCCGCATGACGGGCTATCTTGGCGACACTTTAGCTGATATCGCCTTTCGTGGACGGATCGCTGTGGTATAATTCAACCGATCGTAGGATCGGGGGACTCGAAATGGTGCGCAAATCCCTGATCGGCTTCGTCGGACGTCTGGAAAGCGCGCGGACATTGGACGAGTGCGGTGAGGTAATCGTCGACATTGCCGACGCGTGCGATTCCTCGAACTACCTCACCTACTTCGGCACCCTGTCTCATGACGCGCGAACCTATCCCGGCACCATGTTTCAGGAACAGCCGCTGTCCATTTACAACTTCCCGCAGGCCTGGGCCGAAATCTACCTCGGCCAAATGCTGTTCCGGATCGACCCCGTGATGCAGCGCTGCCTGCACTCGGTGGTCCCAGTGTTCTGGCACGACGAGCTGCGCGGCGCCGATGAGGAGGGGAGACGGTTCTTCGCCATGGCCCGCGAGCATGGGCTGGCGGCCGGGTTGACCGTCCCGATCCACGCCCGCCACGGCAGCTTCGGGGCGTTTGCCCTGTCCTTCGACAACGACGCCGCCGAGACGCTGCGGCATATCGAGGCCATCGCGCCCGATCTCCATGTGCTGAGCTTTCACGTCTACGCCAACCTGCGGCGGATCGCCAGCGTGGAAGAGCCGGCACCGGCGCTGCCGCGGCTGACGCCCAGGGAAAAGCAGGTCCTGTTGTGGACCGCGTCGGGCAAGACGATCTGGGAGATCTCGGTCATCCTCTCGATCTCCCAGAGAACCGCCAAGCAGCACCTGTCGAGCGTGATGGCCAAGCTCGGCGTGGAGAACAAGTTTCATGCCGTGGCGGAAGCCGTGGCCTGCGGTCTGACAAAGGCCTATTGAGCCGATTGCCGACGCCCGGAATGCCGGGGGGTTGACGCCGGCCGCCCCCGCTCACCCCCGCGTCAGATAATCGTAGGCCGAGAGCACGTGGGTGCGCACGGTGTGGAGGAACTCCTCGACCTCGACGTGCTCGTCGAATGAGCCCATGCCGGCCGGCACCGGGCCGTAGACGTAAGCCGGCACGTTCTCGTAGCGCCACAGCCGGGTGTCGGTGGCGCCCAGGCTGACCACCGGCTTGGGCTCGAAGCCCCTTAAGGTGCGCACGTTGTCGCGCAGGATCTCGGCCATCTCGCCGAAGGGGGCGCACCAGCTCGGCGCGTTGCGGTTGATCTCTTCCATGCTCACCTCGGGGTAGCCCTCGAGGATGGTCTCGATCTCGCCCAGCACGCGCTCGGCCGTGACGCCCACCGGCAGGCGCACGTCGACCTCCATCTCGGCCTGGCCCGGCGTCATGTTGACCTTTACGCCGCTCCGCAGCAGGCCGACGTTGACCGACACGCGCGAGACCACGTCGGCGGCGCCCGCGCCCTGGGCCTCTTCGATCTCGTCGCGCGCACCGCTGAGAGCGGTGACCACGTTGTCGGGCATCTCCATCTCGATCTCGGTGAGCGATTCGAGCTCGCCAATGAGCCGTGCCGCGAGCTTCGAGGCGCTCACCGTGAGGTGGGGATAGGCGCCGTGGGCGCCCCGGGTCGCGATGGTGAAGCGCAGCCAAATCAGCCCCTTCTCGCCGAAGCGCAAGGTGCGCGGCCCCGAGGGCTCGCCGTTGAGGCAGCAGTCGCCGTGGACCTCGGGGTGGTTGGCGATGAGGTGGCGGGCACCATAGGGCCCGAAGGTCTCCTCGTCGGAGACCGCGGTCAGGGTCAGGCGGCCCTTGAGCTGGTCGCGGATGCGGCTCAGGTAGAGGTAGGTGAAGATCGAGGCGGTGGTGCCGCACTTCATGTCGGCGGCGCCGCGGCCCCAGATGCGGCCGTCGGCGACGGCGCCGCTCCACGGCCCGTGGCTCCAGCGCTCCTCGTCGGGGACGGGGAAGACGTCGATGTGGCCGTTCAGCACCAGGTGGCGGCCCGGCGCCCCGCCCTCGAAGCTGGCGACGATGTTGGGCATGCGCTCGTTGGGGGCGATGACGCGATAGTCGAGGCCTTCGCCGTCGAGCAGGCCGCGGACGTGGTCCGCCGCCGCCACCGTGTCGCCGGGCGGGTTGGGCGACTTGGCCTGGATGAAGCGGCTCAGGAACTCGATCAGGCGCTCGCGATCGCCCTCGATCCAGTCGAACAGCGTCTTCTTGTTGTCAATCATTCCGTTCTCCCCTTGCGATCGCCGGGCGTCTAGGGCTCCTTCTCGGGCTCGAAGCGGGCGTCGCGCCAGGCCAGTGCCGCCTGCAGGCCCTGCTCCTTGCGGATGCGGTTGAACTCGGCGCGCTCGGCGCCTTCCGAGCTCTCCAGCACGATGTCGGTCTCGAGGGCGGCGAGCAGCGCCTGGCGCATGTTCATCATCTCGTAGCTGCGGTTGATGGCGCGCTTGGTGAGGCGCACCGAAAGGGGCGCGGCGGCGGCGATGTCCCGGGCCAGCGCCATCGCCTTGTCGAGCTCGGCGCCGGCCGGCACCACGTGGTTGACGAGCCCCATGGCGAGGGCTCTTTGGGCGTCGATCTTGTCGTCGCCGGTGAGCAGGAGCTCCTTGGCGAGCTTGGCTCCGGTCATCCACGGCAGTATCAGGGCGACGATGCCGGAGCCGAAGCGCACCTCGGGCGAGCCGAAGCGCGCGCCCTCGGCGGCCACGGTGATGTCGCAGGCCAGCGCGAGCTCGAAGGCGCCGGCCAGGCAGTGGCCGTGGACCGCGGCGATGGTCGGCTTGGGGCAGTCCCAGAACTGCATGATGAAGTCGAAGTCGTGCTCCAGCACCGGGCGCCACTCGGCGGCGCCGGTGGTGGCGCGGGCCGCCGACTCCTTGAGGTCGAAGCCGGCCGAGAACGAGCGCCCGGCGCCGTGGACGACCACCGCCGAGACCGCCTCGTCGCCGGCGAAGGCGGCGAGCGCGGCACCGGTCTGGTCGATGAGCGCGCTGTTGAAGGCGTTCAACACCTCGGGCCGGTTGAAGGTGATGACGCCGACCGCGCCCTCGGTGCGGGTTAGGATCGGATCCTGGGTCATGGGCGTTCGCTTTCCTTCGTGTCCTTGGGGTCGATTTTCCTGGGCACCACCAGGGCGTCGACGGCGAGGGCGCCGTCGGGGCCCACGATCACCGGGTTGACGTCGAGCTCGGTAATGAGCGGCCCGAGCTCCACCGCGAGCACGCTCAGCCGCTCGATCGCCCGCGCCAGGGCGCCCATGTCGGCGGCCGGGCGCCCGCGATAGCCGTCGAGCAGGGCGTGACCCTTGAGCCGCTCGAGCGCGCCGAGCGCCTGCTCGGCGGCGATCGGCGGCACCAGGGTGACCTGGTCCTCGAACAGCTCGACCAGCACCCCGCCGAGCGCCACCGTGACCATGGCCCCGAAGGGCTCGTCGTTGACCACGCCGAGCAGCACCTCGACGCCGGGCGGCGCCTGGGCCTGGACCAGGGCCCTTGCGCCGTGGGCGGCGGCGACGCGGCGGTAGGCCGCGGCCAGGGCCCCGGCGTCGGCGAGGCCGAGGACGACGGCGCCCACGTCCGACTTGTGCAGGACCTCGGGCGCCGCGGTCTTGAGCACCACCGGATAGCCCAGCCTGGCCGCGGCGGCGAGCGCCTCGGCCTCGCCCTCGACCACGGCCCCGGCCACCACCGGGCCGCCGAAATCGGCGAACAGGCGCAAGCTCTCGGCGCCGTCGAGCGGCACGCCGCCGGCCGCCGCGAGGCGCCGCCGCCAGCGCTCGATCACCTCGGCCTCGGCGGGCACGGGCCTCGCCGCCGCCGTGCCGCCCCTGTGGCGGCCCCTGTGGCGGCGCCCGTGATAGGCGACGAAATGGGCGATCGCCGCCAGCGCGGTCGCCGTGCCCATGAGCACCGGGATGCCGAGCTCGCGGAGCCGCGCCGCCTCGTCGCGGCAGATCGAGCTGTGGAGGTTGCCGAAGGCGACGATCGGCTTCGGCGTCGAGTTATGCGCGGCTTCGGCGGCCGCGGTCTGGGCATAGAGATAGGGCCGGCCGGTGACCATGTTGACGGCCAGGGCGACGATCCCGACGTCCGGATCCTGGGCCATGATGCTGAGGCAGTCCTCGAAGATGTAAGCGCCGTCGCCCCACGAATCGACCGGATTGTCGGGCTCGAAGCCGGGGTCGAGCACCGCCTCGAGCTTGGTCCTGGTGGCCGGCGCGAGCGCGGCGAACCGGAGCCCGGCATGCGACGCGAGGTCGACGATGAGCTGGCGCTCGGCGCCCGAATCGGTGACCACGCCGAGGCCGTCGCCGGGCGGCGCGCGACCCCGCGAGAAGAGCTCCAGGGTATCGGCCAGCTCGTCGAGCGTGTCGACGGCAGAGACGTTGTGGCGTTCGAAGACGGCGCGGTAGGCGGCGTCGGAGCCGGCGATGGCGCCACTGTGAGCAAGGGCGAAGCGGGCGCCCGCCTCCGAGCGGCCGAGCTTGAGCGCCACCACCGGGATGTCGCGCTTTTCCGCCAGCTCCAGCGCGGCGAGGAAGGCCTCGGGATCGCGCACCGTCTCGAGGACGCAGCCGATCACCCGGGTCTCCGGGCGCGCGATCAGGAAAGCCAAGTAATCGGCCATCGTGGTGGCGATCTCCTCGCCCGCCGAGACGGCGTAATTGAAGCGCAGCTGGCGCTGGCTGCCGACCAGCCCCGACCAGCTCGAGCCGCTGTGGGAGATCACCCCGATGCCGCCGTCGAGCGCCGGGATCGGCAGCGCGTGGCCGCACACCATGAGGCGGTCGACGAAGTTCATGAAGCCCATCGAGTTGCTGCCGCACACCGCCATTCCGGCCTCGCGGGCGATCGCCCCCAGGCGCTCGGTCAGGGGTGCCCGGCCGGGCGACGGCGGGGCCTCGTAGCAGCGGCCGAAGAGCACCGCGGCCCGCGCCCCGGCGGCGGCGGCCTCGGCGAAGAGGCCTTCGACGCGGTCGTCCGCGACCGCCATGATGACGCAATCGACGGGCTCCGGGATGGCCCCGACGGTAGGGTAGCAGGGGTAGCCGGCGATCTCGTCGTAGCGCGGATTGACGGCGTGGACGGCGCCACCGAAGTCCCACCTCGCCAGCGAGTCGAGCAGGCTGCGGCCGAACGAGGCAGGCCGAGCGCTGGCGCCGACCACCGCGATCGATTCGGGCCGCAGCAGCCGCGCCACGGCATCTTCCCCGACGCTGTTCACGAGACGAATTTGACCCTCTTCCCCCAAGCGAAGCCGACGGCCCGGCGCCGTCGCCCGGCGATCTTAGGAGCAACGATTCGCCCAGACAACAAGCGCTGCCCGGCGCGGCGGGTGCCGCGACTGTCGCCGCGATTCCGATTGACGGCCCGCGGCATCGGCGGGACAGTCGGGGAGTCCGGCTCGGCACCGCCCACCGCGCCCCCCACCGCGCCCTTATTTCCAACCTGGTGAAAGCGTTTGAGTTTCGCGACGCTGCCCGAGCCTATCCGCGGCGCCCTCTGGTACCTTCCGGCGGCGGCATCCTGGGCCATTCTGGGAGGGGTCGTGCGCTACCTCTCGAGCGACCTGAGCGCGCTCGAGATCGCCTTCTTTCGCGCCCTCTACGGGCTCCTCATCCTGCTTCCCTGGATCGTCCGCGGCGGCAAGCGCCTGCTGCCGCGGCGGCGCTACCGCGTCTACACCGTGCGCGGCCTGTGCGAGACCGCCGCCTTGCTATGCTGGTTCAGCTCGGTCACCCTGATCCCGGTCGCCGACGCGATCGCGCTCACCTTCGTGGCGCCCTTGCTGGCGACCATTCTGGCGGCCCTCATCCTGGGCGAGACGGTGCGGCTGCGGCGCTGGACCGCGATCGTCATCGGCATGGCCGGGACCCTGGTGATCGTGCGCCCCGGCTTCCAGGACCTCAACGCCGGGATCCTCTTGGCGCTGGCGGCGGCGCTGGCGTTGGCGGGCTCGCGGGTCGCCGGGCGCCAGCTCGCTCAGACCGAGCCCACCATCACCATCGTCGGCTCGATCCTGCTCTTCACCTTGCCCTGCACCCTGGTGCCGACGGTGCTGGTGTGGCAGACCCCGGACCCGGTCCAGCTCCTGCTGCTGCTGGTCATCGGCGGCCTTGCCACCTTCGCCCATTTCTGCCTCACCATGGCCTTGCGGATCGCCGAGACCTCCGAGCTGGCGCCCTACGATTTCGCCCAGCTCCCGGTGGCGGTGGCGTTCGGGGTGATCGTCTTCGGCGAGGTGCCCGACCTCTGGACCTGGATCGGCGGCGCGGTGATCGCCGCCACCTCGGTCTACGTGGTGCGCCGCGAGGCCCGGCTGCGCGCCCTCAGCGAGGCGCCGGGATGACCGTGATCGCCCAGCGCTGGGCCGGCCTCGGCGGCAACGTCAGGGGGGCGCTGTGGATCCTGCTCGCCGCCTTCCTGATGAGCACCCAGAGCACCATCATCAAGTTCCTGGGCGCCACCATGGACAGCCTCGAGATCGTGTTCTTTCGGGGCCTCTTCGGGGTCGTGCTGATCCTCCCCTTTATCACCCCGATCGGCTGGATCCATGTTTCCACCCGCCGTCCCAAGCTCCATCTCGCCCGCGCCATGGCCGGGGTCGTCGCCATGGGCTGCGGCTTCTACGCCTTCACCGAGCTGACCCTGGCGGACGCCACCGCGATCGCCTTCACCATGCCGCTGTTCATGATCGTGCTGGCGGTGATGGCGCTGGCTGAGGTGGTGGGCTGGCGCCGCTGGAGCGCCACCCTGATCGGCTTCGCCGGCGTCCTGGTGGTGGTGCGGCCCGGCATGGCGGCGTTCCAGGCGGCGAGCATGATCGCGCTGGTGGGCGCTTTCAGCCACGCCGTGGTCGGGGTGCTGCTGAAGAAGCTCGCGACCACCGAGACCATCGCCTCGATCATGTTCTACTTCTCGGTCACCGGCACGGTGGTGTTCCTGGTCCCGGCGATCCTGGTGTGGACCACGCCGAGCTGGTCCGAGCTCGGTTTCCTCGCCTTGATGGCCGCCCTCGGCATGTCGAGCCAGGCCGCCTTCTTCCAGGCCTGCCGGGTCGGCGAGATGACCGCGGTGACGCCGTTCGACTACTCGCGGCTGATCTTCGCCACGGCCTTCGGATACCTGCTGTTCGACGAGCTGCCCGACGCCTGGACCGCGAGCGGTGCCGCGGTCATCGTCGCCAGCACCCTGTTCATCGCCCGCCGCGAGGCCCGCCTCGCCCGCCGCGCCGCCGCCCGGGAGGACGCGCCGCCGGAGCCGTGAGCATCCGCGCTCAAAAGCGGTCGACGCGGAATGGCGCGATGTCGATCGTCGGCGGCCGCCCCGCCACCAGGTCGGCGATCAGGCGCCCGGTCATGGGCGCCCCGCTGAGGCCGGTATGGCCATGGCCGAAGGCGTAGTAGGTCGACGGATAATGGGGTGAGCGGCCGATCACCGGCAGGGTGTCGGGGAGCGAGGGACGGTGACCCATCCACTCCGACACGTTGTCCGCGTCGAGGTCGGGAAACATGCGCTTGCCCCGCTCGAGCAGGCTCCGCGCGCGGCGGTAATCGGGCGCCGCCTCGAGGCCCGCGAACTCGACCGTACCGGCGAACCTCAGGCCCGGCGCCATGGGCGTGGTCATGAACTTGCGCTCGGCCCACATGATGCTGAGCCGCGGCGAGACCCCGGGATCGGCGACCGTGACGTGATAGCCGCGGTGACTTTCGAGCGGCACCCGGCTGCCCAGCTGCCGGGCCAGCAGATGGGACCAGGCGCCCGCCGCCACCACCAGGGTCTCGACCTCGAGCTCGCCGCCATCGGTCTTGAGATGGGTCGGACCCTCGGCGCCGATCTCGAAACCGGTGACCTGGCGGCGCAGGATGGTGCCGCCATCGAGGGCGAAGCGGTCGGCGAGCAGCTGCACCAGACGGAAGGGATCGAGGCAATGGCCGTGCTCGGGCAGCAGCACACCGCGGGCGAAGATCGGCGCCAGGGCGGGCTCGCGCTGGCGGATCTGCTCGCCCTTCAGAATCTCGATCGGGATGCCGCGGGCCTGGCGCAGCGCCCAGGCGCCGGCATCCTTCCGGTAGGCCGCCTCGGAGCCATAGACGTAGAGCTGGCCGCTGTGCCGGATCAGGCTCTCCGCCCCCGCCGCCTTGAACAGGGGCGCGTAGCTCTCGAAGACCTCCCGGTGCAGGGCCCAGAGCGCATCCGCCACCTCCTCGACCCGTCGCGGGTGGGCGGCGCGAACGAAGCGCAGCAACCAGGGCAGCGCCTGGGCTAGGTAGGACCAGCGGATGATCAGCGGACCCTGGGGATCGAACAGCCACCGCGGCACCTGGGACAGCACCCCCGGCATCGCCATGGGCACCACCGAGCCGGGGCTGAGCCCGCCGGCGTTACCCTTCGAGCAGCCCTCGCCCGGGGGGCCGCTGTCGACCACCGTGACGCTATGGCCGTCGCGGAGCAGGGTGCTGGCGCAGGCGATGCCGACGATGCCGGCACCGATGACCGTGACCTTTCGGCCCTGCCCGGGTGCTGCGGTATCGCTCATGCCGCCCCCCTTATTCCTACCCCTGGTCCCAGACGATGGCCTGGCGGCTCGTCGGCGGCGCCGCCCAGGCGCCCTCGAGCTCGCGCCAGGGCCAGGCCGTGACGTGGGTGAGGCCCTGGGGAAGAATGCCCGAGGCCACCAGGTGGACGGCCTCGGCGAAGTCGCGCGGGGTCTTGCCCAGCGAGCCGACGATGGTCGCCTCGGGCTGGATCAGGAGGCCGTACGGGTTGTCGAGGTCGAGGACGATGCGATCGGTGGTGCCGAGCACCGCCACCGTCCCCGCCGGCGCCAAGAGCTCGAGCGCCAGCGCGATCGACTCGCCGGTGCCCATGCAGTCGTAGACCGCGGCGGCGGCGCGCCGCTCGAGCGACGATCCCGATTCGAGGAGCTCGATGCCGAGCTCACCGGCCACGCGCCGGTGCGCGGAAGCCGGGTCGATGGCGCTCAGCTCGAGGCCCGGATAAAGCGCGGATGCCACCGCGGCGATGGCGCTGCCGTGTCGGCCGAAGCCGATGACCACCGCCCTCTCGCCGGCCACCAGGGGGGCCTTGCGGACCATGTGAACCGCGGTCGCGACCTCGGTGATCATGGTCGCCGTCACGGCATCGACCTCCCCCGGCAATCGAAACAGGCTCGACGCCGGCACCGCGACCCGTTCGGCGAAGCCGCCGGGGAGGCCGCTGTCGATGCCGAGCAGGCGGTGCCGCGAACAGACGTTCTGGCGGCCGGCGAGGCAGCGGGCGCAGTGGCCGCAGAAGAGCACGCCATTGACCACTACCCGCTCGCCGGCGCTCCAACCGTGGCCCTCATCGAGCACCTCGCCCACCAGGCTGAAGCCGGGGACGTGGGGGTAGTCGAAGGGGCCCGGGTGATAGCGTTGCCGCCGTCCCGAGGCGACCAGTCGCTCGGCCGTGCCGACGCCGCAGGCCGCCACCCGCAGCACAATCTGGTCCGCTCCGGGCGTGGGCTCGGGCGCCTCGCCGAGCTTCGGTACCTCAGCCGCGCGCTGCAAGAGCCAGGCGTGCATGAACGCATCCCCCCTCGGTCGCGGGTCAGGCCTCGGACGCGGCCAGGGCCTCCACGGTCACCGCCAGGTGGCGCTTGACCGGCGGGATGGCGAACAGGGGCTCGAACTTCTTGAAGGTATCCTCGAACTCCTCGCCGGTCTCGCTCGCCAGCAGGTCGGCCTTGGTCTCGAACCAGACCACCGAAGCGCCTTCGCCGCTGCTCTCGTCGGTGAGGAACAGCGCCCCCCGGAAGCCGTTGAGCGCCCGCAGCCCCGGCACCACCAGCTCGTGCCACAGCGCCTCGGCGTCGGCGATCTTGCCATCCTTGAACTGAACGGTGACGTGTCGAGCATGCATGATCGCACCTCCTTAGCTAACGCCGGGAGCGGTTTAGGTTCTGCTCGTGCGCCGCTGGGTATATTCCGCCAACAGGATCACCACCGTGACGAAGATCAGGATCACGGTCGAGACCGCGAGCACGGTCGGACTCACCTTCAAGAGGGCGTCGGTCCACATCTGCTTGGGCAAGGTGGTGGCGCTGCCGCCGCTGACGAAGAGGGCGATGGTGAGCTCGTCGAACGAGGTCACGAAGGCGAACAGGAAGGCCGCGATCAGCCCCGGCTGGATCAAGGGGAAGGTGATGTGCCAAAGGGTGCGGGGCTTGCTCGCGCCCAAACTCCAGGCGGCGTGGTCGAGCCGCTCGTCGTAGTTCTTGAGCACCGCCATCACCGTCACCACCACGAAGGGCACCGCCAGCACGGTATGGCCCAGCACCAGGCCGATGGAGGTGCCCACCAGGCCGACGCGGGCGTAGAGGTAAAAGATGGCGATGGCGATGATGATACGCGGGACGATGAGCGGCGAGAGGATGAAGGCGAGCGCCGCGGTGCGGCCGATGAGGCGCTGGCGCGCCAGCACGAAGGCGGCCGGCACGCCGATGATCATCGACAGCGTGGCGGCGAAGAGCCCGACCAGGAACGAGCGGATCATCGCCCCCACCCAGATGTCCGACGAGAGGAAGCGTTCGTACCACTCGAAGGTGAAGCCCTTGATCGGCCACTCGATGAACACGTTCTCGCTGAACGAGACCGGCACGACGAAGAACGAGGGCGCCGCCAGGTAGAAAATCACCGCCATCGCCACTACCCAGAGCACCCAGCGCGAGGTCTGGCGCCGCGGCCGCTCGGGACGGATGGGGCGGATCTTCTCCACCAGCTCGCCGAACAGGTCGCTGACCCAGCCCAGCGCGGCGATGATATAGCCGCCGAGCCACGAGCCCAGCCTTCCGATCGGGTTGTCGGCCGCCCCCACCGTCTTTTCCGAAGCCGCCGAGCTGCCCGCCAGCGTCGACATGCCGAGCATGCGGTCGTAGACGTAGAAGACGATCAGCGCGGTGACCAAGAGCAGTACCGCGACGGCGCCCGCGAAGCCCCAGTTCAGGAGCTCCTCGACCTGCTCGATGATGACCTGGGCGATCATGATCTCGCGGCCGCTGCCCAAGAGCGCCGGGGTGATGAAGAAGCCCAGCGCGGTGATGAAAACGAGCAGACCGCCGGCTGCGGCGCCGGGCAGCGAGAGCGGGAAATAGATGCGCCAGAACGCCTGTCCGCCGCGCGCGCCCAAGGTCGCGGCGGCCTTCGGCAGGTTGGCGTCGATGGTCTGCATGACCGCCAGCATGGTGAGCACGGCGAGCGGCATCAGCGCGTGGACCATGCCGATCATGACGCCGGCGAAGTTGTAGATCAGCCCCAACGGCGCATCGGTTATGCCCAGATCCTGAAGCCAGGTGTTGAGCGTCCCGTGGCGCCCCAGCAGCACGATCCAGGCGAAGGTCCGCACCAGGAAGCTGGTCCAGAACGGCATCAGCACCCAGAGGATGAGGGTGTTGCGGCGGCGCTCGGTGGTGGTGGCCAGCAGATAGGCCACCGGATAGCCGGCGAGGACGGCGATCACGGTGGTCCAGGCGGCGATGCGAAAGGTGATGCCGAGCACCTTCACGTAGGTGGTCCGGGCGAACAGCTTGGCGAAGTGGACGTCGGAGATCTCGCCCGCCCGATCGACCAGGCTGAGCCACAACAGCTGGACCACCGGGTAGAGGAACAGGAAGCCGAGGTAGATCAGCAGCGGCAGCAGCGGCCAGGCCGCGAACCAGGCCGGGCGGCGGCGATAGATCTTGCCGGTGTCGGGCCCGATTTCGCTGATCGCGGTCATGGGCGGGCGCCCGAAGAGCGCTCGGGCAACAGCACCGTGCAGTCCTCGGACCAGCCCAGGCGGACCTCGGCCCCGGGCTCCAGCGATGGCGCGTCGACCCGGGTGAGCCGGGTGGCGGAAACCACGGTATCGTCGGCGAGCCTGGCGTAATACTTGGTGACCTGTCCGATCAGGATGATGTCCTCCAACGTGGCATCGACCACGTTGGGCGCTTCTTCCCCATCGTCGAGCAGGCGGACGTTCTCGGGCCGGACCATGAACTTGAGGCGCTCCCCCTCGCGCAGCTCGCCGCGGGGAAGGGCGCGGATCGGCACCTCCGCCGGGCCGCGCAAGTGGACCACGTTGCCGTCCACGGACGCCACCGTGCCATCGAGAAGGTTGGACTCGCCGAGGAAATCGGCGGCGAAGACGGTCTGGGGACGGAAATAGAGGTCGTCGGGCGTGCCCAGCTGCTCGATCCGGCCCGCGTTCATGAGGCAGATGCGGTCGGAAATGACCAACGCCTCCTCCTGGTCGTGGGTGACGTAGAGCACGGTGATGCCGAGCCGCATGTGGAGATGTTTGATCTCGAGCTGCATCTGGTCGCGCAGCTTCTTGTCGAGCGCCCCCAGCGGCTCGTCCATCAGGATGATCGAGGGCTGGTAAACGATGCAGCGGGCGAGCGCGATGCGTTGCTGCTGTCCGCCCGAGAGCTGTCGGGGCAGCCGATCCGCGACCTCGGGCAATTGCACCATGTCGAGCACCTGCCCCACCTCCTCGGCGATGGCGGCGTCGGACAGCTTCCGCATGCGCAGGGGAAAGGCGATGTTCTCGTAGACGCTGAGGTGGGGAAACAGGGCGTAGTTCTGGAACACCATGCCGATGTCGCGTTTGTTGGCCGGCATGTAGGTGCACAGCCGGTCGCCGATCCACAGATCGCCGCTGTCGGGCTGAACCAGGCCGGCGATTATCAACAGCATGGTGGTCTTGCCCGAGCCCGAGGGGCCGAGCAAGGTGAGGAGCTCGCCCTCGCGCAAGTCGAGGTCGGCCCCGGCGAGGGCGACCACCGGACCATAGGTCTTGCGCAGATCGCGAATGCGTAGCTTGTGGGCTGGTTCGGTCACGCCAACCTCCCCTGAGGCGGTCTAAATCAACTTAACAAAAAGAAAGAGCGCCGGTGCGGAAGGATCCGCACCCGCGCTCTAATCCTTGACCAAGACCGCTGGTTACGAAAGCAGCCAGTCGTTGAACAGCTCCATCCCCTCGTCCTTGTGCTTGCCCCAGAACACCGAGTCGATCGCGGTCGTCTTGGCGAAGTTCTGCGGCGACGTCGGCAGCACCGCGGCCCGCTCGGCGGGGATGGTGTCGTAGGCCCCCGGATTGGTCGGGCCATAGGCCAGCCACTTGGTATGGGTGGCCTGGCGCTTGGCGTTGGCGCAGAAGGCGGCGAACTTGCGGCAGGCGTCGATGTTGGGCCCGTCGCGCAGGATGCACATGCCCTCGTAGCTCCACAGCGCCTGGTTCCAGGACACGGTGACCGGCGCCCCGGCATCGATCGCCGCCTGGGAACGGCCGTTCCAAGTCGGGCAGATATCGACCTCGTGGGTCTTGAGCAACTGCGAGGTCTGAGCGCCGCCGGTCCACCAAATGTCGATGTCGGGCTTGATCTTGTTGAGACTCTTGAGCGCCCGCGGGAAGTCGCAGGGATAGACCTCCGAGGACGGCACGCCATCGGCCATGAGCGCCTGTTCGATGGTGTCGAAGGCGTGCTTGCGCATCGCCCGGCGACCCGGAATGCCCTTGACGTCCCACATGTCCTTCCAGCCCCCGGTCGGCGCCGGCGCGGTCTTGGGGTAGACGTCGGTGCGATAGGCGAGAATCGTCGCATAGACGTCGATGCCCATCATGTAGGGCGTGCGGAAGTGGCTGGGAATTTGCTGGACGTCCGGATCGTCGTCGATCCCCAGCTTCGTCAAGTAACCCGCCGCCACCAGCAGGTTATGGGCCGAGATGCTCAAGTGGGCCATGTCCCAGGTGTAGCTCCCGGTGTCGACCATCGACTTGATCTGGGCGGTGGGCTCGTGCTTGCCGGCCACCCCGACGATCTCGATCTCGCCCTTCATCATCTCGTTGAAGGGCTTGTAATAGGCGTTTCCGAAGGCGTCCACGTAGGGACCGCCAGGGTCGCGAACGGTGATCTTGACCGCCGCCCGGGCCTTGCGCGGAAGCAGGACCGTCGGAAATGCCATCACCGCCGCGCCGGCGCTCGCGACCTTGAGCACCCGACGACGGCTCACGGTGAGCTTACGGGATTTGTCGGTTTTCATTTCCTTTGCCATCGCGTCTCCTCCCTCATCAGAATTGACCTCGGGCGGCCGGCCGGCCCCCGACGCCGCTCTCAGCTACATATCCTCTCACTATCGGAAGCCGGTTGCCCCCCCGGTTCAAGGCCGCGACACGAGCGGATTCGTTTGCGCCGCACCGCACCTTTTACTGGCTCCTCTCCGCCACCACAATCACGCGTTCCACCCTTGCCGTTGCAAGCGCGCCACGTGCGCCACGGTGGGGACGATCATAGTAACGACCTGCCCTCCCTGCGGCAACTTGCGTCGTCACGCGGTTATTCGCTTCCTGGTTATTCCGTGTCTCGATGTGCTCTGCCTGCGTGATCCGGCGCGCGCGGCGACGCGGGCTCATTTGCCGATTGGCCCTGGGGGGTGCTCGCGCCGGCCCCCGGAGCGCCGTCGCCCGCACATGCGGACCACGGGATCACAGCGGCAGGACGGTTCCGAGGCCCCGGCTTCTCGCCGCCTCGAAGACCAGCGCGGCCACCGCGAGATCGGCCACGGCGGCGCCCTGAAAGATCAGCATCGAGCGCTCCCCGGGCGCCCGAGGTCCGGCTTGCACGCCCGTCGCCAGCTCATAAAGGTCGGCATGGAACGGCCCCGGGTAGGCCAATCGCCGGGCACCGCCGGTCCCGTGGCGGCGGTCGTCGACGACCACGCGCTCGATGCCGTCGAGCCCCTCCGGGCGCCAGCAGCGGCCGAGATCGACCAGGCTGGCGAAGGCGCCGGCGGCGAGCCATTCGGCCTCCAGGAAGGGCTCGAGACCAGGGCTGTCGGGGACGCTGGTGACGACGATGTCGAGGCCGGCAACGGCGTCGCGCGGGTCGGTCACCGCAACCGCCGCCAGGCCCTGGGCGCGGGCCTCGGCGGCGAATGCCTCGGCGGTCTCCGGGCGGCGGCTGAAGCCGCGCACCCGGGTGATGGGGAAGAGTTCGCCGAGTGCCGCGAGATGGCTGCGCGCCTGCCGCCCGCAGGCCACGAAGCCGATGCTCGCGCTCTCCGGCCTGGCCAGCCGGCGCGCCGCCACCGCGGTCATCGCCGCCGTGCGCACGGCGGTGATCCAGGTGCCGTCCATGACCGCCACCGGAACCGCGGTCGCGGCGTCGACCAGGACCACCAGCGCGCTGACGTGGGGCAGCCCGCGGGCGGCGTTGTCGGGCCCCACGCCCACCGTCTTGACCACCGCGAAGGGCGGTTCCTCGGCGGCGGCGATCATCGCCTGCACCAGCCGCCCGTCTCCGGGATCGAAGCTCAGCTTGGGAAGGTTGACGACGCCGGCGCCGGGCTTGGCGCCGAACATGCGCTCGACCGCCCTGTTGGCGGCGGCGGCGGAGATCTCCAGCGCCCCGACATCGGCTTGCGAGAGATAGAGGATGTCCTTGCCGAGCTCCATCGCGGCTCCCCTGAGGTGGCGGCGGGCCATCACTTTCGGCGCCCGGCGCCGCCGCGGTCAAGACCGAGACGCTGGGCGGCGCCCTCCGCGCGCTGGCAAAGCCCAGCCGCTGTTACCTATACAGCCCTGGTCGTCGCCGAGGATGCGCTCGAGGCCGTCGAGGGCGCTGCTGCTGCGGTGGCCCGTCACCTCCTCGACGTGGGCAAGGGCCTGCCCGAGCCCGACCGCGAAACGCGAGACGGTCGACGACGACGGGCTGCTGGTCCTTACCGCATCCCAGGCGGACGAGGCGATGGCGGGCGCATAATCGGTTGCGACGGGCACGGCGATGCCGTGCGTTTGGCGCCGTCGGGCAGGGCGACCATGGGGCTCTTCATGGCGGCCTCGAGTCGGCGCGGCGATGCCGCGTTACCCTGCCCCTCCGGCCTTCATTCCTGGAATAGACCTGGTAATGGGCTCGGCCCAGGTCATGTCGGCGATGCCGGCGCCCCGCCATTTATGGCGGCAGCTGTCCTCCCGGATCGAGTTGGGCTAGCGATGTGAGCCCGACGCCCGTCGCCGCCGAAGCCGTGCGCGCTCGGCCTCAGTCTCTCAGCAGGAACAATAGCGCGATGACTACACCAATGATCCAAACCCATGTCGGGACAAGCTTTGTCGCCTGCGGTGCACGTTCGATTTTAGGCGTCGCCTCCTGTAGCCATGCCCGCAGCTCATTAAGCTCCTGACTGATTGCGTCCAGATCATCGGTGTCCCGTTCGTCTAGAGCGCGGCCGATCTGACCGACCTTATCATTTAAGGTGGCGATTTTCTCAAATGTCTTGTCAATAGTTTCCATCTTATTTTCTGTGTGCTCTAATCCATGTAAATCTCCTTATACTTCGGAGTCAACACCCATAGATTCACTTATCTTGTCTATCTTCTTTTCTAGACGGCGAATTATTGCGTTGGGCGAACTGCTGTACTCCTCATCCTCGTCTCGGAACCAATCAGGGTGCTCTCGTCTCTTTCGTTCTTCGGCCCACCGAAGGGCGTTTGGAGCGTTCATCCCGCTGTGCGGATCAGGAACCTCCCAGGCGAGATCGCTCAGCCGTCTGCGGTTATCATCCGATCTCCATAGACGGTCATTTTCGACGATGGCAACGAAGCCCTCCTCTCCATCTCGTTCTACGAACTTAGGCCAGTCTTCAAATTTCGAGGGTTCAAAACGACGATAAAAAGACTCTCTAACAGCGAAGTCATCGGAATTCAGTAGACTGGCGTCGGGTTTTAGAGTATCCGCGATTCGTGAGCGAAGAAAGTATGAGTATGCCAATGAATGCTTTTCATCGTCGCGCTCCTCTTCAATGCGCCAACGTGCGATGACAGTCTCTGGCTCCTTATAACTGACGGGTAGAGAGGTTTTTCGAAGCAGCTCATAAAGAGCGCTTGCGCGCAATTGGTCGGCAGGCAGGGTCCTCGCGAGTTCCCAAGCGAGCGAGAACACCCTCCCATGGCTATACTCAGCCCAGCCGTCGAGAATCCGATCGTCATACGACTTCGACATCCGTGGGTTACCCCCCAGCCACATAAGCATGTGAAGATACTGGTTTTCGGAGAGTTCAGCGAACTCCTCCTTTTTCTCCAGCAGATGCTCCAGAGCGGTGTCATCAAGGAACGGGTTCCTTGCAAACGCTTGGAGCTCCGCGTAGCACCCGGAGCGGATTAGCTCCTTGAGTCCGTTTTCGTCAAGCCATCCGTCACCAATAAGACGCATGGGCTGGGCCGGACCGATGTGTGGATTCGATAACGCAGCGCAACGAACGCCAAGATTTCCACGCTTCACGACGCGCTTTATTGCGGTGATTGATTTACCAAAGCGGGCGATACCAAGGTCAATCAAAGAATCATTTCGGCGGACGAGGAGGTACTCAATCACTTTGGGGAATTCGTCCAGAATAGGTGGTTCTTCGCCGTCCGGCTGCCTATTTTCATGCAGCCAATCGTACGCCGCTTGTGACGAGCATTCGACGAGATAAGCAGCCTCAATTCTCGTTTGATATCGATCCATCTTAGCAATGTCCTTCGCTTCTTTCGCACTTCAGCGCCGGCGCGGTGAGGACCACGATGAGCGCTGCTATGAACGCCAAACGTCTCATGCGCGGCATGGTAGCATGCTGCTCTTTAGGCCGAGAGCACGTCATCTAGGCGCGATGCAAGAAAGCTGATAAAGACGAGGCACTGTAGGGCGCTTTGACGATCATCGACCTGGATGGTGTGAGCCCTCGGATTGCGCAGCGCAAGCATGGCACCTGCGTAAAGAAACATCATCCCTTTCTGCTCTCCTTTTTCATGATCGTTGGTAAGATTGTTGAACCTGAGAATAGGTTCATTTTGGCTAAAAACGCGGAGCATTAAATCTGTCCCATCGGCGTCAAAGATTCCGGTCTTTGTTTGAATGAGAGCGTTGAGCGCAGTGCACCCACGTAACAAAGCATCAGCGTAGTGCCCATTTCGGTATAGATCCCCTGATGCCGTTTCAATTGCCTGGTGTAAAGCGGTTTCAGCCAGTGCACGCTGTGCTCGACCACTCTCACTCTCACCCAGGTCTTCCAGCTTTTCCTCAAGCATTTCGACGGCGGTCTGCAATGATGTGATTGCGCTTTCGACGTTGTTAGCGATTTCTTGGAGCCTCTCTTCCCGTGGAATTTCTAGTCCAAATGACATCGATACCGCGCTCAGCGGTAGGACGCGGTATCGAGAATAGTCCGTAGTATCTTCTCCAAAAATCGATGCTAGGCTATCCTCGATCTTCGTAGAAATCGCGGCCAGTCGGGCATCGTCAGCGCCCTGAATCGTGGAAAGATCGAGATCATGGAGCTCACTGATCCGCCGATTCAACTTCCGAATCGCGCCATGCATTTGCTCGGGTGAAAGGTTTGCCGGTCGACTGTCAGGTGGCTTAACCATCGCAAATCTCCAGGTTGAATTTTCCAGTAAGGATATATTGAATCAATGAAAATTCAAAGGCCGGGCGAACCTCGCCTCGCGCTGGGCTTATCGCGCCCGCTGTCGGCGATGGCCTTGTTATCGCCGATACCTTACGACAGCCCCAAGGCCGAGCCGTCCAGCGTCGTATATTGCGCCGTTCCCGCCCGCGGGCAAGATACCTGGAAGGGGTCTTTCGCGCCCCCGCGGGCTTGTCAGGGGCAGCGAGGGACCAGCGGTCGGCAGGTGCTGACCCGGTGCTGACCCCAAGAAGGAACGGATCGAGAAATGGGGTCGGATAAAGGATTCGAGCCCTTGACCCGCTGTTACCTATACTGAGGATCGCGGGGCCTGGCACCCGTCGTCCGAGGGCATGAAGGAGGGGGCGATGTCCGAGCGCCGGACCACTTGGAAGGGAGTCTTCGTCGTCGCGGCGACGCCGTTCACGGAGTCGGGCGAGGTCGACGAGGGCGGCTTTCGCAGCCTGGTAAACCGCTTCGTTGCCGACGGCGTCCACGGCATCATCGTCGCCGGCAGCACCGGCGAGTGGTACACGCTTGGCGAGGACGAGCGCCTGGCCCTGTTCGAGATCGCCAGGGCCGAGGCCGGCGGCGCGGTGCAGCTGATCGCCGGGACCTCGGCGATCGCGACCCGCGATACCGTGCGCCTCACCGCCGCGGCCAAGGAGTTGGGCTACGACGGGGCGATGGTCCTGGCGCCGCCCTATGCGCTCCCCAACGAGCGCGAGGTGCTGGGCCATTTCGAGGCGGTGGCGGCGGTGGGCCTGCCGATCATGGCCTACAACAACCCGGGCCGCACCCAAGTCAACCTGAGCGCCGCGATGGTCGACAAGCTGTGCGACTTCGAGACCATCGTGGCGCTCAAGGACAGCTCGAAGGACCTCTATCAGTTGAGCCAGACGATCCGCGTCGTCGGCGATCGCCTGGCCGTCTTCGCCGGTCTCGAGCCCTATGCGCTGGCCATGATCCAGCGCGGCGCCGTGGGCATCGTCTCGATGAGCGCCAATATCATCGGCCGCCGCGCGGTGACCTTCTACGACCACGCCGCGGCCGGCCGCTGGGCCGAGGCTCGCGCCATCGAGGCGGTGATCGACCGCCTCTACGAGGCCTTCTACGTCGGCGGCTACGGTGCCTACGTGGTGATCAAGGAGTGCATGAACCTGGCCGGCCGGCCGGCGGGCTGGCCGCGCCGGCCCCATCTGCCGATGGACGCGGACGGGCGCCAGCGGCTCGCCCACGTGCTCGCCGAGATCGGCGTGATCGGCGCCGACCAGCCCGACGCCGCCGATTAGGCCGGAAGCGACGGCATGGAGCTGCCGGCCCCCGACAGCGTCGCAGGGGCGAGGGCGGGGGCGGCGCCGGCGCTCCCCTCGGAGAGCGACATCGTGATCGTCGGCGCCGGCATCGCCGGCCTCTGCACCGGCCTCTACCTCGCCCGGGCCGGCCGCGAGGTCGTGATCCTCGACCGCGCCGAGCCCTGGGGCGACGCCTCGGGCGCCAACGCCGGCACCATCTCGCTGCAGGTCAAACGCCCCGAGGTGCTCGAGATGACGCGCACCGCCATCGCCCTGTGGCGCGAGTTCGGCGACGCCCTCGGCATCGACGTGGGCTTGGTCCAGGATGGCGGCCTAAGGGTCGCGACCTCGGAGGCGGACGTCGCCAACCTGCGCCGATCGGTGGCGCTCCAACAGGCCCGCGGCCTCGAGGTCGAGCTGCTCGAGGGTAGCGCGCTTCGCGACGCCGCGCCCTGGCTCGGCGCGGCCGTGCGCGCCGCCTCTTACTGCCGCTGGGACTGCTTCTCCAGCCCCCTGGTGGCGGGCCACAACCTGATCCGCGGCGCCGCCGCCGCCGGCGCCCGGGTGGTGGCCCACGCCGCGGTCGAGGCGATCGAGGCGGAGGCCTCGGGCTACCGGGTCCGGAGCGTCGCGGGCGCCATCCGATGCCGCCATCTGGTGATCGCCGCCGGCGCCTGGTCGGGCCGGATTGCCGGCCTGCTCGGCGTCGCGCTGCCGGTCATGGTGGACGTCAACATGCTGACCGTCACCGAGCCGGCGCCCCGGCTTTTCGACAAGATCGTCACCCATATCGGCGGCATCCTGTCGCTCAAGCAGTACTCCAACGGCAGCTGCATGATCGGCGGCGCCTGGCAGGGCCGCGGCGGCCTCGAGAGCGGGGCCAAGGAGCTCGACTACGAGCGCCTGCTGCACAACCTGCGGCTCGCCGCCGCGGTGGTACCGGCCCTGGCCGAGCTTCGCGTGGTGCGGGCGTGGGCCGGCTTCGAGGCGGTGGCGCCGGACGCCCTGCCGCTGCTCGGGCGCCTGCCGGGCCACCGCGACGCCTTCATCGCGGCCTGTGCCCGCGGCGGCTATTCCCAGGGCCCGGCGTTCGCTCGCCTGCTCGCCCAACTGATCGAGGGGCGCCCGACCTCGCTCGCCATCGAGCGCTTCGACCCGGGCCGGTTCCAGTCATGAGTCCAGTCATGACCGAAGGGGCCGGGGCGCGGCGGTTGGGGGGCGGCGAGGGGCGCGGCGAGGCCTTCGAGATCACCTTCGACGGCGAGGCGCTCCGCGCCTACCCCGGCGAGACCGTGGCCACCGTCCTGCTCGCCGCCGGACGACGCCGCACCCGCGTCACGAGCCGCCGCGGCGAGCCGCGCGGCCTCTATTGCGGCATCGGCCTGTGCTGGGAGTGCGTGGTGGTGGTCGACGGCCGCCCCAACCAGCGCGCCTGCACCACCCCCGCCGCGCCGGGCCTGCGGGTCGAGACCCAGCGCGGCCCGGGAGAGAGCGCTTGAAGCGCTGCGACCTGGCCGTGGTGGGCGCCGGGCCGGGCGGCCTGGCGGCGGCGGCCGAAGCCCTCGAGCACGGCCTCTCGGTGACCCTGTTCGACGACAACCCGCTCCCCGGCGGCCAGTACTTCCGCCAGCCGCCGCGTTCATTGGCGAAGCTCACCCCCCGGCACCTGGAACGGGACCAGGCGCGCGCCGCCGAGCTGTTCCGGGTCCTCGATCATCCCCGCCTCGACTATTTGCCGGAGACCGTGGTGTGGGACGCCCCGGAGGCCGATGTCCTGGCCTTTGCCGCGGGCGCGGAGTCGGGGCGCATCAGGGCCGGCGCCATCGTCCTCGCCGCCGGCGCCCATGACCGGGCGGTGCCCTTTCCGGGCTGGACCCTGCCCGGAGTGATGACCGCCGGCGGGGTCCAGAACCTGATCAAGGGACAGCGGCTGACGCCCGGCGGCCGCGTCGTGGTGGCCGGCAACGGGCCGCTCTCGCTGGTGGTCGCCGTGACCCTGCATCGCGCCGGCGTCGAGGTCGCGGCGGTGGTCGAGGCGGCGGCGCTCAATCGGCGCCTCATGCGCCAGCTGCCGCGCTTGTGCGCGGCGCCGGCGCTGGTCCGCCAGGCGGCGGCGCTACGCCTCGCGCTGATCGCCGCCGGGATCCCGCTGCGCAGCGGCGAGACCGTGGTCGAGGCCCATGGCGAGGACGCGGTGCGCGCGGTGACCACCGCCCCCATCGACGACGCGGGCCGGCTCGACCGCGGCCGCGCCCGCACCCTCGAGGTCGATACCCTGGTGACCGGCTTCGGCCTCGTCCCCTCGGTCGAGCTCACCCGGCTGCTCGGCTGTGACCATCGCTTCGAGGCGCTGCGCGGGGGCTGGCTGCCGCTCCGCTCGGAGGCCCTGGAGACCACCGTGCCCGGGGTCTTCGCGGTCGGCGACGGGGCCGGGATCGGCGGCGTCGAGATCGCGCTGCTCGAGGGCCGCCTGGCCGCGCTCAACGCGGTGGCGCGGCTGCGGGGCGGCGCCGCGGCGGCGGCGGTGCAAGGGCGGCGGCGCGCCCTGGGGCGGCGCCTCGCCCGCCTCTATCGCTTCCGCGCCGGGCTCGAACGCCTGTTCGCGCCGCCGCGCCATTTCCTCGAGCTCATCACGCCCGAGACCGTGGTCTGCCGCTGCGAGGAAGTGAGCGCCGGCGAGCTCCGGCGGCGCGCCGCCGAAGGGGCCACCAGCATGAGCCAGCTCAAGGCCACCACCCGCACCGGCATGGGCCGCTGCCAGGGGCGCAACTGCCTCGCCACCTTGGCCGCCCTGGTGGCCCGGGCGCAGGGCCGGGAGCCGGGCGCGGTACCGTGGCCCAAGGCGCGGCCGCCGGCCCGGCCCATCCTCTTGGGCGAGCTGTTGCACGAGCCACTGCCGCCGCCCGAGTTGCCCGACGACCCCCATTTCCCGCGCCAGCCGCCGGCGGGCTAGGGGCAAGGGCCCAAACCGTCTCCCGAAAGTCGCGCCGTGGCCCGCAAAAGTCACTGAAAACCAGAGCTTTGCGATTCTCCGGGGTTAACCCAAAATTAAGCCAGATCATGATCTGATTGGCGCAGCGAAATTCCCGGAACTGGCCTTGGCACCCGCAAACGCAACAGGTGAGCGAGAGGCCGCGGCCGCGTCGGCCGCGGGCGGCGCGTCGATCGACCTCGACGGCCTTCTCAGCACCGCCTCCGACAGGATGACGCGGCTCGACCCCGAGCCGCCCGCCCAGTTCACCTTCTCCTGGCGCGGCACCGCCTTCTCGGCCAAGGTCGAAAGACACGGCCAAGGCTTCCGCCTGGTCCTCGGCTGCAATCTCGGCGCGGTCCCCTACAGCGCCGAGAACCTGCCTCACCGCGAGACTCTGCTGGCGCTTCTCGGCGGCCCCCAGACCGGCGCCCCGGGGCGCTTCCGGGTCGATCGGCGGCATCGCCTCCACTTCGCCACCAGCGCCGAGGTCGAGGAGCGGGCGACGGGCACCGCCATCGTCGGCTGGACGACGCTGCTGCTGTTGCGCGCGGCGCCCTGGCTCGAGCACGCGGCGGCGCTCTGCGTGGCGCGGCGCTAGAGCGGTTCCGCACTGATCGGAACCGCTCTAGATTCTTTTCGCTCACGGCAGCGGACCCAAGGATCCGCGCCTGCGCGGGCGCGCCGGAGGGCCGGCGGGCCGCAGTCGCGGCCTTGAGCGCTTCCAATTGACCTGAAATCGCTCTGGCCCCGCCGCCCCGGCGCGGTCTGAGGCACCCGAGGCCTCGCCGGCGCCGCGCCTACTCAGGTTCGGGCAGCGCGAACACCTGTCCCGGATAGATCTCGTCGGGATCGCGGATCTGGTCCCGATTGGCCTGATAGATCACCGTGTAGCGGGTGCCGGCGCCGTAGACCGCGCGGGCGATGCGCCACAGGCTGTTGCCGGGCTGCACGACGACGCTGCCGGCGGCCACCGCGATGGTGCCCGGCACGGCGCGGCTGAAGGGCACCTCGATCCTGAGCGCCACCGCGCCGCCGGCGCCGATCTGGTCGACGCGCAGGCCGTGGGCGCCCGGCGCCACCTGGGCCGCGGGCTCGAGCCGCCATCTCCCGGTTTCGTCGGCCCGCGCCGTGCCCACCACCTGGTCGTCGATATAGGCGCGCACGCTGGCGCCGGGCCGGGCCAGACCCGAGAGCACGACGTTGCCCTCCTCGTCGTAGTCGACCGCGCTCACCGACAGGCCCCCGGTCGCCGCCGCCGCGAGCTCCGGAGCCGGGCCCTGCAGCACCTCGGTGTCGCCGCTCGCGGTGCTGCGCAACACCAGTACCGGCTTCCCGCCGCCGGCGCTTGGCCCAGCCTCGTCGCGCTCGGGCACGACCACCACCACGACCTGCTCCGATCGCTTCGCCGTCGCCTCTCCCGGCGCCCGGACCTCCTGGCTGAGCTCGACCGCGCCGCTCTTGAGCCGCGCCACCGGCACCAGCACCCACTCGCCGCGCGAATCGGCGATGACCGTGCCGAGCACCTCCTCGCCCGCCCGCACCGTGACCTCGGCGCCGGGCAGGGTGCGGCCGGCGATCACGGTGGTGCCATCGGGCGCCACCCGGACCACGTCGAAGCTCGCCTCCTCCTTGGGCCGCAGCTCGCCCTCGGGCGCCTCCACTATGCGCTCCACCGCGCTGGGCCGCGCCGCGGCGGGCGCTTCCGTCTCTGGTACCGCCACCTCGGGCGCCGGGACCTCGCGCCCAAAGCGCAAGGTCAACGCCAGGATCAGCGCCGCGAGCACGGCGATGGCGGCGACCACCCAAGCTTTGTTGCGCACGGGACCTCGGGATCAAGACTTCAATCGAGCCCTAACAGTAATACCGGGACCGGGCGCAGACAACGCCCGACCTCGTTCGGGGGCGCGGGGGTTCGGGGGCGACGGCGCGCCGGCTTGGCGCCGCTCAGGGGCGCTTGCGCTCGACCCGGTGCCGAATCGGTGTGAACGACAAGACGTAATCCGCGATGGCGGCCAGGTCCTCGTCGCTCAGGTGCTTGAGGCCCTCGTCGATGGCCTCGGCCATGGCGCCCTGGACGGTATCGAAATTGGCTTTGCGACCGGTACTAAGCAGCCGCACGAGGTCGGCGGCGCTCCAGTCGCCGATGCCGGTTGCGCGGTGCGGCGTGATGTTGGGGGCGAGGCGCCCTTCCGGCCCCTGAGCTGTGCCGGCGAGCCACATCTCCCGGTCCAAGGCGCCAAGGGCGTTACGTGGGGTATGGCATTCGCCGCAGTGAGCCAGCGCCTCGACCAGGTAGGCGCCCCGGTTCCAGCGCTTCGAGCGGCCGGGATCAGGCTGTAAGGGGCCGGGCTCGAAGAACAACAGCTTCCACGCCCCGACGAGGAAGCGCCAGGCGAAGGGCGGGCGCAGTTCGTGCGGCGGGACAGGGCTCCGCACGGGCGGGCGCGAGAAGAGATAGGCATTGAGCGCCACCACGTCCGCCGCGCGCATGTGGGTATAAGAGGTATAGGGAAAGGCGGGGAAATAATGGGCACCGTCGGGACGGATGCCGTGGCGCAGGGCGCGCGCAAAATCGGCGTCCGACCAGGCCCCGATGCCGGTCTCCTCATCGGGGGTGATGTTGGGGCTGTAGAAAACGCCGAACGGCGTCTTCAGCGCGCGGCCGCCGGCCAACGGCCTGCCGCCGCCCTTGACGTCGGTATGGCAGCTCACGCAGCCGCCGGCGCGAAGCAGGTACTCGCCACGCGTCAGGAGATCGTGCTCGCCGGCGACCGCCCTGGCCGCCGCGCCAAGCGCGAGGACGGCGCAAAGCAGCGCGGCGCCGACCGGCACCCGGGTCGGGAGGCGGAGTTCGCACCAGTGTCTCAGCACAGCACAAGTGGTGGTCGGCGGCCGGCGGCCCGTCTTTGAGCGGGGCCGGCCGCGCTTACTGCTTCTCCTTGCGGAAACGCTTGTGGCAGCCGCCGCACGACTTGCCGATTTCTTCGAGCTGGGCGCCGATAGCCCCCAAGTCGCCGGTGGCGGCGACCTCGGCCAGCTTCACGGCCTGGGTCCTGTAGTTCGCGTAGAGCTCCTGGAACTCGTCCCAGTTCTGCCAGATCTCGGGCTTGGCGCGGCTTTCGCCGACCGCCGATCCCTCCGGGAAGATGTCGGCCTCCATCTCGGCGATGGCCTTGACGGCGTCGGCGTGGTCTTTTACGTGTGCCCCGTAGGACACCTCGCCCCCGACCACGGCAGCGATCGCCCGCAAGTGGCCGGTCTGGGTGTTCATCAGGATCACGCGATATTTGACAACATCCTCCGGCGCGTCCTGCGCCGCGACGCCGCCTGCGGCGCCGAGCATGAACACGGCCGGGATGAGCCCCGTCGCAACTCGCTTGAACATCCAATCCATCACTGATCTCCCTGAGAACGTCGTGTCAAATCCGAGCCCCGGTCGCGCCCCTTACACTCTTTATCTGGGATTTCCCAGTTGACTCCTCCCAAGCACCAGCCGCAGGCCGCCGATCGGCCGCAGGATCTCCACGAACAACGGCCGTGGAAACGCGATCTCGGCGAGCTGGAACGTGAGGTACCGACCGTGCCGAACCACCTTGGCGCCGATTTTGATCAGCTTTTCGCACATCGTGGTCATCGACCAATGCTCGATCTCATCGGGTAGCGCCAGGGTCCTGAGGAAGTTGCCCAATCTGGGCCTTCATCAAGTTGACGCGGTCGGCGACGACGTTCGCCGGGTCGTCGGCGGTGCCGCCCGGAAGGGCAGTCCAGACGGTCAAAACCCCTGCGATAGCAATTGGTTATGCTATTTTCTTAAGAGTTAAAATCATTAGGCCTCTCCCTGAGACTCGAAGATCTGATCGGCCCTCGGAAACCCACGGGTATCCGCCAGGCCGCCCCCTCAGGACCCGCGCACGCCGCCATTTGCGCCCCTTTCCGGCGAGCGCTGCCGGAGAGAGATAGGGCGCACGCGGACTGCCGGCAACGGCGCTCCTTATACGTCAGCCGAGGCTCACGGGAAATTGATTGTTTTGCGATCGTTGCGCCGCCCCTCGGCCCCAGCCACACCGGCGCCACACCGGCGCCACGCCGGCGCCACGCCAGCGCCCCAGCCGGCCGCCGAAGAGGCGCTAGGCGCGGCGCCGCGTCGGCCTTATAAGACAGGCTCCGAGGGCGATCGGGACGATTGGCTCCGCCATGGCAAGGCTCACCTCACTGTGCATCTACTGCGGCTCGCGCAGCGGCAAGGACGAGGTCCACCGCGCCGCCGCCGCCCGGCTCGGCACCTTACTCGGCGAGCGCGGCGTGCGCATGATCTTCGGCGGCGGGCGCATCGGCCTCATGGGGGTGGCGGCCGACGCGGCCTTGGCCGCGGGCGGCAAGGTGGTGGGCGTGATTCCCGGACACCTGCATGAGCGCGAGCTCGGCCACCACGGGATCGACGAGCTGGTGGTGGTCGACAGCATGCACGCCCGCAAGGAGAAGATGTTCGACCTCGCCGACGCCTTCGCGGTGCTGGCGGGAGGCCTCGGCACCCTCGACGAGGCCATCGAGATCATCACCTGGAAGCAGCTCGGCCTGCACCAGAAGCCGATCGTCCTCGTCGACTGCAACGGCTATTGGCGCCCCTTCCGCGAGCTCATCGAGAACGCCGTGGCCGGGCACTTCGCCGCCCCCGAGGCGCGCCAGCTGTTCACCGTCGTGTCCCGTGTCGAGGACATCTTCAAGGTCATCGCGGCGGCCCCCGAGCCGGGCCCAGCGATCGCCAGCGAAGGGCTTTAGGCGGTCGCCGCGAAATCCTTGCGGTCCGGGGCGGTGGTGATACTTTGCCCGCTGCGGGGACGACCATGCCGGCAATGGTAGCAATGGTAGAAGGACGAGGAGCGCCATGGGCAAGATCAGGGTCGACAACCCGGTGGTCGAGATCGACGGCGACGAGATGGCGCGCATCATCTGGGAGATGATTCGCGGCCGGCTGATCCTGCCCCACCTCGACCTCGAGCTCGATTACTTCGACCTCGGCATCGAGAGCCGCGACGCCAGCGACGACCAGATCACGGTCGACGCGGCGGAGGCCATAAAGCGCCACGGCGTGGGCATGAAATGCGCCACCATCACCCCCGACGAGGCACGGGTCGAGGAGTTCGGCCTCAAGCGCATGTATCGCTCGCCCAACGGCACCATCCGCAACATCCTCGGCGGCACCGTGTTCCGCGAGCCCATCATCTGCCGCAACGTGCCGCGGCTGGTGCCGGGCTGGACCGACCCCATCGTCATCGGCCGTCACGCCTTCGGCGACCAGTACCGGGCCACCGACTTCGTGGTCCCGGGCAAGGGCAAGCTCACGATTAAGTTCGAGCCCGAGGACGGGGGCGAGATCATCGAGCGCGAGGTCTTCCGCTTCACCGGCGGCGGGGTCGCGCTGGCCATGTACAACCTCGACGACTCGATCCGCGACTTCGCCCGCGCCTGTCTCAATTTCGGCCTCGAGCGCGGCTGGCCGGTCTACCTGTCGACCAAGAACACCATCCTCAAGGCCTACGACGGGCGCTTCAAGGACCTCTTCCAGGAGGTCTTCGAGGCCCAGTACCAGGAGCGCTACGAGGCCGCCGGGCTGACCTACGAGCACCGCCTGATCGACGACATGGTGGCCGCCGCGCTGAAGTGGAGCGGCAAGTTCGTGTGGGCCTGCAAGAACTACGACGGCGACGTGCAGTCGGACACCGTGGCCCAGGGCTTCGGCTCGCTCGGGCTGATGTCCTCGGTGCTGCTGTCGCCCGACGGTCGCACGGTCGAATCGGAAGCCGCCCACGGCACGGTGACACGCCATTACCGCCTGCACCAGCGGGGCGAGCCCACCTCGACCAACCCGATCGCCTCGATCTTCGCCTGGACCCGGGGCCTGGCCCACCGCGCCAAGCTCGACGACAACGCCGAGCTGGCGCGCTTCGCCGCGACCCTGGAGCGGGTCTGCGTCGAGACCGTCGAGGCCGGCTACATGACCAAGGACCTCGCCATCCTCATCGACCCCGAGCCGGAGTGGCAGACCACCGGCCAGTTCTTCGACAAGATCGAGGAAGGTCTCGAGGCGGCGCTGGCCAGCGCCGCCTGAGGCGGCGGCGCGAGCGCGCCGAACCTTAGGCGGCCGCGGCGCTCTCGCCCACCGCCTTCTCGATCGCTTCGAGCGCGGCCTCGGCCTTGGCGCCGTCGGGGCCGCCGGCCTGGGCCATGTCGCGCCGCCCGCCGCCGCCCGTGCCGCCCACGGCCTTAGCGCCGGCGCGGACCAACTCGACCGCGTCGAAGGTTTCGGTCAGGTCGTCGGTGACGCCGACCACCAGCGCCGCCTTGCCGTCGGCGACGGTGACCAGGGCCACGATACCCGAGCCGAGCCGCTTCTTGGCCTCGTCGATGATGCCGCGCAGGTCCTTGGCCGGGACCCCGTCAAGGCGCTTGAGCGCGAGCTCGACGCCGCCCACCTGGCGGCTCTCGAGGCCGCCGCCGGCGCCCGAGGCCAGCGCCCGGCGGCTCTCGGCGAGCTCGCGCGCGAGGCGCTTGCGCTCGTCGAGGAGCGCCGCCACCCGGGCCGCGAGCTCTCCGGGCGGGGCCTTGAGCGCGGCCGCAGCCCGGCCCAGCTCGGCCTCCCGGGCGTTGAGGAAGTCGAGGGCGGCGGCGCCGGTGAGCGCCTCGATGCGGCGCACGCCGGCGGCGCTGGCGCTCTCGCCGACCACCTTCAGGAGGCCGATCTCGCCGGTGCGGCGCACATGGGTGCCGCCGCAGAGCTCGGTCGAGAAGCTGGCGCCGTCGTCCACGCCCCCGTCGTCCTCGCCCCCGTCGTCCTCGCCCCCATCGTCCTCGCCCCCGTCGTCCTCGCCCCCGTCGTCCTCGCCCCCGTCGTCCTCGCCCATGGCCACCACCCGCACCTCCTCGCCGTACTTCTCGCCGAACAGCGCCAGGGCGCCGGCGCGCACCGCCTCGTCGGGCGCCATCAGGTGGGTGACGACCTCGGCGTTGTCGCGGATGCGCCGGTTGACCTCGGCCTCGACAGCGGCGAGCTCGTCCGCGCTCATGGCCTTGGCATGGCTGAAGTCGAAGCGCAGGCGATCGGGCGCCACCAGCGAGCCCTTCTGGGTGACGTGGTCGCCGAGGCTGCGCCGCAAGGCCTCGTGCAGCAGGTGGGTGGCCGAGTGGTTGAGCCTGAGCGCCTGGCGGCGGGCGCCGTCGACCCGCATCTCGACCGCGTCGCCGAGCTTGAGCGCGCCGCCCCTGACGGTACCGCTGTGGACGAAGAGATGGTCGGCCTGCTTGCGGGTGTCCTCGACCACGAACTCGACGCCGCCCGCCGTAACCATGACGCCGCTGTCGCCGACCTGGCCGCCGGCCTCGGCGTAGAACGGCGTCTGGTTGAGGATCACCGAGGCCTGCGCCCCGTCGCCGGCCTCCTGCGCGCGCTCGCCCTCGACGATGATGGCCCGCACCTCGCCCTCGGCGACCTCGGTGGTGTAGCCGAGGAACTCGCTGGCGCCGAGCTCGTCGCGAAACTCGAGCCAGATCGCCTCGGTGGCCGCCGCGCCCGAACCGGCCCAGGCGGCGCGGGCCTCGGCGCGCTGGCGCGCCATGGCCTGATCGAAGCCCTCGGTGTCGACGCCGACACCGCGGCCGCGGAGCGCGTCCTGGGTCAGATCGAGGGGAAAGCCGTAGGTATCGTAGAGGCGGAAGGCGGCCTCGCCCGAGAGCTCGTCGCCGGCGCCGAGCTCGGCCGCCTCCTCGTCGAGGAAGCGGAGGCCGCGCGCCAGGGTTTGCTTGAAGCGGGTCTCCTCGAGCTTCAAGGTCTCGGCGATCAGCGGCTGGGCGCGCGCCAGCTCGGGAAACACCTGGCCCATCTGGGCCACCAGGGCCGGCACCAGGCGCCACAGCAGGGGCTCGGCGCAGCCCATGAGCTGGGCGTGGCGCATGGCCCGGCGCATGATGCGGCGCAGCACGTAGCCGCGGCCCTCGTTCGACGGCATCACCCCGTCGGCGATGAGGAAGGACGAGGCCCGCAGATGGTCGGCGATGACGCGGTGGGCCACCGCGTGCTCGCCGTCGGGGGCCGCGCCCGAGGCCTCGGCCGAGGCCAGGATGAGGGCGCGAAGGAGGTCGGTGTCGTAGTTGTCGTGCTTGCCCTGGAGCACCGCGGCGACGCGCTCGAGCCCCATGCCGGTGTCGACCGAGGGGCGCGGCAGGTCGATGCGCCGCTCGGGCGTGAGCTGCTCGAACTGCATGAACACCAGGTTCCAGATCTCGACGTAGCGGTCGCCGTCCTCGTCGGCGCTGCCGGGCGGGCCGCCGGCGAGTTCGGGTCCGTGGTCGTAGAAGATCTCGGAGCAGGGGCCGCACGGGCCGGTCTCGCCCATGGCCCAGAAGTTGGCCGCGGTCGGGATGCGGACGATGCGCGCCTCCGGCAGCCCGGAGATCTTGCGCCACAGCGTGAAGGCGTCGTCGTCGTCGTGATAGACGGTGATCCAGAGGCGCTCGGGCGAGAGGCCGAACTCCCGCGTCACCAGGTTCCAGGCCAGCTCGATGGCCAGGTCCTTGAAGTAGTCGCCGAACGAGAAGTTGCCCAGCATCTCGAAGAAGGTGTGGTGGCGGGCGGTGTAGCCGACGTTGTCGAGGTCGTTGTGCTTGCCGCCGGCGCGCACGCACTTCTGGCTCGTGGTGGCGCGGTCGTAGTCGCGCGATTCGGCGCCGGTGAAGACGTTCTTGAACTGCACCATGCCCGAGTTGACGAACATCAGGGTCGGGTCGTTGTGGGGGACGAGCGGGCTCGAGGCCACCACCCGATGCCCGTTGGCGGCGAAGTAATCGAGAAAGGCCTTGCGGATATCGCTCGCGCTTTCCATCCGTAAAACGCCCTAACGCCTTGAAATTTAGGAATTTCCCGTGACGACCCCGGGTAATGTGGCGAGCATTTCGGGCGCTGTCAAGCGAGCCGCCTCGGACGCACCGGGGGCGCCCCGCCGGGGCGGAAAAAGAACAGCGCGACGCCTGGGCGCCGCGCCGGGGGGAGACGGGCGAGAACCGGCGGGAGGCTTCAGCCTGCCTCGCCCGCGGCCGGGCCGGGCTCCTGGGACTCGATGTCGACCTCGGCGGGCGCCGCTTCGTCGTCGGCCGGTCCGCCCTCGATGCCGGCGTTGCTGCGGATCTCGGCCTCGATGGCGGCGGCGACGTCGGCATTGTCGGCCAGGAACTCCTTGGCGCTCTCGCGACCCTGGCCGATGCGCTGGCTGTCGTGGGAGTACCAGGCGCCGGACTTCTCGACCACCCCGCACTTGACGCCGAGGTCGAGGAGCTCGCCGACCTTGGAGATGCCCTGGCCGTACATGATGTCGAACTCGACCATCTTGAAGGGCGGCGCCACCTTGTTCTTGACCACCTTGACCCGGGTCTGGTTGCCGACCACCTCGTCGCGGTGCTTGATGGCGCCGATGCGACGGATCTCGAGGCGCACCGTGGCGTAGAACTTGAGCGCGTTGCCGCCGGTGGTGGTCTCCGGGTTGCCGAACATGACGCCGATCTTGATGCGGATCTGGTTGATGAAGATGACCATGCAGTTCGATTTGGAGATCGAGCCGGTGAGCTTGCGCAGGGCCTGGCTCATGAGGCGGGCCTGGAGGCCGACGTGGACGTCGCCCATCTCGCCCTCGAGCTCGGCCTGGGGCACCAGCGCGGCGACGCTGTCGATCACCAGGGCGTCGATGGCGCCCGAGCGCACCAGGGTATCGGTGATCTCGAGCGACTGCTCGCCGGTGTCGGGCTGGGAGATCAGGAGCTCGTCGACGTCGACGCCGAGCTTGGCCGCGTAGGGCGGATCGAGGGCGTGCTCGGCGTCGATGAAGGCGCAGGTGCCGCCCCGCTTCTGGACCTCGGCCAGGACGTGGAGCGCCAGCGTCGTCTTGCCCGAGGCCTCGGGGCCGTAGATCTCGATCACCCGGCCCCTGGGCAGGCCGCCGACGCCGAGGGCGATGTCGAGGCCCAGCGAGCCGCTCGAGACGACCTCGACCTGGATGGCGCTGTCGCGTTGTCCGAGCCTCATCACCGAGCCCTTGCCGAAGGCCCGCTCGATCTGGCTGAGGGCGGCTTCCAGGGCCTTGTTCTTGTCCATGTCCTGCTTCTCGACGAGGCGCAGCGCGGCTTCGACCATGACCTTTCCTTCCTTATTCCACAGCCCGTGGGACGATGCAATCGCCTTCAATGTACACGTTTTGTTCCGTTACGCAAGGGTTTTTTCAAACCCTTGATACAAGGGCGCTTTTAGCGCCATGTTTCGGCTCTGTTCTAGGCGTGAGGGGGTAGGCGGGCGATTGTATACTTGACTGAATGGCGGCGCCCCGGCTCAGCCGCGATCGTCCGACATCACTTCCTTGACCCGGCCCGCGAGCTGCTTGAGCGAGAACGGCTTGGGCAGGAAGTTGACCCAGGCCTCGGCGTCCAGGCTTTCGCGGTAGGTGTCCTCGGCGTAGCCCGAGATCAGGATCACCTTGAGCTCGGGCCAGATCCGGCGCGCCTTCCTGACCAGGGTCGGCCCGTCCATGTGCGGCATCACCACGTCGCTGATCAGGAGCTCGATGCTGCCCTCGTGGTCCGCCACCAGCTCGAGCGCGGCCTCGCCGCTGTCGGCCTCGAGCACCTCGTAGCCCTTGTTGCGGAGCGCCCGCGCGGCGAAGGTGCGCACCGCGTCCTCGTCCTCGACCAGCATGATGGTGCCACTGCCGGTGAGGTCCCGGGCGCCGCCCTCCTCGGCACCGTCCGCGCTCTCGGCCACCGCCTCCGCCTGGTGGTGGCGCGGCAGGTAGATGCGGAAGGTGGCGCCCTCGTCGGGCGCGCTGCCGACGAAAATGTAGCCCCCGGTCTGCTTGACGATGCCGTAGACGGTGGCCAGCCCCAGCCCGGTGCCCGCCCCCACCTCCTTGGTGGTGAAGAAGGGCTCGAAGATCTTGTCGAGATCCTCGCTCTTGATGCCGCGTCCGGTATCGGCGGCCTCGATCAGCACATAATCGCCCGCCGGCATGACGCCGTGATCGGGATGGGCGGGATCGGGAATGGTGACGTTGGCGGTGCGCACCGTAAGCTTGCCGCCCTGGGTCATGGCGTCGCGGGCGTTGACCGCGAGGTTGATGATCACCTGCTCGAACTGGCCCTGGTCCACCAGTACCAGGCCGACGTCGCGGCCGTGCACCATCTTGAGCTCGATGTTCTCGCCGATCAGCCGCCGCAACAGGTTCGAGAGCTCGGCCAGGACGTCGGTGACGAACAGCACCTTCGGCTGCAGGGTCTGCTGCCGCGAGAAGGCCAGCAACTGGCGCACCAGGTTGGCGGCGCGGTTGCCGTTCTGCTTGATCTGCATGATGTCGGCGAAGGACTGGTCGCCGGGCTGGTGACGCAGCAGCAGCAGGTCGCAGAAGCCGATCATGGCGGTGAGCAGGTTGTTGAAGTCGTGGGCGATGCCGCCGGCGAGCTGACCCACCGTGTCCATCTTCTGGGACTGGGCAAAGCGGAGCTCGAGCTTGCGCTGCTGCGAGGTGTCGATGAGGTGGAGCACCAGCCCGGAGACCTCCCCCGCCGCACCCTCGAGGCGGCTGACGTAGAGCTGGGCGGTGTGCCCCTCGGCACCGGCGAGGCGGATCTCGAGCGGCCTCTGGGCGGCCGCGCCGGCAAGCGTGGCGGCCAGGCGCCGCGCCACCTCGTCGCGGTCCAACTCGGCGATCATCGAGATGAACGGGGGACCCGCGCGCTCCCCCGTCGAGCCCTCCGCCATGGCCTTGAAGGCGGCGTTGGCCTCCACCACCCGGCCTTCCTCGTCGACCATGACGATGCCGATCGGGGCGTAGTCGAAGAAGCGGCGGAAGCGTTTCTCGGCCTCCTTCAGCGCCATCTCCCACTCCTGCTCCTGGGTCAGATTGAGCACCACCGACCGGGTGTGGGTCTCGCCGCCCGGGCCGCGGGCCAGGCTCTGGCTTATGTAGACGGGAATGACGCTGCCGTCGCGGCCCTTGAGATGGACCTCGCGGTGGCGGCGCTCCGCCGCCGCGCCATCGTCGCCCGCGCCGGGCCGCTTGGCGCCCCCGCCCTCGACCACGAAGTCCGCGAGCGCCATGCCCGCCCCGGTGATCTCGTCGGGCTCATAGCCCAGCCACCCCGCCAGGGTCGAATTGACGAACACGAAGCGGCCCTCGGGGTCGACGGAAAAGAAGCCGATTGGCGCGCTGTCCAGAAAGTCGGCCAGCTTCTCCTGCTCCTTGCGGATAACCTCCTGGACCTCGCGCTGGGGCGTAGTGTCGGCGACGTGCCAGACGATCTGGCCGGGGGGCTCGCCGAGCGCCTGGGTCCAGAGGCCGAGCCAGCGCCACTGGCCGTCGCTCGAGCTAAGGCGCAGCTCGTCGCGGCCGGGGGAACCACCCAGCGTCCGCTCGCCGAGGCGGAGCACCGTCCTCTCGCCCTCCTCGTCGCCGGCCGCCAGTTGGGCCAGCGTCGGCGGCGGCGCGCTTCCCTCGTGACCCACCAGGGCGCGGTAGGCCGTGTTGGCGTAGATCAGCTCGCCCTCGGCCGAGGTGATGAGGTAGCCCTCGGGACTCGACTCCACGGCTTGCGCCAGCAACCCCTTGCCCGGACCCCCGTCGCCGAATCGGCCGCCACGGCGGGCGCGCCAGGCGCGTCGGCCACCGACTGCGGCGACGCCGGCGCCTGCGACGACGGCGGCCAGGGCGGCGCTGGCGTTGGCCGCCACGGCGGCGTAGGCGCCCACGGCCACGGCGCCGATGGCGACGCCCAACAACCACAGCGGCGGCGCGGCTCGGCGCTGGTCGGAAGCGCCGAGGACGCCGCCCCGGCTATGCGCGACTCGCGCGTCCATGGAAAACCCGCAACACCAATAAGTTATGGGCTGAAAGCATATCGATTCGCGCCCTTCGCGCCAGCCAAATCCGCCCTCGCCGCGGTCATCGCTGCCACCGCTACTCAGGCCCCTGGCCGCGCCGAGCGCAACCCGCCCTTGAGCCGCATGACGTAGCCGATCACCTCGGCCACCGCCTTGTAGTGCTCGACCGGAATCTCCTGGTCGACCTCGGCGCTGTCGTGAAGCGCGCGCGCCAGCGGCGGGTTCTCCACCACCGGCACGTCGTGCTCTTCCGCGATCTCGCGGATCTTGATCGCGACCAGGTCGCGGCCCTTGGCCACCACGCGGGGCGCCGCCATGAGCTCGGCCTTGTACTGGAGCGCGACCGCGAAATGGGTCGGGTTGGTGACCACCACGTCGGCCTCGGGCACCGCCTTCATTATGATCTGGCGCAAGCGGGTGACGCGGATCCGGTGCAACCGCTTCTTGATCTCGGGGTCGCCGTCCTGCTGCTTGCGTTCGTCCTTGACCTCCTGCTTGGTCATGCGCAGCTGCTTTTGGTGGTCGTAACGCTGGTAGGCAAAATCGGCGAGTGCCATCATCGCCAGGATCGCCAGCACCGTGAGCAACACCTTGAGGATCATGAACCGCGCCAACGGCAAGAGATCGAGAATGTTGGCCCCGACCAGGTCCAAGAGGCGCGCGCGCTCGGGCCACAGCAGCACCACCACCGCGCTGCCCAGGATCGAGAGCTTGGCCAGGTCCTTGCCGAACTCGGTCAGGGTGTTGAGCGAGAACTTCTTCTTCACGCCGCTGATGGGGTTGAAGCCGCCGAACTTCGGCTTGAGCTTCTGGATCGCCCACACCCAGCCGTGCTGGATGACGTTGCTGGCCACCGCGGCGGCGATGAGAACCGCCATCGGCGCGGCGAACGCGAAGCCCAGCGATTCCACCAGACCCAAGGCCAGGGCCTGCACGCTCGCCGGGTCGAGCGCGATCTCGTGGACCGAGGACAGGTGCGCGGCGAGACGGGAGCGGAGTGCGCCCGCCACGTAGTCGCCGAAGACCATGATGATCAGCGCCGTGGCCGCCAGCATCGACCAGTGGTTGACCTCCTGACTGGTGATCACCTGGCCGCGGTCGGCCGCCTCGCTGATTCGCTTGTCGGTGGGATCCTCGGTTTTTTGATCTTTATCGATTTCGGCCATGGCTCACGTCGCCGCCAGGAGCTGCGTCATCGAGCTCTCGAAGTAGCTCAGGAACCAGAGCATGATCGCCGGCAGCACGATCGCCAGGATCGTGAGCGAGAGCAGGATCTGCAGTGGCATGACCACGAAGAACAAGGGAATTCGCGGCATCAGCCTGCCGAGCAGGCCGAGGCAGGTATAGAACACCAGGCCGTAGACCACGAACGGGGCGGCGATCCGCACCCCCAATGTGAAGGCGCCGACCACGATCTTCACCAACAGCTCGGCGAAGTCGCCGACCGGCGGGAAGCTGCCGGCGGGAAACAGGACATAGGAGTCGATCAGCGCCTTCAAGAGCAGGTAGTGAAGCCCGGTGGCGAAGATCAACACCACGCCCAAGAGGCCCAAGAGGCTCGAGATGACCGCCCCCTGGCTCTGGGCCGCGGGATCCACGGTCTGGGCGAAGCCCAGGCTGCTCTGAAAGGAGATCACGGTTCCCGCCACGTGCAGCGCGCTCATCACCACCCGCGCGCTGCCGCCCAGGAAGGCGCCGATCACCACCTCCATGAGGATGAGGCCGAAGAGCCCGGCCAGGGTCGCCGGCATGCCGGGCAGAGCGGGGCCGATGAGCGGGAACACCGCCAGCGCCACCGCGAGGGTGAGACTGATGCGGACGCGTGGCGTCACCACCGCCTCGCCGAACCCGGGCAACAGCATCATGGCGCCGCCGAGCCGCGCGAAGAGCAGAAAGAAGGCGAACAGGTTGGTGCTCAGAATCTCGTCGAGCACGGGGATCAGGACACGCCTATGATGCGCTGGGCGATCTGATTCATGAAGGCGGTGAGGGTGTTGATCATGAACGGCAGAAAGACGATCAGCGAGACGAAGATGGCCAGGATCTTGGGCACGAAGGTGAGGGTCATCTCCTGGAGCTGGGTGATCGATTGGAACACCGAGACCAAGAGACCCACGCCCAGGCCGACCATCATGATCGGCCCCGAGACCTTGATCAGGACGAAGACCGCGTCGCGTCCGACGTCGATGATCTCGGTCGGGCCCATGGCTTGGCGCCCTAGCCCGACATACGGATGATTTCCAGGTAGGCCTGCACGACCTTGTCCTTGAGCGCCACCACCGTCTGCAGGGTGACCTCGGCGTTGCTCACGGCGGTGACGATCGAGACCAGTTCGGCCTCGCCGGTGAGGCTTTTGAGGCTCGCCTGCTCGCCCTTTTCGACCGCCGCCACCGCGCCCTCGGCGACCCGGCTCAAGACCTCGGCGAAACTGGTGCCGGGCCGGTCCGGCTCGGGCAGCGCGCTGGCGCCGAGCCCGCTGGCGCGATTGAGCGATTCGATGTAGGCGGTGGCGGCGTTGGCCGACTTGACGTCCATCTTTCTCTCCGTTCTCTCCCCTGGCGCCGGGCGCGGGGGGTCAGGCCTGCAGCACCTCGAGAGTGCGCATCAACATGTCGCGCGCCGCCTCGATGACCTTGAGGTTGGCCTCGTAGCTGCGCTGCGCCTCGCGCATGTCCATCATCTCGATGAGCCCGTTGACGTTGGGCAGGCTCACGTAGCCGTCGGCGTTGGCGGCCGGGTGGCCGGGATCGAACTTGAGCGGGAACTCGGAGCTGTCCTTGCCGATCTTGCGCACGCGCACCGTCTCGACCCCGAGCTCGCGGTCGAGCACGTTGGTGAAGGTCACGACCTTGCGGCGGTAGGGCTCGCCCTCGGAGTTGCGCGCCAGCGAGCTCGCGTTCGCCAGGTTCTCCGAAATCACCCGGATGCGCTGCTCCTGGGCACGCATCCCGGCGGCGGAGATCATCATCGCCTTGAGGAGTTCCATTGCCGTCCCCCGCTCAGCGGCCCCTGCCGCCGAGCGCCGCGCGCAATAGCGCCACGTGCTTGCGGTAGAGGTTCACGGCCAGGTCGTATTCCATGCGGTTGCGGCCGATCTTCATCATCTCTGCCTCGAGGTTGACCGCGTTGCCGGTGGGCGAGGTCTCGAGGGTGCGCTGGCGTATGGTCGGGCTCGCTCCGCCCATCGCCTCGGTGGCCTGCAGATGACCGGGCTTGGTGGTCACCAGGGTCAACTTCGCCGCCGCGGCGCGCGCCAGCCTGTCGAAGTCGAGGGGCTTGAGGTCGCGCGGGGTGTAATTCGGGGTGTTGGCGTTGGCGATGTTCTGCGCCAACACCGACTGACGCTGGTTGAGCCAAGCCATGCGCTTGACCAGCATCGACATCAAGGGAATCGAGTTCAGGTCCATGGTCGTCCGGGGCGCCATCCGGGGAGCGCGCGCGAGCCCGCTCCGGCGCAGCCGCATTCTCGCCGCCGCCGCTTAACAAAGGGTTAAGGGCGCGGCTCGCGGGCGGGGCCGGTAATGGCTCCGCCCCAGGACCGTGCCCACCATGAGACGCGGATAGGTAGTGCGCGCTGGAGCTCGGAGCCGGTCGGCCAAGGCGGTTTCATGCACCCGTCGCCGGCGCGCCGGAGGAACAAGGCGGGAAAGCCCGGTTTGGAGGGGGGAATGCCGCGCGCCGAGTTCGGCAACCGCCACCTGCCCCGAGGTCCCGAGCAAGGCTGGGTCCCCGCGGCGTTGCGGCGCGAGCTCAGCGAGAGGGAACACCCGGTCTATATCGCGCGGCCGGACCCCAAGCGCTTCGCGCTGCGCCCAAGCGTTTGGCACTGCGATAGTTCTGGCCGACGTTCATCGGCGGCCTCTCGTGGATCGGGATGCTCCTTTACGTCACCCCGGACTCGATCCCGGAAGAGGCCGCGTTGCCGTCGATCATGGTGCTCGCTTTGTTCTACCTCCTCGGTCTCGGCGCGCTGGCCAGCCCCTTGTGGCTCTACCAGCGCGGACTGCGGACCCTCTACGTCGTCACCAATAGGCGTCTGTTGGTCCTGAACGGATGGCTCCGGCCGTCGGTCGTGGATTACGACCCGTCGGACCTCAACACCATCGAGCGAAAGGAGCGCCAGGACGGCAGCCGCACGGTCTACTTCCAGCGCCAACGAGGGGCGAGCGGAGCGCTCGAAAAAAGGGGCTTCCTGTTCGTCCCCGACGCCGCGGAGGCCGAACACCATATCGTGAGTCTCAAGCGAGGCGATTGGCTCGGGACCGGAAGGCGTTTCGACCCTTCCCTCTTTCCCACCCGCTGATCCGATCGGCGCCCGGCCGCGCCCTCCTATCCCCGCGCCCGCCCATCCTCGAAGCCGCCGCTTGTCCCGGCGCTGCCGGCATGGTCCCCTGGCGCCCGACCTATCTCGAGCGCGAGCGAACCATGACCTGGATCCACACCATCCCCTATGGCGAAGCGCGCGGGCGGCTCAAACGGCTCTACGACCGCATCAAGGGGCCGGACGACGACATCGACAACATCATGATCGCCCATAGCTTGAGACCGCCCACCCTCGAGGGCCACATGGCGCTCTACAAGAACGTGCTCCACCACTCGGGCAACCGGCTCCCGAAGTGGCTCTCGGAGGCGCTCGGGCTCTACGTCAGTCTGCTCAACGGCTGCGCCTACTGCGTCGCCCACCATGGCGAGGGGCTGCGCCGGCGTTTGGGCGACGATACCCGCGCCCGAACCATAGTGAGCGCGCTCGAGGCGGGCGCGCCCGAGCAAGCCTTCGCCGGCGCCGAGCTCGCGCTCATGGCTTACGCCCGGGCCCTCACCGAGGCGCCGGCGGCGCTCACCGAGGCGGCGGTGGCGGGGTTGCGCGCCGCCGGCCTCGACGACGGCGAGATCCTCGAGGCCAACCAGGTGATCGCCTACTTCGCCTATGCCAACCGCACCGTCCAGGGTCTCGGCGTGAGCACCGAGGGCGACCTGCTCGGCCTCTCGCCGAGCGGCGCCGAGGGCGACGACTGGGGACACGGCTGAAGCGAGGAGGCCTGCGAGGCGTTCCCGGCCCGGCCCGGCGCCCTTAGCGCGATTCACGTTTGTCGGGGATCGCTCTAGGCCGCGCCAGTGGGGACCCTCGGGCCCGCCGGCCCTCCGGCGCGCCCGCCCCGACGTGTGCCCCCTTGGCGCGGACCTTCAGGTCCGCTGCCGTGAGCGAAAAAGACCGAGAGCGGGTCCCATCAATTGGGACCTGCTCTAGCCCGTGAACTCGATCTTGCCCTCGGGCAGCATGTAGAGCACCAGGGCCTCGCCACCGGTCACCGTGGGGCGGTGTGCGGAGCCCGCCTCGTAGACCTTCCAGCCGGCGCCCTGGCCGTCGAACGCCGCGCCCTCGGTGAGCGGCATGATCATGCAGACCTCGCCCGTGGGGTGACGGTGGTGGGGGCCGACAATGTCCTCGAGGTCGACCACGTCGACGCTGAGCCCGGCGCTCTTAGGCCCGGCCTCGATGACGCGGCCGAAGCGCCGCCCGGCGGCGCCCTCGCGGCACATCCAGCCGGCGGCGATGGCCTCGTGACAGGCCGCCTCGATGGCCCGGAAGGCCTCGCCGCCGGGCGGAAAGCGGCGCTCGAGCTCGGCCGCCAGGCGCTGATCGATGGCCGTCCCGGCAATCGCCTCGGTCAGCGGCGCGATCAACTCGCGAAAACGCTCGACATCCATTATTCCCTCCTGACCTTGGTCGGCAAGTGTACGCCAGGCGGGCGCCGCCCCGCACTTAAAGCTTTATTAAGCATGATGGTAGGACAATGCCTCGCCGGGACGGGCCCTGCCGCCCGCCCGGAGAACCCGGGCGCCGCCGATGGTCAAGACCCCTTCCTACGCCGAGTACAAGGAGCGCAAGGCCGCGGCCCTGTCCTACGACCGCGCGCGCGGCGACCTGCCCCGGGTCACCGCCGTGGGCACCGGCGAGCTCGCCGAGGAGATCGTCGCCCTGGCGCTGGCGCACGGCGTCAAGGTGCGCGAGGACGCCGACCTCGCCGAGGTGCTGACGGCGCTCGACATCGACAGCCCGATCCCGCCCGAGACCTTCGCCACGGTGGCGCGGATCCTGGCCTACGTCTACCTCGCCAACGGCAACACCGTAGCGCCCGTGGCGCCGGTGGGGCCATGAGCACTCCCTTCGACCCCGTGGCCGAGCTCGGGCGGCTGAGGCAGGCGCTGGCGCGGACCCGGCGCGAGACCGGGAGCGGCGACGCCATGGACCTCTCGGGCCTCGAGCAGCGCCTCGACCGGGTGTGTCGCGAGGTCGGCGCCTGGACCCGGTCGCGCCCCGGCAGGGACCAAGGCGTGAGCGTGGCGCGGGAGATGCGCGGCTTCCTGGACGACCTGGAGTCGCTGGCCGCCGAGCTCGAGGACCGCCACGGCGAGCTCGAGCGCCGCCTCGAGGCGCTGGGCGCCGAGCCGGGCACACGGCAACAAGGGTAAGGCGCCGGCCCCGGACGCGGCGCGCCCGAGCCGACCCGGTTCGCCGGGAACCAGCGCCAGGAACATTGAATGGAGTTCACCGGATACCTTCGCTTCGCCCTCGCCTTTCTGTTCGTGCTCGGGCTCATCGGCTTCTTCGGCTGGCTCGCCCGGCGCCTGGGCATGATGCCCAAGGCGCGCCGCGGCGAGGGCCGCCGCTTGGGCATCGTCGAGGTCATCCAGGTCGATGCCAAGCGGCGCCTGGTGCTGGTGCGCCGCGACCACACCGAGCACCTGATCCTGCTCGGCGCCACCGCCGACCTGGTGATCGAGAGCGGCATCCTGGCCCGGGAGGCCGAGCGCGACCAGGAGCGGGAGGGGGCGCAGGTGAGCCAGCTCGGCGCTGGAGGCGGCGGGTGACGCGGGCCGCGCTCCTGATCGCGCTCTTGGGTGCGCTGCTGGCGGCTATCGCCGCCCCCGCCGCGGCCCAGCAGCTGACCCTCGACTTCGGCGACGGCGGCTCGCTCACCGGCCGCGTCTTTCAGCTCATGGTGCTGATCACCGTGATCACCCTGGCGCCCTCGATCCTGGTGATGGTGACCTCGTTCACCCGCATCGTCGTCGTGCTCTCGATCATGCGCAGCGCCATGGGCGTCCAGGGCACGCCGCCCAACACGGTGATGATGAGCCTGGCCCTGTTTCTCACCGCCTTCATCATGGCGCCCACCTTCGAGGAGGCCTACGACGCCGGCATCCGCCCCCTGATCGAGGAGGAGATCACCGAGGGCGAGGCCTTCGAGCTCACGGTGGCGCCGCTGCACGCCTTCATGATCCGTCACGTGCGCGAGAAGGACCTGGGCCTGTTCCTCGACATGGCCCGCCTGGAACGCCCCGAGAGCCCGGCGGCGACGCCGCTCAGGGCACTGATCCCGGCCTTCGTCATCAGCGAGCTCAAGCGCGCCTTCGAGATCGGCTTCCTGGTCTTCGTCCCCTTCATCATCATCGACATGGTGGTGGCCTCGGTGCTGATGTCGATGGGCATGATGATGCTGCCGCCGGTGATGATCTCGCTCCCCTTCAAGCTGATCTTCTTCGTCCTGGTGGACGGCTGGCACCTGATCACCGGCTCCCTGGTGCAGAGCTTCGGCGCCGGTTAGCCGCGACCGCCGCCTCAGTTGATGGCGCTGAGTCCGCCGTTCGACAGCTTCTTGCGGTAGCTCGCCATGAAGGCCTGGAGGGTGCTCACCTCGGCGATGCGTCCGGCGAGCTGGCGGAACTCGGTGCCGCGGCGGTCGACGGTGCTGGTGACGACGCGGAAGGCGTCGGCGTCGGCGCCCTCGCCGAGCCGCTCGGAATAGCGCAGCCGCACCCGGTCGAGCCCGGCCTGGTCGGCGGCCAGCGCGAACGATACCGCGAGCTGCATGAGCTGCTGGCGCTCGACCGCCTCGAGCGGCTCCTGTCGTTGCCAGCGCTCGCCGAGCAAGGCCTCGAAGGTCTGGGCGGCGTTGACCCAGTCGCCGGCGCGCCAGTGGATCTCGCCGCGCAAGGCCCGGCCCTCGGGCGATGTTTCGTCCGAAAGCAGGCTCAGGGCCTCGTCGTAGCGCTCGAGGTCGGCCAGCGCCCGCGCCTCGAGGCGGCGGCGCTCGGCGACAAGCGCCGTGGCGAGCGAGGTCGCCGCGCTCTCCGACAGGGTGGCGAGGGCCTCGCTCGGCCGGTTGTCGAGCAGCTGGATGACCGCGAGCCGGGCCCCGACCCGGGCCTTCTCGGCGCCCTCGAGTCGGCTCCGGACCTGGTGCCCCAAGAGCTCCGCGGCGCGCCCCAGGAGGTCGACCGCGACCAGCCGGTCGGCCAGGCGCCGGATCATCTCGTCGCCCTTGGCGCCGATCGGCGTCAGCTCGCGGAACTCATAGTAGACCGCCAACGCCGAGACCGGTGTCATGGCGTCGGCGCCGCCCTCCAGGAAGAGGTTGGCGAAGATCTCGTTCATGCTCTGGGCGGCGGCGCGGGTGGCGTCGTCCTTGGGGAAGTGGGTGACGGCCTTGCGCAGCGAGTCCAGGGCCTCGCGGTAATCGCCCTCGGCGACGTAGAGCTCGCCCAGTTGCTGCAATACCGAGAGCTCGAAGTCGTCGCCGCGCCACACGAAACGAAGCCCCTCGAGGCGATCGATGGCCCGTTGCCGCGAGAGATCGTCGCGCTTCAAGAGCAGATTGACGCGCGCGAGCTCGGCGCGGGCGCGGACCGCGCGGTGATCGGAGGCGATGGCCTTCTGGTAGCTTTCGAGCGCGGTGTCGTAGCGGCCGAGTCGCTCGTGGGCGCGGCCCTGCATGTACGCGACCTCGCTGAGCACCCCTTCCGGGGGCTCCATGTCCGCAAGGGCGATGAGAGCGGCATCGAGGTGCTCGACCTCGTTGGTGGCGAGCGCCGTCCTCGCCTCGAGCAGCAGGAAGCGGATGCGCAGGTCGCGCGGGTAAGCCTGAGAAGCCCTCAAGCCGATGGCGAACTCGCGCTTGGCGCGGTGCCAATCCTTGGTCCGGGCGGCGAGCGCGGCGCGCCACACCGCGATCTCGGGGTGGCCGTCGAAGTCGGCGTGGTAGAGATGCTGGGCCGCCGTGTCGAAGCGCTGGAGCAGGAAGTCGACCGCCCCGCGCAGGGCCCGCGAGGGAAGGTCCGTCAGCACCCGGGGATCGTTCTCCTCGATGGTCTCCAGGATTCCCCTGGCGTCGGCGGCGAAGCCGTGGGCGAAGTAGAACTGAGCCAGCTTCAGCCGGTGGTCGTTGCGGTCGTCGGGACGCGCCGCGGCGATCTCGCGGAAGAGCTGCTGCTTGAGCGCGAGGAAGCGTTGGGGCGGGCCGCCTCGCCAACGCTCGAAGTGGAAGAGGCGCCTAGCCGCGAGCGCCGGCGAGGCCACCGGATTGCGGTCGGCGGCAGAAGACAGCATCAGCCCGCCCGCCTTGCCCACCGTGACGCCGTTGCGCAGTGCCCGCACCCCGATCCCGTCGGCCGCGGGCGCCACCGCCACCCCGTGGGCGGTGGCCAGGACCTTGACCTCGAGGAAGTCGCGCTCGACCGGCATCGCCCGTACCGGCGCCCCGAACGGCACCACCACGAGCCGGTCGCCGGCCTCGGGGTCGCGCAGCTCGATCGCTTCGCCGAGGTCGATGGCGGGCAGGAAAAGGCGGGGTCCCAGGGCCGCTTGAGGCTCGGGTCGGACCTCGATGGTGGTCTCGGCGGCCACCGCGTGGTCGACCAGATCGACCAGCCAGCTGGTGTCCCGCTGCAGCACCCTGGGAAGGAGACCCGGTTCGAGCTCGAACCTGAGCACCGTGGCCTGCCCGTAGGGGAGCTGCCCTGCCGAGACCACCGGCCCCCCCGGCTCGGCCATCGTTGCCGAGAGATCGGCACGCGCGTACTTCTCGAACACCACCCACAGGTGGCGCCCGCGCTGGAACACCGCCGCCGCCACCGGCTCGGGCCAGGTGAAGCGCAACCGCGGACCGCTAAAAGTGGGCACCATGTCGACCGCGAGGCCGCTGGCCGCGTCGCGATCCTGGCCCGCCGCGCGGGCCTTTTCCGGGGGCCCGGCCGGGGGCCCTTCGGGCGCGGCGGCCTCGGCGGCGGACGCCGGCTGCGCTGGCGCCAAGGCCCGATCCGCTTTTTCGATGCCAGCGGCGGCCTCGTCGCTGCGCTCCTGGTCGGCCCGACTCGCCAATAAGTTTCGCGGCGCCCCCACGGCCTGCTCGCGCCGGGGTTCCTCGGCGCCCGCCGCCGCTGGCGAAGGCGCGGCGGCGGCCGCCTCCGGCGGAACGCCCTCGGATGGCCCGGCCGCGGCGACCGGGGGCTCGGTCACCACCGTCGGCGCCGGCACGGCCTCGGGCACGCTTTCGGACCCGGAGGCGGACGCGGCCGGAGGCGTGGCGGCGACGGCGGCCTCGCGCCGCGACGGCGCGGCCGGCGCCGGGGCAGGAGCTGGAGCGGGGTCGGCGCCGGCATCGCCGAGCACGTCGATCACCACCTTGGTGCCCCAGCGGAAGATCCTTAGATGGACCGCGGGCGGCAGCCCGATGGTGACGATGGCGCGCTTTCGCTCGCTGGCGCTCTTGGCCCAACGCACCAAGCGCAGCGGCGCGGCCGTGAGCGCCGAGAGATCGATCGGACCCGGGTGCGAGAAGGTGACGGTCGCTTTAGAATCCTCCCGATCGACGCGGTAATCGACGAAGCGGGGCCAGTCGAAGACGAGGCGGCTGAAGCCCGGATGCTCGCCACGCCGCACCGCCACCGCGGCCCGGCCGCCACCGCCGGCCGGACTTATGCTCGCCAGGTCCAGCACCACCCTGTTGCCGTAGATGGAGGTGCTGAGCTCGAGCGGCCGCGCCAAGTGGAAATAGACGGTGCGACGGTCGCCGCTGAGCTCGGCCGAATCGAGGTAGTCGGGGAGCCGCTCGAGCGCCGGCGAGAGGTCGGTCTCCAAGGTCCGCGGGAAATTCACGCGCAGGATGTCGTCCTCGATCCGCGCCTCGAACGCGACCGGCGCTTCCCATTCGAGCACGATGCGGGCGTAATCCTGGTGCGGCGCGGCGCGCGTGATGACGGGCTCGGCGGCAGCGCTCGCCGCCAACATCAGGGCGGCGATCAGGACCGCGCCGCGAATCAGGGGCTCAAGAGTCATGCTCTCCTCGCCTCGCTGTACCCTCGCGAAGGACCACGTCGACCCGTCGCGCGAGCTGGCGCCGACGCCACTCGGAGAGCGCCGGCGAGAGGTCGTGGAACCGGGAATCGGCGAGACCGAAGGCGGTGATCCGTTGACTCAGACCGGCCTCGCGCAAGACCTCGGCAAGGGCCAGCGCGCGCGCCAGCGAAAGTTCCCAAGACGAACTGAAGCCCTCGGACAGCGGCGTCGCCGGGTGGGTGTGACCGGTGACCTCGACGCTGTTGTCGACGTACCTGAGCAAGGTGCCGAGCGCCGCGACCGCGGCGCGGGCGTCGGCCGCGAGCTGGGCCCTCCCGGGCGCGAAAAGGGCGCCGCCCGGCAGTGATATCACCAGCCGATCCTCGAGCCGATGGATGATGCTCTCGGCCAACAGCGGCTCGTCCGCAACTTTCTCCGCCAGCATGGTGTCGAGGTAATCGAGTCCCAGCAACTTGGGCTCGAAGACGCGGTGCACGTTGCGCTCGGCGAACGGTCCGATCTTGGCGTGCGCGCTTTCGGGGTTGAGGCGATCGGAAAGCGCTTCGACGACGGCCTGCCACTTCTCGGTCTTGACCTGGGACATCGAGAAAAGGAGCACGAAGAAAGTGATCAGCAGCATGATCAGGTCGGCGAACGTGATCATCCACGCCGTGCCGCCGACCTGGGGCCGTTGTTCGCTCGTGGGCCGTTCCATCGCCTACTCCGCGAGCTGCTCGAAGGTGACCCCCGCGTCGCCCACGCGGGGGCCGAAGAAGTACAGCTCGGTCATTTTCGCGCTTCCCGCCCTAAGGCCCGGGGCGAGCGAGCGGGCGGCGACGCCGCGGCCGCGAAGATCGCTCGCGAGCGCCGCCGCGCGTCGCAATGCCAGGCTCGGCCGCCCGGTCGCGGAGGGCAGCTCGGCGCCGCTGCCGACAATGAGCTCGACCTCGAAGCGGCCCTGGGAGGTCTCCCGGCTGAGGGCGTCCGCAAGCGCCTCCATGAGAGCGGTTCGCTGCGTTCTCACGCGCGCCCGTCCGGGCACGAACAAGGCCTTGCTCGGCACCCTCACGCGCATGGTGTTGCCCAGTTGCAGGATCTCGAAGCGCGCGATCGGCAGGTCGCGCGCGAACAGGCCGCGCACCTGGCGACGAAAGTTCTCGACCGGGTCGAAGGGGCCGCTCGAGGAGGTGAACTGCGGCACCTCATCGCTGATCAGACGGTCGGCATCGAAGGTCGCGGTAAGGCTGTTGATGGCGGCGTCGGTCCGCACCTCCTCGCGCTGGGAGATCGAATAGAGGACGATGAAGAAGGCCAGCAGGAGGAGATAGAGGGCGAGAAAGAGCGCCACGTTCCGGTCGTTGCCGGTCGGTCGCGCCGCCGCCGCCGGCTCGCCCATGCCAGCCTAATCGAAGCCGGCCAAGAGCGCGTCGATGTCGTCCTGGCTGTTCGCGTTCGCGGGGAGCTCCGGGCCGTTGAGCAAGGCGGTGTCGCCGCCCGGGCCGGCCGCCAGGCCGCTCTGCGCGACCTCCCGCTGGAGCTCGTAGCCGCAGGCCTCGGCCAGCACCCGTATCTTGCTCTCGATGTGCTTGAGCGTTTTCACCACCTTGGTGATGCGCTGCCCGGTGACGTCCTGGAAATTGGAGGCTTCGTAGATCTTGGTGGCGATCGCGGTGATCTTCTCGGCCGCCTCGCCGGAGAGCTCGCCGGCCAGGCTCTCGAGCTCCTCGGCGGCGTCGAGGATGGTGCCGGTGGCTTCCTCGGTGGCCTTGACGACCTCGTCGAGCTCGTCGGTCGCCACCGGGATGTGCTCGTCGTGAATCTCCCCCGGGCTCAGGGCGGCGATCTCGGTCTTGGCCTGCTGGATGTACTCGATCAGGCCCTGCAGCTCGCTCCTGACCCGGATGTGCGCCCCCGTGATGTCGCCTTCCATGTTCTGGATCAGGCTCTCGACGACCCCGACGACCTCGTCGAGACCGACCGTCTCACCGTGTTCGTGGCGCAGCGACTCGACGCACTGGGCCAGTCTTTGCGTCCAATCCGTCGCGGTCATGGGACCCCCCTAGAAATCACCAATAACGGCGCCCATCTTGGTCTTGAGCGTCGCGGCGTTGAACGGCTTGACGATGTAGTTGTTGACCCCGGCCTGCTTGGCGGCGATCACGTTGTCGGTCTTGCTCTCGGCCGTCACCATGATGAACGGCGTGCCCTTGAGCTTGGCGTCGGCCCGCACTTCCCTGAGCAACTGGAGCCCGGTCATCGGCTCCATGTTCCAATCCGAGATCACCAGGCCGTATTTGCCGTCGCGCATCTTTTCCAATGCGCTGGATCCGTCGGTGGCCTCGTCGACGTTGTTGAAACCGAGTTGTTTCAATAAGTTACGGATAATCCTTATCATCGTCTTGTAATCGTCGACGACGAGGATGTTCATGTTGGAGTCGACCGACATCGTGGGCTCCTCTGAGTTTTCGGCAATCGCCCTATTTCAGTTTTGTTGGATGCCGCCGTGAGGCAGAGGGAAAGTGGCGATCAAGCTACGGGGCATTGGTTAAGGTCGGGTTAAGCGGGCGCCTCAAGCGCCGGCGTCAGCCACCCGCCGCCGGGAGCTGGCGCCGCATGGCGAGCTCGACGGTGATCGTCTTGGCCTTGTTCGAGTTCATTAGGGCAAGGATCGGCGCCATTTTCGCCTCGCGCATGCGCTCCGCGACCTCGAGCAGGATGCCCATGTCGAGCTCTTCCAGGATCCGGGCCGCGTCCTTCGGCTTCATGTTCTCGTAGATCTTCACCAGGCTCTTCATCTTGGCCTCTTCCTGCTCGTCGTACCGTTTGAGCTTGGCCTCGACGGTGGCCTCGAGCTTCGTGAGCTCGGCGATCTTTTCCTCGATCCGCTTCTCGGTCGCGCCGAGAAGGTTCTCGCGCATCTCGAGTTCCCCGGCGCGAGCCTGCAGCGCCTCGCGTCGCTCGGAAAGGCTCTGCAGGACCTCGACCTCGGCCGGGGTGAACATCGACTCCGCTTCCTGCCGGCGCACGCGTCTCAGCTCGAGGACCTTGTTGAGCTCCTGCTCGACGATGGCCTCGATCTTCTTCCTGAGGCGGCGCCGCAGGATGGCCTCTGTCTCGCCCTCGACGCCGGCGGCGCCGCCCTCCGCCTCTCCGCCATCGCGCTCATCCAGCGCGCCCGAGGTCGGCCCCGCCTCGGCCCCGGCGAGGGAAGATTGGGCCAGCGCCCGGCCCACCGCGAAGCTCTCCAGCACGGGCCCGGCGGCGTACCACAAGTCGCCGAGCTTGAGTCCCAACACGAGGGCGCAGGCCACGACCACCATCGGAAGCAGGCGCGTCTTTGCGACCATCGCGTTTGCTCCTCCTAGATTGCCGCGTCGGGGTGCGCGGGCTCGGGCGCCGAGGCCAGCCGGGCACGGCGCAAGGTATCGATCAGCTCGCGTTCGGCGAGCGTGGGGGCCTCGGGCCGCCCCGCCCCGGATGGGCTTGCGGCGGAGGAGCCCCGGGACGGCGCCGTGGACGCGACGGCGCTGGCAGCCTCGGACCGTGAACGGCGGTCCGTCACGCCGGTTTCCAGGCGCTCGGCCAGGCGGGTGCCGGTCTCGCTCAGGAAGGCCAGCTCGTCGGCGACCGCGCGGGCGCCCTCGAGGCGCTCCTGAAGCGTATCTCCGGTTTGCTCGGCCGCCGCCCTGAGCTGGGCCACGCCGAGCTCGGCGCGCTCGATCGCGGCGACGAAGCTTGAGACGAGGCCCTTCATCTCGGCCTGGACGCCGCGGAAGCCGGCGAGCCGCCGATGGAGGCGAAAGCAGAAAACGATGGTGGCGAACATGAGGAGCGCCACCAAGCCGTCGAGCACCAAGCCGAAAATCATTGCTCCGGTTCCTTGGCCACCATCGAGCCGTCGACGCGGATGGCGATGTTGGCGCCGACCCGGCCCATCTTGCCGGTGAGCAAGGGCACCCCGCCGCAACGCAACTGGACGCTCGATTCAGGCGCCGCCTGGAACAGGAGGGTCCGGCCGACCTCGAGATTAATGACCTCGGCCAGAGGCATCATCTGTTCGTCGAGCACGGCCTCGATATCAACGTGGGTGGACCACAACTCGGTGGCGAGATGGCTTTCCCAGATCGAGTCGCGTCCGAACTTCTCGCCCATGAACATTTGCAGCAGCAGCTCACGAATGGGCTCGAGCGTGGCGTAGGGCAACAGCAGCTCGAGCCGACCGCCACGGTCCTCCATGTCGATTCGCAACTTGATCAGGATGGCGGCGTTGGCGGGCCGCGCGATGGTGGCGAAGCGAGGGTTGGTCTCCAGCCTGTCGAACTGGAACGCCACCGGGCTCAGGGGCTCGAAGGCGGCGCCCATGTCGTTGAGCACCACCTCGACCATGCTCTCCACCAGGTCGCGCTCGATGGTGGTGTAGGGGCGGCCCTCGATGCGCATCGCCGCGGTGCCCCGACGCCCGCCCAAGAGGACGTCGACGATCGAGTAGATCAGCGAGCTGTCGATGGTGAGCAGACCGTAGTTGTCCCATTCGACGGCACGGAACACGCTCAGCATGGCCGGCAGGGGAATCGAGTTGAGGTAATCGCCGAAGCGGATCGAGGTGATGTTGTCGAGGGACACCTCGACGTTGTCCGAGGTGAAGTTGCGCAAGCTGGTCGTCACCATGCGCACCAGGCGGTCGAACACCACCTCCAGCATGGGCAGCCGCTCGTACGAGATCAGGGTGCTGTTGATGATGGCGCGAATGCCCGAGCGCTCGTCACCGTCGAGGCCGTCGCCATCGAATCCGAGGAGGCTATCGATCTCGTCCTGGTTGAGGACACGGGCCGAGCTCGAGCCACCGCCGCCGACCTCTTCACCCTCGTCCTCGCCTTGGCCCTCGTCTTCGTCCGGCTCGTCGTCGGCCATCGCCGCCCATTCCGCCGCGAGCGCGTCGTCGTCCGGCGCTTCCTCTGTCTCTTCCATGGCGTCCGACATGATAGGGCGGCCTACTGAACGATCATTTCCCGGAACAGAACGTCGTTGATGCGAACCGGCGTGACCGCCGCGTTGACCCGCACCAGCAGTTCCTCCTTGAGCCGAAACAGCCCGGCCGAGCCATTGAGGTCGTCGAGTCGCAGCTCGCGCAGGTAGACCTGGAAATTGTCGATAATGCGGGGCAGCACGAGATCGAGCCGCTCGACCGCCTCGGCGTCCTCGATCTCCAGCGATACCTTGAGCCTCAGGAAGGTGTTGCGCTTGCCGCCGCTGTTCAGGTTCACCAGCAATTCGGGCAGATCGTAGTAGATCACCGTTTTCGACTCGCGCCCGCTCGCCTCGTCACCGCCCTCTCCCAGCAGGCCGCCAAAATAGGCGGCAGCGCCGCCGCCGCCGAAAAGAAGGAGAGGTAGAATTACGAACAGGGTGAGCCTCTTGCCGCTCAGCTTCTTCTTGCGGCGGGATTGGTCGTCCTCGTCTCCCAGCGCTTCGTCGTCCTCGTCTCCCAGCGCCTCATCGGCGCCGGGCTCGAGATCGGTGTCGAGATCGCCCATAGCTATACCGCGTCCGAGGATAAAATAAGCTTCCACGCACCAACGCGAGCCTACGGAGTGATCGTTAACAAGTGGTTGCGCCACGCCACTTTCCCGGCGCTCAGGTCGAGGCCCCCCGGCGGCCGCGCCATCTGAGCCGGCCGGCGACGGCGCGCGAGGCAAGACCTGCCCGGCAAAGCCTGCCCGAGGGGCCGGGATTTCCCCGCCCCGACACCGCTTGTCCCCCTAACCCTTTGATTTCATATCCCTTCCGACTGGCACGGGCCGTGCAACTCGGGGACCGACCAGCGGGCGACCAGAATGGCCCCCCGCACGCCAGAAGGGACGTGGCGAGATGGAGAACACCAGCTACATAGCCCTGTCCAGCCTGACCGCGCTACGCCGCCAGATGGACATCATCGCCAATAATATTGCCAACTCCGAGACCACCGCCTACCGCGGCGAACGGCTACTCTTCGAGGAGTATCTGGCCGATATCGGCCACGGCAATCGGGCGTCGTTCGTGCTCGACTACGGCGTCGTGCGTGACACCTTGGAGGGTCAGATCTCGCAAACCGTGAACCCACTGGACGTGGCGATCAGCGGCAAGGGCTACCTGGTGGTCGAGACCGACAGCGGCCTTCGCTACACCCGCAACGGCCACCTCAAGCTCAGCGCCGAAGGCACGCTGGTCACCATCAGCGGCCACCAGGTGCTCGACGACGGAGGCAAGCCGATCACCATTCCCTTGGGCGACGGCAACATCACCATCAGCCCGGACGGCGTGGTCTCGAGCGAGAGCGGCAGGATTGCCCGGTTCGACGTCGTCAGCTTCGAGAACGAGCAGGAGCTGCGCAAGGCCGGTGACGGCCTCTATACCACCGACGCGGAGCCACAGCCGGCCACGGAGGCCCGCATCCTTCAAGGCATGATCGAAGGCTCCAACGTCGAGCCCATCATCGAGGTCACGGAAATGCTCAGGCTCGTGCGCCTCTACCAGTCGACCCAGAAGATATTGGAGCAGGCCGACGAGCTTCGGCGCCGCGCCGTCAACACCCTCGGCGGCCGCAACTAACACGGGATAGATGTCATGAGATCCTTGAGTATCGCAGCGACGGGCATGCTGGCCCAGCAGCTCAATGTCGAGGTGATTTCCAACAACATCGCCAACATGAACACCACCGGGTACAAGCGGCAGCGAGCCGAGTTCCAGGACCTCTTGTACCAGAACCTGCGCCGCATCGGCACCGCTTCGTCGGACACCGGCACCATCGTGCCGTCGGGCGTGCAGATCGGGGTCGGGGTCAAGACCGCCGCGGTGTACCGCATCACCGAACAAGGCAACGTGATATCGACCGGAAACACTCTTGACCTGGCGATCCAGGACCGCGGTCTCTTCCGCATCGAGTTGCCGAGCGGCGAGGACGGCTACACCCGCGCCGGCGCCTTTCAGCTCAGCCCCGACGGCGAGATCGTGACCACCGACGGCTTCACGGTGGCGCCGGGGATCGCCATCCCGCAGGACGCCATCGACATCAGCATCAGCGCCACCGGCGACGTTCAGGTCAAGATCGCCGGACAGGTCGATCCCAGCAACGTGGGTCAGCTCGAGCTGGTGACCTTCCCCAACGTGGCCGGCCTCGAGGCCATCGGCGACAACCTGTTCCTCGAGACCCCGGCCTCCGGGCCCGCCATCATCGGCGTCCCGGGGATTGGCGGCGTCGGCACCATCCTGCAAGGCTTCCTCGAGACCTCCAACGTCAACCCGGTGCACGAGATCACCGCCCTGATCACGGCGCAGCGGGCCTACGAAATGAACTCGCAGGTGATCACGCTGTCCGACGAGATGCTCTCCACCGTGAACCGCCTCAGGTAGGGAACTGAACCATGAGGCCATTGGTCATCGCCGCTTTGTTGTCGGGCACCATCCTCGGCGCCGCCCACGCCGACGGCGAGGCGCGGATGCGGTCCAGCGCGACCGTGATCGGGAGCCAGATCACGCTGGGCGACGTCATCGAGGGCGCCGGCGACGCCGCCGAGGTCCGGGTCGCCAGTGCGCCGTCGCCGGGGCAGCGGGTGATGTTGAGGCGGGCCGAAATCGCGGCCCTCGCCTCGAGGCACGGGGTCGAACTGCTCGGGGCCAGCCTCCGGGCACGAATCGAGGTGGTCCGCGCCAGCCAGCCGGTACCGAAGCAGGTCATCGCCGAAGCCCTCGAGGAGGCCCTGGAGGGCGTGGGCATCGAGGGTCTGTTCGAGGTCGAGCTGCGCTACCAGCGAACCATTCTGGAGGTGGCCAAGGACGCCCCGGCCACGGTCGTCGTCGAGGCGCTCGACCTCAACAAGAGGAACGGGCGCTTCAGCGCCAGGCTCGCCGCACCCGCCGGCCCCGATCCGGAGGCGCGGGCCCGAGTCTCGGGCCGGGTGATCGCGATCGTCGAGGTTCCGGTGTTGCGCCGCGCGGTGGCCGTGGGAGCGGTGATCGACGACCACGACATCGACTGGCTGCGCCTGCCCTCCGCCAAGCTCAACCGCAACATCGTCACCGACGTCCGAGACCTGCTCGGCAAATCGCCGAGGCGGTCGATCCCTCCGGGCAAGCCGGTACGCGCGCGCGACATCGAGCGGCCGCTGACGATCGAGAAGGGCGCCCTCGTGACGATGACGCTGGCGATCCCCAAGATGGTCATCACCGTGACCGGCCACGCCGTGGACTCGGGCGCCGAAGGCGATCTCATCCGCGTCCGCAACAACCGCAGTCACGCCGTCGTCCAAGGCGTCATATCTGGCCCCGGCCAAGTCGAGGTCATGCCCAGGCAGCGACTCGTGAGCGCCGCCAACTGAACCCGAGCAATGGTTGATCCGATGATCCAAGCAAGACCATCCACCCCGATTCGCCTGAGTCTCGTGCTGATCAGCCTCGGCGTCCTGGCCGGGTGCAGCGCCGTCGACAGGCTCAAGCAGATCGGCGAGGCGCCGCCCCTCACCGCCATCGAGAACCCGGTCCAGGCGCCCGAATATCGACCGGTCAGCCTGCCCATGCCCCAGGCGCAGCCCCCCGCCCGCCATGCCAACTCGCTGTGGCGCCCCGGCGCCAGGGCCTTCTTCAAGGATCAGCGCGCCGCCAAGGTCGGCGACATCCTGACCGTCAACATCGCGATCAAGGACCAGGCCAAGATCGACAACAAGACGACGCGCTCGCGGGAGAGCTCCGAGGACGCGGATCTCAGCAACCTCTTCGGCTACGAGACCAACCTGTCGCGGATGCTGCCCGAAGGGATCAATCCCACCAATCTGGTGAGCTTCGGCAGCACCGCCTCGAACACCGGCTCGGGATCGGTCAACCGCGCCGAGCAGATCCAGCTGACCTTGGCCGCCCTGGTCACCCAGGTGCTGCCGAACGGTAACCTGGTGATCCAGGGGCGCCAGGAAGTGCGGGTCAATTTAGAGGTCCGCGAGCTCGTCATCACCGGCGTGGTGCGGCCCGAGGACATCAGCTCGGACAACACCGTCAACCATACCCAGATCGCCGAGGCACGCATCTCCTATGGCGGCCGCGGCCAGCTCACCGACGTCCAGCAGCCACGCTACGGTCAGCAGCTGTTCGACATCATCATGCCGTTCTGATCCAGCCCGCCACCGAAGTCGAGAAAGGCCGGTCCCCAGGGACCGGCCTTTGGCTTGGGCCCTGGGTCCGGGTCAGTCGTCGCGATAGACCTTTTCGCGCCGCTCGTGGCGCTCTTGGGCATCGATGGTGAGGGTGGCGATGGGACGGGCCTCGAGGCGGCGCAGGCTGATCGGTTCGCCGGTCTCCTCACAATAGCCGTAGCTGCCCTCTTCGATGCGCCTCAGCGCGGCATCGATCTTGCCGATGAGCTTGCGCTCGCGATCGCGGGTGCGAAGCTCGAGCGCGCGCTCCGATTCGGCCGAGGCGCGATCGGCGATGTCCGGTTCCGCCAGGGTATCTTCCTGCAGGTGCTGCAAGGTCTGGTTCGACTCTCGCACCAGTCCCTGGCGCCACGACAGGAGCTTGCGACGAAAATAAGCCTTCTGCTTGGAGCTCATGAAGGCCTCGTCGATTGACGGCCGATACTTTGCGGGAACACGCATGTCCTTCACTGTCTACCTCAAGGTGGGCCTGGACCGGCGAAATCGGCGCGGAGTATATGAATCCGACAAGCCATGTGCAACGGCTTCGCGGCCTCTTTTGAAAGGAAGCCGCCGAGGCCCTCGTCGCGCGCTCCCGGGCGGCCGCGCCGGGGCCGATTTGGGCGCGCCGATCACGCGCGAGGGGCAAGCTGCCGAGGCCCGGAGCCCGGAGCGACCAAGCGGTCTGCGATGACGTTCGAGCCATGCCGGCGGGCCGGGGCACGGCCCGCCCCCGGGCGCTAGTCCAGATGATCGAGCTTGGCCAGCTCCACCGCCGCGCGGAGCTCGATCTCGCCCAGGATCTGGCCGAGGCGCGGGTCCTCGACCTCGGGCCTCTGCTCCCGCGCCGCCTCGGCCAGGATTCGAAGGTGCTCCCGCGGGAGCGCGCCGACCAGCAATGCGTGGCGAATGTCATCGAGACGGTCGAGCAGGAAATGTCCGCGGCGCATCGCCCGGCGGCGGTCGTTGAAGGGCTCGTCGACCTCTTGGAGCGCAAGCAGGGCGCCCACCGGAGAGAGCGCGGGGACGACGGCAACCGGGGCGCCGCTCCGCTCCTCGTCGGCACGGTCGACGCTGAAGCTCCGGGAGCCGGCATCCTTTTGCGGCTTTCGACGGCGGATCTCGGCCGCTCGAATGGCGCCCGGCCCGTTTATCTTCATGTGGCTCGTCCGCGACAAGCTTCGATGCGCCGGGCAGAATGATCGAAGTTCGTTAAAATGCGGTAAAGCGCCTCGCCACGCGAGGCCGTCGGACCACCCCCGGGAAGTCGGTAGGCCCCAGGAACTCGGTAGGCCCCAGGAAGTCGGTAGGCCCCAGGAACTCGGTAGGATTTACCCACCGCCGGCAGAAATTGCCGGACCTGGCCGAGCACGCGCCCCGCCAGGCCCCGGCGCGGCGGCCGATAACCGTAGCATTCCAAGCCGTTGGAGAGCCACGGCCGATGGCACGGAATTCGCAAGTGCGAACGTGGGCATGGCCGAGTCCGAAGTGGCGCCATGTCCCCATTTGCGGGGTTCGGGCACGAGATGCGAAACTGCGCCGTCCAACTGCTCCAGGGATTTCTTTCGGCTGCGTTCGGGGCCGTCGCGCTTGTCCTCGCCGCCGCGGCGCTCACGCCCTCGCATGCCGCCTCGCGCATCAAGGACATTGCCGTCTTCGAGGGCGTGCGGGACAACCTTCTCATCGGTTATGGCTTGGTGGTGGGTCTCAACGGCAGCGGCGATTCGCTGCGCAACGCGCCCTTCACCCGCCAGAGCCTGGAGGCCATGCTCGAGCGGCTGGGGGTCAACATCCGCCAGGCCAACCTCAACACCGATACCGTGGCCGCGGTGATGGTGTCGGCGAACCTGCCGGCCTTCGCCCGTCACGGCCGTCGCATCGACGTCTCGGTCAGCGCGCTCGGCGACGCCAAGAGCCTGTTGGGCGGCTTGCTCCTGGTCACACCCCTGATGGGCGCCGACGGCGAGGTCTACGCGGTCGCCCAAGGGCCCGTCGCGGTGGGCGGGTTCTCGGCCCAGGGCCAGGGCGAGACCATCACCAAGGGGGTGCCGACGAGCGGCCGCATCCCCAATGGGGCGATCATAGAGCGCGAGATCGACTTCGAGCTGGCGAGCCTGCGGAGCCTGCGGATCTCGCTGCGCAACGCCGACCTCACGACGGCCCGCCGGATGGCCGAAGCGATCAACGCCTACCTGGGCGCCCAGGCGTCGCGGGCGCTCGATCCGGCGACGGTGCAGCTTTCGGTGCCCGAGAGCTATCGCGACAATCTGGTCGGCCTGCTCACCGATATCGAGCAGCTTCAGATCGTGCCCGACCAGCGCGCCCGGGTGCTCATCGACGAGACCACCGGCATCATCGTCATGGGGGAGAACGTGCGCGTCGACACCGTGGGTATCGCCCACGGCAACCTCACCATCCGCGTCACCGAGACGCCGCAAGTCTCGCAGCCCGCGCCCTTCTCGAACACCGGCGAGACCACCACCGTCGCCCGCACCAATATCGAGATCGACGAGTCCGACGACAAGAAGTTCATTATCATGAACCCGGGCGTCAGCCTGCAGGACCTGGTCGAGGGCCTCAACAGCCTGGGCGTCGGCCCGCGCGACATGATCTCGATACTCCAGGCGATCAAAGCGGCCGGTGCCCTACAGGCAGATATCGAGTTGATGTGATGACCGAGCCAACAGCCCCCGTGGCCGTCGCCGCGGCCGTTGCCAGCAAAGCTCTCGAAAGGCCGTCGCGCGATTCCAACGACGCCGCCCGCGCCGCCGCCCAAGAGTTCGAGGCCTTCTTCCTGGCCCAGGTTCTGGATCAGATGTTCGCCGGGATTCCCACCGATGGCCGCTTCGGCGGCGGCAGCGCCGAGGGCGTCTATCGCGATTTGCTCAATCAGGAATACGCCAAGGTGCTTAGCCGCTCCGGAGGCGTCGGCGTGGCCGATTCGGTGTATCGCGAGATCCTGAAGCTGCAAGAGGTCGAGTGATGAGGCCGGCAGAGGCGCGGATCGCCGAGGTCATCGGAACGACCGAGCAATTGACCATGATGGTGACCGAGGAAAGCGAGCTGCTGACGGCGCGGCGGACGCAGGAGATCGGCGCCCGCCACGAGGAGAAGGCGCGGTTGGTCGAGCTCTACAGGGGCGAGTTGGAGGCCTTGAGGGCGGATCCCTCCTGGCGCCAGGCGGCGGCCTCCGGCGAGGTCGATCGCCTCGCGGCCGCGACCCGGCGCTTCCACGAGGTTCTCGACCGCCACCGGCGACTGGTGGTCGCCGCCAAGACGGTTACAGAGCGCATGTTCCGAGCCATCGGCGAGGAAGTGGCGAGGCGACAGCGGCCGATCAACGGCTATGACAGCGGCGCCGCAATGCGAACGATGCCCAACGTGGACCGGATGCCGGCGGCCGCGATCGCCGTGAATCAGTTGGTCTGAGGCCCGCGGCCGGCCCGCGGCCTCCCGCTCTCACAAATTGGTATCGAAAGTCAGTCCGGCGACCTGACGGACGCGCCCGATGAGGCGTAACGCCTCCTCCGGCTCGTAGCGTCGCAGGATCTCGCCCGTCGCCGCCGCCACCCCGAGATAGAGCGGCACTCCTCGCGCCGGGTCGAACTCGACCCTCAGGTTTTCGCCGGGGCTCAGGGGAATGAGGTCTTGTGGGTGGCCGTGCTCCTCGGGGCGTTCGCCATCGTCGCCCCCAGGGCCGTCCTTGGCGCGATCCGCGCGCCGCCGCGGTTGCCTACGCTCGGGCAGAGACGACGGGAAAGCAACCGAAGTGATCTTTTCCATGGCGCCCCGCCTCGAGCCCTAGCATTGCCTTCAGAGCTTCTCGTCGAGCGTCAGGCCGGCGATCTCGTGCATGCGCGCGATCATGCGCAGGGCTTCCTCGGGCGGATACTGTCGCTCGATCTCTCCGCTCTCGACGTTGATGCCCATATAGACGAAACGCCCGGCCGGCTCGTCGAAGCGAACCTGCAGCTTGAGTTCGGAGCTAACCTCGAACTCAAGGGGCATCTCCTTGGCCGATCGCGCCGACGTGACGGCCGCCCGCGTCGCTTCGCCGGCGGCCCCGGCAGTCGCTCGCTCGCCGCCCTGGGCGGCGGCCGCGCGCGGCGGCGCTGTCAGCGTTTGATCTTGCAACGCCGGAATCGAACCTCCTGGTGTCACAGCGCTCATTTTTCCCTCCGTAAGGTCTCTCTCCCGAGCGCTACATTCGGGAGATCGGAAAGCGCACCCGCGCCAGCGGCCCCACGCCGGCCACCGCCATGGGTGGCTTCACCGTTCCTTCACATGTGTCCCGCCAAGCCCTCCATGATCGTGCGATTGACCGAAACCAAGGGATGAACGTCGAGCTCGCCGCGCAAAACCCGGCTCGAGTGCTTGTCCACCCACATCGCCAGCGAGATCAGTTGCGCTTTGAGCGCGTCCGGCAGCTCGTTCTCTTCCGACGACAGGTCGAGCTGCAGCGTCAGCCACAGCCGCCGGTTCCAATCGACGGCATTGACCAGGTGTTTGCCTCCCTTCTGCTCGGCTTCGATCAAGGCCCGAGTGATCTTGGCGAACAGACGATACTCCGCCTGGCGCGGCTCCTCGGTGCTGGTCTGGATCATTTGATAGGCTTGAATCGACATCGTCTTTTACCGTGTCCTTCGATAACGGTTACTTAGAAGCGGCTGGCGCCAGGTCCGATCGGCCCGGACCGGGTCAGATGTGCGCTCCCGACCGTGACGCCGCGCCAGCGAAACCGGGAAGGGGCAGGGACCCGGTTCCCCGCCCCGTTCCCGTACTGACTACCCTTAGAAGAGGCCCAGGATGGACTGCGGGCCGGCGTTGGCGATCGCCAACGCCTGCACACCAAGCTGCTGCTTGATCTGCAAGGCCTGCAAGGTGGCGCTCTCTTCGGCCAGGTCGGCGTCGACCAGGTTGCCGACACCCTGGCGCAGGATGTCGACCAGCTGCGACGAGAACTCGTTCTGGATCTCGATCCGCTTGGCCGAGGAGCCCAGGTTGGCGAGCCGCTCGGTAACCCTGGCGATGGCCGTCTCGATCGCCGTCAGCGCGGTGACCGAGGCGCTCGAAGTGCTGATGTCCGAGGCATCAACGCCAAGACCGGTGGCGCTCAGGTTCTGGGCGTTGACGGAAATGGTGCTTCCGTCGACGGTGCTCAGCACCGTGAGGTTGCTGGCCCCCGAACTGATCAGGTTGGTGCTGTTGAACTCGGCCGTGGCGACGATGGTCTCGAGTTGCGCCCGCAAGGACGTGAAGTCGTTGTGCAGCGCCGTCCGCGACTGGGCGTCGAGACCCTCTTGGTTGGCCTGCACCACCTTGGCCTTCATCTCGGTCAAGAGATCGGCGATCGCCTTACCGCCCGAAATCGCCACGTTGACGATCGATTCGCCGTTGGCGAGGGCGCTCTTCACCGCCCTCACGCCAGCGATCTCGCCTCGCAGGGTCTGCGCGATGGCGAAGGTCGAGGCGTCGTCCTTGGGACCGTTGACCTTGAGACCGGTGGTGACCCGAAGCTGGGTCTTCTCGAGTAGACTGGTCGTCTTGTTGAGGTTCTGGAGGGCGATCATCGCCCCCACGTTGGTGTTCACTGAAAGAGCCATTTTGCTCCTATCCCTTCGTTCTAAGGATGAATGCAAGCGTTTTGCTTGCCGCGGACACTCGCCCGCACAACCACCGGAGCAACCGCCGTGCCAGGAGCTCCGGCCGGGCTAAACGGCTGTAAGTGAACGAAGTTGTTGGCTAAGAAATCCTTGCCGACGGCCTTGGCGCGGGCGGCAAGTTTTGCCGGGTCGGCAATATCTGCCCGGCAACAAGGGGCCGACAAGGCAAGAACTGCCGGGTCGAGGGGGCGGCGGCACCCGGCGAGTGGCGGCGGCGCAACCAGGGCCGCCGGCGGGCGCTAGGAGCGTCTTGTCGCTCACGGCAGCGGACCCGAGGGGGTCCGCGCCTGCGCGGGCGCGCCGGGCAACCGGCGGGCCGCGGTCGCGGCCTGAGAGCGATTCCAGGCGACCTGGAATCGCCCTAGTCAGAGCAGCCCCTCCATGATGGTGCGGTTGACGCTGATCAGCGGCTCGATCTCGGCCTCGCGGCGCAGCACATTGCGCGAGTGCTTGTCGACCCAGATCGAGATCGAGATCAGCCGCGCCTTGAGCTCGTCGGGCAGGCTGTTCTGGGCCGAGGCCAGATCCATCTGCAGGGTGAGCCAGAGGCGCCGATTCCAATCCACCGCGCCGATGCGGCCCTTGCCGCCGGTGTCCTCCTGCGCCGAGATCAGCTCCCTGGTCACCAGGGCAAGCAGGCGGTACTCGGTCTGGCGCGGCGTTTCGGTCTGATTCTGGGCCGCCTCATAGCTTTGGAGCGACATAATCCAACCTATCCTTCTCGAAGGGGAGGAGCTTTCTGCACGCCATCAAGGCCTTGTAGTACTCCTTCGCGTGGACGCACTCGATGATGCGCACACAGGACTCCAGGGCCTTGCGATCGGCGATCGCGTCGATGAACTCGGTGATGCGCTGCACGAATTCTTCGTAATAGCTCCGCTCCGAGTCCTCCTCGAGGTACATCATCATGATCGGCAAGTAGATGCGCTTGACCGGCGAGGTCGCGTCCCGGGGCAACAGGATGTCCTTCTCGCGCAGGATGGTGACCCGGTTCTGGATCACCAGGCTGGTGCGCCGGTCGCCGTTGACGACCACCGCGCCGTTGATCACGAACTTCTCACTGGGCTTCAGCGTCAGTTTGAGAGCCATGGTCTTTCAGCGCCGGGTTCTCCGGCCCCCTTATATGTGCCGGCCGACTAGCTCCGCCGGCCGCTTACTGGAACAGCTGCAGGATGGTCTGCGGGCTGGCGTTGGCGATCGCCAACGACTGCACCCCGAGCTGCTGGCGGACCTGGAGCGCGGTGAGGGCGGCGCTCTCGGCCGCCATGTCGGCGTCGACCAGGTTGCCGACACCTTCCTTCAGGATGTCGAGCAACTGGGTGGTGAACTCGCTTTGCAGCTCGAGCCGCTTGGCCGAGGTGCCGAGGTCGGCCAACCTCGAGTTGACGGACGTGATGGCGGTCTCGATCGCCGTCAACGCCACCACCGCGGCGCTCGAGGTGCTGATGTCCGAGGACTGGATGCCGATCCCGGTGGGGCTCATGTTCTGGGCGCTGACGGTGATCGTGCTGCCGGCCACCGTCATCAACACGCTCAGGTTCGAGGCGCCGGACTGGATCAGGTTGGTACCGTTGAACTCGGCCGAGGCCACGATGGTCTCGATCTGCGCGCGCAGCGCCGTGAAGTCGTTCTGCAGCGCGGTCCGGGAGGCGGTGTCCAGGCCGTCCTGGTTGGCCTGAACGACCTTCGCCTTCATCTCCAACAGCAGGTCGGAAATGGCGAGGGCGCCCTGAACCGCCGTGTTCACGATCGACTCCCCGGTGGCAAGCGCCGTCTTGACCGCCGACATTCCGGCAATGTCGCCGCGCATGTTCTGGGCGATGGCGAAGGTCGAGGCGTCGTCCTTGGGGCCGTTGATCCTGAGGCCCGTGGTGATCCGGAGCTGGGTGTTCTCGAGTAGCGTGTTCGTCCTGTTCAAATGGCGGAGCGCAATCATCGCGCCCACGTTGGTATTAATCGACAGCGTCATGTTCCTGACTCCTCAGTCCGAGGCGGCTTTCGGCCGACGGATGTGGTCGTGACCTGTGTCGCTGGCAAGACCATCGCAACCGCTGTGCCAGAGCCCGCCGTAAGCGGGCATGGACAGCCAAACCATTGAATTTTCTGCGAAATTTGCCTGCGGCGCCGGACTCTGAACGGGCCTGGTGGGGGCCTGAACGGCATGGCTATTGGGTAATTCTTGCCAGCGCCCGGACCTTCTTGCCGGGAGCTGGCACAAGATTTGCCCACGACCTTTGCGTTCGCGAACGCGCCGGGCGTCCGACGCGCCCGACAGCGCTTCGTGATCGGCGCGGGCGCCGCGGCCGGGCGCCGATCCGCGCCCGCCTTAGCGCCTGATGAAGCTGAGGTATTGCTGGCCACGACCGAACAGCGGGGCGAAGCCGCCCAGGCTGGGCAGATCACCGTTGCTCCCCCCGTAGCTCCCCAAGCTCTCGAGCGCCGCGACCAGGTCGCCGATGGCCTCTGCGGTCACGGAAGAGAATTCCGCGGTCAGCGCGCGCAGGCGCCGAAGCTCGGCGGCGATGTCCGAGATCGCGCGGTTTTCGGGCTCGGATTCGAAACCCCGCTCGAGCTCGAAGATCGAGTCGCAGAGCGCCAACAGCTCGCGGTTCGCCTCGGGCGCCCGCGGGGCCCAGGTGTGGCGGTAATCGATGAGGTTGTGGAGGTTGCTGTAGAAGGCGGCGATGGCGTTCCGGTTGAAGCGGCGCGCCGCGCCGTGGATGTCCTTGTACCAGCGCCAATCGGTGAAGAACTGGGGCGACGAGCCGTAAACATCGAAGGCGCCGTCGAGGGCCTCGATGGCGTCGGCGATGGAGAGCATCGAGCCAACCCAGGGTTGGATGACGACGTCGAGGATCCAGTCGTCGAGCAGCCGGCTGCGCCCCGCCAGCGTGGCGAGGTGGGGCTCGAACACGGGGCGCAGGCGCGCCAGCTTCTCTTCGGTGCTCTGCTCAGGGGCCACGGCCACGGCGCCCACCAGCCGCCGCATGATCTCCGCGAACTGGGAGACGCTGTCCATGCAGGTGGTGACGACCACCCCGCCGGGGGCGGCGAACTCGGCGATATGGCGCAGAAAGGCCTGCGGCTCGTGCTGCATCGGGATCACCCCTTCGCACAGCACGACGTCGAAGCGCTCCGGGCTCGCGTAGTCCTCGATCAGCGACTCGGTGATCAGGTGCTCGGTCTCGGGGCTGCCCCGTTCATCGAGCAGGGCGCGGGTGGCGTCGAGCCCGGTGGGATTGCCGTCGACCAGGAGGTAGCGCCTGGGCCCGAGGCTCGAGGTGTAGATCGAGTTGTAGCCCGAGCCCGGGCCGAACTCGATCACCGCCTTGCCACGCAGCAACGAGGGCACCAGACCGAGGTGCCGGTAAAGGGCGGCGCGCCGCTCGAAGTGCTTCTCCAGGTCCGAGATGTCCTGGGCGACCGGGGAGATCCGGTTGGCGCGATAGAAGTCTAAGAAGGGTTTCATCGCCTCGATCACAGCGGCTCGCGGGCCTGCGCGGCGCGCCTGGTTCTTATTTCATTAAGGTTAATTTTCGGTTAGGCAGTGAGCGCGCCATCGGGGTTCCCAAGGGCACGGCGAGATGAAACGAGGTCGTGCGGCGGACAGCGCCCAAGCCTGAGCGGCGAACCCCGGCGCCAGCTTCAGGGGGGCCACCTCCCCGCCCTCGAGACCCGAGGCTTGAGAATCCCGGTGTCGGCCGCGAACCGACAAAAGGCGCCTTCGGCTCGCTGGGCGCCGACCTTATCGTGCTCGAATTCTTGGGCCGGTTCCAATAGTCTGGCCGGCGAGTAGAGTGAGTAGAATCGGGACCCGGGGCGGATCGCGGGCGAGGACGAGGCAATGTCGATCTCTAAGGGCCGGCTGCACGAGCTGACCATATCCATCGAGGATATGAAGCACGATTTCGAGGAGGAGCTCGCGGCTATCACGGAGCGGGTCAAGCACCTCGAAGATCTGGTCGGTACATCGGGCGCTGACAACTCAAAACTCGAGCAACGTCTCGGAACCGAGCGGGCCCGGTATGACGTCCTGCAATCGGCTGCATCAAGCTGTGATCAGATATCCGCCGTAGTGCAGTCCTACTCGGACCTCATGCTGAAGCGATGAGCACGAACGGTGAGAGCCATGAACCGAGAGCTCTATCTTCTTGTCACGGCGCTTGTCTTCACGCTCGTCGCCCTCGCCCATCTCGCCAGGATCGTGCTCGGTTGGGGCGCCGTGATCGACGGCTGGAGCGTACCCATGTCGATGAGCTGGGTCGCGGCCGCGGTGACGGGCGTCCTCGCCTACTACGGTTTTGTGTTGCGCCGGCGCTCGCCCTGAGGGGGCCCTCGGCCGGGCCGCCGGCGGCGCAGGCGGGCTTTCGAGCCGGTAGCGAAGGCCCGGGGCGCGATGCGCCTCCCAAACATTCGCTCCCCGTCACCTGCCTTGCGCTCGCGCGCGCCTCAGTCGATGGGCACGAAGACGCAGTGGCGGACCTGGTCGTCGATGGCCTTGGAGAGGTGCCCCTTGCCGGTCGTGTCCTCGACGAGAATCACCTCGCCGGCTCCGATGGTCCGGCTCTCACCGTCGCTGGCGGTGAGCCGCACGCCCGAGTTGAGGTTGATGATGTATTGGCGGCGTGGCGCGGGGTGCCAATCGAGGTCGTAGCTCGGCGGCACCTGGCGGAAGATGATCCCCGAGGCCGGCAGGCGCCGCGAGAGCTTGCCGGACCGCGTCTCCTCGACCCATTCGACTTCCAGGTCACGGAAGTGAGATTCACCGTCCTCGTCGCTGTACAGGTTATGGATGCGCATGAACTGGGACACTCCCTGTGGGGCCCTGGGCTGGGGTCGATCATGGCCCCGGCGCGCCCGGTTCGCAATTCGTTTGCGCCCTGGCGGCGCCCGCTTCGCTGGCGCTTTCAAGACCGGAAGTGCGGTGCGAACGCCTTTCGTGCTGCCATCGTCGGCAACCGGCGCGGGCTATCTGGGAAATCCCGGCTAATTTGTCTTTACGAATATTAAATGCAAATTCCTTGCTCCTCCAGTGTGCCGACGCTTCCCCCACTACATCATGACGTCCAAGCCGGCTCTTCCCCGCTCGTATCCTTGAGCTGATCCGCGTAATCGAAGGAGTCGACGAAGCCTTGGTCCTTCACCGATTCAATCCGGCAACCGAAGGAGAAATCATACACCACGCTCAAGCTATAGCTTTGTAGTGCCATGGTCACGCAACGCAAAGCATCGGCGTCGAACTCAAACCTTTCCAATTCGCGGTTAAATCCAGCGTGAAACTTCTCATTGACCGAGAACCTGCAGGTCGTACCGTCGGAGGCGCCGAGTTTCGGATAGAGCGACTGCAATGTCTGCACCAAAGTCTTTGAATAGACAGATTTCTTGCTGCGCACTCGACCATCAACAAAGTAAATCCTGGCCATACAGAACTCGACCAATTCCGAAAGGATCGGATCATCAAAGCGCATCGCTATGGTTTGCAGAACGTCACGCGCGAGTTCAGGATCAAGCATCAGTCGAGCAAGGTATTTCAGGTTGAGCTTTAGATATTCGCGACGCTCAGGTCTAAAATAGCCATCGCGATAGTCTGCGAGCAGTTCTTCGGGACTATCATACCATTCGGAGCGCGCCTCCTGTTTATAATCGTCGATATATGGTTTCACTTCCTGCGGCGTGTCGTCGGCCAAAAGGCAAAGGATCGAGTCAAGAGGATTGCTCCCCTCCTCACGGAACAGATAGCGCAGCAAGGGCTGGCCGAGGCCGGAGTTCCACAGGGCCCAGATCAGAAAATGGATCGCCCGCAAAGTGTACATATCTTCGCGCGTCATGGTGCCGGTCTCAACAACCGTTTCTTCATATTCACAAACGATCTCGCCGTCATATACTCCAGAGAAGCTGGGGATTGGGCGGAACTTGGTCTTGATCTTATATAGTTCTTGCGTCGTTTGTCGCTCCATTTCAGAGCCCGGAAGCAGCCGTATCTGACCCACATTAAAGGACTCGAAGCCGATCGCAAAGACATCGCGTAGCGTGTTGAAATGGCTTTCCAATGTCTCGCCCGGGAGACCCGCAAGGACATCCGTCGTCATGGGTACGCCATCACTCCGCCCTTGGGCTACCAGATCGGTAATCGTCGACATCTTGATGTTATCGCGCTTGATGTTGTGCAGAACCACCGGATCGGTGGATTGGACGGCCACGAGGGGCGAGCAAATCCCCTTCAGGATATGGGCGATCTCGGTACAGTACCTGGAGGAGTTCTTGGCCCAATTGATCGATATGCGGCGCAGGAAGTTGCTTTCCTCCACAGCGCGTCGCAGCGCCTCGGCAATCTCGATATCGCGCGGAAACATGCCAAAATTAGCATCGGTAAGATACCAGATATTGGCTTCGGAACGTCTGACGATGTAGTCAATTTCTTCGATCACGTGCGCGGTTTCGAAACGGCGCACCTTGTTCATCGCCGCGATGCCCCAGGCACAAAACGTGCAGGCGAACGGACAGCCACGATTGGTCTCGAGCAGCGGCAGGTAGAGAGGTGATTCAATGAACCCGTCGAGGCTTCCCGAAAGATAGGGTGATGGGACTTGTTCAAGATCGCCCTTTGTGGACGCACGCGACTCGTACACCAAGGTACCGTCGCTGAGATACGCCACTCCGGCGATGGGCCGATCGCAGGACTGGGCTCTAATCGGGCCCCCATGGCTCAGCATATGGCCGACAAGGTTGGCCAGGGCGAATTCGCCTTCGTACATGACATAGTAGTCGATATCCGAATGGTCGCGCAGATATGTGGCGATGCCGTCCTCTTCGGTGCGAATGTGCGGCCCACCGCCGATGATGACCGCGTCCGATAGCGCCGCTTTGATGCGTGCCCGCACGAACTTGCTGATCTCGACGTTCCACGAATAGTTCGAAAGGCCAACCACGTCGGCCGCTGGCATCGTGCGCACGGCTTCGAGCAAGGTACCCGGAGACTTGAAGAGCCGGACATCTACCTCACGGCCATACCGCCGGCGCAGGAATTCACCGATAAAGCCGATGCCGAGAGGCGCGCATATACGATCTGGAAACCCGTCATGCACGAGGTCGGCAAGGAATATTCTCAAAGGTCGATCCATCGGGGGTCTTCTTCGTTCTGGCGGGGGTCTTCTTCGCTCTGCGTCGAGATGGGGGCAAGCTTCCGCGATGCCGATCATGTGCCGATCATGTGCCGATCATGCGCCGATCATGCGCCGATCATGCGCCGATCATGCCCCGGTCATGGCTGACAACCGGTCAACCGCCGGTCAAACTCTCGTCCTATCCATGGGCCGTGCTTAGTTTGGCGGTTGCTCTGGCTTCGCCGCGCCAAACCGGGGCAAATCGGCGAACGAGCTGGTCAAACGCTGAACCGCAGGCCGCCATTTCCTCCTCCGAAGGCGCTTGCTCTGGGCCCCATTCGCGGCGCTGCGCCGCGATGACGTTGCGGTTGTCGGTCCAAATCTTGGTGAAGCGGAAGAGCTGATCGCGCAAGCGCGCGGCCAATTCCTCCAATCCCTGGTCCGGCCCATGGCTACTGATCAAGTCATCGACCTGACCAATCATCACCAGAGAATGGGCAACCAGGCCCCAGATCATGCGCTCCTTGTACACCACCTTGTCGATTTCCGGCGCCTGGCCGTGGCGCACCGAGAGCGCGCCGTTGCTGCCCGACACCCGGTACAGAACAAGCGCTTCGCTGATGTAGTGGCAGCCTCTCATGAGGTAACCCCAGAACGGTATCAGCACGTCGGTGGTTTCGAGAAACAGGGGATGTGGGCCGTAGGTTTCATAAACCTCTCGCGCCCAGCCGATCGTGGCCATGTTGCAGATCGCGGTGTGGCCTTCGCGCAGGAAAGCGTCCAGCGAGACGTCCTGGGGCGTGTCCTCGTCCCGCCAATAGGAGATCGCCTTCTTGGCGGTTACATCGGTCATGATGGCGTTGCTGGCGATCACCGACACATCATGCGTGCGCCAGGCGCCGACCATCTTTTCGACCCGCTCCGGAAGTGAAATGTCATCTGGGTGGGCCGAAACCACGAACGCGCCCCGCGCTTGCGCGACCATGTCATTCGTATGGGTAATAACGTCGCAATGTGCCTTGGGCTGGCGCAGGATAACCTTGTGCGGTCCGGCATAGGCATCGATTTCCCGCTTCAAGATTTCATACGTCGAGTCGCGCGAATGGTTTTCGGAAACGACGATCTCAAGCGGTCGATAGGTCTGCGACAGGACGCTACGCAGGCCTTCCGCAACAAAGTGTTCCATCTGGTAACAGGGAAAGACGATGCTGACTAAGGGGTTGGCCATGGCAAAATCGTGTTAACCAACGCGGCTGGGAAACAGCACTTGTGTTCCCAGCATGTCGCATTGTAGGGCGATCTCGCTGAGGGGCTCCATCGCCCGGCGGATAGGATCGTGGCGATCTTTTTGCGCGACCAGCAAAAGGAAACCGCCACCGCCCGCACCGCATAGCTTGCCACCCAAGGCCCCCGCTTGCTTGGCTCGTGTGTACAAGCTATCGATGGCGGGCGTGGAGATACCACTTGCCAAGCACCGCTTGAGGCGCCAGGATTCATCCAGCACGTGGCCAAATTGTTCGCAATCAAAGCGGTTGAGCAGCAGGTTTTGCAGTAGCTCCGCATGGCCGCGCATGGTATGAAGCGCGTCGGCCGTATCCTTCTCGGCGACGGTCTTGCGTTTCTGTTCTTCAAGGATCGTTTCGCTGTCCCGCGTAACGCCAGTCCAGAACACGAGCGTGTGTTCGAAAAGATCATGAATGACTTCGGATGTTAGTGTGAGTGGGGAAACCGCGACTCGACCGGTCGACGGAAACAAGAAGTAGTTGAGACCGCCATAGGCCGCCGCGTATTGATCCTGTTTGCCCACGGGCCTGACCAGTATCTCTATCTCCACATGGCAGGCCTCCTCGGCAAGCTGTCCTTCTGATACCGCTTCGCCACGATAAGTATGCAATGCGTTCAACAGGCCGACCGCAAACGCGGCGGATGAGCCGAGCCCGGAACCCGAGGGCAAGTCGGCGATGGTACTGATATAAAGCGGCGGCTTGATGCCCAGCAGACGAATACATTCCCGAGCGATCGCGTTGCGCACCTCGCCCAAGGACGACGTGCTCTCGCTTACTGAATAGTTCAGGCGGAAAGCCTCGTTAAACAGCGCACCATGGCGCTTCACCGTGACATAGACGTACTTGTCTATGGCACAGCTCAGCACCGCACCGTCGGTGGAGCGATAGTAAGCGGGCAGGTCGGTACCGCCACCAGCGAAGCTGATGCGCAGGGGCGTGCGGGTCATGATGATCGCCGGCGCGTTCTCCGCGGCCGATTTGCGCCGCTCGAAAGATTTCACCGGACCCCCATCCGTCGTGACTACCAAACCTGGAAACTTGATCGACACGCTCCGTCCTCCCGCATTACGCGGTGCCATCCGCCACTCGTGCGCGCCAATATTCCAAGGTATCGACCAGGATCTGCTCGAAACTTATGGTCGGCGCCCAGCCGGTGATGTCACGGAATTTGCGCGTGTCGCCAATCAGCCGAGGTACATTGGTGGGGCGCACGTATTGGGGATCGATTTCATAGGAGATGTCGTCGTGAGACGACATCTCGATCAGACCTTCCAATGCCTGACGGAAGGTATGGATCTGCGCCTCTTCATCCGCGCCCACGAGGTACAGTTCACCCGGCTCGCATTTTTCCATCGACAGCCAGTAGGCTTCCACCATGTCGCGGACATGGGTGAAATTTCGCCGGTCGTCGACATGCCCGACCTTCATCACGGGCGCCATCTTGCCGGCTTCGATCATGGCGATCTGATAGGCATACCAGGGAATGCCGAAGACCTTTTCGCGGCGCGGCCCTTCGTGATTGAAGGCCCGGGTGCGGATGCATTTCACGCCAAACGAACGGTAATAGACATAGGCGATCAGATCCTGGGCGATCTTGGTCACAGCGTAGGGATTGACCGGGCGCAGGACGGTCTGTTCGTTGATCGGCAGTTCATCCTCGTCGATGTCGCCGTATTCCTCGCCCGATCCCGGGATGTGGATGATGGCGCTCGATTTGGTGGTGCGCAGGGCCTCGAGCAGATTGACGGTGGAGAAGTAGTTGACAGCCATGTAGGTCGAGGGATGCTGCCACGAGGGGCTGACGAAGCTTTCCGCCGCGCAGTGGAAGATGCGGTCGGGCGCAGTCTCGTCGATCAGAGCGTTGACCGACGCCGCCTCCACCAAGTCGCAGTCGATAAACGTGACCGCGTCCTCGAGTTGACGCACGTTGTCGAGCCGCGAATGATGCCAGCGCCGGGTGGCGTATATCTCGCGCTCGCCCGGCAGGCTGACGATGTAGTCGGCCAAGTGCGAACCAACGAAGCCGGTCACGCCGGTGATCAAAATGCGCTCAGTCATGGTCGTTTCCCATGGTGCGGGCTAGGCAGCGCGGTCAGCCTCCTCGTGAACCAATCGCTCGACACGGTCGAGTAGCGTGGTGTCGTCGTCGATGACGGCGAAGAGACAGCCCGCCGCGCGGGCCGCCACTTGATCGCGTTCGTCGTCGCCGAAATACCATAACCGCCCGAGATCCAGGGCGAGATCGCGCTGTGCCGCGAACAGCATCCCCGGCCGCGGCTTGCGGCACGCGCAGCCGTCATCCCAACCGTGGGGACAGACATAGATGGCGTCGATGGCGCCGCTGGCGGCGGCGACCTCGCGGCACATGCGCGCGTGAATGTCGTCGAGCGCGGCGGCGCTCAGCGCCCCCCGCGCCACGCCCGCCTGATTGGTGACCAGCACGACCCGATAGCCGGCGCCGTGGAGGCGGCGAAGCGCCTCCAGCGCCCCCGGCTGCCACCTCCATTCCTCCCATCTCGTGATGTATTGGCCGCGCGGCGGCTTGCGGTTGAGGACGCCGTCGCGGTCGAGCATCACGGTCTTGCGGAATTCGAGGAAGCGGGCGGTCTCGGGCAAACGCGCGTGGGAGCCGATCGAGTAATAGCGATGGTCGGTGACATAGGCGTGCAAGTGTCGTTGGGCGATCAGCCGCGGAAACAGCTCGCGCTCCAACGAGACGTTGCCCGCGGGCATCATCGACAGCATCCCGCGCTCGAGAATCAGAAATCCGATTTCGACACCCGACAACCCCGGCGCCGTCCGCGTCTTGTCATAAGCGGTGACGAAACCGGCATCGTCGATCGCCATGTTGCTGGTCGACCAGCCGTCGTCATTACGATAGACGGTGATCTGGGCCGGGGCGCCGCCGGCGGTGTAGGCGCGCCACAGGAGGTCGAGGTCCATCGGCCAATAGTTGTCGCAATAGATCAGCAGGAACCGCGCTTCAAGCGCTCCTGCCGCCTTGACCAGCCGGGTTCCGGTATCGTCGTCGGCGGGGCTGGCGGCATAGTCGATGGCGACGCCGAAGCGTGCGCCGTCGCCAAAATGAGCGGGGATGACCTCGGGCAGATGGCCGAGCAGGATCAACACCCGCTCGAAGCCCTGCGTGCGCAGCATCTCGATCAAATACTCGAGGAACGGCCTGCCGCCGATCTCGACCATCGCCTTGGGCCGGTTGGCGGTCAGTGGCATCAGCCGCGTTCCCTTGCCACCGGCGAGGATCACCGCCTGCCGGGGCCGTGTTTCGGGGCCGGTGTCGATCATTGGCTCGGCATGGCTTGTGCCGCACGACCGGACCGGTGGTGGTGCCGCCTCATGCCAGTCCCCGTGCCGCCCCGATCACGCTCTCGGGGGACACCCCCAGGCGCGCCGCGAGCGCTCGTTGGCTGCCGGCGATGGTCAGCGGCTCGCGCCGCAGCCGCACGCAGGCCAAGCGCGCCGCCGCGCCGCTGGTCGCCATCACTTCGGCGATCACGCTGCCGAGGCCGCCCTCGCCGTGTTCCTCCACCGTGACGATGCGCCCGGTGCGTGCGGCAGCGTCGCAGACGGCGTCACGGTCGACAGGCTGCACCGTCGGCATGCTCAGCACTTCCGCGGTCCAGCCCTCGGCTGCCAGGCCGTCGGCCGCCTCAAGCGCCGTCGCCAAGGCCCCGCCGGTGGAGATCAGGGTCACGTCCGATCCCTCGCGCACCGGCACCGCGCGGCCGATCGCAAAATCGATCTCGCCCTCGTGGATGGCGGGCTCGCCGGCCTTGCCGAGGCGCATATAGACGGGACCCCCATGGGCCACCATTGCGCGCGTCGCGTGGGCCGCTTCCAGAGGATCGGCCGGCGCCATCACCACCATGTTGGGCATGACCCGGGTCACCGCCAGATCCTCGACCCCGTAATGGCTGTATCCGTGGGCGCCGTAGACTAGGCCGCCGCCGACTGCGACGATCTTGACGCTCAGTCCGTGATAGCAGACGTCGTTGCGGATCTGTTCAAGGCAGCGCATCACCGGGAAATTGGCGATCGAATAGATCACCGGGACCTTGCCTTCCAGTGCCAGGCCGGCGGCGACGCCGGTCATGTTCTGCTCGGCGATCCCAGCGTTGACGAAGCGGTCGGGAAAGCGCTCGGCGAAGGCCTCGATCACCGAAAACCCGACGTCGCCCGCGATCAGCCACACTCGTTCGTCCTTCTCGGCGAGCTCGAACAGGGTCTTGATGAAGGCGGTCCTCATGACGCGGCGTCCGGTGGGGTCGCGGTCCCGAGATCGGCCAGCGCCCGCGCCAGCAGCTCGGCATCGGGGGAGCGGTAGTGCCAGGCCAACTGGTCCTCCATGTAGCTCACCCCCTTGCCTTTGGTGGTGCGGGCGATGACCGCGGTGGGCCGGCCGGAGGCGGCGGGCACGCGCTCCAGGGTCTGGACGAGAGCGGCCATGTCGTTGCCGTCGATCTCGGCGGCCGACCAGGTGAAGGCCCGCAACTTGTCGGCCAGGGGTTCCAGGTCGAGGATCTCGGCGGTGCGATCAAGGCCTTGCAAGTCGTTGCAGTCGATGATGGCGACCAGGTTGTCGAGCCCGTGCTGCTGGGCGAATAGGATCGCCTCCCAGTTAGAGCCCTCGTCCATCTCGCCGTCGCCGAGGATCACGAACACCCTGTGGTCGAGGCCGGCGCGCTTCGCCGCCAGCGCCATACCAGCGCCGATCGGCAGGCCGTGGCCCAGGGATCCCGTCGACACCTCGACGCCGGGCACGCCGTGACTGACATGGCCCAGCAAGCGCGATCCGTCGGCGCTGTAATCCTCGAGCTCGGCGGGATCGAAAAAGCCCCGCTCCGCCAGGGCGACATAGACGCCGAGCCCGCCATGGCCCTTGCTGAGGATGAATCGGTCGCGCCCCGACCACGCGGGATCGCGCGGATCGAGGCACAGGATGCGGCCATAGAGAGCGGCCACGATGTCGGCCATCGACAAGCAGGTGCCGATATGCGAGGCGTTGGTCCTGGCCACCAACTCGACGCAGCGGGTACGGATACGGGTGGCGAAGGCACGCAGATCGTCGACGCCCGCCGGCGCGCCCGCCGCGGTCTCGGCAATCTCTCTGGCAAGCATGCTCATGACGCCCGATTCCGGGTCAGCAGGTGCTTGATCGAGTCACACACGTAGTCCACGTCGGCCTTGGTCAGGCACACGCCGCTCGGCAGGTTGATGCCCTGGTCGCCGAGCGCCGTCGCCACCGGGGAGTCGGCGCTCGGCCACATCGGATAGCGGCTGATGGCGGGGAACACCGGGCGCGTGTCGATGCCCAACGACTTGAGCTCGGCGCGCATCTCGTCGCGGCCCAGCGGCAGCTCGGGACCGATCCTGATGCTGGACATCCAATAGGCGCTGCGCGCCCACGTCGCCTCGGCGTTGAGGCGCAGTCCGGCGACCGCCCCCAGCCGCTCCCGGTACCAACCGAAAATGCGCCGCTTAGCGCGGACGAATTCCTTGGAGCGTTCGAACTGGGCCAGCGCCAGCGCCGCCTGGAGGTTCGAGATCTTGTATTTGAAGCCGATCTCGTCGCACCAAACCTTGGCGCGGCTGGTGTCCTTGCCGTGATCCCACAACAGCGCCGCGCGGCGCTGAACACCGGCGTCGCGGATCATCAGCATCCCACCCTCGCCGGCGACAACGGTTTTGGCGCCCTGGAAACTGAAGGCGGCGGCGTCGCCGAAGGCGCCCGCCGGTCGGCCGCCAACTTCCGCGCCGATGGCGGCGGCGGCGTCCTCCACCACCAACAGGTCTTGTTCACGGGCGATCGCACACAGCTCGACCATGTTGGCGGGATGGCCATAGATATGCACGGGCATCAGCGCCCGGGTGCGCGGGCCGATGGCGTTTCGAACCGCCTGCGGATCCATGCACCAGCTGTCCTCCTCGACATCGACGAAGATCGGCGTGGCGCCGACATAGGTGACTGCGCTCGCGGTCGCTACCCAGGTGATCTCGGGCACCAGGACCTCGTCGCCGGGGCCGATGCCGAGCGCCGCCAGGGCGATGTGCATGGCGCCGGTGCAGCTCGACGTCGAGAGGGCGTGGTCGATGCCCAGATAGTCCCGGAAGCCGTTCTCCAGACGCTTGATGTATTCTCCCCAGCGCTGGTTCCAGCCGCCCCGCACGGCGTCGCTCACATAGGCGGTCTCGAGGCCCGATATCGAGGGCCCGGCGGTCAGGATCATTGGCGCGGTTTGGGGGTCGTGGGTGGGCGCGAGGCGCCGGCGCCCGGTGTCGCCGTCGGCCGCGAACCCGAGCCCGGCGAAGAACGCGCCGTCGATCGCGCCGTCGGCGCCGGGGGCCACCTCGATGCATTCCGGAAACAGGGTCCGATGGCACCACGCGCCGAGCGCCGCCACGGCGGCAGCGAAGGGTTCCGGCCAGGCATCGGTGGTGCCGCAGGTCAGGGCGCCAAGCTCGATCGCGCCGCCGGGCGCTTGCGTCAGCGCCACGCCCGCCAAGCCGATGCCGTGGCCCTGGCGGTCGAGCAACACGAACACGACGCGGTCGTCGCGAGCCAAGGCTTGGTCCGCGATCCACCCGGAGACGTCGCCGCCGGTGCCGGCGAATGGCCCCGGGTGGGCGAAGGCCGGCGACCGCCACCACTGCGCCAGCTGGTCCCAAAGCCGCCGGTCGTTGCCTTGGAAGCCCGATACCGGCACCAGGCAGCCGCCGCCCGGGACCGGGATTGCGCGCAGCATCACCTGAGTGAAGTCCTCCGCCTGCTTGAGAAAGGCGAAATGCGCCCGCGCGCCGTGCCCGAATGCCTGTTCGCCGGCGTCGCCGACGGCGGACGCCGCGGTTCCCAACGTGGTCTCGGTGATCTTGTCGAGGTTGCCCATGCCGATGTCATCTCGGGTGGTTATCGAGATCAGGAGCGCGCCGCGAACGTCTTCACGCCGTCGTGCAAGCGGTCGATCATGTATCCCAGCGCTGCTTCCGACAGTCCGGGAAACAGTCCCACCCAGAACAAGTTGTTCATGACGAAGTCGCTGTTGCGCAGGTCGCCGATCTTGCGGTGCTCGATGTCGGCATAGGCGGGCTGGCGCAGCAGATTGCCACCGAAGAGCAGCCGCGTGCCGATGGCGCCTTCGTTGAGGTGGATGCACATCTGGTTGCGGGTAAAAGGCGCGCCGTCGCGGATCGCGAGGGGAAATCCGAACCAGCTGGGATCGGCGTGGGGGGTGGCCTCGGGCAGGATGAAGAACTCCTCGAGGTCGCGCAGCCCCTCGTGGAGGGTCGCGAAATTGGCGCGCCGGGCGCAGTGGAAGGCATCCAGCTTGCGCAGCTGGGCGACGCCGATCGCTGCCTGCATATCGGTGGGCTTGAGGTTGTAGCCGATGTGGGAATAGATGAACTTGTGATCGTAGCCGTCGGGTAGCTCGCCCAGCGACCAGCCGTAGCGCTGCTTGCAGGTGTTGTCGGCGCCGGTGTCGCACCAGCAGTCGCGGCCCCAGTCGCGGATCGACTTGACGATGCGCCGCAGGATCGTCCTATCGGTAACGATGCATCCCCCTTCGCCCATGGTGATGTGGTGGGCGGGGTAGAAGCTGGTGGTTGCCAGGTCGCCGAAGGTGCCCACCTGGCGGCCGCGATAGGTCGAGCCCACGGCGTCGCAGCAGTCCTCCACCAGCCACAGGTCGTTGGCCTCGCAAAACGCGCCGACAGCGTCGAGATCGAAGGGATTGCCGAGCGAATGGGCGATCATCACCGCCCGGGTACGCTCGCTCATCGCCGCCTCCAACTGGTCGACGCGGATGTTGTAGGTCGGCACGTCGATGTCCAGGAACACCGGCACCAACCGGTTCTGGATGATCGGATTGACGGTGGTAGGGAAGCCGGCGGCGACGGTGATCACCTCGTCGCCAGGGCGCAGCCGCCGCTCGCCCAGCATCGGCGACGTCAGGGCCGACAACGCGACTAGGTTGGCCGAAGAGCCCGAATTGACGAGGATGGCGTCGCGGGACCCCATTATGGCCGCGAATTCGCTCTCGAACTGCTCCGAATAGCGACCCATAGTGAGCCAAAAATCGAGGCACGAATCGACCAGGTTGCGCATTTCCTCGGCGCCGAGCACCTTGGCGCTGCTGGCCAGGAAGGTGGTGCCGGGCTCGAATGGCCGCTCCGGGAACGCCACCTCGTGATATTCGGCGACGAGGTCGAGGATCTGGTCGCGCAAAACCACGCGCGGGTCGGCATCGTGGGGCTTTGATGTGACCTTGGCGCTCGAAGCTGAGAGTTGCATGGCCCTGTCTAGGGTTGCGGTGTCGATCAACGATTGCGGAATCGAGAGCGCGGGAATCGGCTCCGAGCGCGCGTCGCTCGCTTCGCCGGGTTCCGTGCACCTCTTTCCACTCGGGCGTAATTGTGGACCCAAATTGGTTAACGTCACACTAACCCCCATTTCCCAGGTAACCTCGATTCTCGATGCCACGAAAGGACGATTCTTTTATAAAAATCAATAGATTGAGGCATATACGGAATGTCAACGGCGGAGCAAGAAGGGGCTAGATGGCGGCGTAAGATTGGGCCACTCGATGTTTGCGGCTTGTCCCCGTAGTCCACGGGAGGGAGCCGCGCGTCGGGGCGGGCGCGCCGGACGACCAGCGGGCCCGAGGGTCCGCACTGGCGCGGCCTGAGCGCGGTTCCAATTGACCTGGAACCGCTCCAGGGGGCGAGTTCCCCAGGATCAGGGTCTGGACCGCGGCACGGCCCTTACGGATTCGGCAAGACCTCGAGCGCGAAATTGGCGTGTTTCAGGTCTTGGGCAAAGCCCTCTCTCATCGCTTCCATGTGGTCGTCGCCTTCAGGTCCGAAATGTCCTGCGCGACACGCGGGATATGGTGCTCGCGATAGAAGTCGACGAAGCCGCGCAGGCCTCAGGCCTCCACCATTTCCGCCGCCGGCACCTCGGTCATGAGCGCTTCCATGACCCGAAAATTGTGCTCGAAGAGCCCGTCCTGATCCATTCGCGCCCGCGCCGTCAAGGCCATCTCGAAGGCCACCTCGGGTTCTTCGATCAAGGCCGCCAGACGCTCTTTCGGAGGCATCCGGTCATAGTCGTAAAGTGCAAGTCCGCCATCCTCGCCGAAGAGCCGGTCTATGAACGGGTTGCGGTCGGTGAGCGACACCGCGCCCACGTGGATGGCATTGACGATGCGGTCGTGGAGGGCGTTCATACCCGAGTTGGTATTGACCACCACCCGGCTCTGCTTCAAGAGCTCGAAGGTTTCCTTCATCTTCGTGTCGGTGAACTTCTCCGGGTGCCGCCGGACCATGTCCTCGGGATAGCAAAGCCCGGTGAACAGCACAGGCATGTCAATCAGGCTCTCGAGCACGAAGTGGCGGCGCGCCAGCTTGCGGAAGGCATCGACGATGGGGATCAGCAGGCACAAGGATTCAAAGACGTCGTCGTCCTGTTCCACATACCATTCCGACGCTACGATCTCGTGCACGGGAATCGCAAATTCGGCCATGGCGCGCTCGATCATGCGCCGCACCGGCGCGCCGGTGGCCGCGGGCAGATTGTCGATCGCGGTCATCAGCTCAGGGAGGTCGCGGCCGTACTGGGTGAAGTTTACCGGCATCACCGCCCATTGGGCGCGCGCCATGAAAGCCTCGAAATCCGACTCCATGCCCTCCAGGCGCGGACTGCGGCCGAAGCCAATGTTGGTGACGCAGCAGCGCGCCTGGGGGTTGATATAGGTGGTCCAGAAGTCGGCCCACTCCGGGTCGGTCGTGGCGATCACGATGCGCTCGAAGTGGGGCGGGAAGATGGTACGGAAGCGGGCCGGATGATCGAGCAGGTAAAGCAAGACGGGAATGTCGGTGACCTCGTGCAGATAGCCGCCCGTCAGCTTGAACTCGAAGGCATAGAGGGAAATGCTGATGAAGCCGATGATGCGCTCCGGCTGGCGCAACAGGCCTTCCAAATTGGCCTTGAAGCCGGGCTCCGAGATGCTGATCACGGCCACGTCGCGCCCGCGCGGCACGAAGTAGGAAGCGATGCACTCGGTGAGCATAATGTCGTTGGGATAGCCGGCGTGGATGACAACGACCATCTCTCTCTCGACTTGCGTCATGGTTTCGGCAATTCCTTCGGGTCAGGCGCGGGGCGGCAGCGCGGGCACCTCCAGGTCGCCGGGGCCGAGCCCGGTGACGTGGCGCTCCCACATCAATCGGTATGCCACTTCGAGGTGGCGGGTGTAGCGTTCGATATCGAAAAGCGGACTGGTCGCGCGGTTTGCAAGCAGGCGCTCCCGCAAGGCGGCGCGCGTCTCGGGGTCGCCCGCCAGCTCGATGGCGAGGGCTTCGTATGCGGCCAACGAGCCGCATACCGTCTCCGGGAGCCCCGCCGCCTCAAGCAGCATGGCGCCGTTGCGCGCCGCCGGCGTCTCGCCCTTTACGCTCAGCACCGGCACCCCCATCCACAGCGCGTCGATGGTGGTCACCCCGCCACCGTGATGCAGGCAGTCGAAGGCGAGATCGGCGAGCGCGATGCGAGCGCAGTGTCGCCCATGGGCAAGCTCATCCGCGAACACCAGTCGCGCCGGATCGATGCCGCGAAGCTCCGCCTCGCGGCGCAAGTTCTCCTTGACGGCGGGGTTGGTGGCCACGAACCAGAGCACGCTTCGGGGCACGGCGGCGAGGACGCGCGTCCAGGCTGCAAAGATTTCGGGCTCGAACTTGAACGACTGGTTGAAGTTGCAAAAGACGACGCCGTCATCCGGCAGGCCGAAATCGGCCCGAGTGTATTCGACGTTGACGACCTCGGGCCTAAGCCCGGGAATGAACGTCTCCGGCAGGTAGACCAGCTTCTCGCTGCAATGGGGCTTGAGCTCGGGCGGGATGAAGGTCGGGTGGGTAACCAGATAGTGGATGAAATGGCCACCCGTGGTGACCGAATAGTTGAGGAAATGGGCTTGTGCCGGGGCGGGCTCCAAGGCCATGACCTCGAGCCCGTTGTCGGCGGTGTGGCCGGTCACGTCCATCAACACGTCGATGCCGTCGGCGAAGATTTGCCGGGCACCGGCCTCGGGCGCGTGGAGGGGGATGTCGGCGAAGTGATCGAAGGCGGCGCGGAAACCGGTCTCGAAATGGCTCTCGCTGTTGGGCTGCAAGCTGTAGCCGAAGCTCTCCACGGCAACCGGATCGTGCTGCTCGATGATCGCCTTCAAGGTCAGCGGCAGGCTACCGATGCGGGCCGAGTTCAGAACGTAGCCGACCCGCAACCGCCGGCTCTCGCGCGGCGGGTGGACGAAGGCATGGCGGACCTTGACGGGCGCCATGCGCTCGCCGATGAAGCGCGCTTTATTGTGGGCGGCGGCGAACATGAACTCGGCCGAAACGGGAAGGGTGTGCAAGGCGAAGATGTCGGTGGTCACCTCGACGCCCTGTTCGATTTCTGCTCGGGTGCGCTCGATCACCTGGTGGCCGAACCAACCGGATTTGCTCCAGTCGCAAAGCTGCAGCAGCAGATGGACCAGGCGGGCCTGGGCATGGGCGTCGCCGGGCGCGTGCTGGAGCAGCAGCTGATAGGCGTTGACGGCCTCGCGCTTCAAGGTCATGGCCTCGAGGAACTTGCCGATCAGGCGAAGAGTGGTGACGTTCTTCGGCTCAAGGCCGAGAGCATGGTTGAGGACCAGCAAGGCGTCCTTGTCCGCGCCACGCGACTGGCAGTCCACCGCGATGCAGTGGTAGGCCCGAACGTAGCTCGGGTCGAGGCGGATGATGCGCTTGGCGAGCGCGGTTGAGGCCTCTCGCTCACGCTGGTGCTGCAAGGCAACGGCCAGATTGCAGAGGATGTCGACGCGCTCTGGCTCGAGCGCCAGCGCCTGCAAGAAGGCGGCGATCGCGTCATCGATCCGCCCCTCTCGGAATAGCCGGTCGCCCACGGTGCATGCGGCGCTCGCCTTGGGATTATTGCCGGCCGCCGGCGCCGCGGGGGCGATGCGGCCAAGACGGCTGAGCGACTCTTGGCGCTTGTCGGTGAGCAGCACGAAGCTCGGACCGCCCAAGGCGTCGTCCTCGTCAGTAACCGCATCTTCGGCCGCCAGCGCCCGGTCGTACCACTCGAGGGCGCGTGCGAAGTCTCCCTGCCGAAAATGCACGTTACCGAGCACATAATGGGCCATCGGCAAGGCCGGATCCGCCTCGATGGCGCGCCGGGCCAAATCTTCCGCCTTGCCGAAGCGATCCTGACTTAGCATCAGGTTGGCGAGGTTGGAGAGGGCCGGCCCGTTCTCGCCGCGCAATTCCAGCACCCGATTGTAATGAAGGATGGCCGCATCGGCCTCACCCGCCGCCACCTTGAGGACACCGAGATTGAAGTAGGTGCCGGAATGCTTCGGCCTGAAAGTAAGGAGCTCGTGATAGAGCGGTTCGGCCTCGTCCAGGCGCGCCATGGTCTGCAACGCGAGCGCCGCCGCGAACAGGCCGCGGACCGCGTCCTCGTTGTCGGGATCGGCGCGGAGCGAGGCCAGAAACATCACCGACGCCTGGTCGGGCAAGCTCTCGTCGGAAAGTTCGCAACCCCGTTCGTAGAGCCCGTGAGACTCGTCCTCGCGAAGGTCGATGGGCCGGGCGGATTCGCTCACATCACCCTCCCGCCGCGGCGCCGCGCGCGTCGGATCCGCGCCCGCGTTCAGCACCGCCTCCGATCCGATGAGCTTGGTCTCGCGTCGCCTCGGCGGTGCCCCCGACCAGGACGCCCGCCACGAACCGCTCGATCGCATCGATCATGAAATCCCCGACCAACCAATACGTCATTTCCAATACACGCCCCTCGTCCTCGCGAGCCTTATCGGCGTTCCCAGCCGAAGCGCTGGAAAATCCCGTCGTCGAAATTGTCGACCAGAACGCCGGCGGCCACCTGGCGCTGGTGGGGCGTCAAGACCTCCGTCCATTCATCCGTGGAGCCCAAGCGGAAGTGCTCGCTATTCCCCTTCACCGAGGTATCCAAGCGGCCGAGCGAAATGCCATAGAACGCCAAGAGCTTGTCAAAATAGGCCTTTTCATCAGCCACGAATTCCTCGAACGACGTCAACAGCACGTCGATTTGATCGCGATAGCCGCCCGCCAGACTGCTCCAACCGGCGATAAAGCGTGCGTTCCAAGGCAGCGAGTGCTCGATGTGATAATCGACTTTCGCGGCAAACGACCAGTCAAAGTATCCGGCGGGATGCGTGTCCTGCAGATGCAGCGTCAAGCTGTGCTTCGTACGCACCAGCTTGTCGGCATGGTGGAGCCAGGAGAGCATCGCTTGGCGTGGGTCGCGAAGGTGCACTACAAACCTCTTGATGCCGTTCTGGATCAGCGTCTCCAGTGTCTTGGCCTCGGGCCACATGTGCTCGGAGCAGACGCCGCCATACTCGGCGAAAACCTCGACCCAGCTCGGCAGAATTTTCTGGGGCGCAGGGTGGATCGAAATCTGCACCCTCGGCAAGGACAATAGATCGGCGAGCTTGGATGAAATGTAAATCGTCCCCGACTTGCCCAGCGTAACGAAGACAACCACCGGCATCTTCCCGCCGGTGAAGGGGTGTACTTCCGGGTAATATTGGGCTTGCAAGGCGTAATAGAGATGCGGCCCGCCTTGGCATCTGCTGTCAAAGATTTCGCACAGCTCGTCTGTGCGTCCGGCATTTATCATGGGAATGCGCAGTCGGCCAAGAAGCTCCGCGGAGTCGGGAAAGCTGTCGAGGCCAACCATGATCGCGGCGACCGCGTCGTCCCAATCACAAAGCCGGATCAATGCGTCGATTTGGAGCAACTGGCTCGCCTCGGAAGCAGGCTCGCCCGCGGCCGTCGCGGCGCGAAACTCGCGCGCCGCCTCGGTGGGAATGCGCAGTCGGCCAAGAAGCTTCGCGGAGTCGGGAAAGCTGTCGAGGCCCGCCATGATCAGGGCGACCGCGTTGTCCCAATCGCAAAGCTGGATCATTGCGTCGATTTGGTGTAGCCGGCTCGCCTCTGAAGCGGGCTCGCCCGCGGCCGTCGCGGCGCGAAACTCGCGCGCCGCCTCCGTGGTCTGGCCCAGACCCGTGTACGCTTGCGAGCGCAACATCGACGGCGCGTCGTCATCCAGGAGCCCGAGCACAAGCCGGTACGCGGTCAGCGCGGCGTCCTGCAGGTCCATGCCTTCGAGAATCCGGGCGAGCTCCAAATATATCTCGGGGTTCGAGGGAGCGCGCTCGCTTGCGGCTTTGAGGTACAAGAGTGCGCGCGGCAGGTACCCGGCATCGAATGCCGCCCGGCCCAACCGCAGCAAATCGGCGACGGCGATGGCGGCGGCACTAGGCGAAGGCTGTAATAGCGTTCCCATGGAATCCTTGGTTCGGCCATTGCCTTGGGCGTCGATGGGAAGGACCGATCGCACCTGGCCAACCGTTCCGGCGTAAGGCCGTTGATAACTTGTAATGCTTAATCCTCCCTTAAACCGACGGGCACAGCGCGCTCTACCCAGCGGCCAAAAGGATCCGCGCCGGCGCGGCCGGAGAGCGAATCCGATCAACCTGGAATCGCGCTAGCGCGAGCTTAACGGAGGATTAACCAAGCCCGCCGCATCCTGGCCCAACCCGGCTCCCGCTTCCGATGGACGACACCCGGGTGCGGGAGTCGCGAGATCGGGGCGTGTTGGGGGGGGCGACCGCAAGGGCGAGGAGCGCGGCGGTGAACCACGACAACGAATCTGCGGCCGGCGGCGATCTTTGCGAACGGGTCGTCCGCGTTTTCAGGGATCTCAAACAGGGGCCTTTTGGACGCGGCACCTTTTGCGACGGCATCGAACTGGTCCCCCTGACCGGCGAATGCTTGCATAGGAACGGACACATCACGCGGCTCAGTTGTTGGCGGCGCGACAATCAAGACGGCTTTCTCAAGGTGTGCAACGTGACCGAGGAGACTACGCGGCTGTGGTTCGACAATCTGCTGATCGCCCGCGAGGATCGGATCCTATTTTACGTGCGCACGCCGGACGACCGGCTGATCGGCCATTTGGGCCTCTCCAGCTTCGACTGGGTGGCCCGCACCTGCGAGATCGACAACGTCATCCGTGGCGAGGCCGGTCATAGCCCGGGGGCGATGACAGACGCGGTCCGGCTGTTGATCGCCTGGACCCGGCGCACCCTGGGGCCGATCGAGATCCGGCTCCAGACCTTCCACGACAACCTGCCGGCGCTCAAGCTCTATCACCGCGCAGGTTTCCGTCCCTTCGCCTACCGGCCGCTGACCTATCACCGCGAGGGCGACGAGGTCGAATGGCGGTTTGCGGCTGAGGAGGGTGCGCAACCGTCGCCGTGCATCGATCGCTTTTTCGTCGTCATGCGCCACCATCCAGAAGCAGCCTGAGGGACGCCCATGGGGGATCCGCGCCCCTGTCCCTTCTATGACGACCATCCGGGTCGCCGTCGCCAATCGCCGGGTCGTCGACCGCCGCGTCATCACTCGCGAGACCATGAAGCCGGTATCTTTCACCGCAAGGCCGTTACCACCCAGCGGCGCCGTCTTGGCCAGAAGGGCCCGCTTGGTTTCCGCTGCGGTGAGAGCGGCCCGTCAAAAGGCGGCAAGAAGCCGCCACACACGCGCACGAACGGTTGCCCGTTCGGGGCTTTGGTAAAGGCCGGCTTGTCCACTTGCAGGACTGTGCCGCTGCCCCCTTTGCGGCAGATCACTGCAGATAAGGGGTGACCCGGTCGCCTGCGGCCCGCAGCTGGCTAAGGGAATGTTAACGCGTCGACGTTAACCATTTCCGGGATGCACCTCGCACCCATGCCATGACCGAGCTCATCGACACCTTCGCCGCCGCCCTCGCCCATCACAAGGCGGGGCGGGCCGACGAGGCCAAGGCGCTCTACTGCCAAACGCTGGAGCACAACCCGGCCCACGCCGACGCGCTGTGCAACCTCGGCGCGCTGATGGGCGCGTCGGGCGAGCTCGACGAGGCGGCCCGGTTCTACGAGCGGGCGCTCGAGCTGCGCCCCGAGGATGCCGATGTGCACTCGAACCTCGGCAACGTGATGATGGCGCGCGGCCGCGCGCTCGAGGCCGAGAGCTGTTACCGGCGCGCCATCGACCACAATCCCAAGCTCGCCGCCGCCCATGCCAACCTGGCCAACGCCTGCTTCCAGGCCGGGCGGGTCGAGGAGGCGCTGGCCCGCTACCGCAGCGCCATCGAGCTCGAGCCGGCGCTCGCCCCCGCGCGCAGCAACCTGGCCGCGATCCTGCGCGCCGAGGGCCTTATCGAGGACGCCCGGCACCACCTCGAGGAGGCGGTGCGGCTCGCCCCCGACAATGCGGAAGCCCTCGCCAACCTCGGCATCGTGCTCTCCGAGCTGGGCCAACACGAGGAGGCGCTCGATCACCTGCGCCGCGCCATCGCCCTCAAACCGGGCTGGGCGCGCGCCCGCTTCAACTTAGGCGTGGCGTTGAGCAAGGCGGACCAGCCGGAGCCCGCCCTCGAGGCCTATGGCGAGGCCTTGGCGCTCGAGCCCGGCTACGCCGAGGCGTTGCGCAACCTCGGCGCTCTCCTCTTGCAGAGCGGCCAAACCGAAGAGGCCGAGCGCTGGCTCGACGCCGGCCTCGAGATCGCGCCCGACGACGCCGAGGCCCTGTTCCACCTCGGCAACCTCCATCACGGCCGCGGCGAGCCTGAGCGCGCCCGCATCTGTCTCGAGCGCGCCATCGAGCTCAACGACCAGATCCCGGAGATCCACAACAACTTGGGCAACTGCCTGCGCGACCTCAACCGCCCCGACGAGGCGATCGCGGCGGTGAATCGGGCGCTCGAGCTCAAGCCCGACTTCAGCCACGGCTTCAACACCCTGGGCAACGCCTTTATGGCCAAGGACGAGTACCAAGCGGCGGCGGAGGCCTACCGGCGTGCTTTCGAGCTCGATCCGGGTTTCGCCATCGCCATCACCAACCTGGGCAACGCCCAGCGCTCGTTGGGCGCGATCGACGAGGCGTTGCGCAGCTTCGAGACCTCGCTGCGCCTGGATCCCGACCTCGCCAACACCCACAACTCGATCGCGCTCGTACACCAGGCCGCCAACCGCCACGACGCGGCGGCGGTGGCGCTCGAGCGGGCGCTCGAGCTCAAGCCCGAGTACCCCGAAGCGCTCAACAACCTGGCCATCTCGCTGCAGGAGGTGGGGCGCTATGGCGACGCGATCCAGCGCTACCGGGACGCGCTCGCGGCCGACCCCGCGGTGGCCCAGGTCTACTTCAACCTGGCCAGCCTGTTGCAGACGCTGGGCCGCTACGACGAGTCGGTGGGCATCTTCTTGCAGGCGCTCAAGGTGCGGCCCGGCTACGGCGCCGTTTACTCGTTCCTGGCCCACTCGCTGATGCAGCAATGCAGCTGGCGCAACCTCGACGCCGTGATCGCCAAGACCATCAGCCAGATCGAGCACGAGATCGAGAGCGGCGAGACCGTCTCGGCCTCGGCCTTCGCGCTGCTCAGCATGCCGGTGCCGCACGAGCTCCGGTTGCGGGCGGTGCGCCAGATCGCCGGCCGCTACACCGCCCGGGTGGCGGCGCTCAAGCCACGGGACGGTTTCACCTACGCGCCGCCTCGGGGCAGCAAGCTCCGCATCGGCTACGTCTCGCCCGACTTCCGCTTCCACAGCGTGGCGGTGGCCTTCAAGGGCCTCCTCGAACAGCACGACCGCGAGCGCTTCGAGCTCTTCGGCTACTCGCTCGCCGCCGGCAGAGGCGGGCCCACCGGGATGGACGACCTTACCGAGGCCTTCCGCCGCGATTTCGACACCTTCGTCGAGCTGGCCGGCCTGCCGCTCGACGAGGCGGCGCGGCGCATCAACGACGACGGCATCAATATCCTCGTCGACCTCGCCGGCCATACCCGGGGCATGCGGCTCGAGATCTTCGCCCTCGAGCCGGCGCCGGTGCAGGCCCACTACCTGGGCTTCTCCACCACCATCGGCGCCGACTACATCCACTACCTGATCACCGACCGCGTCCACGCGCCGCCCGAGAACGAGAAGTTCTACCACGAGAAGCTGGCGCTCTTGCCCGAGACCTTCATGGCCACCACCCACTCGGAGATGGCCGACGAGACCCCGAGCCGCACCGACTGCGGCCTGCCCGAGGGCGCCTTCGTGTTCGCCAACTTCAACTCGCACTACAAGTTCGACCCCTGGCTCTTCACCATCTGGATGCGTCTGCTGCGCCAGGTGCCGGGGAGCGTGATGTGGTTCGTCGCCGGCACGCCCACGAGCCGCGACAACCTGCGCCGCGAGGCCGAGGCGCGGGGGATCGCGCCCGAGCGCCTGATCTTCGCCGAGAAGGCGGTGCACGGCGTCCACCTGGCGCGCCACAGGCTCGTCGACCTGGCGCTCGACAACCGCTACCACGGCGGCGGGGTGACCACCGTGGATGCGCTCTGGGTCGGCGTGCCGGTGCTGACGGTGGCGGGCGAGACGCCCCAGTCGCGCAACGGCGCCACGCTCTTGAGCGCCATCGGCCTCGAGGAGCTGGTGACCGAATCGTTGGACGACTACGAGCGCCTCGCCCTCGCGCTGGCGCTCGAGCCCGAGCGTTTGGCGGCGATCAAGACGCGGCTCGCCGCCAACCGGCTGACCGAGCCCCTGTTCGATATCCCCCGCCTCACCCGCCACCTCGAGACGGCCTACCGGATGATGTGGGACAACTACGCCGCCGGCAATCCGCCCCGCACCTTCGAGGTGCCGGCGCTGCCGAAGCGAAGCCAAGGATAGAGCGGAGGGCAGGTGCGGGGGCCAGGTGCGGGGGCGGAAGGCCTGGCCTAGCGGTTGACCGTCGCTTTCCTCTGGCGCTGCCTGAAGGGCCCGGCCGTGGGCGCTTTTGCCCGCCCTCCGTCATCGATCCGGGCGCGCGGTCGTCCCGCGTAGCTGACTTCAACCCGCAAGACGCGCAGCGGTTACGGCGCTCGGTCGGCTCGTGACCCTAGAGCTTGAGCGCCGAGTCGACCAGGTCGCAGATCTCGTTCATGCTGAAGGGCTTGACCACCACGTCGTGGATCAGCACCTCGAGGTTGTAGGCGCGCTGCTTCTCGGCCGCGTAACCGGTCATCATCAGGATGCGCACGCCCGGGTAGTCCTTCGACACCTTGAGCGCCAGGGCGATGCCGTCCATCACCGGCATGACGATGTCGGTGAGGAGCAGGTCGTACTCGCCAACCGCCAGCGCCTCCAGCGCCTCGGCGCCGTCGGCGACGGCGGTGACCTGGTGTTTGCGGAGCGCGAGCGCGCGGCTCACGAAGGCGCGCACCGCCTGCTCGTCCTCGGCGATCAGGATTTTGGCCATCGCGCGACGCCACTCCCGGACTCAGGTTTGCTCCAGATACCCGATATACGGCAACTCGCGGTAGTAGTGGGAATAATCGAGGCCGTATCCGACCACGAAGCGATCGGGGCAGGTGAAGCCGACGAAGTCGGCCTCGACCTCGGTCTTCCGCTTGCCCGGCTTGTCGAGCAGGATGCAGAGCTTGACCTCGGTGGGCTCCCGCTCCGCCAGCGCCGACCTGGCGTGGCTCAGGGTGCGCCCCGATTCGAGGATGTCGTCGACGAGTAGCACCGGCCGCCCCTCGATCGAGTCCGAGATATCGCGCACGATGCTCACCCGGCCCGAACTCACGGTGGCGGTGCCGTAGCTCGACAAGGTCATGAAATCGATCTGTGGCCTGACGCCGGCGCGGTGGAGGGCGCGCAAGAGATCGGCGGTGAAGATGAAGCTGCCTTTGAGCACCGCCACCACCATGATGTCGCTGCCCATGGTGGCGGCGATCTCCCCGGCCAGGATCTCGACCCTCTGGGCGATGGCCTCGGCATCGTAAAGAACCGTGACCGGGCGTGCCGACATCTGGGACAAGCTTTGCCCTCCCTTCAGGCTGGCGTGAGTCCGGACTCGATGGTCGAACCGCAGGTCATCGGCTCAGCTCCCGCCCGCGAAGCTCACCACCAAGCCCCTGGCGTCGGGCGGCGGTTTCTCCCGGCGGGTGCTGAAGGCCATGCTCTCGCCCGGTTCGAGGCGCGCGTGCGGCACCGAAACCAGCCAGGTGTCGAGCTCGCGCTGCTCTTCGTCGTGGAGCACCACGCGCAGGTTCGGCACCCGATGCGCGGTACGGGAGACGTTGACGACCTCGCCCTCGACCGAAAGCACCAGCACCCCGTCCTCGAGCTCCTGGGAGGAGCGCACGTTCCTGAGATCGAGCCCGAGGCGCGCGCCCTGGAGCGGCAGGCGGACCAATTCGTAAAGCTTGGCCGCCGGCGGCCAGGCGGCGACGATCTGCTCGCGGGCAAAGACGCCGCCGGCGATGACGGCGCCAACGACGACCACGAGCACCAGCCATCCGAGCCAATTGGCGCCGCGCTGCTCGTGGCGCACGGCCGGCAGGTTCGAGCCCCTGGGGATCGGCCTCGGCACCTCGATGGGTTCGGCGAGGTCGGGACGATCGAGGCTTTCGGCCGGCGGCTCCGCGAACCAAGTACTGCGACAACGGGCGCACCGCACCGTCCTGCCCCCGGCCCCGAGGGCGGCGGGGTCGACCAGGTAGCGGGTCTGGCATGACGGACACTCGAGAATCATGGCGGCGAATCTAATACCGCCCGCCGACCCTGTACAGTCGGTTGCCGCGCGCGAGGCCGGTCACCGGAGTCGCGCTTCCGCCACAGCCGCGTGATTCGATATAATGACCGCGGAACGCCCCGGAGCACCCCGTCGGGCTCTACCCGACCGTTCAGAGACCTGGGAAAGGACAATCCGTGGTTCGCTTTCAAGGCGTCGGAATGCGCTACGGCCAGGGCGCCGAGGTGCTGCGCGACATCAGCTTCCACCTGGCGCCGGGCTCGTTCCATATCGTCTTCGGACCGAGCGGTGCCGGGAAGTCGACGCTGCTCAAGCTGATGTACCTGGCCGAGCGGCCGACCCGGGGCTTGATCTCGATCTTCGACCACAAGCTTACGGAGACGCCGCGGCGCGATCTGCCGAGCATCCGCAGGCGCATCGGCGTGGTGTCGCAGGACCTGCAGCTCCTCGATCACCTGAGTGCCCTCGAAAACGTCGCCCTGCCGCTGCGCATCGCCGGCGCCCGCGAGATCGAGATCCGCGAGCACGTGATCGAGCTCTTGACCTGGGTCGGCCTCGAGGACCAGATGGAGGCGCGCCCGCCGACGCTCTCGGAGGGCGAGAAGCAGCGGGTCGCCATCGCCCGCGCGGTGATCGCTCGGCCCAGCCTGCTGATCGCGGACGAGCCCACCGGCTCGGTCGACACCGAGCAGGGCTCGCGCTTGCTTTATCTCTTCGAGGAGCTCAACAAGCTGGGAACGACGGTGGTCGTCGCCACCCATGACGAGGCCCTGCTCAGCGACACCCAGCACCCGGTGCTCAAAGTCGTGTCCGGGGGCCTGGTCGATGCCGCGGCCGAGCCCGAGCGCCAGGTGAGGGGGGCTTGAGTGCTCGCCCGCCGCTCCGAACTGCCGCTCGATGCGGACCCCTCGCACCGCTACCTGCCCTGGGTCATCGCCGTGATGGTCTACCTCGCGGCGCTGGCGCTGGCCGGGGCGCTGGCGCTCGACGCCGCGGTGTCGGGCTGGGGCCAGGGCCTGCGCGGCGTGCTCACGGTGCAGATCCCGGCCCCCGAGGGGGATCACGGCGCCGCCGGCCGCGCCGCCGCGCTCGAGGTCTTGCGGGCGACGCCGGGCGTGGTCCAGGCCACGGCCTTGAGCCGCGACCAGCTGGCCGCCCTGCTCGAGCCCTGGCTCGGCCCCGGCAACCTGTCGCCCGAGCTGCCCATACCCGATCTCATCGACGTGCGGCTGGCGCCCGACGCCGAGCTCGACCTCGAGGCCCTGGCGCGGCGGCTCGAGGCGGCGGCACCGGGGGCCCAGCTCGACGACCACAAGCTGTGGCTCGACAAGGTGATCCGGCTGAGCCGCTGGATTCAGCTCCTGGCCGCGGCGGTGGTGCTGTTGATCGCGGCTGCCGGCATGGCCATCGTGGTCTTCACCACCCGCGCCGGGCTCGCCGTGCACCACGACGTGATCGAGGTGCTGCACCTGATCGGCGCCTGGGACTCCTACATCGCCCGCCAGTTCCAGACCCACGCCTTGATGCTGGGCTTGAGGGGCGGCTTCATGGGCCTGGCGCTGGCGGCGCTCACCCTGTTCGTGCTCTCGCGCGCCGCCGCCACCCTCGAGGGTGCCTTCCTCCCCGCCCTAGCCTTGGGCGCGGGCGGCTGGGCGGCGCTCGCCGCGATGCCGCTGATCGCCGGCCTGATCGCCACCCTCACCGCGCGCGCCACGGTGATGCGGGCGCTGCAGAGGATGCTCTAGGCGGTGCTGCTCTTGCTCGACCGCGACGGCGTCCTCAACGTCGACCGATCCGACTTCGTCAAGAGCCCGGACGAGCTCGAGTTGATCGCCGGCGCGGCCGAGGCGGTGGCACGGCTCTGCGCGGCGGGCTGGCGGTTGGTGGTGGTGACCAACCAGTCGTTGGTCGGCCGCGGCCTCATCGACGAGGCGATGCTGGGCCACATCCACGACAAGTTGCGCGCCGAGGTGAGGCGCGCCGGCGGCCGCCTCGAGGACGTCATCCACTGCCCCGACCCGCCGTGGACGGCGAGCGAGTTCCGCAAGCCCAACCCGGGCATGCTGCTCGAGGCGTTGCGGCGCTACCGCGCCCCGGCCGCCGCCACGCCCTTCGTCGGCGACTCGCTCCGTGACCTGGAGGCGGCGGCGCGCGCCGGCTGTCCGCGCATCCTGGTGCGCTCGGGCAAGGGCGCCGCGACCCAGGCCTCGGGCCTGCCGCCGCAGGTGCTGCCGGTGGCGGTGCGCGACGACCTCGCGGCGGCGGCCGCGGCGCTCTTGGGAGGGGAGCAATGAAGCGGCACGAGCGCCGCGGCTGGCGCTTGCTCAGGCGGGCCCTGGGGCTGGCGGTGGCCGCCGCCGTGTTCTGGCTCGGCGGCTTCGTCTGGTTCGCGGCCCGGCTGCCGCGCGAGGTCGCGGACCGCTTCGCCAAGACCGACGGCATCGTGGTGCTGACCGGCGGCACCGAGCGCATGCACGCGGGTCTCGATCTGCTGGCCGAGGGCATGGCGGGCAAGCTCTTCATCTCGGGCGTCGACCGCGGCACCAACCGGGGCGAGCTGCAACGCCTGTCGCAGCGGGCGCCCGAGCTCTTCGAGTGCTGCGTCGAGCTCGGCCAGGAGGCCGAGGACACCGCCGGCAACGCCACCGAGACCAGGGATTGGGCCCGGCGCGAGGGCTTCGCGAGCCTCAGGGTGGTGACCGCGAGCTATCACATGCCGCGCAGCCTGGTGGAGCTCGGCCGCGCCATGCCCGAGGTGGTGCTGGTCGTCCACCCGGTGTTCCCCGCCAACGTCAAGCTCGCGGCCTGGTGGCGCTGGCCCGGCACCACCATGCTGATGGCGGTCGAGTTCGACAAGTACCTGGTGAGCCTGGTCCGGGCCCGGCTCAGCTAGGGGTCAAGTCTTGTCATTTATCAGTTTGCCTCACGGATGGGCCTGGGGGCGGGCCTGGGGCCGGGCCCACGATAAAATGATAAATGTCAAGACTTGACCCCTGTTCGGCGCCGCGCTCGCTGCTCTTCAATCTCGCCTTCTTCGGCTGGACCGCGCTGGCGCTCGCGCTCTCCGTGCCGGCGCTGGCGCTGGCGCCGCTGGCCACGGTTCGGGCCCAGACCCTGTGGGCCCGCGGGGTGCTGGCGCTGATGCGCTGGATCGTCGGCATCCGGGTGGAGATCCGCGGAGCGCCGCCCGCGGCCGGGGCGATCATCGCCGCCAAGCACCAGTCGGCCTGGGACACCCTGATCTGGCACGTCATCGTCCGCGAACCGGCGGTGGTGATGAAGAAGGAGCTCCTGGCCATCCCGCTCTACGGCTGGTACTGCCGCAAGTCGCGCCAGATCCCGGTCGATCGGGCGGGCGGGCCGGCGGCGCTCAAGGCCATGGTGCGGGCCGCCCGGGCGGCGGTCGAGGAGGGCCGGCCGGTGATCATCTTCCCCGAGGGCACGCGCACCGCGCCCGGCGAAACGCTCCCCTACCTGCCGGGGGTGGCGGCGCTTTATCGCGGCCTCGGCGTCGCCGTGGTTCCGGTGGCGGTCAACTCCGGCCTCTACTGGCCCCGCCGCAGCTTCCACAAGCGGCCCGGCACCCTGGTGCTCGAGTTCCTTGCCCCCATCGCGCCGGGTCTCAAGCGGGGCCCCTTCATGGCCGAGCTCGAGCAGCGAATCGAGGCCGGAACGGCGGCCCTGGTGGCCGAGGGACGCCATTCCGCGTCCTGTGGATAACTCTCCCTTCACGGCCCTGTGGATGTCCGGGGTAAGCCATGATTATTCCATGGAAACAATGGCTTATTGGAGGATATGACGGTGGAAACATTTCATGAACATTTGTTTTGACGTGGAGCCGCGCGGGCCCTAAACTGATAATTCGCCCGCGTCGGTGGCGCCCTTGAGCGCGCCGGCGCGGAGGTTGCTTTTGTCGCTCGCTTGCTAAGACCGGGTTCGCGATGCCCCGTGTGGCGCCAATCTCCCAGCAGATCTGGGACATGAAGTACCGCTTGAAGAGCGGCGACGGCACCCCGGTGGACAAGACCATCGAGGACACCTGGCGTCGCGTCGCCCGGGCGCTGGCGGCGCCCGAGGCCGAGCCCGAGCGCTGGGAAGACACCTTCTATCGGGCGCTGGAAGACTTCCGCTTCCTGCCCGCCGGGCGCATCGTCGCCGGCGCCGGCGTCGAGCGCCGGGTGACGCTCTTCAACTGCTTCGTCATGGGCGCCATCCCCGACGACATGACCGGCATCTTCGAGCACCTCACGGAGGCGGCGCTGACGATGCAGCAAGGCGGCGGCATCGGCTACGACTTCTCGACGCTCAGGCCCAAGGGTGCTCCGGTGCGCGGCGTCGGCGCCGACGCCTCCGGGCCCTTGAGCTTCATGGACGTGTGGGACGCGATGTGCCGCACCATCATGAGCGCGGGCTTCCGCCGCGGCGCCATGATGGGAGCGCTGAGGTGCGACCACCCCGATATCGAGGCCTTCATCGACGCCAAGGCCGAGCCCGGGCGACTGCGCATGTTCAATCTCTCGGTGCTGGTGAGCGACGCCTTCATGACCGCGGTCAAGGAGGACGCGCCCTGGGAGCTGAGCTTCGACGGGGTGGCCTACAAGACCCTCGCGGCGCGCGAGCTGTGGGACCGCATCATGCGTGCGACCTACGCCTACGCCGAGCCCGGGGTCATCTTCATCGACCGAATCAACCGGCTCAACAACCTCGCTTACTGCGAGACCATCAAGGCCACCAACCCCTGCGGCGAGCAGCCCCTGCCCCCCTATGGCGCCTGCCTGCTGGGCTCGATCAACCTGGCGCGGCTGGTGGAGACGCCGTTCGAGGCCGGCGCCGCGATCGACGGGTCGGCGCTCGAGGCCCTGGTGGGCACCGCCGTGCGCATGCTCGACAATGCCATCGAGGTCTCGGACTTCCCGCTCGCCCAGCAGGCTCGCGAGGCGCAATCGAAGCGCCGTATCGGCCTCGGCGTCACCGGGCTCGCCGACGCCCTGATCATGTGCGGCGCCCGCTACGGCGGTGCCCGCGCCGTCGAGCTCACTGAAGCCTGGATGGCGAGCTTGCGCCGCGCCGCCTATCTCGCCTCGGCGGAGCTCAGCTCCGAGAAAGGCGCCTTCCCGCTTTACCAGCGCCAGGCCTACCTGGCCGGCGAGAGCGTGAGCGCGCTCGACGACGAGGTCCGCGCCGCCATCGCCGAGAAGGGCATGCGCAACGCCCTGGTGACCTCGGTGGCGCCCACCGGCACGGTCTCGATCCTCGCCGACAACGTCTCCTCGGGGCTCGAGCCGGTGTTCAGCTTCACCTACCGGCGCAACGTGCGGATGCCCGACGACAGCCGCCGCGAGGAGAAGGTCGAGGACTACGCCTACCGGCTCTTCCGCCGCCTCTATGGCGAGACGACGCCGCTCCCCGACTACTTCGTCGATGCCCAGGGCCTCACGCCCGCGGACCACCTGCGCATGCAGGCGGCGGTGCAGCGCTACATCGACAGCTCGGTGTCGAAGACCATCAACTGCCCCGAGGAGATCTCCTTCGAGGACTTCAAGGACATCTACCTGGTGGCCTACGACATGGGCTGCAAGGGCTGCACCACCTACCGTCCCAACCTGGTCACCGGCGCCGTGCTCGAGGCCGGCGAGGGGGCCGAGGCCAAGGCGGAGCAGCGCGAGCTCCCGCTCGAGGCGCCGGCGGCGCGGCCCGAGGACGAGTACGAGGGCAGCGTGGTCCACATGACCCAGCCGCTCGACCGCCCCGGGACCCTGCCCGGGCGCACCTACAAGGTGCGCTGGCCGGAGAGCGAGCACGCCATGTACATCACCATCAACGACATCGTCCAGGACGGTCGCCGCCGCCCCTTCGAGGTCTTCATCAACTCCAAGAACATGGAGCACTACGCCTGGACGGTGGCGCTGACGCGCATGATCAGCGCCGTGTTCCGGCGCGGCGGCGACATCTCGTTCGTGGTCGAGGAGCTCAAGGCGGTGTTCGACCCGCGCGGCGGCCACTGGGTGGCGGGGCGCTACGTGCCCTCGCTGCTGGCGGCGATCGGCGAGGTCATCGAGCATCACCTGATCGACATCGGCTTCATCCCCGACCCCCGCGCCGAGCACGCCGAGCGCGAGGCGCTGGCCAAGGCGGTGGGCGAGAACGAGCGCGGCGCGGAGCTCCGCTTCCGCACCTGCCCGCGCTGCAGCCAGCCGGCGCTAATTCACCAAGAGGGCTGCGACATCTGCACCAGCTGCGGCTACTCGAAGTGCAGCTAGGCCCGCGGGGCCCTTCCCTCACTGCATAAAGGAGACTGCAGCCATGAGCGATGGCGCGACGGTGAGCTTCGATTTCAGCGGCACGAGCGTCTTCATCACCGGCGGCTCGGGCGGCATCGGCAGCGCCATCGGCCGCGCCTTCCGGGACGCCGGCGCCGCGGTCACCATCACCGGCACCCAGGAAGAGGGCAGCTACGACGTCGACTTGGACGGCATGACCTACCACCGCCTCGACCTCCTCGAGCACGAGGCGATCGAGCGCGTCGCGGCCCAGGTCAGCCGCGTCGACGTGCTGGTCAACTGCGCCGGGCGCTCGGCGCCGGGCCAGGAGTACGAGCCCGAGACCTTCGACGACATCGTCGGCATCCACTTGGGCGGCACCTTCCGCATGACCACGGCGCTCTTGCCCAAGCTCAAGGAAACCAAAGGCACGGTCATCAACATCGCCTCGATGACCAGCTACTTCGGCTATCCCCGGGTGCCCGGCTACGGCGCCGGCAAGGCCGCCATCGTCCAGCTCACCAAGACCCTGGCGGCGCGCTGGGCGCGTGACGGCATCCGCGTCAACGCCATCGCCCCGGGCTGGATCGTCACCAAGCTCACCGCCGGGGTGCGCGCCAACGCCGAGCTCGAGCGCTCGATCCTGGCGCGCACGCCGCTGGGACGCTGGGGCGAGCCCGAGGAGATCGCGGGCACCGCGCTTTTCCTGGCCTCGCCGGCGGCCGGATTCATCACCGGCGCGACGCTCCCCGTCGACGGGGGCTTCAGCGCCGTGTGAGCGCGGCGCCCCGGGGCCGACGCCGGCTCAATCCCCCGGCCTGTCCGCCGCCCTCACCAGGGCCTCGAGGCGGTGCAGGGGACCATTGGCGAGCCCCATCTCGTCGAGGTGGCGGACGGTGTTGAAGAGGTAGTCGCGGGAGCTGCCGGTGGTGCCCCGGCCCTGTCGGATGAGCGCCGCCGTGCGCTGCTCCGAGAGCCGGCCGGTGTATTGCGCGCAGCTCCGGTTGACGACGTGGCACAACGCCGCCACCCGGCGACCGTCCTCGAGGGCGACCCGACACATGAGCTGGCGGTAGACCTCGTACTCCATCTCGCGGTCGTAGAGGTAGCGGCGCACCGCGTCGGCCTGCTCGTCGGCCACGCGGTAGGCCGGGCCCCGGCACGAGCCACCGCGGTCGAGCCCCAGCACCAGGCCGGGACGCGCGCGGGTGCCGCGGTAGCGCCAGGAGTAGATGCAGAAGGCGCGGTGATAGCCGTGGAGCGTCGCCGGTCGCATCTCGAGGTAGTCGAAGCCCGGACGCCACATCAGCGAGCCGTAGCCGAAGACCCAGAAGCCGGCGGCGGCGGGGAGGCGGTGGCGCGACGGTGGCGTCGTCATGACCCGGCGCCCGCCCTCGAGCAGGTCCCAATTGATGGGACCCGCTCTCGGTCTTGTTCGCTCACGGCAGCGGACCTGAAGGTCCGCGCCTGCGCGGGCGCGCCGGAGGGCCGGCGGGCCGCCGTCGCGGCCTTGAGCGATTCCCGACAAAGGTGAATCGCCCTAAAGGGGGGGTGCGCCAGGGCCGCTGGCGCTGGCGGCGGCTGGCGCGCTAGGATCGGCGCATGCGGTATCTCGTGCTGATCGGCGTGTTGGTGGCCGGGGCCGGGGCCTACAGCGCCTACTGGTTCCAGGTCGCCGGCGCCATCGAGCCCGGCATCGCGGCGTGGGCGGACGAGCGCCGCGCCGAGGGCTTCGAGGTCGCTTACGGCGGGGTCTCGGTCTCCGGCTTCCCGTTCCGGCTCGTGGTCAGCGTGCGCGAGCCCAGCATCGGCCGCCCCCACCCGACCCGGGCCTGGCGCTGGCAAGGGCCGGCGCTGGCGGCGGTGGCCCAACCCTGGAACTTCCGCCACCTGATCCTGAGCTTGGATGGCCGCCACCGCCTCGCCTACCTTAAGGAAGGCGCCTGGCGCGAGCTCAGCGCCCGCGCCGAGGTGCCGATGGTGAGCGTGGTGCTGGGGCGCGACGGCCAGCTCGAGCGCTTCGCCATCGACCTCCAGGGCCTCGAGGCCAGCGCCAGCGGCTGGAGCGAGCGCCTCGAGGCCAAGCGCGTCCAGCTCCACGGGCGCCCGATCGCGGACGGCGCCGAGCCCGCGCCGTCGGGACCGCGGGAGCTCAGCCTGCGGGCCGAGGAGGTGACCCTGCCGCCCGAGGTGAAGACCGCGCTGGGGCAGCAGATCACCACTTTCAGGCTGCGCGTGACGCTCTTCGGCAGCCTGCCCGAGGCGCCGCTGACAGAGGCCCTCGCGGCGTGGCGCGACGACGGCGGCACGGTCGAGGTGCGGGAGCTCGTCATCGACTGGGGGCCGCTCGCGCTGGAGGCCTCGGGCACCCTGGCGCTCGACGCGGAGATGCGACCGATGGGCGCCGCCATCGCCCGGCTCAAGCGCTTCGGCGAGCTCATCGACAGGCTCCACGCCGGCGGCTGGATCCGTGCCGGCGAGGCGGTGGCGACCAAGGTGGCGCTTGCCCTCATGGCCCGGGAAGAAGCCGAGGGCAAGGTGGCACGGGTGCCGGTGACCGCCCAGCAGGGCCGCCTCTACCTGGGACCTTTGCCGCTCTTGCGGCTGGCGCCGGTCTTGCCCGCGCCGTTGAAGAAGTTACCCTGATGGTTCTTCTGGTAGTACTCGTGCTGCCCCGCCTCGACGACCTCGCTGCGGATATCGCGGGTGTGCCGGAACAGGGCCTCGAGCGCCTCGCCGTCGCCCCAGCGGATGGCCCGCTGCAGCGCCGTCAGGTCCTCTGAGAAGCGGCCCAGCATCTCCAGCACCGCGTCGCGGTTGTGCAGGAAAACGTCGCGCCACATCACCGGGTCCGAGGCGGCGATGCGGGTGAAGTCGCGGAAGCCGCCGGCCGAGTACTTGATGACCTCGGACTCGGTGACCGTCTCGAGGTCGGCGGCGGTGCCGACGATGTTGTAGGCGATCAGGTGGGGCACGTGCGAGGTGATCGCCAGCACCAGGTCGTGATGGTGGGCATCCATGACGTCGACCATGCTCCCCGCCCGGCGCCACAGCTCGGTGACCTTGTCCAGCGCCGCCTGGTCGCAGCCCTCGGGCGGGGTGACGATGGTCCAGCGGTTCTCGAACAGGCTGGCGAAGCCGGCCTCGGGACCGGAATGCTCGGTGCCCGAGACCGGGTGGCCGGGAACCAGGTGGACGCCCTCGGGGAGCAAGGGTCCGAGGTCGCGGATCACCGCCTCCTTGACCGAGCCCACGTCGGTGACCACCGCCCCGGGCGCGAGCCGCGGCGCGAAACCCTTGACCAGCTCGACATAGGCCCCGACCGGGGTGCACAGCACCACCAGGTCGGCACCGTCGACGGCGTCGGCCGGATCGTCCTCGACGCGGTCGACGAAGCCGATCTCCAGAGCCTTGGCGCGGGTGGGGGCGGTGCGCGCCGCGCCCACGATCTCGCGCGCCAGGCCCTCGCGCCGAATGACGCGACCGAGCGAGCCGCCGATGAGGCCAAGGCCGATCAGCGCCACGCGATCGAAAAGCGGGGACCCGGCCATGGCCTCAAGCCATGAACTCGGCCAACGCCGCGGCCAATTCGCGGTTCTCTTCCTCGAGCCCGACGGTGATGCGGAGGCAGTTGGACAGGCCGTAGATTCCCATGGCGCGCGGGAAGATGCCGCGGGCCGAGAGATAGGCGTTGGCCTGATCGGCGCCGTGGACGCCATCGGCCCGAAAATGCACCAGGACGAAGTTGGCGACGCTGGGAACCACCTCGAGGCCGGCGCCGCTCAGCTTCTCGGTGAGCCAGGGCAGCCAGGTGTCGTTGTGGGCGCGCGCCGCGTCGACATGGGCGACGTCGGCAAGCGCCGCCACGCCTGCGGCCTGGGCCGGAGCGGTGACGTTGTAGGGCCCGCGCACCCGGTTGAGGACGTCGGCCACGTCCTGCGAACAATAGGCCCAACCCAAGCGCACGCCAGCGAGCCCATGGATCTTCGAGAAGGTGCGCAGCATCACCACGTTCTCGGCGCCATCCACGAGCTCGGCGCCGGCGACGTAATCGTTGCGGCTCAGGAACTCGGCGTAGGCGGCGTCGATCACCAGCAACACCTCGCCGGGCAGCGCGGCGTGGAGGCGCCCGAGCTCGGCTGCCGGCAAATAGGTGCCGGTCGGGTTGTTGGGATTTGCGAGGTAGACGAGACGCGTCCTTTCGCCCACCCGCTCGAGCAGCGCGTCGACCTGGGCGGTGTAGTCGCGCTCGGGCGCGGCCACCGGCTCGGCCCCGGCGGCGAGCGCCGCCAGCCGGTACATCACGAAACCGTACTCGGAGTGGAGCACCTGGTCGCCGGGACCCGCGTAGGCGCGGGTCAGCAGGGTGATGAGCTCGTCGGAGCCGTTGCCGCAGACGATGCGGTCCTGCTCGATCCCCTCGCGCCCGGCAATCGCCTCCCTGAGGCGGGCGTAAGCGCCGTCGGGGTAGCGATGGAGCTTCGCCGCGGTCGCCCGGTAAGCCTCGACGGCGCGCGGACTAGGCCCCAGCGCCGATTCGTTCGACGACAGTTTTATGACCCGGGCTTTTCCTTCCTCGTCGACGTCGCCCCCCACGTAAGGAGCAAGGTCGAGGATGCCCGGACGCGGGCTGATAGCGGTCACGTCACGCTCCCGTTTTCAAGTCGCTGCCGGAATCCCGGCACTAAAGCCGGTGCTCTCTCGGTTGGCCCGCCGGCGCCGCCTCCGTCCCGGCTCAGCGCCGGATCGGAGCGGCGTAGCCGCCGATCCGCACGATGCGCTTGATGTCGCCGTCGGCGAGCGCCAGCAGGTCGTCGAGCCGACGCTCCTTTTTAGCGACAAAATCCGCGATTTCAATCAAATGCAGTATCTCGGGATTGTTGCTGCTCGCCCTCACCACGGCCCGGCAGCCGCCGTCGAGCCCGGCGCTCTGCAAGTACTCGTTGAGCCGGGCGCGGCTGACCTCGGTGTGGGCGGCGGCCACCAGCAGGCTGACGTCGGCGCCGGTCTCGTCGGCGTCGGAGGTCGCCACCACCAGCGCCGAGAGCTCCTCGAAGCGGCCGTCGCCGAGATCGACGAAGGGCAGGCGGGCGATGACGCGGGGGGCGCTGGCCGGCGCCGCCGCCAGGCTCGGCCACCAGGGATTGGCGTCGTCCTCCTGGGGTACCGGAAGGAGCCCCACCGTGCTCTCGCCCTGGACCACCGAGCGCAGCACCACGTGGTGCGAGCGGTGCAGGGTCATCGGCGTCGAAACCCCGTAGTGGCTGCGCGCCAGGTCCCAGTAGCCCACCGAGTGCTGGGGCGCGCAGACGGCGACCGAGAGCGGACCCTGGAGGCGCACCATGGCGGCGATTACCTGACGCCAGATGCTGGCGATAACGGCCCTGGGCAGCGGCCCACCGTGCCGGTCCAATAGCCGGCGCAGGATCGCCGCCTCGCGGCCTGGCTGGATCACCGCCTCGGCGGTGCCCTTCTTGGCCGCCGCGATCCGGGCCACGACCTCGGCGCGATGCCGCAGGAGATCGTGGAGCTGATCGTCGATGCGGTCGATATCGTCGCGCGCGTCGTCGAGCTCTGTGTTGCGCTCGGTCATCGGTGATGTATGGCTGAGTGCGCCCCAAACCGGTTGGCAAAGGAGCGCATAGTTGTAGTCTCGGAGCCGCGCAAAATCAAAGAAAACGTTGACTTGCCCCGGCCCCCGGACCTAGCTATTCAGGCCCGCCTTGGGGCAGGATATTCGCCTTTCAGGCAGCACCGATCGAGCCATGAGTGAGTCCGCCCGCGTTGATGTTCAAGCCGCCGAGGGGCGAGGTGCCCCGGTCGCCGAGTCGCGCACGGTCATGCTCGGCGCCGAAGCGCCGCTCGAGCTCGATTGCGGTGCCCGGCTCGAGAACTTCCCGGTGGCTTACGAGGCTTATGGCGCGCTCAACGCCGAGCGCTCAAACGTGATCATGCTCTCCCACGCCCTGTCGGGCGATCAGTACGCCGCCAGCCACCACCCGATCACCGGCAAGCCGGGCTGGTGGGACCTCATGGTGGGGCCCGGCAAGCCGTTCGACACCGATCGTTACTACGTGCTCTGCGCCAACGTGATCGGCGGTTGCATGGGCACGATCGGGCCCAAGGAGATCGACCCCAAGACGGGCAAGCCCTATGGCCTGAGCTTTCCCGTCGTCACCGTCGCCGACATGGTGCGGGCGCAAGCGATGCTGCTCGATCACCTCGGCATCCCCGACCTTTTTTGCGTCACCGGCGGCTCGATGGGGGGGATGCAGGTGCTGCAATGGGTGGCGGATTACCCTGAGCGGGTGTTCTCGGCCATTCCCGTCGCCTGCGCCGCTACGCACACGGCCCAGAACATCGCCTTTCACGAGGTCGGGCGCCAAGCCATCATGGCCGATGCCAACTGGCGCGGCGGCAACTATCTCAACGAGGGCACCAACCCGGTGCGCGGCCTGGCGGTGGCGCGCATGACGGCGCACATCACCTACCTCTCCGAGGCCGCGTTGCAGCGCAAGTTCGGGCGCAGCCTGCAGGACCGCGACGGCTTCTCGTTCGGCTTCGACGCCGACTTCCAGGTCGAGAGCTACCTGCGCCACCAGGGCAGCACCTTCGTCGATCGCTTCGACGCCAACTCCTACCTCTACATCACCCGGGCGATGGACTACTTCGACCTGCCGAGCGAGTACGACGGCGTGCTCGCCAACGCCTTCAAGGGCGCCGAGACGCGCTTCTGCGTGATCTCCTTCACCAGCGACTGGCTCTTCCCCACCTCGGAGAACCGGGCCATCGTCCATGCCCTCAACTCGGTCGCCGCCAACGTCAGCTTCGTCGAGATCGAGAGCGACAACGGCCACGATTCCTTCCTCTTGGACGAGCCCGAGCTGGTCGCCACGCTCACCGGGTTCCTCGACGGCGCCGCCCTGCACCGGGGTCTGTCCCGGCGATGAGCGCGGCGGAGAGCCTCGGGCGGACCGACGGCCTCCGTATCGACCTGATGTTGGTGGCGGAGATGGTCGAGCCCGGCTCGCGGGTGCTCGACGTGGGCTGCGGCAGCGGAGAGCTTCTCCATTACCTGACCCATCGCAAGCAGGTCGACGGCCGCGGCATCGAGCTCAGCCAGGCCGGCGTCAACGCCTGCGTGACCCGGGGGCTCGCCGCCGTGCAGGGCGATGCCGACACCGACCTTTCAGAGTACCCCTCGGGGGCTTTCGACTACGTGATCCTGAGCCAGACCCTGCAGGCGACCCACAAGCCCAAGCAGGTGCTCACCGAGATGACGCGCGTCGGCCGGCGCTCGATCGTCTCGTTCCACAACTTCGGCTTCTGGCGCCTGCGCTGGCGGCTGTTGTCCACGGGCCGCATGCCCAGCGCCCAGATCAGCGACTACCCCTGGTACGAGACGCCCAACATCCACCTCTGCACGATCAAGGACTTCACGGCGCTGTGCGCGGAGCTCGGCATCACCATCGAGCGCAGCATCGAGGTCGACCACCAGGGTCGGCCGCGCACCTTCCATTCGATCGGCTTCCTCGCCAACCTGCTCGGCGAGCAGGGGGTCTTTCTCCTCAGCCGGTCCTAAGGTTCGAGCCTTGGCGATCCGGCTGAAATGTCAATGAGATGCGGCGACTGACGGTCCGGATGATCGACGAGAAGGTCTACCGGCGCCTGAAAGATCGGGCGCGGCTCTCGGGGCGATCGCTCAAGGCCGAGGTTCGGGCGATCCTCGACCAGGCGGCCTTTCCGGACCGCTCCGAGGTGTCGCGCCGCGCCGCCGCGATGCGCGTGCGGCTCAAGAGTCGCTACAGGGGCGACGCCACGGCCGCTATCGGCGAGGACCGGGACCGGTAATCGTTATCGTCGATGCCAGCGTTGCCGCAACGTGGTTCCTGCCCGAGCAATACAGCGAATACGCAGCCCTCTTGCTGATACCCGAGTACGATTTGGTGGCGCCCGACCTCATTCACCTCGAGGTCGGCAGCGCCTTGCTAAAGGCCATGAGGCGGGACGAGGTGCCGATCACGGACAGTGTCGAGGTGCTGTCGGCGCTGCTGCCCGCCGCCATCCGCACGCTGCCGTCAATGGACCATATCGAAACCGCCTTCGAGATCGCGCGCGGCCATGGCGGATCGATCTACGACGCCCTTTACATTGCCCTCGCGCGAACCCTCGGCGCCCCGCTAATCACGGCCGATCGCCGGTTGGCGACGGTCGCCGGCGAAGCCAAGGTCCGCGCCACTCTGATCGCCGACGGCCCCCCGGCGCTGGAGGACTGAGCCACCGGCGGCGCGGCGAGCGGCGCGGCGAGCGGCCCGGGCCGTCCCGCCCCCGGGCGCAATCCGGAGCAACCGGGCTAGATCTTCTCCAGCGCCGTCGCCCCCTCGGGCACCGCCACCGGGCGCGGCCGGCGGCGGGAGCGGCGCACCGGGCTCGGGGTCACCGCGTAGACCTGCTTCGAGGCCTCGACCACCAGCACGCCGGCGAAGGTGCGGCCGAAGCGGGCGCCGAGTTGCTCCCAAGCGGTGGCCGCGCGCAGCACCATCCGCGAATCGGAAGGCGGGGCGTAGAGCGCGGCCTTGGACTGCAGCGGCGAGAACAGGTTCTCGCGAAGGAGCCGCGTCAGCTGCGGCGGGGTGAAGGGGTAACCCTGGCCGAAGGGAGTGCGCTCGAAGCGCGCCCAGATGCCGCGCCGATTCGGCACCACCACCAGCATGCGCCCGCCCGAGGCCATCACCCGCCACACCTCGCGCAGCATCGGCAGCATCTCCTCGCTGGTCTCGAGGGCGTGGACCAGCAGCACGCGGTCGACCGAGGCGTCGGGCAGCGGCAGGTCGCTCTCGTCGGCGAGCGCCACCTGGTTGGGCCCGTCGGCCGGCCACTGCACCACCCCCTGCCGCGCCGGCATCATCACCAGAAGCCGCTCGGCTTCGTCGCGGAAGGGGCGCAGGTAAGGCGTGGGATAGCCCAGCGCCAGCATCGAGAAGCCGCTCACGTCGGGCCACATCTCGCGCACCCGGCGCCGGATCAGGCGCCGCGCCATGTGGCCGAGGCGGCCGGCATAGAAGTCGTTCAGGTCGATGACGTGGGGTCGCATGCCGGGGCCACTCTAACACACCCGGGTGCCGCCCGCGGGGTTACGGCCCGGGCGCGACGATGGTATTCTTCAACTCTCGCCGCTCCGGGCGAGCCATGGACGGCCGCCATGTCGCAGCTCGAGATTCACCAGATTCCCGTTCTCCAGGACAACTACGTGTATCTCGCCCATGACGCCGCCGGGGACGCCACCGCGGTGGTCGATCCCGCCGTCGCCGGGCCCGTATTCGAGGTCCTCGAGGCGAAGGGCTGGACCCTCACCCACATCCTCAACACCCACCACCATGGCGACCACGTGGGCGGCAACATGGAGCTCAAGGAGGGCACCGGCTGCACCATCGTGGGCCCGGGCGCCGACGCCGCGCGCATCCCCGGCATCGACGTCGAGCTCGGCGACGGCGACAGCTACCGCATCGGTGAGGCCGAGGCCAAGGTGTTCTTCGTGCCCGGCCACACCCGCGGCCACATCGCCTATTGGTTCCCCGAGAGCACGGCGCTGTTTTGCGGCGACACCCTGTTCGCGCTGGGCTGCGGCCGGCTCTTCGAAGGCACGCCCCAGCAGATGTGGGCCTCGCTCAGCAGGCTCACGGAGCTCCCCGACGAGACCCGGGTCTACTGCGCCCACGAGTACACCCAGGCCAACGCCCGTTTCGCCCTCAGCGTCGAGCCCGGCAACCCGGACCTGCAAGCGCGGGCCGCCGAGATCGATCGGATGCGCGCGCAAGGGATTCCCACCGTGCCCTCGACGCTGGGCGACGAGCGCGCCACCAATCCGTTCCTGAGACCCGACTCCGAGAACCTGCAGCGCACCGTGGGGCTGTTGGGCGGCGAACTCGCCGCGGTGTTCGCCGAGACCCGCCGCCGCAAGGACGTGTTCTAGGGCGCTTCCGTGAGTCCCGGTCGATGAAGCTGCGCTATTCGCCGACCTCGCCGTTCGTGCGCAAGGCCATGGTGGTGGCCATCGAGGCCGGCCTCCTCGAGCGCATCGAGCTGGTCCCCACTAACCCCTGGGACCCCGACAGCGACATCGGCCGCGACAACCCCGCCGGCAAGGTCCCGGCGCTGATCACCGACGAGGGCGAGACGCTCTATGACAGCCGCGTGATCTGCGAGTACCTGGACGCGGGCGGCGGCGCCGCGCTCTACCCGCCGGCGGGCCCGGAACGCTGGCGTGCGCTCAAGCTCCAGGCCCTGGGCGACGGCATTCTCGAGGCCTGCGTGCTGCGCTTCATCGAGCGCCAGCGGCGGCCCGCCGAGCTCGGCTGGGCGACGTGGCTCGAGCGCCAGAAGGCCAAGGTCGATCGCTCCCTCGAGGTGCTCGAGGGCGAGGCCGGGGACTTCGGCGAGCTCACCATCGGCCACGTCACCGTGGGCTGCGCGCTCAACTACCTCGACTTCCGCTTCGCGGACGAGGACTGGCGCCCGGGCCGGGCCGCCCTCGCCGGCTGGTACGCCGAGCTCGCGAAGCGCCCCTCGTTCGCCGACACGGTGCTCGAGGCCCCGGCCTGAGGAGCGGCCCGGCGGTGGACGCGGACCAGGTCATCGCCCAGCTCGGGCTCGCGCCGCCCGGCTGGCGCCCGGAGAACGATCGGGAGACGCCTACATGACCAAGAGCCTCACCGACTTCACCACCCTCACCTTCGACTGCTACGGCACCCTCATCGACTGGGAGACCGGGATCGTGCGGGCGCTCGAGCCGTGGCTCGCCAAGAGCGGCCTGAGCCCGAGCGAGAACGAGGTGCTGGAGGCCTTCGCCGCCACCGAGGAGGCGCACGAGCGGGCGACGCCGGCGGCGCTCTACCCCGATATCCTGCGCCGCTCCCTGGCCGAAATGGCGACCGCCTGGGGGGTGCCGGTCGAGCCCGCGGACGCCAACGCCTTCGCCGGCTCGGTGGGCGACTGGCCCGCCTTCCCCGACAGCGCCGAGGCCCTGGCCTACCTCAAACAACATTACAAGCTGGTGATCATCTCGAATGTCGACCGCGACTCGTTCGCCCGCTCGAACCAGAGGCTCGGGGTCGAGTTCGACCTCATCGTCACGGCCCAGGACGTGGGCTCCTACAAGCCCGACTTGGGCAATTTCCACTACACCTTCGACAAGCTGGCCGAGCTCGGCGTCGCCAAGGAGCAGATCCTGCACACCGCCCAGAGCCTCTATCACGACCACGCGCCGGCGGCCGAGCTGGGGCTCGCTAGCTTGTGGATCAACCGCCGCCAGGAAAAGCCCGGCGGCGGCGCCACGGTGGTCCCCGCCGAGGCCGTGACGCCCGATTTCGAGCTCCCCTCGATGGCCGCCTTGGTCGAGCTCCACCGCGAGCTGGTGGGCGGTTGAGGCGAGGGCGCCCGGCTCAGCCCCGCAGCGCCGCGAACTGGGCGGCGTAGGGCGTGGGGTCGATGGCGACGTCGATGAGCGCCGGACCCTCGCCCCCGAGGGCCGCGGCGAAGGCCTCGCCAAGCTCGCCGGGCGCCGCCACCGAGTAGCCCCGGCAGCCCAGCCCGCGCGCGGCGGCGGCGAAGTCGACGGCGGGGTAGCGCACGCCGGCGCGGTCGAGGCCGCGGGCGCGCTGCTTGATGTCGATCAGCGACAGCGCGGCGTCGTTGAAGACCACCGTCACCACCCGGGCGCCGAGGCGGGCCGCGGTGGAGAGCTCGGCCAGGCACATCATCAGGCCGCCGTCGCCGGTGAGCGCCAGCACGGGCCGGCCGGGGGCCGGGCCGGGCGCCGCGAGCCAGGCGGCGATGGCCGCCGGCAGGGCGAAGCCCATGGTCGAGAGACCGTTCGAGATCAGCACCTGGTGGGGCGCCGAGGCCGGCCACAGGGCCATGGCGGAGATCATATGGGCGCCGGCATCGATCGCCACCCGGGCCCCCGGCGCCGCCTCGATCGCCTCCTCGACCAGGGCCTGGGGGCTGATGCCGGGGCCCGCCGCCATGGCGAGGTGGGCGCGCAAGCCCTGGCGCAGGCGCGCGATCTCGTCGCCGCTCCAGTCGCTCGCCCGGTTGGCGCCGGCCAGGCCCTCGAGTAATGCCGCGAGGTCGCCGACCAGGCTGAGCTCGGGCCGCACCGGCCCGCCCTCGCGCATTGCCGCCGCGAGCACCACCACCGGCGCCTGGTGGCGCCAGGGCGCGGCGATCAGCTCCACCGGGTCGAGCCCGGCGAGCACGATGAGGTCGGCGGACTCCAGGCATCGGGCCTCGGCGCGGGCGCCGGTGAAGAGGCCCACCAGCGCCGGGTGATCGTGGGGCGCCACGCCCTTGGCCTTGTAGGTGGTGAGCAGCGGACAACCGAGCCCCTCGACGAGGCGCGCCAGGGCCCGGGCGGCGGCCCCCTGCCGCGCCTCGAGGCCGGCGATGACGATGGGCCGACGGGCGGCGGCGAGGCGCCGGCGCGCCGCCTCGAGCGCGGCCTCGTCTGGGACCGGCGGCGCCGCGCTCGGGCTCGGGCTCGGGCTTGGGCGCCGCGCAGCGCCCGCCGGCGCCGCCGCCGCGCCCGGGCTCAGGTCGAGGTGCACCGCCCCCCGGGGATGGGCCAGCGCCAGGTCGAGCAGCGCCGGTATCTGGTCGAGGTCGGCGGCGCCCTCGATGCGGAGGCTGGCCTTGGTGAGCGGCGCCATCAGCGCCCGCTGATCGAGCGCCTGGTGGCTCACCCGGCCCTCCTCGTCGGGCTCCAGCGTGTCGCTCACCAGGACCAGCGGCGCGCGGTCGAGGGCGGCATAGGCGACGCCATTGAGGGCGCTGGCGAGGCCCGGGCCCAGGGTGGTGAGCACGACCCCGGGCGCGCCCGTGAGCTCGCCCGTCACCGCCGCCATGATGGCCGCCGCGTTCTCGCCGCGGGTGAGCACGAAGTCGAGGCCCTGGGCGCCGGCCGCCGCGATCAGATCGAGGCTCGAGCCGCCCCCCGGGACCCCGAACAGGCGTTTCACGCCGCGCGCGGCGAAGGCCTCGATCAGCGCGGCGGCGACGGTGCGGGGCCGGGTCATGGAGTCATGTTGGGACGAGAGGCGAAGTGGTGGGCCCGGCAGGACTCGAACCTGCAACAACACCGTTATGAGCGGTGGGTTCTAACCAATTGAACTACGGGCCCTGGCCCACAGGGTAGCGCAAGCGTGCCTGGAATCAAGCGCGCGGGGCACCGGCGGGGGCGCTCACAGGTTCTCGATCGCTACCGGCTCGATGGTCTCGGCGGGCGCGAAGCCGAACACCCGCGAATAGAAGTAGAGCTCGCCGTCGAGGGCGCGGCGGATCGCGTCCGCGCCGCGGAAGCCGTGCTGCTCGCCGGCGAAGGTGAGGTAGGCCACCGCCACGCCCTTGGCCCGGAGTGCCGCGACCATGGCCTCGGCCTGGGCCGGCGGCACCACCCGGTCCTCGAGCCCCTGAAAGAAGATCACCGGGCACGACAGCCGCTCGGCGTGGTGGATCGGCGAGCGGGCGCGGTAGCGCTCGGTTTGCTCCGGGTAGGGCCCCACCAGGTGATCGAGGTAGCGCGACTCGAACTTGTGGGTGTGGCGCGCCAGCGCCTCGAGGTCGCCGATGCCGTAGTGGCTGGCGCCGGCCTTGAAGACCTCGCGGAAGGTGAGCGCGCAGAGCGTGGTGTAGCCCCCCGCCGAGCCGCCGCTGATCACCAGGCGCTCGCCGTCGACCTCGCCCCGGGCGCTGAGATGAAGCGCGCCGTTGACGCAGTCGTCGAGGTCGACCACCCCCCACTGGCCGTCGAGGCGCTGGCGGTAGGCGCGGCCATAGCCGCTGCTGCCGCCGTAGTTGACGTCGAGCAGGGCGAAGCCGCGGCTGGTCCAGTACTGGTGGCCGAGCTTGAGCCCGGCGCTGGCGGCGCTGGTGGGCCCGCCGTGACTGTGCACCACGAGCGGCGGGCGCTCGCCATCGGGCGCCCGGAAGTCCCGGTTGCAGGGCGGGTAGTAGTAGGCGTGGGCGGTAGCGCCGCCGCTGGTGGGAAAGGCGATCGCCTGCGGCGCCGAGAGGTAACCCGGGTCGAGCGCGGTCTCCAGCGAGCGGCGCAGCACCCGGGTTCGGCCGCTGGCGAGGTCGAGCTCCCGCACCGCCGCCGTCTCGCTCGGCGACGCGGCGATGAAGACGGCGCGGCCGCGCAACACGCGCAGCGAATCGATCTGGCTGTAGGCCTCGCCGATGGCCTCGAGCCGGCCGCTCGAGGCGCCAAGCCGGGCCAGATGCCAGCGCCCCTCGCGGGTGTAGGCGCAGACGATGCGCTCCTCCGCCTCGAAGCCGTAGGTGCTCTGGCCAAACACCCACTGGGGCTTGCCGAACTCGGCCTCCATCGGACACAGCGCCCGCGCCGTACCGTCCGCGAGGCGATAGAGGTTCCACCAGCCGCTGCGGTCCGAGACGAAGTGGAGGACACCCTCGGGCGACCACTCGGGCTGGAAGATCGACTCCTCGGGCCCGCCGGCCACGAGTTCGGGCGCCGAGAGCGCGCCGTCGTCGTCGAGCTCGGCGCGCCACAACGCGCAGCCGTCCCACGGCATGTTGGGGTGGTCCCAGGCGAGCCAGGCCAGGCGCCGGCCATCGGGGCTGAGGCGCGGCGCGGCGTAGAAGTCGCTGCCCGCGACCAGCACCCGCTCGGCCCCGCTCCCGTCGAGGGCCACGGCGACGATGGCGTTGACGGGCTCCGTCTCGCCGTCCCCGTGGTCCTCGCGCACGCAGATCAGCCGCCCGCGCGCGGCGTCGACCACCGTGTCGGCGTAACGGCGGGGGCCCTCGGGCGTGAGCGCCCGCGGCGCCTCCCCGGGGCGCTGGCGGTAGAGGCGCTGGTCGCCGAGGTTGGTGAACAGGAGCTCGCCGCGGTGCACGACGAAGGCGCCGCCGCCGTACTCGTGGACCCGGCTGCGGGCGCTGAACTCGGGCGGCGTGACCTCGCTGGTGGCGCCGTCGGGGCCGCGGCGCACCACCACCGCGCGGCCGCCTTGGGCCGGGCGAGTCTCGATCCAATAGACGTCATCGCCCGAGATCGCGACCTCGAGCAGGCCGACCGCGCCCGCGGCACCGCCCGCAGCACCTCCGGCCGTGGCCTCGTCGCCGCCGGCGATGAGCGCCGAGGTGATCGGCGAGCGCCACGAGCCATAGGGCGCTATCAGAGTCTCGGCCATCCCTGCCCCCGTGCGGGGGCACTTACCAGATGTGAAGCTCCCTGGCCAGATGTGAAGCTCCCTGGGAAGCCCTCGCCCGCGAACAGGCCGACCACCACCACGGGCGGGCCGGCGGGCGGCGAGCGCCGGCGATGGTGCCGGGCTCGATGAAGGTGCCGTTGGTGGAAAGGCCGACGTAGAAGCCCATCGCCTTGGCGCGGCGCGAGATCTCGAAGATGTCGGGGCGCATCCGCGGCTCGCCGCCCAAGAGGATCAGCACCGGCGCGCGCTTGGCTCCGGGCGGCGTCGAGGCCGCGATCTCGCGCCTGAACTGGGTGATGCGGAACATCGCCTCTCTCGTGCTCAGGCGGCGATCCGAAGGCCGCTTTTCTTGAGGATGCGGATGCTGTAGAGGACCTCGTGGCGGCGCGCCGCCGGCCCGGCGCGCGCCCATCTTCTCGACGCTACCGGACGGCTTCGCACGATCTCCGGCTGACCACCGCCTTCGAGGATACTTGTCACCATGGGCGCCCCCATCCTGGCCTACGGATTCCGGCCCTTCTTTCTCGCCGCCGGCCTTTATGCGTGTTTGTCGATGAGCGCCTGGCTGGTCTGGCTCGGCCTCGACCTGATCCAGCTCGAGGTGCCCGAGGGCGCCGTCGTTATGCCGCTCTACCAGTGGCACGGGCACGAGATGCTGTTCGGCTTCGCCGCCGCGGTAATCGCCGGCTTCCTGCTCACCGCGGTGCCCAACTGGAGCGACGGTGAGCCACTCCGTGGCGCGCCGCTGGCGGCGCTGGCGGCGCTGTGGCTGGCCGGCCGGCTCGCCCTCATCACCGCGGCTACCCTGCCGCCGTGGCTCACGGCGCTGGTCGATCTCGCCTTCCTACCGGTTCTCGGGCTCACCGTGGCGGCGCCGCTGATTCGCGCCGGGGCCTGGCGCAACATGGTGTTCCTGGCGCTCTTGGGCATCCTTTTCGCCGCCAACCTGCTGGTCCACCTCGAGCTCATGGGCCTGAGCCGGCAGGGCGCGGCCAGCGGTCACCTGCTGGCGATCAACCTGATCGTGCTGCTGATCACCATCGTCGGCGGGCGCATCGTGCCGAGCTTCACCGCCAACTGGCTCGAGAAGGAGGGCTTAAGCGCGCGCCCCCGCGGCCGCCCCTGGCTCGACGCCCTGACGCTGGCGGCGACGGCGGCGGTGCTGGTGGTCGACCTGGTGGGCGTCGACGACACGGCGCGGGGCGTCCTGGCGCTGGCCGCCGCCGCGCTCCATCTCGCCCGCCTCGCCGGCTGGCAAACGCGGCGGGTGCTTCGCACCCCGATGCTGTGGATCCTGCACCTGGGCTATGGCTGGCTGGTGGTGGCCTTCGCCGTGAAGGGCCTGGCGCTCACCACCGGCGCCCTCTCCGAGCTCGCGGCGCTCCACGCCTTCACCGCCGGCGCCATCGGCAGCATGACGCTCGGCGTCATGACCCGCGCCGCGCTCGGCCACAGCGGGCGCGCGCTCGAGGCCCAGCCGGCGATCGTCGCCGCCTACCTCCTGGTCTCGGCCGGCGCCGCCCTGCGGGTCGCGGGCCCGGCGCTCCTACCCCAGCTCTACACGCCGGTCATGCTGCTCTCAGGCGGGCTCTGGGCCCTCGCCTTTGCGATTTTCGCCGTGATCTACTGGCCGATCCTCACCCGCCCCCGGATCGACGACGGCGCCGGCTGAAGCTGCCGGACAGCCGCCGCTCCGCCCCCTCGGCTTAGGAAATCGCTTGACAACGCCGAATATAGGTGTATATACACTTTCCATCATGACCGAACCCACCACCCAACCATTCCCCAAGGCCGCCGGCGTCTGCGCCTGCATGAGCCTGCGCAAGACGACCCGCGCGGTGACCCGGTTCTTCGAGCGGGCGATGGCGGAGAGCGGCTTGCACGTGACCCAGTTCACCCTGCTCCAGGCCCTGGTCCGGAGCGGGCCGGTGATGCTCTCCGCCCTCGCCGCGCGGTTGGTCATGGACCGCACCACGCTGACCCGTAACCTGAGGCCGCTGATCGAGCGCCGGCTGGTCTCGGTGAGCCCGGGCGCGGACCGCAGGCAGCGGACGGTCGAGCTCACGGAGCGCGGCCGCGAGGCCTTCGCCGCCACCCTCTCGTCGTGGCGCGAGGCGCAGTCGCGTTTTGTCATGAGCCTCGGCGAGGGCGCCTGGAGCGAGCTCGTGAGCGGCCTCGACGCCGCTGTCGAGGTCGCCCAGGGCGTGGTGCCTCGGAGCGCGGACCGCGCCGCCCACTGACCGGCGAAATTTTTGTCGAATTATACGTGCATATACACTCTATGACCCCGAGGAGGCAAAGGAAAAGCCATCATGTCAGCGATCGATCTCACTCCCGATGAACGGAGCCATGACCTTTGGCGCCCGGTGAGCGCCGTGCTGGCGCTGTGGTTCGCGCTTGCGGCGGTGGCCGGCTACTCCGGCCTGCTCGAGGCCGATCCGGGGGCGCTGCCGGTGCCGGTGATGGTGGCCATCGTGCCGCCGATCCTGGCCTTCCTCGCCCTCTACGGCGCCTCCGTCCGGTTCCGGCGCTTCGTCCTCTCGCTCGATCTGCGCCTGCTGACCATGGTCCACGCCTGGCGCATGGTGGGGTTCGTGTTCCTGGTGCTCTACGGCTATCGCATGCTTCCCGGCCTCTTCGCCTGGCCCGCCGGCTTGGGCGACATGGCGGTGGCGGCGACGGCGCCGCTGGTGGTGATCGCCCTCGTCGAGCGGCCCGAGTTCGCGCGCGGCCGTGCCTTCGTGACCTGGCACCTGCTCGGCCTGCTCGACTTCGTGGTCGCCGTCGCCACCGGCATCCTGACCTCGGGCGGCTTCCCCGAGATCGTCGGCGACACGGTGTCGAGCGCGCCCCTGGTGGCGCTGCCCTTGAGCCTGATCCCGAGTTTCGTGGTGCCGCTTTTCGTCATCCTCCACCTCTCCGCGCTGCTTCAGGCGCGGCAACTGGTCCGCGCCGCGGCCGCACGCGCTTAGGCGCCGCCGTCCCCGGGCCCACCAAGCAAAGGAGACACACAATGGTCGACATTGCCCTGATCCCCAGCAACAGGATTGGCGTTCTCGATCTCGTCGAAGCGGCGGCGCGCCGGCTCGAGGTGTGGCGTCGCCGCGCCCGTGGCCGCCGATCGCTCGCCCGCCTGAGCGAGCGCGAGCTTCGCGACCTCGCCCTGTCGCGATCCGACGCGCGCATCGAGACCGCCAAGCCGTTCTGGCGCGCCTGACCCCGAACGTCAAAGCCGGCCATCGAGCCACAACCCACCCAAGCTTCAACGATAGGAGAGAGCCATGAACACCCACCCCGCAAGACTGATCGGCGCCGCGCTGCTCGCCGCCGTCGTCGGCCTCGGCGTCCCGGCCGCGGCCGAAACCAGGACCGAGGACGCCGCCCGGCTCTGGAACGCGCCCGCGGGCTTCCTCCCGCCACCCTTGAACCCGGCCGGCGCCAACCTCCGCACCCAGGCCCTCGCCCCCGGCGTCTACGCCCTGATTTCCGGCAAGCCGGCGGTCGACAACAGCGGCTTCGTGGTCGGCGAGGACGGCGTGCTGGTGATCGACGCCCACATCAACGGCGCCATGGCGCGGAAGATCCAGGCCGCGGTGCGCGAGGTCACCGACAAGCCGATCCTCTATCTCGTCAACACCAACTTCCACGGCGACCACACCTTCGGCAACTACGCCTTCCCGGCCGCCACCCGGATCATCGCCCATCGCGCCACCGCGCTTCGCATGCGCGACTTCGAGCATGAGAAACGCCTCCTGCTCGCCGCCGTCGACAATGACCCGACCGTATTCGCCGAGGTCCGGCTGCGCCTCCCCGACCTGGTGTTCGACGACTACCTGAGGGTCGACCTGGGCGGCCGCGTGGTCGAGCTCCATCACTTCGGTCCCGGCAACACGCCCGGCGACACGGTGGTCTACGTGGCGGCGGCGAAGGTGGCCTGGACCGGCAACCTGGTGGTCGGCGCGGGCACCATCCCGCCGCTCTTCGAGGGCGGCATCGCGCGCTACCTCGAGACCATCGCCCGCTTCGCCGGCAGCCTTCAGGCCGACATCATCATCCCCGGCCACGGCGCGCCCGCCACCGGCGCCATCCTGGGCCGCTATCTCGCTTACCTGAACGAGTTGCTCGGATCGGTGCGGGCCGCGACCGGCGACGGCAAGACGCTCGAGGAGACCCTGGCGAGCCTGCCGCTGGGCGCCTCTTACCTGCCGCCGGCGGGATCGCCCGCGGCGGCGCTGACGCCGTTCCTCAACGGCCTCCACCGGCTCAACGTGCAGCAGACCTACGTCGAGCTCAACGGCGGCTGAGGGTGCGAGGGAGAGGGATAAGATGACCCACGCCATGGGCCACGCCATGGGAATGAGGGAATGGGCCATGCTGGTGGCGGTCGGCGCGCTCTTCGGCAGCTCGTTCCTGTTCGTCAACGTCGCCGTCGATAGCGTCTCGCCGCTGACCCTGGCGGCGGCGCGGGCGCTGCTCGCGGCGCCCATCGTCTGGTTGGTCCTGAAGGCGGGCGGCCAGCGCTTACCCCGGCCCGGCCGCGACTGGGTGCCGCTGCTCGTCATCGGCGCCCTCACCGGCGCCTTCCCCTTCGCCATGATCGCCTACGGCCAGGTCCACATCTCGAGCGGCGTAGCCGGCATCCTGTTCGGGACCATCCCCATGCTTACCATCGTCGTCAGCCATTTCCTGACCCCCGACGAGCGCATCTCGCCCGACAAGGTGGTGGGCGGGGTGGTGGGCCTCGCCGGGGTGGTGCTGGTGATCGGGCCCGAGGCCTTGATGGGGCTCGGCGCCGAGCTGGCGGGGCAGGCGGCGACCCTGTTGGCGGCCTTGAGCTACACCCTGGGCGCCATCTACGGCCGCCTCAGGGCCAATGTCCCGGCGCCCCTGCAGGCCGCCGGCCAGACCATCGGCGGCGCCCTCATCCTGGTCCCCCTCAGCCTCGCCTTCGACGCCCCCTGGTCGCTGGCGCCGAGCGACAGCGCGCTGATGGCGCTCCTCGCCATGGCGCTCTTGAGCACGGCCCTGCCCTCGCTCCTGTTCTTCAGCCTGATCCGGCGGGCCGGCGCCACCAACGCCTCGCTCGCCACCTTCCTGATGCCGGTCACCGCCGTGGCGCTGGGCGCCGCGGTGCCGGGCGAGCGCATCTCGCTCGAGGCGCTCGGCGGTCTGGCGCTGATTCTGGTGGGCGCCGCCCTGGTCAACGGGCGCTTGGCGCTGCTGGCGCGGGCCTGAGCTCGGCGTTCGGGTCCCGGGGGCTCGTCCTGGCCCGGAAGTTGACCACCATGGTCTCGCGCGGCGCGGGTGATCACCGGAGTCACGTTGGCGCCCGTTTTGCGCTAATCTCCTAGGGGCCGGTCCCCCACGGGGGACGAGTCGTCCGACGAAGAGCGATCGATGGTCGAAACCTCGGACCTTGTCGCGCCGGCGCCCGCCGAGGACGAGCCGGCGAGCCGCCTGCTCCGGGTGGTGCGGGAGCTGGCGATCGAGCTCCATCCGCAGCGCAAGGACACCTTGCGCGTGGGGCTCGACAGCCGGCTCGATCGCGACCTCGGATTCGACAGCCTGGGGCGGGCCGAGCTGCTGCTCCGGCTCGAGCGCGCCTTCGAGGTGCAGCTGCCGGAGGCGCTGCTGGGCGAGGCGGAAATCCCCGAGCACCTGCTGGCGGCGGTGCTGGCGGCCGAGCCCAGCGGCCGGCTCACGGCGCTGGCGTCGACACGTCCGGCGGCGCTGGGCCCGGCCGAGGCGGCGCCGGCCGCGGCCCAAACCCTGACCGAGGTGCTCGACTGGCATGTCGCCGCCCACCCCGAGCGACCCCACATCCTGCTCTCGGAGGGCGCCGCCGAGGAGCGCACCATCACCTATGGCGCGCTCGCCAACGACGCCCGTGCCGTGGCCCGGGGCCTGAGACGCTGGGGCCTCGAGCCGGGCCAGCGGGTGGCCATCATGCTGCCCACGAGCGAGGCCTTTTTCAGCGCTTTCTTCGGCCTCCTCTACGCCGGCGGCGTCCCGGTGCCGATCTATCCGCCGACCCGCCCCTCGCAGCTCGAGGACCACTTGCGACGCCAGGCGGGAATCTTAAGCAACGCCGGCGCGGTCATGCTCATCACCGTGCCCGAGGCGCGCACCGTGGCGATCCTGCTCAAGGCGCACGTCGAGTCCTTAAGGGCCGTCGAGACCGTGGACCGGCTGCGGCTCGTGCGGGGCGAGGACGTGCCCACTCTGACCCGGGCCGACGACATGGCCCTCTTACAGTACACCTCGGGCAGCACCGGCGATCCCAAGGGGGTGGTGCTCAGCCACGCCAACCTCCTGGCCAACATCCGCGCCATGACCGAGGCCATCGAGGTCGACTCCTCGGACGTCTTCATAAGCTGGCTGCCGCTTTACCACGACATGGGGCTGATCGGCGCCTGGCTCGGCTGCCTCTACTTCTCGGTGCCGGTGCTGATCATGTCGCCCTTGAGCTTCCTGGCCCGCCCCGCAAGTTGGCTGTGGGCCATCCACCGACACCGCGGCACGCTTACCGGCGCCCCCAACTTCGCCTTCGAGCTGTGCCTGCGCAAGATCGAGGAACGGGACCTCGAGGGCCTCGATCTGAGCTCGTTGCGCATGGCGTTAAACGGCGCCGAGCCGGTCAGCCCGGCGACCATCCGCGAGTTTACCGAACGCTTTCAAGCCTACGGCTTCCAGCCCAGCGCGCTGGCGCCGGTGTTCGGCCTGGCCGAGAGCGCGGTGGGCCTGGCCTTTCCCCCGCCCGGGCGATTGCCGATCATCGACACCGTCCGGCGCGAGCAACTGATGGTCGAAGGACGGGCGGTGCCCGCGGCCGCCGACGACGACGCCGTCGAAATCGTGGCCTGCGGCCGGCCCATCCCCGGCCATGAGTTCCGCGTCGTCGACGGCGCCGGGCGCGAGCTCGGCGAGCGCCACCAAGGGCGGCTCCAGTTCCGCGGCCCATCGTCGACCAGCGGCTACTTCCTGAACCCGAGCAAGAGCGCGGAGCTCTTCGCCGGCGACGGCTGGCTCGAGACCGGCGACCTCGCCTACATCGCCGGCGGCGACCTGTTCCTCACCGGCCGCGAGAAGGACATCGTGATCCGCGCCGGGCGCAACATCTACCCCCAGGAGCTCGAGGAAGCGGTGGGCAACATCGAGGGCGTGCGCAAAGGTTGCGTCGCCGTCTTCGGCAGCCCCGACCCGGCGACGGGCACCGAGCGCATCGTGGTGCTGGCGGAGACCCGCGAGAGCGAGCCCGAGGCACTCGACCGACTGCGCCAGCGCATCAACGAGGCGAGCTCGGATTTCCTGGACATGCCGCCCGACGACATTGTGTTGGCGCCGCCTTATAGCGTGCTCAAGACCTCGAGCGGGAAGCTCCGACGGGCCGCCAGCCGCGAGCTTTACGAGCAAGGCCGCATCGGCGGCGCGCCGCGCGCGCTGTGGCGGCAGTTCGCGCGCTTCAGCGTCGCCGCTTTGGTCTCGCGGGGGTTGAGCAGGCTGAGGGCCGTCGCCGGGCTCGCCTACGCCGGCTACTGGTGGACCATAATCGCCCTGGTTGTGGCGGTGGGCTGGCCCCTGGTGGTGGCGCTGCCTTGGCCGAGTTGGCGCTGGGCCGTGCTTCGCGGCGCCTCGCGGCTGGCCCTGCGCCTCACCGGCACGCCCTTGACGGTCGAGGGCTCGCCGCGCCTTCCCTCCCAGGGCGGCGTCGTGGTGGCCAACCATTCGAGCTACCTCGACGGCCTGGTGTTGGTCGCCGCCTTGCCCGGGGAACTCGCCTTCGTCGCCAAGCAGGAGCTAGCGGCGCAGTTCTTCGCCGGCGTCTTCCTGCGCCGCATCGGCACCGTGTTCGTGCGCCGTTTCGATCGCGAAAGCGGCGTCGAGGATACCCGCACCGCGCTCGCCGCCGCGCGCGCCGGGCGCCGGCTGGTGTTCTTCCCCGAGGGCACGCTGACGCGGCGGCCGGGCCTGATGGCGTTTCGCCTCGGCGCCTTCACAATCGCCGCCGAGGCCGGCGTGCCGGTGACTCCGGTAACCATCCGCGGGACCCGCTCGGTGCTGCGCGACGACCACAAGTGGTTCCCCCGGCACGACCGCTTGAGTCTCAGCGTCGCCCGGGACCTGGCGCCCGAGGGCCAGGACTGGGCCGCGGCGATCCGGCTGCGCGATCGGGCGCGGGCCGAGATCCTGGCGCGCTGCGGCGAGCCCGACCTCGCCGAGGAGAGCGCCGTGGTGGGCCAGCTCGGCGCCAAGCCGCCGGGCGAGAGTTGAGGCCGGCGGGCGGGGGGCGGGTCAGGCCACGCGACGGTCGGGATAGGCGAGCTCGTGCCGCGACCGCCACTCGTCCTTGACGTAATTGACGATGACCAGTTTTCGCACGCCCTTGAGGGGCCTTTTGCGGAAACCGTGCCAGGTGTCCGCGCCGGGGATGAAGATGAGCCCGCAATTGAATTCATAGGGCGCCGTGGCAACGAATTTCAGCTCCTGGTCGTAGATATCCGTGCCCCACCCTTCCGCTCCCGGGTCGGTCGATAGATAGACCAGCATGGTGAACAGCTTGGCGCCGATGTCGGTGTGGGGCTCGAGCCAAAAACCATCCGTATCCTGGCAATACTCGATGCGCAGGAAGCCTCCTTTGAGCGTAATGTCGCAGGCGTTCTCCAGCTTCCCGACCGTCTCCGGATCTTGCAGCGTCGCCGCGAGTTCGCGGCAGACCGCGAAACGGTCGCGCCAAGCGGGCGAAAAGAAGGTCCTGGTGCTGTTGTTGGTCTCCCGTTTCCCTTCCGTTTCGACGATCCGTGGCGGCGCGAAGGGAAGCGCACTTATGGCCTCGCAAGCCTGATCGGTGAAGACCTCGCGCAGCAACCAGTGCCGGTAAGGCTCGGATTGGGAGCGCCGGCTATCGAGAGCGCGGAAGAATTTGCTTGTTATCGCGGCGCTGTCGTTCATTGAGGACCTCGCATCGCGGCCCGAGCCGCTCGGATATTTCCCCGCGGGCCTTTATCCCGGCTCCGGGGCGAAGCGCTTGGCCCGCGCCGAAAGTCGATGACGGGCGAGTTCCCACGTCGCCGCCCAGACGTTGGCCATCCAGTTGATCATCACGTAACGCCGCACTCCGACGTAGGGTTGGTGACCGTGCCAGGAGCACGCCGAGCGCCGGAAGGCCACCAGCGTCCCGCCATTGGGGGGCACTTCGCCGATCGCGTCCTCGAGATCGTCGGGACCCCGGAGGAAGCGCAGGCGCCCGCCCTCGGCGTTCCAGTCCTCGTTGAGATACAGCAGTGCGGTGACGATCTTCGACTTGACGTCGGTATGAATGCGCCCATCCTTTTGCTGGCAGCGCCCGCGCACCGTGATCATCAACGGACGGCCCGAGAGATCGACGGCGAATTTCTCCGAGAACGCCGCCGCCACCTCCGGGCTTCGAATCTCTTCGATCAGCGCCGCGAAGCGTGGCCCATAGGCGAGGTCCTGGAGCGGAAACAAGCCGGGATGGGGGATCACGGGGAAGTCCGCGCGAACCGCCGTCAGCGCCTCGGGCTTGAGGAAATCGGGCGCCACCGTGAAGGCGAAGGGCTCGCGCGTCAGCGGCGCATCGCGAAACGCGCTCAGATCGAGAAGGCTCTCCTCTGCACCAGCCATGTTCTCGCCTCTGTTGCGCCCCCTGGGCCAGCGTTGAAGGGGCGCGAAAGCTAGACCCGGTAGACGTACTCCTGGTCGGGGTCGCGCCCGATGTCGGGGGGGTAGGTGAGCCGCTTGTCGGCGTCGTAGGGCGCCAGGTGATCGCCCTCGGAGAGCCGATTGTAGGTGGCGAAGTAGAGCCTGCGGATGTTGTCGCTCAGGTTCGCTTCCGAGGCCTGCGGGGCATCGCAATCGAAGCACGCGAGATCCCCCGGCTCGGTCGGGCAGGCGACGAAATCCATCTCCCGGGTCCAGCCCGCGATCCGGTCCATCGCGTCCCGCTCGAAGGCGGCGCGGAGCACGACGAAGCCGTCGCGTTCGCAAGCGCTTCGCTGCTCCTCGCTCAAGGTCGGGGTGCGTAACATCGACGGCCTCCCTTGGCGACGCCCTCGGGGCCGATCTCGCTAGCGCGTGCAACAGCGCCCACGCCCAGGCCGGGCCCCGACAACCACACCTGATTACCACGGGTTCCGCACCCGGTTATTGATTGAGATCAATGGGCGCCGGAGCGGGGGCTTTGCCGCGGGCCGCGGGTCAGGGTGCCGGCTCGCCGGGCGCCCCCCTCGTCACCCTGAGAACAGCTCCCCGGCCGTGAGCCAACGCGCCGAAGGGCCGGCGCGGGTGCGACCGAGCAACTCGGCCACGAAGTCCCAACAGCCCGCGTCGTCGACCAGGTGATGAGTCGTCAGCCCAGTGGGCTCGTCGCCGAGGAGACCGGCATCGAGATCAGATCGCTTTCCTTGGAGCTCGCCGGACATTGCGATGCCCGCGGCGTCTTCGGTGGGGCCGATGTCGCGCTACCATTCCCCGAAATCGACCTAACCGTCGACATCACCATCAACGCAGGCACCGATCAGGCGATGGAACCGAAGGCGACGCCGGCCAAGCGCTGTCCCGTCTCGGTGATCCTTGGCCACGCCGGAGCCCTCATCAGCGAAACCTGGAACGTGACCGAGAGCGCCCGATCGTACAGGTGCAGGGCGCGTTGCCGTTGGACGGCGCGCCCGAGCAGCAAAGGCTCGCTGGCGCCTCGACCCCCAGCCGCGCAAGCGCTCAGTGGCTGTCATTATGCCTTGGCGCCTTTGAAGCCGCGTTCGTAATCGCCTTGCTCGACGGCACCAAGGGCATTGAGGCGAGCCAGTGCAGCGTCCCGCCATGACGCAAGCATAGAGAACCGGCCGATGGCAATGGCTTCGGAGAGGTCATGCTTGTCGGGGTGCACGGGCCCGAGCCACCGGCCCGTATCGGGTCGTTTTCGCTCCTCGAGCCGTGTCAGCCCCGCTTAGCCCGCCGGCTCGACGTAATCGACATTGTGCTTGAAGAACCACTCGCGTCCTCTCAGCATATAGTCCCAGTACATCAATGGTAAACCCGTGGTCTTTATCCGCCAGTAGGTCCAGCGTTCCTTGCGTGGGTCGAAGGGGAAGGTCGGCGTCACCTTGCCACCGTAAACGAACTCGGCCATCATGACCTTGCCATATGCTGTCGTGATCGGGCATGAGGCATAACCATCATAGCCTTCGTCCAAAGTGTCGCCGCTTATGAGACGCAGCAGGTTGCGCACGACAATAGGCGCCTGTTTCCGGACCGCGGCCGCCGTCTTCGAGTTCGGCGTCGAACCGGCATCACCTAGACCGAACACGTTCTCATATTTCGTGTGTTGCATGCTGTTCTGATGGACGTCCACAAACCCCGCCGCGTTGGCGAGCGGGCTTGTTCTTACGGCCCCGGGCGGCAACTGCGGCGGTGTTACATGGATCATGTCGAAATCCAAGGTAACGGTTTGGCCCTCGCTATCGCCACCGGCGACCTCGAAAGTGGCTCTCTTCGCGCCACCGTCTATGGCCACCAAGTTGTGTTGGAAATGCACATTGATGCCATATCTTGCGGCAACCTTCGCAAGTTCGGGGGCAAACAAGGGTACCGAAAACATAGCCGGTGCATGCAACAGAAAATGCAGATCACATTCACTTAGGGTTCCACGCTTCTTCAGGAAATCGGCTACGAGATAAGCTATTTTCTGGGGTGCACCCGGACACTTGAAGGGAAGCGGAGGCTGGGTAAAAAGGACCTTGGCTCCGGGTTTGAGATTTTGGATGCAGCTCCAAGTGTACTCGACGTAGCTGGGATCGTAATTGCTGCAAACGCCGTTCTCGCCCAGCGTATCCCGTATGCCCTCAATACCGTCCCAGTTCAGCTCTAGACCCGGGCATACCACAAGATAATCGTATGTAAGCGTGCCTCCTGAGGCGAGCTCGACCTTGTTGTTTTCGGGGTCGAAACCTGTTGCCGCGTCCTTGATCCAGGCGACTTGTGGCGGGATTAGATTACTTTCCGAGCGGCGGGTCTTGGCCAGGGAACAGACACCAGCCCCCACCAGCGTGAACGCGGGCTGATAGTAGTGCTGTTGAGCCGGCTCAATGATGGCGATATCCAGTCCGCGTCGGCCTTCCCGGCGGCGAAGGGCGGCCGCGACCGTGATCCCGGCCGCTCCACCGCCGACGATGACGATCTGATGATGCGTTGCTTCTGACATGATTTCCCCCCCAATCGATCCGAACGATTTCAGCCGACTTTTCCCGGATAAAGTCCGAGTTCCCGGAAATCGTACTTCGATTCAGCCGCCAAGGGAACTGCATTCTCTCGGCAGCCACGTGATAGCCGCATTTTTTCGGTTTGACCGTTTTCGAAAAGCCATTCGGTCAATTTTCTCGTCATGCAGGCACACCTCGCCTGTCGTCTTGACGTGCCGTCGATGTCCCCGGCCTACGCCGGAGTGGGGCTTGGTCGCAGGTCATCGATCAGCCGCAGTATTTTTCCGAACAGCTCACGGGGTACTGCCACCTCGGCCAACCGAAAGGTGACGTAGCGCCCGTGAACGACGACCTTGGCACCGATCTTCACCAGCTTCTCCCGCAGCGTCGTCAACGACCAGTGTTCCACTTCCCTAGGCAACGCCAGCGTCCGCGTGGAGTTGGCCAGATTGTTGGCCAGGGCATGAAGCTGAAGCCGCCCCGCGTTGTTGCGGAACCTCCGGCACGACAGCCGGGTCCACAGACTAGCGTTCTTGTCTTCCTTGATGTACTGCTCGGCCGCCCCACGGTGATTGTAAAACGCCATCACCCGCTCGGCGGGCGGGACAGGTTGGTAACGATGAAGCCGACGCGGGGGCACAACTCGCCGGGCTGCCATTCGACCTTGGCCACGACCCGACGTTTTTTGTTCCACGATCCGGCCTGAGAGCTGAAGCTGGCGGACCTGCGCCGATTGGATAACATCGAGCGGCGGAGGGAAATGGTCAGCAGTCAAGACCTGCGCCTCCGATGCCAGCTCTGATGCTAGCTCACTGCGGGCCGCGGGACGGTTTTCAATCTAATGCTCTCCACCTAGGGCCGACGAAGGGTGTCGGTTGCCAAGCCACTCCAAGCTTCCGACGGGCCTGCCCATCGCAAGTCAAAAATTGACCCGGTATTCATCGGGAAGGAAGAACAAAGAGTCCTGCGTCTCGCTGACGCTGCCATGGCAGTCGGCGCAGAACTGCACGTTGGCCGAACCCGCCCCCTGGGTGGTCCCATAGATCGCCCCATCTGGCATGATCAAGGTGTAGCGCCAGTCGCCACCTTCAGGGGCGAACCCCACCTCCATCTTTTCCATGAGAAACAGAGGGCCCGGCTCGACCTTGCCCTGGGGGGGCGCCCGAAAGCTGTTCTTGGCCAGCACGGAGCCCGGCCGCATCGCGCCCGCGTCTTCGAACTTGCCGTAGGCCTTGGCAACGTCGTTGGCGAAGTTGTTGACGAACCGACCGCCGTGGGTTGTCGAGATGTACGGGGTCTTGTTGTAACGTTTCCAGTCGATGTAGGCGGCGGCGATAGGATGGCCCGACTTGGCGTAGCCCGCCTGCAACCCCTCGACAACGCCTTCGTAGGCTGCGGCGGCCTCGGCATCGGTCACCGTGGCGGCGGACGACGCGGCGCAGGGATTGGCCGCGCAGGGATTGGCGGCGCAGGGATTGGCCGCACAGGGATTGGCCGTACAGGGATTGGCCGCGCAGGGATTGGCCGCACAGGGATTGGCCGCACAGGGATTGGCGGCGCAGGGGTTCGTGGCCGCGCACGGATTGGCTGCCACTGACTCGGCAGCCTCGAGGTTGCGCGCGGCAGCAAAGCCGCTAACGGTGACAAAAATGCCGACTATCAGCGGAACGATGGTGCTCGATAGCGGTTTACCGCCCCGTGCCGCCACCGAACAAGATCCCAGGTTTCGGCCGAGCCAACGCGCAATTCCTACTGTGTTTTCGCTGCGCATGGGTTCTTGGCGGCACAGGGATTGGCGGCACAGGGATTGGCGGCACAGGGATTCTTCGCCGCGCACGGATTCTTGGCCGCGCACGGGTTCTTCGCCGCGCAGGGGTTGGCCGCGCACGGGTTCTTGGCCGCACATGGATTAGCCGCACACGGGTTCTTGGCTGCACATGGATTAGCCGCACACGGGTTCTTGGCCTCGTGGTAGGTGGCCAACGCCTCGGTGGGCACCACAAAGCCGGTGAGGACAACCGCTCCACCGATCATCAGTGATGCGACCGTACCCGCCAGCAATTTGCGCCTGAGAGAGTTCATCGGATCCTCCGCCGTTATTCTCGTGATTCTAGTTCTGACAAATGCAATCTTTTCGGCACCGATCCTATTCGCCGATCGTCCAGTCGTGAAGTCACATCCAATCAACTAATCGTGATCTATGAAATTGATAATGCCTATTAATAATAATAACCCTGAAATGTATATAAAATCAATTGACGTCGCGAAAACTATTGTTTTTCAACGATGTAAGTGACGCTTGAACGACTACTGTTTCCAATTTGGAAACGGACTAATTCCCAAATTAGGGTCATCAACAATTTGATATTTGCTATATGGAGTTCGGTGGATCAGTCTGGTGTCTTCTTGACGGAAGTGCGCCTGGGGATGAGCCCTCCCACCGAACCGAACCTGTGCCACGCGCGGAAACACACTAATGGAACCCGTGGTCGCACAGACCGAACCTTTCCCTGTCGAGGTGGACGCGAGAGAGACTTACTACTGGTGCCGTTGCGGGTGGCGCTCGAAACAGCCGTTCCGCGACCGCACCCACATGAGCCTCCAGCGCGTGGCCAGACGCGGAAGGGGCGCGCTGCCGACCACTGAAGGCGGGACTTGAGGGGTGAATGGAGAACCTGCATGCGGGACGGCGATCATAACTGGTCCGCCATGGTCGTGGCCGTGTTGGCCGCCCTTGGCGTCGCCGGCTTGCTGTCGGGTGGGCGTGCCCAGGCGCCCTCGCCTGCGACGGCTGACGGGGCTTCGATGCCGCGCGATTACTGGAGTCTGCCGCTGGCGCCGCAGGGCGAGGCACCGGCCCACTGGAGCGAGATCGAGCGATCTCTCGCGCCGCGCTCCTGTGCCCAATGCCACATGGACAAGTACGAAGAATGGCGGACGTCAGGCCACGGAAGGGCGTTTTCGCCGGGCCTGGTGGGGCAGTTGCTGACCTTCGACCCCCAACAGACGGCCGGCTGCTTGAAATGCCATGCCCCCCTCGCCGAACAACGACAGGCCTTCGAGGAGGCGCGCAAAGAAGGGGTCGCCCATTTGGCTGCCGCACAGGGCCTCGCCGCCGCAGGTCTAGCCTGCGCGGGCTGTCACTTACGCGGTGGCCGTCGTTTTGGCCCGCCGCAGCGGGACACCAACCTCACCGGTCAGAGTGATCCGGAGGCTCCCCATGGCGGAGTGCATCGCGCCACATGGTTCGAGAACTCCGAGTTCTGCTCCCCCTGTCATCAATTCCCGCAAGAATACGCGATCAACGGCAAGCCCCTCGAGAACACCTATGCTGAATGGCGGGCCAGCCCCCAGGCCGCAGCCGGCGTCACCTGCCAGGGCTGCCATATGCCCGACCGCAGGCATCTCTGGCGCGGCATTCACGATTCGGAAATGGTACGAGCGGGACTTACCGCCGAGTTTTCCGCAACGGCGGAAGGCGCACGCTTCGATCTGACGAATACCGGGGTCGGACACGCGTTCCCGACTTACGTCACACCGAAAGTCGTGATGCACGCGGTTGCTCTGGATTCGATCGGGAATCCGCGCAGCGAAAGCGCCGTCTCTCACGTCATTCAGCGGGTGGTTTCCTACGCTGGCGGGCAATGGATCGAAAGCTCCGACACTCGTCTGCTACCGGGGCAAGAGGTGAACCTTTTCCTTCCCTGGCAGAGCGCCGACCGAGTCCGAATGTGGCTCGAGGTCTACCCCGACGACTTCTACGACCACCAAGTTTACGACCAGCTTCTCGACCGATCTCCGGCTGGAGAGCCATGGGTGCAATTGATCGCCGAGGCCGATACCCGTGCCGGAACCAGCTCGTACCGCCTCTTCGAAACCGAGCTCATGCGCCCTCACGACGAAGAATGAGCTGCGGAGAAGCATCCGCCATCGGGTCTGCTCTGATTCCGACCGCGTTACCGCCGGCATGGCCGAAAGCCACACCCGGTAGACGTACTCCTGGTCGGGGGGTAGGTGAGCCGCTTGTCGGCGTCGTAGCGCGCCAGGTGATCGCCCTCGGAGAGCCGATTGTAGGTGGCGAAGTAAAGCCTGCGGATGTTGTCGCTCAGGTTCGCTTCCGAGGCCTGCGGGGCATCGGAATCGAAGCACGCGAGATCCCCCGGCTCGGTCGGGCAGGCGACGAACTCCATCTCCCGGGTCCAGCCCGCGATCCGGTCCATCTCGTCCCGCTCGAAGGCAGCGCGGAGTACGACGAAGCCGTCGCGTTCGATAGCGCTCCGCTGCTCCTCGCTCAAGTTCGGGGCGCGCAACATCGACGGCCTCCCTTGGCGACGCCCTCGGGGCCGATCTCGCTAGCGCGTGCAACAGCGTCCGCGCCCGGTTATCGATCGAGATCAATGGGCGCCGGGGCGGGGGCTTTGCCGCGGCCCGCGGATCAGGGTGTCGGCTCGCCGGGCGCTCCCCTTCGTCACCCTGGGAACAGCTCCCCGGCCGTGAGCCAACGCGCCGAGGGCCGCGCCCGGGTGCGCGCCAGGAACTCGGCCACGAAGTCCCAACAGCCCGCGTCGTGGACCAGGTGATGAGTCATCAGCCCGGTGGGCTCGTCCCCGTCCGCGCTGCCGCCGCGCCGTGCCGCGAGGTGGCCCAGCACCTGATCGAGGGCCGCCGACAGGCCGACGAAGCCGCGGCCGCCGCGCCAGTCGACGAGATCGACGTGGACGTCGACCTGGCGCAACCCGGGCGCGCCCCAGCGCTCGGGCCGCGGCCCCAGGGTCGAGAGTCCGCGGAATCCGGCGCCCGGCAAGGACCGCGCCACGGCCCCGTCGATGCGGTTCCAGGGCGGCACCAGGACGGCCAGCGCCCGCCCCCCGAACAACGCCCGCATTCGCTTGCCACCGGCCGAGAGCTCGTCCAACACGGTGGCGGTGGGGCGCTCAGGCCCAAGCTCGCACTTGCGGCGCTCGGGTGGCGCGTGGTTGAGATGGGCGTAGCCGTGCTGCAGCACCGCCACTTGGGACGCGCCGTCGAGGCGGCGAACCAGGGACGGCTCGGCGGCGGCGGGAATCACCGCCAGGGCCAGCGGCGCAGCGGCCTCTTGCGCCAGCGCCAGCAGCCGCTCCAGCGCCGGCGTGGCGCTGACCGCGTCGTCGTCACGCCACCAAAAGGTCGCGACGTGATCCGTGGCCTGCCAGGCGTCGAGTTCGCGCTCGAGGTCGTGCCAATCGGCCAAGGGGGTGTCCGCTCCGAGAGATCGTGCGCGGCGCGATCCTAACAAGCGCCGGCTTCGCGCACCATCGCCGCGCCCCGGCCACCTCAATCCCGCGACCGCGGAGCGGGGGTGAGAACGGTGGTCGGCGGCACCCGCGCCCCTCGCCAAAGACCTTTGCGCCCGGACGCCCGCTAGGCGGCCCGGGCCTCGGGCGGCAGGAAACGGGGATCGAGGCCGCGAACCATGTCGCGAAAGAGCTCGGGATCGTTCTCGGCCACGGCGGTCTCGAGCGCCCTGATCTCCGCGGCGTAGGGCGAGACCGGTCCGTAGTAGTCGGTTTCGGGGCCGATCTCGACGAAATGGATGTGAAAGCGCTTGAGCTGGCGCGCCAGGCTCTTCTCCATGGCCGCGTACCAGCGCGTGATGGCGCGGCGTTTGCTCTCCTGATACATCGCCCGGTAGAGCCCGAGGACGATCTCGGGGCGACGGCTGCGGCGCTCGCGCCAACGGCGCGCCGCGCCCAGGTCGTCCGGCGTGCCGGTGCCGAGGCCATAGCGACCGTCGCCCTTGCGACGGCGGTAGCGCGCACTTATCGCGAGCCGCGAGATTTCGGCGACGCTGCCCCCGGGGCCGGCGCCCGGTTCGAACTCCGGCAGGATCCGGCAACGCGAAAAGATCGGCAGTCCGAGCTCGCTGTCAGGCACGAGGCGCACCGTTCCCACAAAAGTGCCGGTGCCATCGATGGCGCCGAAGTGCAGGGCGTGCTGATCGTGGGCGTCGCTTTCCTCGCCCCCCGGGAAGGACGCCGGCGGCAGGTAACCGAGCTCTTCGCAAAAGACCTCGAACCGCAGCGCGTAGCTCTTCGCCAGCGCCCGTCCGCCGTCCAAACGTTGGAAAGTGAAGTGGCTCGAAAACGGATGGTCGCCGCCGCTATCTACGGCCGAATCCGTCATCAATCGATAATCTCTAATCCAGGGTACGCGACTCGCGCGACGACTATGGGAGCGGCGATGGGGTTAAGTCAAGTCATGCGCACGCCATCGAGCTCGAGCAACCGAAGCCCGATGTTGCGCCGCTCATCGGCCCATACCACCTCGGCGACGAACTCGCCCCGGGTGCTGGCGGCACGGCCGCTAAGGGCACCGGACAGACGATCGCCTGGCCTCACAGGGGTAGCGAAATCATCGATCCAAAAGCCGCTGAGCGACCAGTTTTTGGTGAGATAGGTTCGCCCGTCTATGACCACAGGCATCCGGGGATCATCCGCTCTCGGGAAGCCGCGCCGCTCGCCCGACTGGCGCAACGCGTTCAAGAGCCCGAACCGTTTCACGTCCCCGAACTGTATCACGTCACTGTCCCTTTCGTGCCGCGCGACCGTATTGCATTCGCTCCAGGCCCTTACACTTTAGCAGGCGACGGCAGGTAGTCGAACTTGCGTTCATAGTCGAGCGTCATGCCGAAGGGAAAGGTCTCGAAGGGCCAGACCACGAGACCCTCCGGCGCCAGCTCGCCGGGCAGAAGTTGGCTGAGCCTGGCGCCCAAGTCCGCCGCCTCGGCGGCGCCCTGGCGGAGCTGCAGGTGGAGGCGCGGCCGGCCCTCGCCCCAATCCAGCCGGAAGGCGCCACTCAAGTCGTCGGCGAGTGCGTGATCGATGTAGAGAGCGTCCTTGTAGTCGGTCACGGTACGGCCATCAGGAAGCCGATCCGCTTCCGCTCCGGCCACCGCAATTAGGGGCAGGGGCAGCGCAAGGCTTTCGGCGCCGCCGCGGAGCCCGCCGATCTCGGCACCAGGGTCGAGGGCGACCGGTCGCGCCAGATCACCGGTCTGATAGCGCACCAGCGGCAGCGGCGCGCTCCCTTCGGTCAAGGTCACGGTCAGCCGTCCGAACCCGCCCCGGTCCGCGCCGAGCGTTTCCACGAACACCCGGAGGGGGTTGTAGACGAACAGCATCGGCGGCGCCCGCCCGAGCTCGGCGGGGCCGAAGAGGAGCCTGGCCAGGGCCGGATCGCGAGCGGCGCGGCGGCGCAGGGCGATGGTCTCGCGGGTCTCGTGGAAGAGGTTGAGGCCGAGTTCGCCGACCCCCATCGAGGAGCCGATCAGACCGCCGCTCTCGCGCTCCAGGTCGACGCCCAAGCGGGCCGCAAGATAGCCGCGAAAGTTCTCGCCGAAGGGCTCCTCGCCGATCACCACGTTGACCCGCATCGCGCCCCAATCGATGCCCTGGTCGCGGGCCGTGTCGCAGAGGCGTTTGAGGAACAGGGGGTCGCCGACGAGGATGATCTGGTCGTAATAGGGCCCGAAGTTCGAGGCCAGGGCCAGCGCCATGTCCTCGCGCACGCTGACCTCGGCGACGGTGACCACGTCGGACGAGAATCGCACCCCCATCGGCAGGCAGTTGATCAGCAGCGTGCGGTGGCTATCGACGGCGAAGGCGTGCTCGAGCGCGAGGTCGATGTCGCGGCGCCCGCGCCCGGCCTGCGCCCAGGTCGAGAGGCCGAAGGCGAGCCGGCCGCCGCGGCCCGAACTGGTGACCACCGTGGCGAGTTGGTCGAGGGAGCCGGGCTGGCATAGCTGATCAAGAGAAAAGCGCCCGAAGGTGGTCTCCTTGGTCAACACCGGGCAGAGCTCGGTGAGGTCGGCGAGGGCGCGAATGTCCCCGGGCTTCACCCCGCCCTCGGCGAGCAGCTCCTGATAGGCGGGCACCCGGGCCGCGGCCCGTCGGAAGGCGCCGAGCGCGCGCCTCTCGCCGAGCTCGAGGAGCCTCGGGCCGGAGACGCGGGCGAGCGCCGCGAGCTGCCGGCGGCGGCGCCATTTGCCGACCCGACTCGTGACCCGCCGCCAGTACGCGGCGCCACGTGCACGCGGATCCCTCAACGCTTGCCCCTGAAGGAGCCGGGTCGGCGCGGCTTTCGTGCCATGACTGGGGCCTACGGCTGCTTGCGACATTGGCGACGAACGCCGCTGTTCATCCTACCACGGCGGCGCCCTTGGCCGCGGACCAAACGCCTGTCTCGCATGCGTTGCCGCCAAAGCGACCATCGCAATCGCCGCCTTCGCCCCGGGGGCCGCCCGCTCTCCGAGCCCGCCAGATAAGACTCGAGCGGGGACATGAGCCAAGAATCGGTGATTTCAAACTCGCGGTTAAAATGAAACCAGCGGCTAATCCGGATCCTCGATTGCGCCGCCGGTCGAGGCCATGGGGGGCCGTAAAAGCGACGCCCTATCGGGGGCAAGAGCGGCGCTCCATTTCGCAATCCGGCGCGAACGCCGACGCTCCTCATTGCCGCCAGCCCTCGGCAGGGATGGTCAGATTCGGCTTATTCTAGTAGACTGATTCGTTTACGGAGTCGTCGCCGTCCAACTTGGCGCTGCGTGTGGGCGCCAGGGGTTATGTGGTCGGCGTGGTCGGACTCCGAACCGGCGGTAGGGGTATTCGGTTATTTTTCACCGCTTCCTTGTCTGGTCGAAGCTGACCTTTCCGGATCCTCGGCTCGAGCAGAGCTTCCTGACATCGTATGACGCCAACGCCAAGCGCCAGGCACGAATCGCGCTGGTCGTCACCTTGTTCATGGGTTTGGCGTTCCTGCCCCAGGACTCGATTATCGACCCGATTCAGGGCTACCAGGCCTCTTACGTTCGCCTCTTCGTGCTGGCGCCGATACTGATCCTTGCCATCGGCCTTACCTTCGTCCCGCGATTGACCCGGTTCAACCAGCTTTATCTCGCGGCCACCGGGGTCGGCGTGGTGACCTGTCTGCTCTGGATGCTGGTCATCCTGGACAACGAAAAAGGCCACGGCTTGTCGAGCAGCACGGGGCTCAGCAACGTAACCCTGGCCATCATCTTTATCTACTCGGTGACCACGATTCGCTTTCTCTACGCGAGCCTGGCCTCGTCCATCGCCGTGATTCTCTATTACCTGGCGGTGACGCGTTTCACCGCCATGGACCACGATTATTTTCTCAACGGGGATTTCTCCAACGTCCTCTTCATCATGATCATCGGCGGCTTCATCGGCTTGACGCGGGAGCTCTACATCCGCCGCAACTACCTCCTGCAACGGCGCCTCGAGGAGCGCTTCCGCGATCTCGTCGAGGGTTCGATCGAAGGGATCCTCATCCATCGCGACGATCGGCCCCTGTTCGTCAACCAGGCCTACGCCGAGATCTTCGGCTACGGCGCGCCGGCCAAGGTGATGGCGATGGACACGGTGATCGGGCTCTATGCGCCCGCCGAACGGCCCCGCATCGAGAGCTACAACGCCGCCGGCCTCGCCGGCGAGCCGGCGCCCTCCCACTACGAGTGCCAAGGGGTGCGCAAGGACGGCACCCGGATCTGGCTCGACAACGTGGTCCGGGTGGTGGAGTGGCAGGGGGCGCCCGCGATCCAATGCACGATCATCGACATCAGCGAGCGCAAGCGCGTCGAGGACGACCTGCGCAAGCTCTCGCAGGCGGTCGAGCAGAGCCCCGCCTCGGTGATGATCACCGACACCGAGGGCAGGATCGAGTACGTCAATCCGAAGTTCATCGAGCTCACCGGCTACGGCCTCGACGAGGTGCTCGGCCAGAGCCCCGAGCTCCTGCGTTCGGGCTACACCTCGGAGAGCCAGCGCCACGAGCAGTGGGAGGCCATCAACTCGGGCCGCGAGTGGCGCGGCGAGCTGCACAGCAAGAAGAAGAACGGCGAGCTCTATTGGGAATACGCGCTGGTCTCGCCGATCAAGACCCCGGAGGGAGCGATCAGCCATTTCCTCTCGGTCTCGGAGGACATCACGATCCGCAAGGAGTACGAGGAGCGCCTGGTGCGGCGCGCCAACTACGACGACCTGACCGGACTGCCCAACCGCTTCCTCCTGCTCGACCGCCTCTCCGGCGCGGTGGCCAACGCGCGCCGCGCCAAGCGCAAGATGGCGCTGATGGTGATCAACCTCGACCGCTTCAAGAGCGTCAACGACCGTCTCGGCCACGGCGCCGGAGACGAGGTGCTGCGCCAGGCGGCGAAGCGCCTCAAGGGCTGCATGCGCGGCGGCGACAGCATCGCCCGGCTGGGGGGCGACGAGTTCGCCGCTCTGCTGCCGAGCTTGGGGAGCGAGGCCGACGTGGAGATCGTCGCCAGCAGGATGCTCGAGAAGCTCTCAGGCCCGTTCGTGGTCGAGAAGCAGGAGGCCTTCTGCAGCGCCAGCATCGGCGCCACCGTCCATCCGATCGACGGCGACGACCCCCAGGTGCTGATGCGCAACGCCGACGCCGCCATGTATCGGGTCAAGGAGACGGGCCGCAACGGCTTCCAGTTCTTCGCCCCGGAGATGAACCAGCAGGCGCTCGAGCGCATCGAGGTCGAGACCCACCTCCGTCACGCCCTCGAGCGCGGCGAGCTCTCGCTTTACTACCAGCCGCTGGTCGATCTCTCGAGCGGGCGCATCGCCGGTGCCGAGGCCTTGCTGCGCTGGCACTCGCCGGAGCTCGGCATGGTGTCGCCGGCGCTGTTCATTCCGCTGGCCGAGGACACCGGGCTGATCGAGCCCATCGGCGACTGGGTCATGCGCGCCGCCTGCGAGCAGGCGCGGCACTGGCGCGAGGGCAACCGTGGCCCCGACTACATCTCCGTCAACGTCTCGATCCGTCAGTTCCGCGACGGCGACCTGGCGCACCGGGTCTCCGACATCCTGAGCACCACCGGCCTGAGCGCCAAGAACCTCGAGCTCGAGGTCACCGAAAGCCTGCTCCTCGACGAGAACCCCGAGGCCTCCCGGGCCCTCGAGGCGCTGAGCGAGATGGGCGTGGGGCTCTCGATCGACGACTTCGGCACCGGCTACTCGTCGCTCAGCTATCTCAAGTCCTATCCCTTCACCGGGCTCAAGATCGATCACTCGTTCGTCCGCCACCTCGAAGCGAACGCGGACGACAGGGTGCTCATCGAGGCCATCGTGGCGATGGCCCACAGCCTCGACCTGAGGGTCATCGCCGAGGGCGTGGAGACCAAGGCCCAGCTCGACTTCCTGCGCTCCCGCAAGTGCGACGCGATCCAGGGCTTTTACGTCAGTCGGCCGCTGCCCTCGGATCAGTTCGAGGAGTTTCTGACGCGGCACTAGAGCAATTCCAGGTTGCTCGGGATCGCTCTCAGGCCGCGACTGCGGCCCGCCGGCCCGCCGGCCCGCCGACGCGCCCGCTCACGGCAGGGCCGTGGCGCCGCCGTCGACGACGAGCTCGGCGCCGGTGATGTAGGAGGCCTTGTCGGAGAGCAGGAACAGACAGGCGTCGGCCATGTCCTGGGTGGTGCCGACCCGGCGCAGCGGTATGCGCTCGGCCGCCGCCGCCTCGAGCTCGGGGTTCTCCTCCCAGCGCGCCTGCATCGGCGAGGCGGTGGCCCCGGGCAGGATCAGGTTCGAGCGGATGCCGTCCCCGGCGAACTGGATGGCGATGGACTTCGAGAGGGTGCGCAGCGCGCCCTTCGACGCCGCGTAGGCGTCCTGGGGCTGGGGATCGCCGCGCAGCGCCTGAATCGACGAGAAATGCACCATCGCCCCGCCGCCCGAGCGCCGCATCGCCGGGATCGCGTGGCGGGCCGCGATCGCGACCGACTTGAGGTTGATCTCGAGCACCCGATCCCAGGTCTCGAGCTCGATATCGAGCACCGAGGCATCGCGGTCGAACCACAGCACGCCGGCGCAGTTGACCAGGTAATGAAGCCCGCCGAAGGCCTCGACGGTGGCGGCCACGGCGCCGGCGACAAAGCCCTCGTCGCTGACGTCGCCCTGGTGGTAGAGGCAGCGGCTGGGTCCCTCGGGCAGGCTCCGGGGCCGCGGCTTGAGGTCGAGCAGCGTCACGTCGGCCCCGGCCGCGATCAGATCGCCCGCGATGTTGAGCCCCATGCCGCCACCGGCACCGCTCACCATCGCCACCTTGCCCGCGAAACCGGTCACGCGGTCCCGTCCCCTACACCGCCACCTCGGCCTCGTCGAGCCGCGCCTTGAGGCGTCCCTTGATGACCTTGCGCGTCGGCGTCAGCGGCATCTCGTCGACGAGCTCGAGGCGCTCGGGCCACCTCAGCTTGGCCACCCCCTGCTCCTCGAGGAAGGCACAGAGCTCGTCGAGGTCGAGCGTCGCCCCCGGCGTCAGCAGCGCGAAGCAGCAGGCACGCTCGCCCAGCACCGGATCCGCCATCGCCACGATGGCCGACTGGGCGACCGCCGGGTGGCGGTCGATCAGGGTCTCGACGTCGAGCGGGTTTATCTTCACCCCGCCGCGGTTGACGATGTCCTTGACGCGGCCGGTGAGGCGCACGTTGCCGCCCTCGTCCATCACCGCCAGGTCGCCCGAGCGGAACCAGCCGTCGGCGCCGAAGGAGTCGGCGTTGGCCTCGTCGTTGTCGAGGTAGCCCGGAAAAACCGAGCAGCCCCGCACCTCGAGCTCGCCCTCCTCGCCGGGCGCCAGCACCGCGCCCTCGGGCCCCACGATCCGCACCTCGGTGCCGGGGCTGGGCCGCCCGGCGCTGGTAGCGCAGACCTCGAGCGGGTCGTCGGGCCGCGTGAAGAGCCCGGCCTGGGTCTCGGTCATGCCCCAGAGCTGCATCATGCGGCCATTGGCAAGCTTGGCGTCGAAGGCGCGGGCGAGATCGGGGGGGCAGGCGCTGCCCGAGACGATGGCGAGCCGCACCGAGGAGAGGTCGTGAGCGTCCAAGAGCCCGGCACCCAAGCAGGCGGCGACATGGGCCGGCGCCGTGAACAGCACGCTGGCGCGGCCGCCCTCGATGGTGGCGGCGAAATCCTTGGGCGTGAACGACGGCAGCAAGACCATGCGCGCCCCCACGGCCAGCGCCAGATGGATGCTGTAGAGCCCGAAGAGGTGGCTGAAGGGCGCCGCCGACAGCATCGCGTCGTCGGCCTCGAGCGCGAACTCGGGCACGCTGAGGCGGGCGTTCGAGAGCATGTTCTGATAGCTCAAGGGCACCGCCTTGGGGCGGTCGGTGGTGCCCGAGGTGTAGAGCAGGAGAAAGGGGTCGGCGGCCACCGGCGGGTTGTCGATCTCAGGCGCTCTCCCGCCCGCGACGAGCTCGGCGAGCGCCAACGCCGGCGCGGCGGGCGAGCCCGCCACGATCACGTGATCGAGCGCCGGGAGCTTGTCCCGCATCGCCAGCATGAGCTCGGCCGCGGCGAACTCGCCCACCCGGTCGGGCGAGATCACGGCGCGGGCCTGGCTGTGCCCGAGCAGGGTCTCGATCTCGGCCGCGCGGTAGCCCATGTGGAGGGTGGTCATCACCGCGCCGATGCGCCCGAGCGCCAGGTAGCTCAGCACGAACTCGGGCCCGTTGGGGAGCTGCACCGCCACCACGTCGCCCTTGCCGAGGCCGAGCTCGAGGAGCGCGCCGGCGAGCCGCTCGACCTTGGCCGCGAGCTCGCCATAGGCAATGGTTTCCTCGCCGTCGACCAGCGCCTTGGCCTCGGGCGAGGCTTGAGCCCGCGCCGTCAGCCATCCCCAGAGCGTGTCGTCGGCCCACCAGCCGGCCTCGACGTAGCGACGCACGTGCTCGGGCGCGAAGCCCATGGCCTCGCGCAGCCGCATCGCCGCCGGCCCGAGCTCCTGTTGTTTCGCGGGATCGCGGTAGCGCTCCTCGCGGTAGCGCCGGCCGCCGCCGAGGGCGAAGAGCTTGCGGTACTGATCGGTGCGGAAGCGGCGGCGCTCCATGACCACGCGGATGAAGCGCACCTGCTCCGCCGTCAGCCCGAGGCGCGGCGCGATCTCCTGGTCCGAGAGGCCCATCTCGGCGCGCCCGGCCTCGATGGCCGCGAAGTCGAGCGCCCGCACCGCATCGCCGCGCCGGAACTGCCTGTTCAGGCTGAGGTCGAAGACCAGGTCGCCGTAGGCCGCGATCATCCCTTGGGTGACGCCATAGGCCATGGCCAGCGGCCCTCAATCCTCGGAGCCGGCGGCCCGCTCCCCGCCGGCCGCCGCCTTGCGCCCGGCCTCGGCGCGGCGGATGGGATCGGCGAGCGGCGCCTGGGTGGCGATGGGGCAGACCCGCATGCACTCGTAGCACTGCGCCAGAAGCTCGCCCTCGCCGATCGCCATCTTGTACCAGATGACCTGGTTCTCGGCCCCGAACAGCGTCTCGTCGCGGTCGATGGGATCCTCCGCGGCGATCGCGTCGGCGATTATGTTGGGCACGCTCTCGTACTGTTGGGACATCTCGGCGCAGAGGTGCATGTCGTAGCGCATCTCGGCGATGCGCCCCGCGTCGTCGAGCTCGCCCGAGAGGCAGGACACCGGGCAGAACTTCATGCACGGCGTCTGGCCGCTGGCGCGGTACATCTTGACGCACGACGGCGCGGGACAGGGGTTCTCGGCCATCGGCGCGTCGGGCGGGAGCGCCATCTCGGTGAACACCGAGCCGTAGTACATCATGCCGAACTCGGGGTGGAGCAGGATGTCCCCGGCCATCGAACGGGCACCGATGCCGGCCAGCTCGGCGTGCAATTTGAGGCTTTGCAGCGGCACCCGGGCGCCCTTCTCGGGGTCCATGTCGGGGGGGCAGTAGATCGAGCGAAAGCCGAACCGGCTCTCGATGAAGTAGGAGAGGCCGAAGGCGATCTTGTAGGCCCGCTTCTCGGTGTCGGCGATGAAGCTCATGGTCTTGGCCGAGGCCGCCCAGGCGCCCTGGGTGCCGCCGCCGACGCCGATCGAGATCACCGACTGGACCCTGGGCATCAGCGCCCGCGGCCCGTGCCCCGCCGGTGCCACGCGCTCGAGGAGCTCGACGTCGGCGACGCCGACGGCGAGCGCGCCGCGCTTCCTGCAGTAGGCGAAGACCTCATCCTTGGCCTCGACGAGGTCGATCTCGGGCGCCCGGTCCATGGTCCCCTCCCCTGTCCTGCGCGAGGGGGCATCGGCCACCGTCGCGCACTCACGGCGATCGCCCTATTGAGCGGCCAATCGGGGCCGGATGCAAGGTCGCCGGGGCGATGGCGAGGCATCGCGAAGGGAGATCGTCGTGGACTCCGCCGAATGAACGCCGATTTCATCCGCAACCGTCATTTGTGCTACCATCACGGTAACCAACATGGAAACTGGGTGAGATGGCGGTTGATTTGTCCTCTGAAGCAACAAGGTACAAGAACCGTATTGGATCGGGTATCATAGAGAATCATCATATCGAACCCGGACCATAGGGAGCTCACGACATGGCTATGGCTCATGTGCCCAAGACGGCCCGCCTCGCCGATATTGCGCAACGCATAGAACACACAGTTCTGAAACCTGATTCGACGAAATCAGACATCGAGAAAGTTTGTAACGAGGCACTTGAGCATGGCTTCGGCGGCGTATGTATCGCTCCAACATGGTTGGAGGTAGCCGATACCCATTTGAAGGGATCACCTGTAAGGATCGTTACAGTAGCCGGATTTCCCCATGGCAACACCACACCTCAAGCTAAAGCGGCCGAAGCGGAAAGATCCATCGCGGCTGGCGCCCAAGACATCGATATGGTGATCCAAATTGGGCATTTGAGGAGCGGCGATCACGCTTATGTAAGAGATGATATCCGAGGGGTCGTCGAGGTAGCGCGGTCGTATTCTAATGTCCGCGTGAAGGTAATCCTTGAAACAGGTTTCCTGACTACTGACGAAATTGAACGTGCCTGTGACCTAGCCGAACAGGCCGGTGCGGATTTCGTAAAAACTTCGACTGGTTTCGGTCCTTCGGGTGCGACGGTTGAGTCCATCGAAATAATGTCTCGATCCGTAGGTGGGAGGTTGGGAATAAAGGCGGCAGGCGGGATTAGTGATGGAGTTACCGCGCTGGCAATCATCGAGGCGGGTGCCGACCTATTAGGATGTTCTAGGTCCATCAACATTATCCGTGAGTTGTCGGAGCGCAACATGATCGAGAAAACGCGTTTAGCCAAGGGCTAATAGAGTTTCCATTTGCGGGAGCAGGATAATGGGAAAAGTGCCTTGTATCTGCAAAGATAATAGCGAACTTGTCAAGCTTCAGTTTGATTACGGATGGAAGTACTTCGAGCTCCATGCGAAACAACGGATGAGCATGTTGGGTTTCTTCTTTGTGGGTGTTGCGTTTCTTGCGAATGCTTTGGTTAACCTATTGGAAATACAATTATTTGATCCGGCCGCCGTTCTAGCAATTGCTGGATTTGCCATCTCTTTTGGTTTCTTTTTTCTCGACATTCGCAATAGCAAACTCGTGAAAATGGCAGAGGAACTATTGATATTCCTTGAACATAATAATATATTTGGTGAAATAGAAGTAGCCATATATAGCCACAAGAACCCTTTGAAAAAACAAACTCGATTCGGTATTTTATTTCGTGAACAATATGAGGGTCCTTGGTGCTCGATTCGGCGACACAGTTTCTGGATTGGTGCAATAGAGGTGATCTCAGCAGCGATGTTTTTGGCTGCTTTCTATATGATCGTACGGCATCCTGAGTACGTGAAAAAAGCAATAGATTCCGCGTCGAGCTAATAGAGTTGGTTGAGCCGTAAGGGGAAGCTGAGGCGCCCGTCTCCGCCGGCCCGGGCCCGGTTGTCGGCCCTGTGCCGCCATTCCCGCATCACACCGGGCGTCGCCATTCATTAGAATCGCCGGTAATCGACGCGCAGCAGATCAAGGAGCTCGCCCTATTGAGCGGCTAATCGGGGCCGGATGCAAGGTCGCCGGGGCGATGCTTGCGCGGACTCAGGCGCGGGATCACGCCTCCCCGCGGCCGATCTCGTTCCCGGGGCTCGACAAGCGGTAGAAGGTCACGGCCTCGGCGAAACCGTGGAGCACCGCCGATTCCGGTTGCAGCTCGGCGCCCGCCAGCACCCCGGCGACCGCCGGATCGGCGATCATTTCGGAAGACAGCACCATGTCCCCGCCCCGGCTTTGGCCCTGAAGCCGCGCCGCGACGTTCACCGTGGTGCCGAAGTAGTCGAGGATTCCGCCCGAAGTGACGGCGATGCAGGCGCCCTGGTGGATGCCGAGCTTGACCACGATCGCCGCCGCCTGGTGCTCGGCGTTGAAGGTGGCCACGTCGCGCTGAATCGAGAGCGCCGCCCGCACCGCCTCGGCCGGGTCCTCGAAGGCAGCCATGACCGCGTCGCCCATGGTCTTCACCAGCACCCCGCGGTGGCCGCGCACGCGCTCGACCAGGAAGGCGAAGTGGTCGCGCACCAGGCCGTAAGCCGTGCTGTCGCCGATCGCGGCGTAAAGCGCGGTCGAGCCCTTGAGGTCGGTGAACATGATCGCCACCCGGCCGATGGCCACGTCGTCGCCCGGGCGCAAGAGCTGCTCGGGGCAGAGCTCGCGGAAGGCATGCATGGCGATCACCTGGGGGCCGGTCAGGGCGTCCGTGGTCCAGGCGCGCTCCTCGATGACGATGTTGAGCGGCCGGTCGCTCCGGTTGCGCAGCGTGACCTGTCCGGGCGCCGCCGGGGACCCCGCCTCGACCGCGTCGCCCAGGGCGATGACCTCGGGAAAGGCGGCGCCGTCGTGGTCGACCTCGCATTGGCCCCCGGCCTCGACGGTGCGCAGGCGGTAGCTCCCGGGCGGGAGCTCCAGGGGCTCCGAGATCACCCCTCCCGGTTCGACCTCGCGCTGCACCTTGACGTGGGGCGTGGAGGCCGCGCCCATCATGCAGAACTCGCCCTCGGGCAGCTCCCTGAGCCAGGGCGCGGCGTCGAACACCAGCTCGACGTTCTTTGAGAAATCGCGCTCGTAATCGATGTTGCAGGACTCGCAATGCACCCCCCGGGGCAGCTCGTGGAGGCTCGGGACCTCGGACTTGGCGCCGCGGCAGCGGGGACAGAGGATGGCCCAGCGCATGGCCAGCAGCCCGGCGCCTTGCGCGGCCACGCAAAGCTCGATCGCCGCCGCCGCCGGCACGCCCCATTCCCGGGCCAGGGCGAGGGGGCGGATGCGCGTCAGGTCGACGGCCGGCGCGCGGCTCAGGAAGTCGCCCAAGCGGCGCGCCAGGCCATGGCCGAACGGCCCCTGCTCGATCTCGCCGACCGCGGCCTCCAGGCGCTGGCGCTGGCCGTCGCTGAGCTTGGGCGGCTTGGCTAGCGCTTCCACACGGGGCCGCTCGAGGGCGGCGACCAGCGCCTCGATTCCCCGAACCACCTCTCTCGCCGCCTTGTTCGCGATGCCCAATCTGGCGAGAACCGCACCCAGCAGCGAGTCCCAGGTAGCCTCGAAGTCGTAGCGGACGCGGGCGCCGTCGCCGTCCTCCGAGACCCTAATTTCCACACTGAGGGAGCGAAACGGCCCGTTCTTGAAACGTCGCACCTGGCGCACGTATCGGTTCTCGACCCACTCGCCGAAGCCCTCCTCCCATTCGACCCGAAACGGCCCCAAACGGCCGCGCGCGTGACGCCGCACCGAGCCGTCGGGTGCCAGCACCTCCTCGACCGTGTAGGGCGCCCAGGTGCCCGCGGCTTCGTTGAGGCGATTGGTGTCGGCGAGCGCCGGCCAGATCTCCGCCGGGGTGCGTTCGAACCGTGATTCGAAGGCGATTTTCGAGCGTCCCACCATTTGCGCCTACATCTAGCGATCTAACCGCTAAGGGGCAACCGCGCGGCACCGCCATTCGCGCGTGGCACCGGGCGCCGCCATTGATTAGAATTCGCCGATCATGGATGCGCAGCAGGTCAAGGAACTTGCGCTGGAGCTCGGCGCCGATCTGGTCGGCATCGCCGGCGCCGCCACCCTCAACGCCTTCCCGCCCGATCCGCGCTGGCCGCAGACGCCCGATCGGGTCTCGCCCCATTGCAAGAGCGTGGTCGTGATCGCCTGTCGCATCCCGGTGGCGGTGTTCCGGGCCAAGGCCAACATCCCGGTCCAGTACATGGACATGCTGGTGCTCAGGCGCATGGACCGCATCGCCTATCGTCTCGCCGAGGCCCTCGAGGCCGAGGGCCACCCCTCATTCGTCACCGCCGCCCAGGAGACCGATTGGAACCTCAAGCGGGCGAGCTACGGCCGGCTCTCGACCCGCCACCTCGGCATCGAGGCGGGGCTCGGCACCTTCGGCCTCGAGGTCAACATCCTCTCGCCCGAGTACGGCCCCCGGCTCTACCTCACCGGCGTCCTCACCGAGCTCGAGCTCGAGGCCGACCGGCCAATCACCGAGCAGGTGTGCATCGGCGAGTCGTGCTCGCGCTGCCTCCACGCCTGTCCCTCGGACGCGGTGCTCCACTTCGGCATCGACAAGCGCGCCTGCGCCACCGAAGCCCAGGAGTTCGGCTACGCCACCATCACCTCGTTCTTCTCCCGCTTCCTCGACGCGCCCCCGGAGGAGCGGCCCGGGATGATCTGCTCGCGCGACCTGTTCGGCTTCTGGCAGGGGCTCCTTCGCGTGGTGGGCTCGTTCGGCGACTGTCCCCGCTGCCTCGCCGTCTGTCCGGTGGGCAACGACTATCACGCCTACCTCGCCGGGCCCCAGAAGGTGATCCCCGAGAAGACGCCCGAGAAGGTGGAGAAGGCGAGGCGCTACAAGGAGGCGCGCAAGGCCGGCGAGGCGGTGCCGGGGCTCGACGACTGGAACCTGCGCTGGGTCGGCCCCGAGGGCTACAAGGGCATAGTGGCGCGCCAGCTCCAGGCCTTCAAGAAGCTCCAGGCCGAGCGCGCGGCGGCCAGCACACGCGACACCGGTTGAGGCGCGGGCGAGGGCAGCACGCCATGGTCGCGGTCTTCCAGGAGGAGCTCAGCGCTCAAGACATCAAGGCCAAGGCGCGCGAGCTCGGCGCCGATCTGGTGGGCATCGCCGACGGCGGCGTGATGGACGCCAACCCGCCGGACGCGGACGATCCGCGGCGGCCCTCGGACCTCACCGATTACGACGCCGGGCGGGTGATCGTTCTCGCCAAGCGTTACCTCAGCGGCACCACGCGGATCCTGGCCTGGGACGACCGCCACAAGTACTACAACGACGAGCTCACCATCACCGCCCTCGAGGAGACCGCGCTGGAGCTCGTTTTGTGGCTCGAGGACCATGGCTACCCGGCGCTGATCGCGCCGCCGAGCCACCTCGATCCATGGCGCTATCGCGGCGACCCGGGCGCGCACCAAAGGCCGGTGCTCTCGCTCGAGCACGCCGCGGTCGAGGCCGGGCTCGGCACCCTGGGCCTCAACCTCCAGCTCTTGACGCCCGAGTTCGGGCCCCGGGTGATGCTGAGCGCGGTGCTCTGCTCGCTCGAGGTGGCGCCCGACCGCCGCCGCGAGGAGGCGCTCTGCCTGGGGCCGGAGTGCGGGCGCTGCCTGCTCACCTGTCCCGGCGACGTGGTGGGCCACTGGGAGCGCGACTGGCCGGCCTGCGACCGCTACCGCTCGCCGCACGGCTTTCCCCAGCTCACCGAGTTCCTGGGCCGGGTGATCGAGGCCGGCGACGCGGCCGAGCAAAAGCGCATGCTGCGCTCGGAGGCGAGCTTCAACCTGTGGCAGAGCATCCTGCGCGGCGCCGGCGTGGTCACCGGCTGCCGGCGCTGCCAGGACGTCTGCCCGGTGGGCGCCGACTACCAGGTCCTGCTCGAGGACGCGCTCGACGAGTTGCCCGAAGCCACGGCCGACAAGCAGGCGCGCTTGGACGCCATGGCCGAGGCCGAGGGGCGCGGCGAGTGGCCTGAGCGCTACCGCGCCCAGGCGCGCTGGATCGGGCGACCGCGCCCCCCGGAGTGACCGACCGAGTCGGAGCCGCGCCCATGCCCCTGCCCATGCCCCAGTCGCGCGAGCAGATCGCAGGCATCCAGCGCGCCCAGAAGCGGGTCGCCGTGGAGCGCGCCATGACGGCGCCGTTTCACGCCGAGCGCCTCAAGGGCATCGACCTCGACCGCCTCGAGGAGCCCGAGGAGTGGGCCAAGATCCCGATCCTCGACAAGGAGGAGCTGCGCGCCATCCCCCCCGATCGGTTCTACGACCAGTTCTGCATCGCGCCGCGCAGCGAGGTCGCCGAGTACTGGCGCTCGGGCGGCGCCACCGGGGTGCCGCTCTTCTACCCCCGCACCTTCGAGGACATGCGCTACGGCATCCTCTCGTTCGCCCGCAGCTTCCACTGCGCCGGCGCCGGCGCGGGCGACACCGCCCATATCTCCTTCCCCCTCGGCATCCATCCGGTGGGCCAGGTCTACGCCCGCGCCGCGCAAGCGCAGGGCATCGGCGTCAACTGGGCGGGCTCCGGCGCCTCGACCCCGTCGGCCTTGCAGATCGAGCTCATCAGGCGCAACCGACCCACCATCTGGCTCGGCATGAGCTCCTATGGCCTCCACCTCGCCAACCTCGCCGAGGCCCAGGGGATCGACCTCGCCGGCGGCCCGGTGCGCCTGGTGATGTGCTCGGCCGAGGCCGTGTCGGAGGCCAAGCGGACCAAGATCGAGCGCATGTGGGGGGCCACGCTCTACGACAACTTCGGTATGACCGAGGCCGGCATGATGGGGGGCGAGAGCGAGGCCCACGACGGCTTCCACATCTGGACCGACATGTACGTCATCGAGGTGGTCGACGCCTCGAGCGGCGAGCCGGTGGCCGAGGGCGAGGAGGGCATGCTGGTGGTGACGCCGCTCTGGACCAACAACGCCACCACCTTCGTGCGCTGGAACTCGGGCGACATCGTCAGCTATCACGAGCGCGGCGCGACCTCGGGCCCGTTCTCGGTGTTCCCGGTGATCCGCCACGCCCACCGCACCGCCGGCTTCTTCAAGGTGCGCGGCGTCAACATCAACCACGCGGAGTTCGAGGACTTCGTGTTCCGCGACCAGGCGGTGGTCGACTTCAAGGCCGAGGCGGTTGCCGAGGGCGACCTCGACCAGCTCCGGATCTCGATCGAGGTCAGGGGCGGCGCCGACGCCGAGACCGTGGCGGCGCGCCTCGGCGCGGCCACCAAGGCCACCTTCGAGGTCACGCCTCAGGTCGTGGTGCTGGAGCGCGGCACCCTGGCGCGCGAGTTCGAGGCCAGCGTCAAGGCGCCCCGCTTCGTCGACCGGCGGGGCTGAGAAAAATGGGGTCAGACTCCATTTAATTTTCGCCGCTCGCTTAATTTCCGCCGCCCGCCGCCGACCTTACGCCGGGACGGCGCCAATTAAATGGAGTCTGACCCCATTTTAGGAAGCCCTCCACGGCGGCCGCGGTCTCGCCCGCGAGCTGGAGGCAGGTCGCCACCGAGGGGCCCTTCAAGTAGTTGCCGGTGACGAAGATCCCGGGCACCGCCTGGCCCAGCTCGACCAGTGGCGCGAGAAGCGCCTGGTGGCCGAGGCGGTACTGGGGCAGGCCGCGCGGCCAGTGGCGCACCCGCGCCACCAGCGGCGCGCCGCGGGCGCCGATGAGCTCGCGGAACTCTCCCTGAGCGATCTCGATCAGCTCGGGTGCCGGCAGACAGGCGAGCTCGGGCGCGCGGGCGCCGCCGATGTAGCCGGCGACGGCGACGAAGCCCTCGGGCGCGCGTCCCGGGAACATGGTCGAGCAGAACTGGGCCCCGTTGAGCCGGCGGCGCTCGCGCTGGGGCGCCAGGAAGCCGAGGCCGTCGAGGGGATGCTCGACCTGGGCCTTCGAATAGCCGAGGAAGGCCACCGCCAGGGGCGGCGCCTCGATCGCCGCCGCCGCCGCCGCCGCCCGGGCGTCGACTTGGGCCAGGAGCTCCGCGGTGACGTGGGGCTGGGTGGCGACGACCACGGCGCGGGCACCGAAGGTGCCGGCGGCGCCGGCGTCGATGCGCACCCCGCCCGGGCGCGGCTCGAGGCGGCGCACCGCGACGCCGGTGCGCAGCGCCGGCCCGAGAGCCGCGGCGAGCGCCCGGGGCAGCGCGCCGATGCCGCTCCGCCACGAGAACAGGCGTCCGCCAGGCATGCCGTTGCCGCGGCGCTGGCGGCGCAGCAGGCCCAGGGTCACCGAGCCGTGGGCGCGCTCGAACTCGACCAGCGCCGGGAACACCGCCGAGATCGAGAGCTCCTCGGCGCGGCCCGCGTAGAGGCCGCCGACCAGGGGATCGATGACGCGCTCGGCGAACTCGGGCCCGAAGCGGCGGGCGCAGAACCGGGCCACCGATTCCTCGTCCCCTGGAGCCCCGGCGCCGCCCGCCGGGATCAGCGCCTCGGCCAGGAGCCGCAGGCGGGCTTTCAGGGACAGGTAGTCCGAGAGCAGGAAGCCCAGGGGATGAACCGGGATGCCGCGCAGGCGCCCCTCGGCCACCAGGTAGCGCTGACGCACCCCCTGGCCCAACTCGCAGCGCCCGTGATCGAGGTCGAGCGCGCGCGAGAGCTCTTGCGCCGCCAGCGACGAGCTCGCCACGGTGCTGGGGCCGTGCTCCATGAGGAAACCGCCCAGGCGCTCCGAGACCGCGTTGCCGCCCGGGCGCACCTGGCGCTCGAGCACTGCCACCCGGTGACCCCGGCGCTGCAGCGCGTAGGCCGTGGCGAGGCCCGAGACCCCGCCGCCGACGACCGCGACGTCAAGCTCCATGGCTGCCCCTCCCCGTCCGCCCCAGCGCGGGCGGACCATCGGCGCCGAAGCGCCGCCTCGCCAGCGCCTCCATGTCCTCGGGCCGCACCACGTCGCGGCCCTGCTCGCGCACGTAGTCCTCGGCGCGGCGCCGCACCATCCGGCGCAGGAACGGCGGCACCCGGCCGAGCCGTTGCTCGGCCTCCCCGGCCCAGGCCAGGGCCCCGGGGCCGGCCTTCAGGGGCTCGATCACCGCGCCGCCACCGGGCTGGTAGGCGCATAAGCTATCCTCGCCCATCAGCTCGCCATTCCGCGCCAGCGGGCGGGCCCGGCAGCCGCCGCAGATCTTGCGGTACTCGCAGACGCCGCAGCGCCCCTCGAGCCTGGGCGCGCGCAGCTCGCGGAACATCGGCGCGTCCCGCCACAGCGCGGCGAAGCTCTGCTCGCGCACCGTACCAACCGGGGTCTCGATGTAAGGGCAGGCGGTGAGCTCGCCTTCGGGCGTCACCCGGCAGTAGCGGGTGCCGGCGAGGCAGCCCCCGGCCTCGTAGCCATGGGCCAGCGTCACCGGCCAGGTGGGGTCGAGCTCGATCGCCATGCGCTTGAAGTGAGGGGCGCACTTGGCGCGCACCAGGAGGCCCTGCTCGTCGTGGGCGGCGCGGGTCACGCGGCGCAGCACCCGGTCGTAGCTCTCGGCCGAGATGTTGGTGACGCGCTCGCCACGCCCGGTGCAGACCAGGAAGAAGACGTTGAGCACCAGGGCGCCGGCCGAGCGCGCGAAGGCGATCATGTCCTCGAGCTCGTGGGCGTTCTCGTCGGTGACCGAGAAGTGGAGCTGGAAGCTCAAGCCCCCGCGCCGGCAGGCGTCGATGCCCACCATGGCCTTGGCCCAGGCGCCGGGCGCACCGCGGAAGCGGTCGTGATGAGCCGGGTCGAGGGAATCGAGGCTGATGCCGACGCCTTGCACGCCGGCCGCCATCAGCCGCGCCACCCGCGCCTCGTTGAGCAGGAGGCCGTTGGTGCCCACCACCACCATCAGGCCGAGGCCGGCGGCGTGGGCGGCGAGCTCGTCGAGGTCGCGGCGCAAGAGCGGCTCGCCGCCGGTAAGTACCACCATGCATTCGTCGCTCAAGCCGGCGATGTCGTCGAGGATCGCCTTGACCTCGGCACCCTCGAGCTCGCCCGCGTCGCCGTCGCGGCGCGTGCCGGCGTCGAGGTAGCAGTGGGCGCACCTCAGGTTGCAGCGCCGGGTCAGATTGAGGGCCACCAGATAGGGGGGCTCGGGCGTCGCGTTCACGCCCCTGTCCCCCATGCGCCGGGGCGCCGGGGCGCCGGCGGGCCGGCCCGCGCGGGCGGATTGGCGCCTGTGGCCGCCGTTCCCATGTTCACCGCTCCCACGACCCGCGTTACCTGTAAAGCTTCGGATTGGTGCCGGAGTGGAAGACGCCGGAGGCCCGCCAGGTCTGGCTCGCGCGATCGATGACCTCGTCGTCGACGATCTCGGATCCGATCTCCCGAGCGCAGCGCTCGACCTCGAGGATGACCATGCCGCGCACGAAATCGGGGATGCCGTCGACCCGCGCCAGCGCAGTCTCGCGCCATTTCATGGTCGTCTTCTGCCGTGCCGAGCCCTCGGCCCATTCGGCGTACTTCTCGTCCACCACCTCCGGGGTGACGACGCCGAGGCCATGGCGCCGGGCGAAGACCTCGAGGCGCTGGCGGGTCAACGCGCGCATGAAGCCCTCGGGGATGTTCGCCATCCGCTCCTCGGCCTCGCGCGTCCACTCGAGGGCCGCCGACTCGCCGGCCCCCGCGTTGCCGGCCCCCGCCTCGTCGGCCTCCTCGCCCGGGTGCAGGGCGGCGAACGGACAACCGCCGGCCGACTCCTGGCCGGCGGGCTCGGCGGTCGCGTCAGCGCTTGCGCCATGGGCACCACCCTCAATCGCCGCCTCCATGGCCCGCCGCGCCTCGACCAGGCCGGCCTCGACGATCTCGATGGTGACCTCGGCGGCGCCGCGCTCGCGGGCCAGCGCCTCGATGCGGGCCCGGGTCGCCCCACGCATCGCCTCCGGCACGCGGGTGAGCCGGGCCAGCGCCGCCGCCGCCCACGACAGTGCCGGCGCCCCATCCCGGTCCAGGAACTTCGCCACGTGCGCCGCCTCGATCCGGGCCGCGCGCAGGCGGCGGGCGTGCTTCTCGGCGCGCAGGCGAATGGTGGCGGCGAGCGCGGGAGCGGAGAGCGAGGCCAAGAGCTGTTCGGCCTCATCGCTCCACGCCAGTGCCGGCCCGGCCGGCGCCTGGCTCGCCTGGCGACCCGGCATCAGCTTGTCCGCCACCTCCTCGACGATGTCGGCGGTGATGAAGGTGTGGCCGCGCTCGGTGGCGAAGCGGATCACCGCCTTGCGCGCCATCCCGCGGGCGAACTCGGGCGCCCTGGCGAGCACGGCCTCGGCCTCGTTGCTCCACGACATGGTCTCCTCGGCGACCACGTCCTCGGGCGGTGTGTGGGTGGTCTGGCCAAGCCACAGGTGGCAGGGGGCGAGGCGCAGCAGGTTCTCGGCGTTGCCGCCGATGTCGAGCGCCGGGTCGGCGTGGATGCCGGTCTTGCCGAGCACCAACAGGCTCGCCCCCACCTTCTCGAGGTAGCCGAGGATGGCGCGATAGGGCTTGCCGTCCAGGAGCTCGCAAACGAGCGCGACCTCTTCGGCCTCGGCGCTCCGGCGCGCCACCTCGAGGTGCGACTGGTAGATCTTGGCGATGCCCTCGTCGATCAGCTCCTCGTGCAGCTTCTCCTGCTCCTTGAAGCGGAACACCTCGCCCGCCTCCTCGCTGAGCACGCCGGCGATCTTGTTGAAGGCGACGTAGTGGTAGTAGGGATCGTAGGCGGCCACGGCGTGCACCGGGGCGCCGAGGCGGCGGCCCAGCACGAAGGCGGTCTTGAGCGCCCCGAAGGAGAGCGGCGAGCCGTCGAGGCCGACGACGATGGGGCCGTCGCCGATGGCCTTCGCGGGGTCGCGGATCACCAGCGTATCGATGGGCGAACGCCGCACCACCCGCTCGCAGACCGTGCCCACGAGCGCGCCCGGGACCGCGCCCAGCCCCAACGCGCCCAACGCCAGGAGGTCGAAGTCCCCGCTCTCCGCCGCAGCGACGACTTGGCGGTAGTTCTTGCCCTCGGGGCTCAAGCGGCGATAGCGGCGCTGCGCATTGGTGCACGCCGCTTCGGCGACGTCGTGATAGCTGTCGCTGATGATGCCGAGGCCGCGGCTGATGAGGTCGTCGTGGACCGCCCGCTGGTAGCCCATCTCCTCTTCCTCGAGATACCGCTCAGGCAACCCCCCCTCCATCTGGCGGAAGCGGCGGTCGTGGAGCTTGGCGGCGTAGGCGTGGATGCCGGTGATGACGGCCGCGTCGCCGCTGTTGAGGCGGATCGCTTCCTCGAGCGCCCGGTTGGCCTGCTCGGAGGCGTCGAGGGCCACCAGGATGCGCTCGAGCGCCAGCGGAGCGGTGTCCTTCCCGGGGCCCGACTCCTGGGTCATGACGGGCCGCGCCGAGTTGGTGGTATCCATGGGTCTGCTCCTTCGAAAAGCCTAGAACAGGGGGTGGAGGTCGAAATTCGAGCCCGCCCCGCCCGGCGCCTTGTGGGTGCCGCCGCCGATCATCTTCCACTGCCCCTCGACCTTGGTGATCCAATGGGGGAAGGTCACCCAGCGGTCGACGGTCTGGTAGTCCGCGCCCTCCTCGGGAATGCCGAACAGGGCCCCGGTGCAGATCAGGATGGCGTCGCCGCCATGGACGTCGATCTTGGTGAAGACGTGGACCGAGTAGAGGTCCGTGAAGCCGCTGAAGATCTCCAACCACATGAACTTGAGCTGCTTCTTGGTGATGCCGTGGTAGAGGTAGTCCTCGGCGTAGAAGGACATCATCTTTTCGATGTCCTTCTTCTGCAGCGCTTCCTCGATCTGGTCGTAGAAGGCCTCGAACTCCTCGAGTGTCTTGTAGTCGGCGTTGGTCTTGGCGGCGCGCGGCAGTTGGATATCGGCCGCCGCTCTCGGGCCGAGACCAGAGGCCGCGATCAAGGCGGCGAACAGCGCCGCCGCTACCGCTTTGGCTCTCATGTCACCCTCCTCTTCATTGGCCGCGCCGCGCCCGAGGCCCGGCTTCGGATGGCGCCGAGCGCGTAGAGCAACAGGCCCGAGGCCAGGAGCACGACGTAGAACTGGCTCAGCGCCATCCCGCCCCGCCACGACAGCATGGCGTCCATGGCACCGATGAAGATCAGCACCACGCCGATGAGCTTGGTCTTGACGCCACGTCTGGGTCCGCTCTCCACGCCGCTCTCCTCGCCGCGCTCAGGCCTTGGCCGAGGCGCTCTTGAGCCACCACAGCTCGGCGGCGGCGATCAGCGCCGCCACGATCAGCGCCACGACCAACGGCCAGGCCCCGGTCGACGGCGCCAGCAGCAGCCAGTACCAGGTGGTCAAGGTGTGCTTGGTTCCTTTCTCGCCGTTGCTGCCGTCCCAGGCCGCGAAGGCGATAGGAATGAACTTCCCCTCCATGAACTGGAGGTCGTTATCGGGGTCCGCGGTGGTGAGCGCTCGCCGCATCAGCACCCGCCAGGCGCCTTTGTCGTAAGTGCCTGAGGCCCTGAGGCCGGCGCCCCCGTCCTCGCGCTCCTTGAGCTTCTTGACCCCGCGGCCGTCGATCAGGGCCACGCTCTCGGGCTCCTCGACGCCGCCGCTCGACCAGCGCCACAGGTTGACCGGCCGCGCCGCGTCGCCCATCACGAAGTAGGGCTTCTCCATCGTCTCGGGGATGGTCACCGGGAGCTGCACCGCGACCGCGTCCGGTGAAAGCTCGGGCTCCGAGACTTTCTCGGCCTGCGGGTCCCCCGGCAGGCTCTTGGTGCGGTCGTCCCACTCCAAGAGGAAGGCCACCTCCTCGTCGTTGTAGAGCGCCCGCACCGTGATGGTGTCGTTGGACGACGTGAAGAAGCGCTGCTCGACGATGATCTGGGGCACCAGGAAGAAGGTTGCCGGGATGCTCTCGGCCCAGCGCGGGTCGTCGAGCGAAGCGGGGATCTCGCCATCGAGCTTGGCGGCCCGAATGACGATATTCTCGGGCCGCACCACCTTGACCGTCTCGGCCAGCGAGGCGACGTAGTTGGCGACGTGCCAGCGTTCCTCGATGCCGAGCTTCTTCTTGCTTATCGGGTCGGCGAACGAGGGCATCTGGGTCGTGGGGATGCCGCCCGAGATGCGGCTGAAGATGTCCCTGGGGTCGTTGGAGGCGCGGAAGGTCCAGGGCTTGGTCAGGTTCCGGGGCCAGGTGCGGGCACCGTTGTCGTCCTTGAGCTTCTTGATCCCGTCGCCCCTGCCGGCGGCCCCGTGACACTCCGAGCAGCGCTCGTCCTCGAGGAACAGCCGGCGGCCCTCGGCGATGCTCTCGGCCGAGCTCGCGACCTGGGCCCCGTAGTCGATCTGGGCGCTGGGCTCCTCTTCCTCGAGGCCGGCGAAGGTCTTGATGAAGGCCACCAGATCCCACGTCTCCGACTCCGAGAGCACGTCGCCCCAACTTGGCATGGCGCTGCCCGGCATGCCGTCCCGGATCATGCGGAAGAGGTCCTGGTCGTTGGGGACGATGTCGTCGAAGGCGGTGGTCTTGAACTTGTACTGGCCCTGGGTGAGGTCGCGGGGCGGCGGGTTGAGCCGTTCGGCGCCGGGGCCGAGGCCGTCGCCTTCCTCGCCATGGCAGCCCAGGCAGCGGGCGCCGTAGAGGCGCTCGCCATTGTCCTCGTCGCCGGGCGCGGCGGCGGCCGGGAGGGCGATGAAGAGCAACGCCGCCAGGGTCGTTGCCAGCTTCGAGCGTTGGCTCATTTCGCGCCCCGCGGCCACCTCACTCCTCCCCGAAGGAGCGGGGCCGGTGCCCGGTGTAGTGGTAGAGGAACAGGATCACCTTCCAGATCTCGTCCTCGCTCAGGTAGTCCTGCCACACCGGCATCGAGGAGATCCACGGCGCCGCCTCCTTGGGCAGCCCGGGGCCGCCGGTGGCGATGCGCCAGAACAGATAGGACTCCTGGAGCTGGGCGATGGTGCCCACGTCCTGGAAGTTCATCGGCGTCGGATTGAGGGCCCTGGCGTAGGGCCCATTGCCGTCGAGCTTGTCGCCATGGCAGAAGTGGCAGTTCTCGATGTAGACGGTGGCCCCCTCGGCGACCAGCTCGCGAAAGCGCTCGGGCTCCTCGGTCTCGAGCTTGCGATAGGGGTTTTCGAGGGTGATCAGGTTGTAGCGCTTGCCGAAGGCCTTGACCGTCGACGGCGGCGCCGGATGGAGGGTGCGCAGCTCCAAGGGCGCCTCGAGGCGCGGCAGGGCCTGGTTGAAGGCGTAGAGCCCGGCCGCCACCGGCACCACCACGAACACGACGTTGCGCAGGAGCTTTTTCGACGGGTCCTCGACCAGCGCCTTGATCGGCGCCGTGAGCTCGGCCACGCGCTCCTCGGTGAAGGTGAAGACCATGAACACGCCGGCGACGACGAAGAACATGTACATGGTCATCAGGCTGCCGGGGATGGGCTGGCCCAGGATCACGCCGAAGACCACCTCGAAGAGGGCGTAAAACAGCGCCACCGTGAGCACCGCCTGGAGCAGCAGGGGAACCTTGAGGGCCCGCGCCCGCATCACTTGAGCTCCGCCAGGTACTGGACCAGCATCTCGAGCTCGGTGGCGTAGAGCTGCTCGCCGTAGTCGTCGGGCATCAGGTCGGGATCGTAGTTCTCGGCGAGCTCGGCGTTGGGGCTGAGGATCGCGCGGCGCAGGTAATCGCGGTCGCGTTGCGCGCCGATGGCGGTGAGGTCGGGGCCCAGGTCCCCCTCCTCGCCCGCCACCACGTGGCAGGCGCCGCAGCCCAACTCGACGATCGCCTCCTCGGCGGCGGCGAACGCGGGACGGTGGCCCTCGTCCTCGTCGCCGCCCCCGCCCGGCACCGCCGCCTCGCTCGGAATCTCGACCGTGACCTCGAAGCCGCCCAGGTCCTGGAGGTAGGCGACGACGGCCCGCAGCTCGGCCTCGGAGAGGCCGATGCTGCCGGTCTTCAAGTTGGGCATCGGGCTCACGGTGTCGTTGGTGCCGGTCTTGCCGAAGCCCGGCACCACGAAGGCCGAGGGGTCGACCATGGACTCGTAGAGGTAACCCTCGGCGTCGGCCGCGCTGCCGGCGTAGCTCTGGTCCGCGAGCCGCTCGGCGGCCGCCGCCGCGGCCTCGTCGAGAAGCGGCGCCCGCCCGCCGATGGGGTTGTGGCAAAGCGTGCAGGTGCCCTTACCGCTGAACACCCGCTCACCGAGGCCGATGAACTGCTCCATGGTCATGGCGCCGAGGTCGAGCTTCTCCTCCGCGGGCGGCGGCGCCGGCTCGATCTGGGGGATGCCAAAGTTCGAGAAGCCGGCGAAGAAGGCGATGGTCGCCAGGCTGAAGAGGGCCACGATGAGAAAGTTCTTCATCTCCCCCTAACCCTCGGCGAAGGCCTTCCAGTAGCCCACGGTGGCGGTCTTGGTGGCGCTCACCTGGCTCAGCCAGAAGACGAAGATGACCAAGATCATGAACAGGATAGTGCCCACCGAGACGACGTTGGCGGCGTAGCCCAGGGTCGGCGTGAAGGCGTCCACCGAGGCGTCGCGCATGATGTCGACGACGTGCCAGTGCTGGCGGATGCCGGAGCGGATGTAGCCCATCAGCCCCATCAGCCAGGTGAAGGCGACGGCGAGCAGGAAGAGCGCGTATTGGGCGCGGGCCGGAACCCGGCCCCAGCGCAGCGGCGCCACCTCGCGGGAGCCGCGATAGATCATGAAGTCGAGCACGTTGCTGGCGGCGATGATGGTCAGGGTGGTGAGGACCTGGGGGATCGAGGCCGCGATCTTGTAGACCGTGTTGGTGAAGTAGCCGTGGTAGATGCCGAGGAAGAAGATGTTGAGCACGCCGGCGCTGAAGAGCGCGACCTGGATGGCGTTGCCGGCCTTGACCCACGACACGGTGGCAACCTTGTTGGCGCGGCGGTAGATCAGAAAGCTCACCGCGGTCGCGAGGATCATCAGGTTCACCGCGGTGTTCTTCGCCGGCATGATCCCCAGCGGCCCCAGGTACTTGTGGTAGGGCCCGCCCAGCGCCTTGAGTTCCTCGTTGGTGAGCACCAGGGTGTGGGGCGTGAACCAAACCAGGAACGCGGCCACGATGACGAAAGCCAGGTACTTGATGTAGCGGTGGTAGCGCACCGCGCCCTCGCTCCGCCCCATGCCGCACCACAGGTAGTAGTTGGCCGAGAGGAACAGGGTGCCGATCAGCACCGCCTGGATGATGAACAGCCAGGCGAAGATGCCGCCCATCAGGGTGATCCCCATCTGCTGGCTGTAGGCGTAGATCTCGGCCGCCAGGTAGTAGCCGGCAAAGGGCAGCGGCAAGAGCGCCGAGATGGCGATGAAGTTGGCGGTGTAGCCCATCCAGTCGTAATGGGCGCGCTCCTCGTCGCGCGACGAGCTGAGGAACTTGAAGGCGGCGTAGGCGCCGACGATGGAGCCGCCGAAGGCGACGTTGGCGACGAAGCGGTGGATGTTGATGGGGTTCCACAGGTAATTGTCGAGCGCGGCCCAGGTATCGCCCGAGAAGACCCCGGCGCGATCCACCGCCGCCGGGCTCATCATGAAGGTGATCCAGGCGTTGGCGAGGAACATCAGGGTCGTGCCGACGGCGTTGAGCAAGAGCCCCAGCGTCAGGTGGACCCACTTCCGAAAGCCGCCCTGAAGCCAATACCAGCCGTAGTAGTAGACGTAGAGCGTCGCGCTCTCGGCGAAGAACAAGAGCGCGTAGTAGAACATCGACTCCTTGAAGATGGCGGCCAGGTACTGGAACAGGTGGGGGTAGAAGATGATCAGCGAGAAGGTGAGCAGGCCGCCGAGGATGGCGGTCAGCGAGAAGGCGGTGATGCTCACCTTGATGAACTCGTAGGCCATGTCGTCGTAGCGCCGGTCCCGGGTCGCCATGCCGATGGCCTCGATGATGAGCACGAAGATCGGCACCGCCAGCACGAAGGCGGCGAACCAGAGGTGGAGCTGCGCCACCAGCCAGACCACGATCCGGCTGTTGACGCCGGCGATGCGGGGATAGTCGGCCGCGCTGAGCCGCGGCGCCGGGGCGTAGCCCGAATCGACCGCGGCTACGGCCGCGGTGGTGTCTTGCGCCAGCGCCTCGGGCGTCGCCAGGGCGAGGAGCGCGACGAGGAGCGCCAGTGCCACGAGCGCGAGCGCCCCTGCCTTGGCTTTCGGCCCAAGCCGCGTCACCGCCGGTCTCCCGCGGCCATGCCCGATCACGGGGTGAAGAACAGGGAAAGCCCCTGCACGCTCATCATCAGGAGGTCGAGCCCCAGGAAGGCGAGGCCCGAGATCACAAAGGCGGCGGCGAAGGGCAGCAGGTAGTCTTTCACGAGCCGTTCCTCCCCAGCCTCGGTCGCGCCGGCCGGCCGCTCACAGCAGCCACCAGAAAAAGACCACCAGCGCGAGCGCCACCGCGGCGAACAGCGCCGGGCCGGCCCAGGGATATCTTTCGTCGTCGGATGGTGCCTGGTTCACGGTTGCGGTCGTCCTCGGCGACAGTTCTTCGTTGTCGTTGCGATTGACATGGTTTTTTCTTGGCTATAGTCTTGTCGCCATGAAATTCTCCAAGAAAAGACTTGTAGATGTCGTTATCTTTTCTGGCATGGCCGTGAACGCTGTCGTCATTATTCTTATCCTTTACTACTTCGTCTTTTAGCCACACCGGGCACGGGCGCCCCTCAGCCCTCCTTGCCCTTGCACTGGCAGAGCACCCGCAGGTGCTTGACCAGGGCATCGACCTGGGCCTCGCTCAGGGTCTTGCCCCAGGGCGGCATCATCGGCGACTTGCTCATCGCCGGCCCGCCGTCGAGGACCACGTTCTTGATGTCCGCGTCGCTGAGCTTGTTCATCTCGACGGGGTTGGTGAAGTTGCGCGGCGACACCGGGAAGTCCTTGGTCACGTTGGGGCCGTCGCCCTTGCCCCCGAGCCCGTGGCACTGGGCGCAGTAGAACTTGAAGACCTGCTCGACGTCGCTCTCGGCGCTGGCGCCGCCGGCGCCGAGGGCCACCAGGCAGAGCGCCGCGGCGGCGGCGATCAACTTTTGCATCTCGCTCATCTGCTCGCCCCCGCTCACTTGAAGTTGGCGACGTAGGCCGCCACGTTCTTCATGTCCTTGTCGCTCAAGAGGCCGACGAACACCGGCATCATCTTCACCGGCTTGAACACCTTGGGCGACTTCAGGTAGGCGTAGATCCAATCGGGGTTGAGGCGCGCGCCCGCCCCGACCAGGGTGGGCCCACTGCGTCCGCCCGAGATCTTCTTGCGGGCCGGGTACTGGTGGCAGCCCGAGCAGGGCATCTTCTTGGTGAAGATCAGCCGCCCCTTGGGGCTCTTCTTGGGCTTGATGACGCCCGCCTCGACCGCGTCCGAGGTCAGGCTCATGAGGAACTCGGTGACCTTGGCGGCCTCGTCGGCGCCGAGCTTGGGATGGTCGCCCGGGTTCTCCTCGGTGAGCGAGTTGAAGGCCAGGGGCCGGATCGGCGCCGGCTCCTGAAGCCAACCCTCGAGCCAGGCCTGCTGGAGCTTGCTGCCCGCGTACCAGAGCTCGGGCCCCTTCTTGGCCAACTGGTCGGCGATGGTCTTCTCCCGGGCGGGACCTTCGGTGTAGTGGCAGTCGCCGCACTTCTGGGCATCGAAGACCGCCTGCCCGGCCGCTGGATCGGCGCGGCCCGGCGCGCCTGCCAGGACCACAGCGGCCGCGACTGCCGCGCCAATGAAAGCTGATCTCATGGTTTGTTCCTCCTCCGCTCCGTTTCGCTCGTCTCGGCTCGACCCGTAACCCTCAGGCGCCCGACCGGGCGCCGCCCTCGCGCTCGGCCTTGCGCATCAGCCAGAACCCCAGCGCCGCGGCGATGACGACCGCCAGCACCGAATAGAGGTAGACGCCCATGGGCGTCGGCGCTTCGAGGAAGACGAAGTACCAGGTCGAGAGACTCATGATCATGCCGTGCTCGCCGTTGGAGCCGTCCCAGGCGTTGACGGCCATGGGGATGAAGGTGCCCTTGGTGAACTGGACGTCCTTGCGGTCCTCCGTTTCGAGCGGCCGCTTCATGACCACGCTCCAGCGCCCCTGGCGCCACAGCGCCTGGGCCGCGACCTGCTGCTGGTCCGGAGCTTGAGCCTTGGCCAACTGCCGCCAGCCGCGCGCGATTGCCTCCTCGACCGCGGGCTGTCCTTGCGCGTCGAGATCCGCCATCCAGCGCCACAGGTGCACCGGGGTCGAGGCGTTGCCGCGCAGGAAATGGGGCTTCTTGGTGCCCGCGGGCGGCTTGACCGGGAACTGAAGGGCGATCGAGTCGCGGAAGGTCTCGAGCTTGCGCGGCACCATGCCGTTGGCGGCGACGTAGGAGCTGTAGGCGCCGACGCTGCGGACCTTGGCCGCGTCGAACACCGCTTCCTCGTCGTGGGTGACGTCCTTGAAGGGATCGTCCCACTCGAGCAGGAAGGCGATCTCTTGGTCGTTGGCCACCGCGCGCACGGTAACCAGCTCGATGCTCGGGTTCTGCCAGCGCGGCGGCGCCACCACCTGGCCGGCGAGTCGGATGTCCATGGGCTCGGCCCCGGCCCACAGCTCAGCATCCGGAGCGCCCGGCACCTCGCCGTCGACGGCCCGCACCTTGAGCACCTGATGGCTGGTGAGTCGGTGCTGCAGCGACTTTATGTAGTTGGCCAGATACCAGCGCTCCTCGCTGCTCAGCGCCTTGACGAACGAGGGCATCGGCGTGCCGCTGATACCGGTGGAGAAGCGCATGTAGATGTCTTCGACCTCGCTCCCCGCCTTGATCTTCCAGGGGTGGGTGACGTTGCGGATGCGGATCGGAAAGCCCCAGTCGTCCTTGCGGTCGAACGACTTCTGGCCGTCGCCGCGGCCCAGCTTGCCGTGGCACTCCCAGCACTTGGCGCGCTCGAACACCTCCTTGCCCTTGGCTACCAAATCGTCGGAATAGGCCGGCCGCTCGGCGGGCAGCGACACCACCTTGTTGGTGGCCACGGGGTCGAACTCGGGGTCCTCGAACTCGGGCGCGAAGCTCTGGATGTAGGCGATCACCGCCCAGCGCTGGTCCTCGGAGAGCCCGTTCTTGATCAGGTCGTCGTCGAAGGCCTGCATGGCGGTGCCGGGCAGGCCCCGGCTGACGGTGCGGAAGATGTCCTCGTCGGTGGGCAGCTCGCCGCTCTCGGTAGTGCGGAACTTGAAGGTGCCGAGGGTGAAGTCGCGCGGCCGCGGGTCGAGGAACTCGGCCGCCGGCCCCTCGCCGTCGCCCAACAGCCCGTGGCAGAAGCTGCAGCGCCGGAAGTAGATCACCTGGCCCTCGGCCAGCAGCTCCTCGCTTGCCGGCGGCAACGGCTTCGAGGGCGTGGCGGCGGCGCGCGCCCTACCCGCCTCCGCCATGCCGATGGCGAGGGCCGCGAGGAGCGCAGCCGCCAGCGTGACGAAGCGCCGCCCTTTCCGCTCTGTGGTCGCCATCGCGGGCATCGCCATCAATGGGCCTCCGGGATCCGCGGCGTCTTCTCGGCCAGGTCGTACTCGGCGAGGATGATCTTCCAGCGCTCCTCCTCGGTGAGGCTGAGCTTCCATTCGGGCATCGCCGAGTCCCAGGGCGTGGCCTCGGTGGGCAGCCCCGGGCCGCCGTTGCTGACGCGCCAGAAGGTGTAGCCCTCGACGATGGTCTCGATGGTGCCGGTGTCGGTGAAGTTGATGGGCCTGAGCTTGAAGCCGTCGGCCATGGGGCCGTCGCCGGCGACGCTGTCGCCGTGGCAGGGCCGGCAGTTCATGGCGTAGAGCGCCCGGCCTTCGAACAGGTTCTTCTCGCGGAGCGCCGCCCGGGCGGTCTCGGGCGAGATCTGGTCGCCCTCGAGCTCGGCGATGAAGCGGACCATCGGTGCGGTGGGGATGAAGGCGAGCGGATGGTCGTCGGAAAACTCCTTCTGCCAGCGCTCGACGTCGCCCGCGACCTGGTCGATGAACTCGACCTCCCCCGCCCTGGCCTGCTCGACGAAGGCCTCGACCTCGGACTGGGGAGGGTTGGCCACCGGGTTCTCGAGGGCCTCGAAGGACTTGGGGAAATTGGACGAGGGATGCTGGATCCTGAGCGAGGGCGGCATCTCGATCTTGGGCACGGTGGCGTCGTAGACCTGCCAGCCCACCAGCAGCGGCACCGCAATGAGCGCCAGCGCCCGCGGCACCTTGCCGAACTCGCCCCTCAAGAAACGCTTGATGGGGCGCAGAAACTCCTCCAGGTAGTCCTCGGAAAAGGTGACCAATAGAAACAGCGCCACCACGGTCAGCGCCATGTATATGAACATCAGCGCGCCCGGCACCGGCAGCGGGAAGGGCAGCGTGGTGATCTGACGCGAGGCGGCCGGGATTCCCCATTTGATCAGGGCGTAGACGACGATCAGAGTCGTCACCACCGTCCCGAAGCGCCCAATCCTGATGCCACCCATGACCTTTTCCGCCCTCACTTGCCCTTCTGCAACATCAGGAACGAGAGCACGTCCTGATAGTCCTTGACGGTCATCGCTTCCGAGAGGTCGTCCGGCATCACGCTCTTGATCTTGTCCTCGGTGATCTCCTTGATCTCAGCCTTGAGGATCGTCACTACCTCGCCGGTGTCCTTGGTGATGTCGAGCTCATCGGCCTCGTCGCGGCTCTTGAGGCCGGTGGTGCGTCGGCCTTCCCGGTCCACGACGACGAAGGTCTCGTAGCCCGGCGTGATCTTCTTGGCCGGCTGGAGGATCGACTCCTCGATGAACTTGAGGTTCTTGAGGCCGATGGCCGAGAGGTTCGGCCCCAGCTCATCGCCCTCGTCCCTGCCCTCGTCCCCGCCCTCGAGCCTGTGGCACTCGATGCAGTTGTCCTCGTACACCACCTCGCCGGCGCCCGGATCGCCGCCGCCGGCGGCGGTGGCGGCCTCGATCACGGCGTAGTACTTGGCGGCGATCTCGCTGGGCCCGTTGATGGCCTCGATGTCGAGGTCGCCGCCCTGGCTCTGGAGGTAGGCGATCACCGCCTTGATCTCCACCAGCTCGAGCGAGATCGGCGGCGCGTAGACGATCGCCATCTCGTTCTTGTAGCCCTCGACCACGTAAGCGCCGGGCTTGGCCACGCTCTCGACCAGGTAGTCGGTGGCGCTGTAGTCGAGCCCGGTCTTCTCGGAGCGCACCTTGGCCCGGCTGACGGCGCGGGCGCCGATGGCCTCGGTGAACTTTTCGCCGAACTGGCCCTGGTTGGGACCGCGCACGGCGCTGCCGCGGTCGCCGACGCTGTGACAGGTGAAGCAGCGCCCCCTGCCCCAGAAGATGGCCTCGCCGCCCTCGGGGCTCACCTCCACCGTGCCGGCGCTGGTCTTGGCTTCGCCGCCGGTCAGCGCGGTGACGACGTAGCCGACCCAGAGGAAGCTGCCGAGCACCACCAGGAAGAAGATGAATACCTTTGTCACGGTGCCGGTCCTCGTCGCCGGTCCGGCCTACTCGGGCGCCGCCGGCGTCGCTGTCGCCGATCCCGATTCGTCCTCGTCCTTGCGGCTGGCGGCGACGCCGCCGAGCCAGAACATAAAGGCGATTCCAATCATGAACACCAGCACCGCCAGGCTCACCATCTGGGTCATGGTGAAGTTGGATGGCGTGTAGCTCCACGCCGAGGTGTCCCGCATGACGCCGGTGATGTGCCAGTCGCCGCGCAGGCCCGAGCGGATGAAGCCCATCAGCCCCATGTTCAAGGTGATGACGAAGGTGAGAAGAAGCAGCGCGTACTGGCTGCGCACCGTCATCTTGCCCCACTGCAGCTTGCCGATCTCCTTGGCGCCGCGGAACAGGAAGACGTCGATGGCGGTGACCAGGATCAGGCAACTGATGAGCTGCAGGAACTGGGCCACCGCGACGTTCCTCAGGAACGGCGAGGCCTGCTCCATGACCACGAAGCCGTAGACGCCGAGGAAGATCACCACGTTGAAGGTGGTGACGCCGAGATAGATGCCTTGCCCGAGCTTGCCGAGATCGCGCAACGCCAGCAGCACCGCGACCACCGCGGCGGCGCACTCGAACACCAAGAGATAGCCCACGACGCGGAAGTACTGGGCGCGGTCGGGGGGAAGGTCGAGCTCCGCCGGGTCCATCTCGAGCAAACTCCAGGCGTACTGGCCGACGATCAGGATGGCGGCGAGCCCGGCCAGCGGGATCACGATCCGGGGCCCCCGGCCCTGGCCGCTGATCGGCACCACGTCGCTGCGATTGCCGCGGCGATAGAGCAGGAAGCTGAAGAAGGTGGAGATGATGATCAGGTTCACCACCGCGTTCTTGGCCGGCATCAGGCCCATGAACTTGAGCGTCGGGTGGTACTGGCTGCCGCCCATCTCGCCGACCTCCTGGCCGGTGAGCGGCAGGTTGTGCGGGGTCAGCCAGATGGCGAACGAGACGATCAGGGCGAAGAGGATGAACTTGATGAACTTGTAGTAGCGCTCGGCGCCCGGGATTCGGGTCATGCCGCTCCACAGGTAATAGTTGGAGATCACGAACAGCGAGCCGACCAGGAGCGCCTGGATGATGAAGGTCCAGGAGAAGTCGCCGCCCATCATGTTGTTGCCCATGACGGCGCTGGTCGAGTAGATCTCGCGCCCCAGGTAATAGCCCGCGAAGGGCAAGGGGATGAGGGCGCTGATGGCGACGAAGTTGGCGACGTAGCCCATCCAGTCGTAGTGCGCCTTCTCGGCCGCGGTCTTGGCGCCGATGAACTTCACCGCCGCGTACGAGCCCGCCACCAGCCCACCGAAGGCGAGGTTGCCGAGCATGCGGTGGATCGCCACCGGCGTCGCCAGGATGTTCTCGAAGGCGACCCAGAGCGAGCCCGTGAGCGCCCCGTCGGCATCGACCCCGGCCGGGCTCATCATGAAGCCGGCCCAACTGTTGGCAAGCTGCATGAGGCCGGTGCCGGCGATGTTCAAGAGGATGCCGATCATGATGTGGGCGCTCTTGCGGTCGCGCAGGATCAGGAAGCCGATGCCCACGGGGGCGATGTAGAGGAGCGCCATGAAGGTCCGCGTGTCGCCCCGCATTTCCGGCCCCAGCCAGCCCAGCAGAAAGGCCATGGCGATGACCAGGATCACGACCCCGAGCGCCTTGAACAGGAGCCGAAGGTTCCGGGCGAAGGGCTCGCGCCCGCCGAGCCAGTGCCAGCCGTAGTAGTAGAGGTAGAGGAAGAAGGTCTCGGCGAAGAACAGCAGGGCGTAAAGGAACATGATGTCCTTGAAGAGCCCCGCCATGTAGCCCATGAAGGTGGGGTAGAGGGTGAAGAGCGCGAAGGCGAGCAGGCCGCCGAGCGCGGCGGTGGTGGCGTAGGCGATGCTGAGCAAGCTGGTGAACTCGTAGGCGAGCTTGTCGTAGCGCGCGTCGCGGGTGCGCCAGCCCACCACCTCGATGGTTACCGCGAACAGCGGCACGCCGAGCACGAAGGCGGCGAAGAACAGGTGCATCTGGGCCAGGAACCAGATCAGCTTGCGGGAATCGAGGCCCACGACCTGGCGGTACACGTTGGCTTCTTGGGCGATCGCCGGCGCCGCCAGCAGGACCAGCGCCAGAACGGCCACCAGGACCGCGCCGACGACGCCAGAACGCTTGAGCGCCCTGGTCACAATCCGCCTCCCGCCCAGACCTCGCGCGCCCTCGGGATCACTCGGCCGAGAAGGCGAAATCGGCCGCCGCCTCGCCGCCCGCGGGTACCGTGACCTTGGCCTTCTTTACGCCGAAGCGGGGGTGCCAAGCCTTGACCGTGTAGTCGCCCGGAGGGAGGTCGTCGAGGGAGTAGGAACCGTCGTCCGCCACCACCACGGCGTAGGGGTGTTTGGGCGCCATCATGAAGCCGAACATGAAGTTGTGGGCCTCGCAGTTGATCGAGATGAAGGGGGAGCGGCGGGGCTTGACGTTCTGCTCGATATCGCCGGGATCGGGCTGGCCGAAGTTGAACATGGTCCGCTTCACCACCCGCCCCTTCTCGACCCCGATCATCTCGCGGGTGTTGATGTTGTGGAGCACGCCCTGGTCGCTGTTGCGGATGGTGATGGGGCCGGGCCTGATCACCTGGGCCCAGGGAATGAAGCGGCAGCCCTTCTGGTTGATCAGGTAGGTGCCGCCCTTCGGCTTGGCCCACGCCTTGCCCTCCTTGATCTTGTCGATGAACACGAAGGCGCCGCGCAAGGCCCCGTCCTTGACGTCGATCCAGATCACCTCGCGCTCGCCGGTGCCGCAGACCTCGGGGTTCTTGGTGATCAGGATGTGCTCGATGGCGTCGTCGGGAAGCGCGCCCTCGAAGGACACCTTGCCCTTGATGCTGCCGCCGTCGGCGACGGCGCCCGCCTTGTATTTGGCCGCGCCAACCGCGCTTCCGGCGGCGCCCACCCCGAGGGCGCCCACCAGCACCAATGCCAAAAGCCTGCCCTGTCTCATGGCCTTCATCCTCCTTGATCTCCTGGCGCGGGCGTCGCTCCCGACCCCGCATGAGAATTCGATGTCGCGCTGTTGAGCTCTTCGAGCGCCTCGATCGCCACCTGCCACGACCTGGTCCGCCCGGGGTCCTCGAGGACCTCGAGGAAAAGGGCGCTGGCGGCCTCGGGATCCACCCCGCGAAGGAGGCGCGCGGCCTCGCGGCGGTGACGGCCCTCAAAGGCGAAGGCGAACTCGACCAGCCGCTCGACCGCGGCCTCGCCGCCGCCATCGGCCACCGCCCGCGCGGCGGCCAGGCAGACGCCTGAATCGGGGTCGCCCAGCAGCCGCTCGATCTCGCGGCGCGCCGCGCCGAGCTTCGAGAGGGCGCGGATCGCATCCCCTCTGACGAAGCTGTCGTCGTCGCCGAGCCGCGCCGCCAGCACGCCGGCGGCGCGGCGCGCCCCGGCCGCGCCCAAGGCGCGGACCGCAAAAAGCCTGAGATCCCGCTCGGCGCCCTCCTGGGCCTCGACCAGGGCCTCGACCGCCTCCGCCGGCAGCGCGTCGAGCCGCTCGGCCACCCGGGCCAGCGAATCGGCGGCGGCCAGCCGGACCTCGCCATCACCGTCCCCGAGCGCGGCGGCGAGGGCGCGCGCCACCTCGTCGCGGGCGATGTCGCCGAGCACCCGCGCCGCGACGCGCCGCAGGTCCTGATGGGGGGCGAGCGGCGGCGTCACGGGCAGCCGCCGTTTGCGCGGCTGGTGCCGGACCAGGGCGAGGAAATCCATGTCCTCTTCGCTCAGCGCCACGTTCTCGGCCTCGCCGCCGGAGCCCACGCCGGAAGCAACCTCGCGGCCCAGGATCGCAGCCAGGGTGGAAGTCGGGAAGGCGTCGTCCGCGCCTGCCTCCGCCGCCTCGCGATCGAGCTGCGCTGTCTGCCCGGCCGGCGGCTCGATCTCTTGCTCGGCCTCGGGGGCCTCGGGCGCGGGCACGAGTTCGCCCGCGAGCGCCGCCAACAGAGCCTCGCCGCTAGCGTTGGGCCAGTCCTCGCTCGCCCGGGCCATCGCCGCCAGCGCCGCCAGGGCCTCGAGGCGGAGTTGCCGAGCCTCGTCGCCCAGCACCGCGATGAGCGCCCGGGCCGCGCGCCCGTCGCCGACCATCGCCAGTCCCTGGAGCGCCCCCAAACGGGCCGCCACCGGCCGTTCGGCGTCCCCGAGCAGGTTCACCAGGTGGTCCGACATAGCGCTCGGATCGACCGCGGCGAGCGCCCGCGCCGCGGCCGCGGCGAGCTCCGGCACCGGACTCCCGAGGTCGGCCCGCGCGCGCGCCAGGACCGCTTCGGTCGGCACCAGATCAGGCGCCTCGGCCACCACCTCGAGCACCGCCAGGCGCACCGCGTCCACCTCGTCGTCGAGCAGGGTGGCGAGCCAGTCCGGGTGCCGGGCGCCGCACAGCCGCACCGCACGGCGGCGAAGATCGGGGCGCGGATCGCGGAACAGAATGGCGAGGTGCGGATCCGAGGGGTCGCGGGCCGCCAGCGCCTCGGCCACGGCAAGCCGGACCGCCGGACTCGGGTCGCCCAAGGCGCGCGCGGCAACCTCGCGGGCGGCGCTCGAGCTCGCGCCGGCGAGCGCCGCGGCGGCGCGGCGGCGGCGGCGCTCGTCGGCATCGCTCAGGTATCCGGCGAGGGCCTCGGCGCCGGGCTCGCCCAGCCTGGCGAGCGCCTTGAAGCCGGCCTCCGTCAGGTCCTGCCCGAACTCGTCGTCGATGGCCGAGACGATGTCGGGCACCGCGGCCTCGGCGGCCATCGCGGCCAAGGCCTCGATGGCCTTGGTCTGAACGTCGACCGAGTCGTCCCAGCCGCTCTGATAGAGCTCGTTGTCGTCCCAGGCGATGTCCGGATCCCGTCCCTTCACCATGCGGCGCAACCAGGGAACCAGGTCGGAGTGGCCGAACCCGGTCAGCGCGTCGATGGCATTGAGCTTGACGTCGACTGAGGGGTCTCCGAGCAGGTTCTCCATCAGCGGCCCGGCGGCGCGCGGATCGGCGAGGCGGGCGAGCGCCCCCGCGGCGTCGCCGCGCACGTCCTCGTCCTCATCGAGGAGCGCCTCGACCAGGCCGTCGACCGCTCCGCGGTCGCCGATCCGGCCCAGCGCCCGGGCTGCGAGGCAGCGGTGCACGTCGACGCCGTCCCGCAGGATTCGGCACAACACGCCAAGAAGCTGATCCTGGCCGCGCATGGTCTTTACGCCAGACATGTCGGGGGCAAGACTTAGACTCACATGACCCATTCGAAATTGATCCAGATCAATTTCAACTTTTTTCCAAAATGCAGCCCTGGGAATTTCCACCCTCGTTGCCGCGGGCCGGCCGGAGCCATCGGCGCCGGACCAGGCCCGCTCTCATGATCAGGTGATGTCCCGGGGCGCGAACGACATGGACCGGAAGGTGTGCTTGTACGGCGACTCTCCGATCTTCTTCACCTTGGCCACGCCCATCTTGTAGTTGTAGTTGCCGCTGATCCAATCGACGACGCGGCCCTCCAGCGCGTTGGCCGGCTGCTGGGTATGCAGGAAGTCCATGAAGATCAGGCCCTTCTTGATGTGGCGCGTGACGATGGCGACCCCGGTCACGGCGGCCCGCGTGAGCTCGACGTTGCCGTTCGCCATCTGGCCGCTGAACGAATAGTCCGAGCCCTCGACGCCGAGCACGGTCTCCTTCAGACTCGGTACCCGGTCGGAGTAGACCATCACCATGTCGCCGCTCTCGATGCCGCGCGTCCTGGCGTCATCGGGGTGGAGCTCGACGTAGTTCTCGGGCCAGCGCTGCACGATGTAGGGGCGCCGGCGGTCGTCGAAGCCCGACTGCCAGCGCTCGTTGGTGCGGCCCGAGGTGCACCACAGCTCGTCGCCCCGGGGCCGCATCCACTCCCAGTAGTCCGAGAACAGCGACCACGGCGATTTCTGGATGTTGCACTTGCCGGTCTGGCTGTTGAACTGGGTCAGCTTCTTGTTGAAGACGTTGGCGCCCGCCGGCCCCAGGGAAGGCAGCTCGCGGGTGGTGTCGTGGAGGCGCTTGGTGCCCTCGAGCGAGCCGTCGGCATTCATGAATACCGGCCCCTGGATGCCGTTGGTGCCGAACTCGCCCAGCTTCTGGTGCAAGGTCTTGCCCTCGCGATGGGCCGCCACCTTGATCATGTGGAAGTCCTTGCGGCTGCCGCGCGAGAAGCGCGAGGCCTCCTCGGCGACCTCGTTGGAGTTCTTCCAGTCGAAGCCGTCGAAGCCCATGCGCTTGGCGAGCTGGGCGATGATCCACCAGTCGGGCTTGGCCACGCCGGGCGGGTCGTAGAAGCGGTTGTAGAGCCTGAGACGGCGCTCGCCGTTGGCCCGCATGAAGGTTTCCTCGCCCCAGGCGGCGGCGGGAAAGATGATGTCGGCGAAGCGGGCGCCGATGGGATCGACCAGGTAGATGTCCTGGTTGAGGACCACCATGCCGCCCGAATCAGCGCGCTTCTTGAGCGTGGCGATGATGTCCTGGATGTCGTAGGAGCGCACCTGGTGCGGATTGGCCAGCGTGAGCTCGTGAAACTTCTTGGCGAGCTGCTGGGTGCCGCACATCGACTGGATCCAGGTGGTGCCGATGACATGGGCCAGTCGGGTGTGGCCCGAGATCAACCAGGTGTCGGTGTCGAGTGCCCGCCGGCGCCGCCCCGGCACCTTCATCGGCGACTTGTTGCGCGGATACTTGCCGCCGCGCTGGCCGCCGCGCTGGTGACCGCCGGCGCGGCCGATCACCTGGCCCGGGCGGCCGCCGGCGCCGACCGTGATGCCGAGGGCCGAGATCGCCTGGGTGTTGCCGGTGTTGTTGGACCAGTAAAGGCCCTTCTCGATAATGATCGAGGTTTTGGGCCGGCTGCCGTTAGCCCTGGGCTTGGCCATCCATTCGGCGGCGGTGAGAATCTTTTGCGCATCGATTTGTGCGACCCTGGCCGCGTTCTCGAGCTTGAACTCGTCCTGCCCCAAGAGCCATTTCTTCCAGTCCTCGAAGCCCTTGGTCTGGAACTTGCCCCAGGTGGTGCGCCACTGCCACGGCGTGTTGCGGGTGCCCTGACCGAAGCCCGAGGACGACTCCCACTTGTTGTTGACCCACTTCTGGATCCACTCGCTGTCCTCCCAGCCGTTCTCGACGATGGTGCGGGCGATGGCGTTGATCACCAGCAGGTCGGTGCCGGGGGTGACGTCGATCCACAGGCCGCCGTGCTTCTCGGCGTAGGCCACGCCGGCGGTGCGCCGCGGGGTCATCAGGATGGTCTTCTGGCCGTTCTGGATCCCCTTCATGATCCACTGGGTCCAGAGAATGGTCTTGGTCTCGTAAGGATCGGTGCCGCAGATCAAGAGCGTCTCGGCGTTCATCCAGTCCTCGTAGGCCGGTCCGAAGTTGTCGAAGCCGGCGTCGCGGAAGCCGGGAGTCGAGCTCACGTCGGAGGGCGTGTCGTGGGGGGCATAGTTGGCCGTGGCGATGTGACGCAAGGCGTACTTGGTGATGGCGTAGGTGTTCTCGACGAACTGATAGGAGTAGGTCTTGACGCCGTAGGCGTTGTCGCCGTGGCGGGCGATCACGTGCTTCGCCACCTCGGCCGCGATGTCGAGGGCGAAGCCCCAGGGCACCGGCTGCAGGATGCCGTAGATGCGTATCAACGGGGACCTGAGCCGGTCGCGGGTCGGAGTCTGGGGGTTGTAGCACTTCTGCGCGATGGCGCCGCCGCGGATGCTCGAATCCCCGTCCGTGTTGACGAACTCGGCGTCCTTGTCGGGGATGATCACGACGTGGTGAGGGGCCCCCTTGTGCAGCACGATGTTGTGCTGGTTGGGCGCCACCCAGGGGCCCAGGGGGTCGACCGGGAAGTCGGCGCCGAAGGCGTTGTCGGCCGCCTTGGGGCCGCCGTTGCGGTTGCCCGCCACCGGCCAGCGGAAGACCTTGAGGCCGCAGGCGACGATGCAGTAATCGCAGGCGGTGGAGATGACGTCCGCGTTCTTGGGCGGCAGCGGAACGTTGCTCTCGGGGATGTAGTAAGGGGTGGTCACGGCGCGTCCCTCCCTAGCCTTGAAGGTTGTCGTAGCGGCCGAAGATGAGGCCGAAGACCCCCACCGCGTAGATGTCGTCCCCCTCGAGCTCGAGCAGCACCTGGGGCAGGCTTTGGTAGGCCTGTCCCGAGATCAGGATCCCGTGACGGGTGAGGTCATAGGTCGAGAGGTGCAGCGGACAGGCCCCCAGCGACTTGGTGTCCCCCTTGTAGGTGGTCGCGAGATCGCCGCCTTGGTGGGTGCAGTAGTAGTTGAAGGCGACCACGTCCTGGCCGGGGCCGATGCCCCCGCCGGCGCGGACCCCGAGCTTGACGATCATCGACTCGGAATAGGTGCCCTCGTCGGGATAGCGGAAGTCGATGGGTTGGTCCTGTTTGAGCTCGCTCAGCCTGGCTACCCGCCGGCGGGGATAGGTCGCCACCATCGCCGGCACCTGTTCGGCGAAGGGCGTGCCGCCGTTGATCAACACCATCACCGTGGCCGTGGTCACGCCCGAGGTGAGGAGGAACTGGCGCCGGCTCATCAGGCACCGTCCCGGTCGCTTCGCCTTGCCCTCGCGGGGCCGCTCGAGCATCGCCCCGGGGCCATCGATGGCGGGGTCGGTTTCGGTCTTCATGGCAGATCCTCGTTCACTGGCCGAGCGGCGGCAGTGCCGCGTAGGGCGGAAGTTTCGGCGTCTTCATCCTGATTTCGTCACCGCTCAGGGACTCGAGGAAGGCGACCAGGTCCTCGATCTCCTCCTCGCTCAGCCCGAGCGGCTTGATGAGGTCGGTCTTGGTGGCGAACTCGTTCTTGCCACCGCCCTCGTTGTAGAACTCCACCAACTCGACGAGATCGAAGAAAGCGCCGTTATGCATGTAGGGGGCGGTGTAGAGCGTGTAGCGGAGCGACGGCACGCGGAACTTGCCCATGTCCGCTTTCCGCTTGGTGCGGTAATAGAGCCCGGCGTCGTCCTTGATGGTGCGGTAGATCTCCTCCGGCACCCCCTTGGCGTATTGCTCGTAGCGGAAGCTGATCTGGGCCAGGCCCTCCTCCTCCCAGCGCTCCGACGGCGGTACGCCGAGGTTGTAGTACTGCTGGTCGGTGAAGAAAGCGCCGTTGTGGCACTCGATGCAGTTGGCCTTGCCGCTGAACAGCTCGAGGCCGCGTTTTTGCTGCTCGCTGAGCGCCTCGGCCTCGCCGCCGATGAACTTATCGAACGGCGTGTCCCGCTGCACCAGGGTGCGCTCGAAGGTGGCAATCGCCTTCCAGGCGTTGCTGAGCTTGGGCCAATGGTCGCCGAAAACCTTTTGGAAGCGCTCGCGGTACTCGGGGATGAAGGCGAGCCGCGCCTCCATCATGTCGGCCTCGCCGTTGCCCGAGACCGCGCCCTTGGCGGCCCCCGGTGCCTGGGCTTCGAGCGACTTGGCGGCGCCGGCAAAGAACAGCTTGCCGTAGTACGCCGAGTTGATGACGCTCTGGCTGTTGCGCCAGTGCCGGGTGCCGGGATAGCCCCGCGAGATGTCGTCCGAGAAGGCCCAGCCCTGGTCCGGCTCGTGACAGGTGGAACAGGCCACCGAGGCGTCGCCCGAAAGCCGGGTGTCGAAGAACAGCATCTTGCCGAGCTCGACCTTCGCCGGCGTGATCGGGTTGTCGGGCGGCACCGGCGGCGGCCCGAGCGCGGCCAGCGGCGGGTTCTCGTCGGCCCGCGTCGCGGCCACCGGGCCGAGCTGCGCGGCGCCGACGGCCAAGGCGGCCAGGATCGCGAAAGCAGTGGTGCGCGTCTTCATCGTCCTGCTCCTAGTTCCTGGTCTCGCGCCAGTTCTCGATCGGCTGGTAGTTCACCGAAATCGCCTCCGGCCAGGCGAACTCGGACCCCGTCAAGGGCTCTCCCGACAACGCCTCGACGAAGGCCAGGAGGTTGCGCTGCTCCTCGGTCGATAGATCGAGCGGCTTGAGCAAAGGATCCTTGTTGGCATCGCTGCCCCCGCCCCGATTGTAGAAGGCGATCACCTCGGACAGCGTGGCGATGGTGCCGTTGTGCATGTAGGGCGCGGTGGATGTGAGCTCGCGAAGGGTCGGCGTCATGAACTTGCCGATGTCCGAGCCGTCCGTCTTGTGGCTCCGCACGTGGGCGCCCGGGTCGCGGCGCACGTTCATGTAGTTCTCGACGCCCATGAACATGGCGTAGGTGACGAAGGTGACGTGGCGCCGCGGATCGCTCCAGATATCGGGGTTCTCCGGCACCCCGGTGTTGTGCGCCTGATCGTCGGTGAAGCGGGGACCGGAGTGGCAATTGGCGCAGCCGGCCTTGCCCTTGAAGAGCTCGAAGCCGCGAGAGGCCGAATCGGACATGGCGTCCTTGTCGAACGACGAGCCCCGCGAGGTCAGCGTCTTCAGGTATTCGGGGATCGCCTTGCGCACCGCGCCGTTCGAGGGCTCGCCGTAGCCGGCGGTCTCGAACATCTCGACATAGACGGGATCCTGTTTCAGGCGCTCCTGCATCAGGCGCATGTCCATGTTCATCATGTAGGTCTCGGTGATCATCTCGCGGGTGACGTCGTTGAGGTTGGTGCCGAGACGTCCGTCGTGGAACCACGCCGCCTTGCGGGCGCTGTTGATCAGGGTCGGCGTGTTGCGGAAACCCTCCGAGCCGGGATAGGCCTTGCTGAGCGCCAGCCCGTCCGCGAACCCCTTGTCCGGTTGGTGACAGGTGGCGCAGCTAATCGCCGCGTCACCCGACAACCGCTTGTCGAAGAACAGCCGCATGCCGAGGACCGACTTGGCGGCGTCGACCTCGAAGGCCTTGACCGGGCCGAACGCCTCGGCCGCTTGCGACGCCGGCACGGCCAGCGCCAATCCGCACAGCGCCAGGGCCGCGGCCACGGCCCAAGATTGAACGCGACCAGGGCGATTCAGGCTCATGAGCTTAGGTCCTCTCGTCAGCTTTCATTCGGGCGCGAACATGCCATCTCGCGGAGCCTCCCTCCGCGGCAATAACAACTCTCTCCTAGGCGGTGGCCCACCCCGCCCCCCGTCAGTACGGCGTTTGGGGTTATTTCAAATCGCCTCCGGCTCAGCATGTTTGAGGCGGGCCGCGGGGGTCATTGATTTGGATCAATTGATGGCGTTGCGGATTATGCCGAGGCCCCTTTACCGAACCCGGCGGGCGTGGTACGGCAGCGTCCGCCGGAGCGAGGCCGCGCCATGAGCTATCCCACCAGCCCCTTCGTTGCCGCGGCGATAGAGCCGCCGGTCGCCGAGGCCAAGGCCTGGATCGCCGGGCGCGACTTTCCGCCCGAGAAACCCCTGCTCGATCTCGCCCAGGCGGTGCCCGCCTATCCGCCGGCGACGGCGCTGGGCGACCATCTGGCGGCGCTGGTCTCGCGGCCCGAGACCTCGCGCTACACCGAGATCGCCGGCTTACCTGAGTTGCGCGAGGCGCTGGCCCGCCACATGAGCGCGTTCTACGAAGGCGCGATCGCGCCCCGGCACTGTTTCGTCACCGCCGGCTGCAACCAGGCCTATTGCCTCGCCATCATGGCCCTGGCCCGCGCCGGCGACGAGGTGATCCTGCCGCTCCCCTATTACTTCAATCACCAGATGTGGCTCGACATGCTGGGGGTGCGGGCCCGGCACCTCGCCTTCCGTGCCGACCGGGGCGGCGTTCCCGACGTCGACGAGGCGGCGGCGCTGATCGGCCCGCGCACCCGGGCCATCGTCCTCGTCACCCCCAACAACCCGACCGGCGCGGTCTACCCGACGGAGCTGATCGAGGCCTTCTACGAGCTCGCCCGGTCGCGCCAGCTGGCGCTGGTGCTCGACGAGACCTACAAGGACTTCCTCGACCCGCCGGCACCGGCCCACGGCCTCTTTCGGCGCCGCGATTGGCACCACACCCTGGTCCACCTCTACAGCTTCTCGAAGGCCTATAGCCTCACCGGCTACCGCGTCGGCTCGGTCATCGCCGGAGCGGCGATGCTGGCGGCGGTGAGGAAGATCATGGACACGGTGTCGATCTGCGCCTCGCGCATTGGCCAGGACGCGGCGTTGTTCGGGCTTCGCGAGCTCAGCGATTGGCGCGAGGACAAACGCCTCATGATCGCCGAGCGGGCGGCGGCGCTGAAGCGCGCTTTCGGGCGCAACGATCTCGCCTATCGCCTGGTCAGCGCCGGCGCCTTCTTCGCCTACGTGCGCCACCCCTTCGCGGGCCAAGGCTCCGACCGGGTGGCGAGGCGGCTGGCCGAGCAAGAGAACCTGTTGTGCCTCCCGGGCACCATGTTCGGACCCGACCAGGAGGATTACCTGCGCTTCGCCTTCGCCAACGCCCGGCCCGAAGCCATGGCGGAGCTCGCCGCCCGCCTGGTGGCGAGCCAGGAGGGCTAGAGCCACCCCGGGGCGCCCAAAAAGGCGCTATGCAAGGCCCGGATTCCGAGGCAAGAATAGCAACGCTCGCGTTCGCGCGGGCACCCGGTGAGGAGGCTTGTGGGATGACCGAGGCTGCCACCGAGAAACGCCGCCGCGGCGGGCGCGAGGCGCGGCGGGCACTGAGGGCCACGCGCGAACCACGGGCGCAGCGCCCGGTCCAGGGCGGCCTCGAGGGCGGACGCTATAAGCCGCTGAGCGAGGACGAGGTCGCCCGCATCCATGGCGCCGTCCTCGACCTGCTCGAACAGGTCGGCCTCGGCGACCCCATCCCCTCGTGCGTCGAGCTCTTGACCGCCGCCGGCTGCTCCCTCAGCGAAGAGGGTCGTCTGCTGTTCCCACGGGCGTTCGTCGAGGACAGCATCGCCGCCGCTGGGCGCCGCTTCGTGCTCCATGGCCAGGATCCCCAGCACGACATGGAGCCCTGGGGAACCAGGGTCTACTTCGGCACCGCCGGCGCCGCGGTGCAGACCGTCGACGGGCTGAGCGGCGCTTACCGCGATTCGACGCTCGAAGACCTCTACGACGCCGCGCGCATCGTCGACGCCCTCGAACACATCCATTTCTTTCAGCGCACCGTCGTCCCCTGCGACATGGCGAGCCCCTTCGACCTCGACTTCAACACCTGCTACGCCTCGGTCTCGGGCACCTCGAAGCACGTCGGCACGAGCTGGGTGGCGCCCGAGCATCTCGAGGCCTCGCTCGAGATGCTGCACCTCATCGCCGGCGGCGAGGCGGCGTGGCGGCGGCGCCCCTTCGTCAGCATGTCGAACTGCTTCGTGGTGCCGCCCCTGAAGTTCGCCGACGACGCCTGTCGCTGCCTCGAGCTGGGCGTCGCCGAGGGCATGCCGATCCTGCTGGTCGCGGCGGCGCAGGCCGGGGCCACCGCTCCCGCGGCGCTGGCGGGCACGGTGGCGCAATCGGTCGCCGAGGTGGTGGCGGGACTCATCTATGTCAACGCCGTGAAGCCCGGCGCTCCCGCCCTCTTGGCGCCCTGGCCCTTCGTCTCGGACCTGCGCACCGGTGCGATGTCGGCGGGCAGCGGCGAGGAGGCGCTGCTGATGTCGGCCTGCGCCCAGATGGCGAATTACTACGACCTGACCGGCGTGGTGTGCGCGGGCATGACCGATTCCAAGTTGCCGGACGCCCAGGCCGGCCATGAGAAGGGCTGCAACCACACCCTGGTCGGCAACGCCGGCGCCAACCTGATCTACGAGGCGGCCGGCATGCACGCGAGCCTGATCGGCTTCTGCCTCGAGAGCCTGGTGATCGACAACGACTCGATCGGCGCGGCGCTCCGCACCGTGCGCGGCATCGAGGTCTCGGACGAGAGCCTCTCGATCGAAGTGATTCGCGACGTCTGCCTCGACGGCCCCGGGCACTTCCTGGGCCACGACCAGACCCTCAAGCTCATGCAGTCCGAGTACCTCTACCCCGAGGTCGGCGACCGGGCGAGCCCCAAGGAATGGCTCGAGCGGGGCGCCGGCAGCGTGGTCGAGCGGGCGGCGCGGAAGACGCGGGCGATCCTCTCGAGCCACTACCCGAGGCATATCCCGGAGCCGCTCGACGCCCGGATCCGTTCAACCTTCGAGGTCAAGCTGCCGCGCCAGACCATGTCGCCCAAGCCGGCGGACGGCGCCTCGGAGTACGGCGGCGAAAGCTAGCACGAGGACCCGCTTGGCGAACGAGCTTCCCTCGCGGGCCGAAGCAGCCTCAGATTCACGGCGAGCCGATAGCACGCCGCCCGCCGAGCTCGCCGGCGCCACGCCCGGCCGCACGGCAAACGCCTTCAGGGGATCCTAAAGGGGCGCAAGCAGCAGCCAGTACCAGGAAGTCAGGCTGTGTTTGGACCCTACTTCACCGTTGCTGCCGTCCCAATTGGCGAACGATACCGGGACGAATTTCCCTTCGTCAAAGGTCACGTCACCGGAAGGCCCGCCATCGCGCGGACGCTTCATCATGACGCGCCAGCGCCCGGCCAGCCAATTCCCGGACGCCGTCAGGCTCGTATCTCCATTTCGTGGACGCAATTTTTCATCACTGCCGTCCGAATCCAGGATCACGCCATACGGCGTGATTTGGGGCTCGACACTGCCCGAATTCCAATACCAGATCGTGGTTGAATGCGCGGCGTCGCCATGCCCGAGCAGAGGCTTCTCAACCTTCGGCGCGACGGCAAAGGCCTTTTGTTTGGGAAACTGAATGGCGAACGCATCGGAATTGAGCTTGAGCGTACGATCCTGAAAGTGCTCTGCTTCGGGCTCCCCGGGGCGGCTGTGGGTGCGATCGTCAACTTCCAGAAGCACGGCGAGCTCCTCGTCGTTATAGAGGGCGCGTACGCTCACTGCGTCGTTGAGTGGCTTGAACAGGCGGCTCCCCTTCATGACATTGGGCAGCATCCGCAGAGTGGTGGAAACGGCGGCGGACCAGCCCTCGTCATCGACGCTATTTGGCAGCGAGCCGTTCACCTTGACTCCCTGGATTACGGGAGTGTTGGCAATCGGCGGGGTCGTGTCGCGCAGCGTGAAGACATAGTCGGCGATGTGCCAACGGTCCTCCTGGCTTATCCCACTCGACTGCTGCGGCATGCGCGAACCGGGGATTCCCACTGAAAACCGTGTGAAGATCTTGCGGATGGTGTTGTCCCTGCTGTCCGGCACGTTGCTCACCCGCCAGGTCCATGGCTTGGTCAGATCCCGGGGCCAGATGCGCTTGCCCCAATCGTCCTTCAACTGCTTTTCCACCGCGGGGTTGCCGCGCCCGTTGTCGCCGTGGCAGGGGCTGCAGTTCTTCTCAAAGAGAGGTTTACCCTTGGCCACGGATTGTTCGCTGAAGGGAACTTGGTCAGTGATGGGCTCGAGCTCGGTTACCTGGATGAAATCGGTCTTCAAGTAGTGGCCGGTTTCCTCGTCGAAGTCTTCATCCGGGGCATCGTCCGGCGCCCAGACGCCAACCGTGTCGAAGCCCTTGACAGCCGGGATCAGGCTACGGATTTGGTCATCGTCGAGAAAGCGTTGCCAAGCCGGCATGCCGGTCCCCTGCAAGCCGTTCTTTATGGTGCGGAACAGGTCATCGTCGGTCGGCCATTCGATCTTGGCGGGTGAGGTCTTGTACTTGAAGAGGCCTAGCGTGAAATCCCGTGGCGCCGGATACAAAAAATCGGCGCCAGGTCCGTCGCCCTTGCCCTGCTCGCCATGGCAAGCGGCGCAACGCGACTGGTAGAGCTCCTTACCCTTCAAATTCCTATCCGCCGTCTGGAGCTCGTCGATCATGGTCGACATCGCCCCGGACGCCTCCTGAGTCCGTGTCCGCGGCACCTCTCCCACGCGATCGTAAAGGAAGATGATCAGGTTCCACACCTCTTCCTCGCCGAGCAGCTCGTGCCCAGCCGGCATGGTGGAATCCCAGGGTGCCGCTTCCTTGGGCAAACCGGGACCACCCGTCGTGATACGCCAGAAAAGATACCCCTCATCCAACTGGGCAAGGGCGCCCGGATCCCGAAAGTTGGTGGGTCGTGGGTTCTGCCCAGGGGCAAACACCCCCTTTCCGTCGAGCTGGTCTCCGTGGCAATGAACGCAGTTCTTGAAATAAGCTTCGCGGCCCGCTCGGACCGCAGCTCGGTAGCTCTCTCGGGCCTCGGCCGGGTTGGTTTTCAGTTGCTCCGATAGCTTCTCGCGCACCGGATTCGTGAGCGTGTCCAAGTCGTAGCTCTTGCCGTACACCGCCAAACCGGGCGGCGGGTTGGGACGGGCCACCCGCACCTCGACCGGCGCTTCGGGCGCGGCCTCGAGCGTACGGTAGTCCGCAAGGCCGACCAAAGACGCCACGGCGATCAGCAGCGCCCAACGGAACAGCCGCTCGCTACCTTGGCGCTGAACTGCAAGGGCCGGCGTGGCGGGCGTCGTGGGCGTCAGCGAGACCGTGGCTACGCCGGAAGGAATCTTGTTCTCGATTTTCATTGCGTTACGGTGGGCTGAGGGGGGGTGAGGGAAAAAGGCATATTTGGCTTTCATAGTGTCGTTGGCGGGCATAGTGTCGTTGGCGGGCGCCATCATCCTGGCCTGCGTCCCCCGGCAGCCGGGACGCCATGCCTTCACCATGCGGGATTCGCTTTTTCCGATGGTCGTCCGACCGGCACCTGTGGCCGCGGCTAGTCGCTACTTGGGACAGTCGGCCTCTTTGCAAAGCGAGCGCACAAACCGCACCAGCGCCTTGATCTCTTCCGGCGTCAGCTTGTTGCCCCAGGGGGGCATCAGGGACTCAAGCCTGTTTACGGGGCCGCCGTGGGTGATGGTCTTGAAAATATCCTCATCGGTGAACTTCTTGATCTCCTTCGCTTTGCTGAGATTCATCGGTCCTACGGGAAGCTCCTTCACCGTCGAATTGACGCCGTCTCCTGCGCCCTTTGCTCCATGGCACTGAACGCAATACCATCCAAAATTCTCCTCCGCCGACGCGGCCGATGCGGTCGAGGTGCCTGTCGCCGCTGACAAAATCAATGTCGCGAGAAAGACGGGGATGACCGTATTTGTCAATTGTCGGACCATCGATCTGACACCTCCTTTACAGGTTGCTGATGTACTGGACGAGGAGCTCGAGCTCCTGTTCCGTGAACGGATCAAACGCCTTATCGCCGTACACCGGCATCCGGCCATTCGGATAATAGCGGCTGGGATCCTTGAAGAAGGCGTAGGTCCAGTCTGTTTGCAGCCGCTTGCTCGCTCCGACCAGCGAGGGACCAGTGAAACCACCGATCTCGCCTTGCCTCGACGAGAACAGGTGACACCCGAAGCACACCTGCTTCTTGGTGAAGAGCTTCTCCCCCTTGAACATCTTGCGCCGGCTCAGTTTCTTGGCGGCGACCGTGCCTGATTTCAGGGCCGGATCGGTCAAGGTCATCAGGTAGGCGCCAATCTCCTGGGCATCCGCCGCCGATACCGCGACATGCTCGTTCGACGCTGGGGTCAGAGTTCGATATTTTACCCGTCGGATGGCCTGGGGTTTCTCGAGCCAGCCGGTCAGCCACTCCGGTTGAAACTTGCTGCCGGCAAACCACAGCGCTGGCCCCTTGATCTTGGACCGTTCCGCGATCGGCAGGCCATCGACGGGGCCGGAAATCAGGTGACACGACCCGCAATTCTTGGCTTCAAAAAGACCTTTCCCTTCGCTCGGGCCAGCGAACGCGTCCGCTCCCATGACGCTGGCAAGGGCCAACGCGAAGCCCCAAGATATCAGGGCCCGCGTTATTCTCGACCAACTTGTCACCCTCGCATGAGGAACCTTGGATCGACTTGCGAATTGATCCTCAGAGTCGCGCTGGGCTCCGGCAAGCGGTCCTCTGACCAACCGGCTCGGGCCGCTCATCCACAAATACCTGCACATCGATTTGGTGTTCCTCCCCTGTCTTTCGCCTTGATCCCCGCCTCGCCGGCGCGTCAATCCTCCTTCCGCGCCAAGCTCGAGCTCGCTTCCTCAATCAGACCCACACGCCGCATCAGCGCTTCCCGGTCGTCGAGGGTGAGTTCCGCATCGGGCTTGGTGCGGGGGATGTCTTCCCATGGCTGCATCCTTATTTCGGCGGGTTCGGGATGCTTGTCGAAATAGCGCCTAGCATCCTCGGCAGTGGAGATCTTGGTCCCCTTGGCCTTCGCATTTTCCCGCGAGAGATAGAACCATACGTCTTTGGGCAAAGATCCCGGGATGACCTCGCCTCTCTGCAGTTTCTGGTAGTTGTCCTTGAACCCGTCGCTCTGCACGTACTCGACGATCTTGTCGATCTCCGCCTTGGTCAGCGGGCCGCCGAACCTGTCCGCATTGCCTGCGCCCCAAGGGGGCATGAACTTTTCAAACCGCCCGGTGTTGACGATCTTGAACATCGCCTCGTGAGTCCGGTTACTGTCTTCCTCCAGCGGCAGGCCGTCGATCCCTTCGCCATGCTGGCCGTGGCACATCGCGCAGTTGGCTTCGAAGATCTGCCGGCCGCTCAGTTTCAGCAAGGTTCCCAGACCCATCTTGATGGGTTTGGATGCCGGCAAGGGAATGAGGGTGCCGTCTTCGCGAACCATGAACCCCCGCTCCTTGAGGTCCGGGTCATCCGGGTTTTCGAGCGGCAGCAGGATGGCGCGCTGCTGGTCCCGAGAGCGCGTCTGGTAGGTCATCCTCACGGTGTTGTATTTGTTGGGGTTATGCAGCTCACCCGAGATGGCGGCGAAGGCCTGGTTGTTCGGGCCACCGAGGTTGATCACCACCTTGGCGGCGATCACGGGAGCGATCCCGTTGCGCCCATGGGCCTTGCTGACGTACGGAATGCCGTCGGCGTCGTCGTCTCCAGAGATGAACCCGGTGTAGATTTCGCCGGTGCGGTGGTTCTCCGACTGCATGGCGCCGCTCTGATCGACGGTCTGAATCCACCAGCGCGCGATGCGCTCGATCTGCGGGTCGGCCATATGGGGGGGTGTGGCGAGCAACATCTCCCGTAACCCGGCGACCGCGATGCCGGTGTCGTACGGGGTGACTTCCACCGTGTCGGCGCCGAGGCGGCTCCGGTAAACCCCATGCGTCTCTACCCAATACTCACGGTTAAGCAAATTGAAGGTCTGGCGCGCGCGCGCCAGGAAGGACTCATCCTCGGTGGTGAAGTATGCGGCGAGCAGCGCGCGCACTCCGGCCCAGTTTGGGGCGCTGAGATCGTTGGCGCCAATAGGCTGTCCGCCCGGCACCTCGTAGGCCTCGTGGAACGAGCCATCGGCGCCCTGAACCTTCAGCAGGAATCGGGCATTGTTCTCGAGCAACTCACGCACCCGTTCGGCGATTTCGGGGTACTTTTCGATGGCGTCCCAGGTCTGTTCGAGGTCGCGCAACGCGACGATTGCCATCGCCAGGTCGCGCATGGTGACGCTTGTTCCGGGTCCGTTCCGGGGCGTCCACTCGGAGACCAGTACGCCGTCCCGCAGATGCATCGCCTCGATGTTTTTCAGCACCGCGTTGCCCAGGGCCTCGGCCACCTCGGAAGTACTCTTTTCCACCAAGCCGCCATCCACCGGTGGGTTGTGGGTGAAGACCAAGGGGCGGCGGTTCGCGATCAATGCAAATTCCGCGACGCCCCAGATCCACGAGGCCTGATCCCAGAGCTGACTCGAGCTGTCCTTGAGATCGAGGGCCCAGATCCGCTCGGGTATGTCCCCGACCCACAGGATGTCGGGCTGGATCTGGTGGGGAATGTAGCGCAGGCCAGCGGCGGGATCGTACGTCGCCGGGTTGATGCCCTGCAGCTTGCTGCCGTCTGTGAACATCGACGACTTGACCTCGAGAATGGCATTGAGCGCGCCCATGATCAGGCCGAAACCGCGCATGCCCTCTTCCGCGTCGTTGCCCAACAAGGACACCTTGGTCCCGAGGGACACGACGCTCTCCTCGTTATGCTCACTGTGAAAGAAATAACTGGCCCACTGCGAGCGTCGTTTCACGAACTGGCCAATGGCGCCCAAGTCGAAAGCGGTATCCATCTTGTCATGATCGAAGCGTTGCTGATAGTCGTTCAGAAAGGTGTTCGGTTGACCCCAGCCACCCTTCTTGCCGCTCATGGGGTCTTCGAAACTGTCCCTGTTGTCCAGCTTGCCTGTGAAATGCGGGTCCACGGATTTGTATTGGACGTAGCTCAGCTGGATGTCGTCGAAAACGCGCGGGAACCCGGTACGCTGGTAAACCAGGGGCAGATAGAACCCCAGAAGAACGTCTTTATTGGAGAAGGTCCGCTCGCCACGGTCCCGTTGCAGCTTGTTGTAGGCCGAGTGCTTCAGGGCCTTCATGGTCCAGTAAGGCCCGTGAATCATGTGAACTCCGGCGTGGCCGCGCCCACCGATGTAATCCAAGAGATAACGGGCGTAAAAGTACATTTCCTTGCCGGTGACCCAATGGAAGGCCTTGCGGTAGGCGACAGGCATGGCCGCCTTCACCAGGTCGTTGAATCCTTCCATGCCGAACTTGTACGTTTCGTTGGCCAAGAAGGTTGCCTCGTTGGTGACGAACCGACGGTCCACCACCTTGCTCTCCAGCGGCGATCGGTAGCTGCTGAGATCGGGCTGCGTGGTGCCGCCCTTGATCTCCACGGTGCGGCCATCCGGCGTGTACAAAAGGATTTTCGCGTCGGCGACCGTGGCAAGGCAAAGGGTATAGCCAACGGCCAACGCAAGAGTGCGCATGACGGCTTTGTAACGGTTCATGTCCTTAACCTTCCCGAGCAAGAGGTCAGAAAATCACACTCAACCCGAAGCGGACGACCCAGGGCGGCGCCGGTCCCAGGCCCGGCGCCACGACCCGGAACAGTCCGGAAAGAACCATGCGAATCTGTGGATCGGGGCTGAAGATGAGCGAGGGCGCGATCATGCCGGTGAGGCCACCCGAGAAGGACGGCCGATCGACAAGCTCGAACAAAAAGGCCTGAGCGCCCACCGCCGCACAGCCGCCCACGCCATTGGCGACGTCGGTCGCATCGCAAGTATGGATTTCGGGTTCGGGAATCTTTCCGCTGTAGCTGTCATTCTGATGATGGAAACCGACGAAGGTCAGATCGAGAGCCACGTAATCTTTGAATATCGGTTTGACGAAGGAGCCGAAGAAGGTCGTGGTATCGCCAAAGTCGATGCCGTCGTTTTCAAAGACAAAGCGGTGTACCACCCCCAGATGAGCGGCGCTGCGCCCGGGAAAATCACCTGCGCTGAACTGCCGCGTAAAGAAGAGCCCAACGAGGTAACTCAAGCCCCCCGTGCCCGGCTGCAGCACCGAGGGCAGACGGCCATCGTCCGAAAACCGACCGAATATGCCGTTGTTGAAGGGGAAATCGCCAATGAAGGGATTAGCGAAATTGGCCCCTCCCGGCGAAAAGGAGAGGGGGCCGGCAGCGGGGACCCCAAAGGCTCCGCCGGCGCCCGCGGCCGGGCCATTGCACAGGGCTCGATTGGCCAGGTTAAAATTTCGGAAGAAACATTTGGGACTCCCCCAGACCCCGGCACCGACGTTTGCCGCCTGCAACGCGTCAAAGCCCTGGGCGACGGTGGTATTGGCTGGCTGCGGCCGCCTGGTGGTGACCCGGCCATTGCTGCCGAATTTCTCACTATTGCTGCCAGTGGGTAGAAAGATTCCTCCCACGACAGCCAGCCCGAAGGGTCGCGTGCCCTGATCCCAGACCTTTTTCTTTAGAAAAATACCGACGTCGCCGAGATCTTGGGTGCTGCCGGCATTTTCTATGCTGATGAAGGGTTGTCCGTTGGGATGTATGAACCCGTCGGTGGATGAATCGAGGTAGGGCACGTTGAGTCGAAGGGTAAATCCGTGCAGGTACTTGCGGCCCAGGTCGAAGCCATAGAAGACATCAAAATCGGTGAGATGCCGCTCCACTTCAAAATCCTCGAAGACCGCCAAGTTCGGCTCCCCGTCTTTGAAGAAATCGTCACCTCCTATCGACGTAAGCCGGGTGGAAAGCGTGAATTCAAAGGTTCTGGGCGGCAGGACGAAGGCGTGCTGGGTGAATGCCGGCCTCAGCAACGGAGGGATGAAGGTCTTGATCTGGGTCTTGATCTCCCGGCGCTCAAAGTCCTTCTGCGCCTCGCCTCCCAGCACCCCTTCCGGGGTGCCCAGTTTCATGTACTGGTCTGTCGCGGTCGGCTTTTGCGCCGCCGGAGGTTGCTCCGCGGCGCCGGCGTCTCGCGGCGAAGCCATTACCAGGTACGCAAAACATAGACACAGGACGAAAAAACCAGTTCTCATCTTCGCACCCCCTTTGCCAAGGAGAAGGCCTCGTCTCGTCAAATTTTGGCAATTAGCGTCGGATTGCCCTCCCCCCTTGGCTGCCCCGACTACAAGCAGCGCTGCTCCCGGCAATTGATTGTAATCAATGGAGCCAATCCACGATCTCAGTAGAAGTTTCGATGCCAGATCATATTTATGAAAATTATGCCTGTGGGCCCTGTGCAATTTGGAACTAAACCAAATCAAATTAATTCACCAACCGCTTCACTCTTTTCAATTAATCCTGGCCAGATCAGTTTGATTCGCGGTATGCGAGTTGAAATCAATCTTAATCAAATGATTCTGATCGACGGTGTGCGCTGTAATTTCTGATTTAGATCAAATTTTCGTGAGTTTTCGTGAGCATTTCGTGATCAAGCTCTTTACCTTAGTCTGGTTCGAGTTCTCGCCCTCGCGTTCCAGTACGGCTGGGATGGCGCCGTTGTTTGGACAGCTGAGAGGGCGAGTCAAGGTGGTGTCCCGCCCACCGAATGAGGTCCGTTCGGGCCCCACTCGTGGCTGGCGCGCGCTGCCGCTTGGTTCCGTCCCGTCGTCAGAGCCCCTCGCCGATGTCGGCCGGAGCGGTTGAATCGCCGTCTTCGATCTCGGCAGAGCGGTCGATGACGGGGCCTATACCTTCCCGGCAACCCCGCAACCACCCCCGAGCACCGGGGCCGCCCTTTGCGGCGCGCCGCTGCGCTGCGAATGGGCCGGCCGGTGGGCGGGGCGGGCTGGACCCGCGCGCGTAGCGGCGAGGCTTGGGCCGGCCCGGGTTCGGCGCTCGAGTCCCTGGACGCGGTGTACGAGGTGGTGGCTGGGATGTGACCACCGCGCTGTCACCATTCGCCGCGGCGGCGCCCTACCCGTTGATCCCAACGACGAATGGATGGTCTCGCGCCGATACAAGAGCGTGGAAACGCTCGCCAAGGAGCGTTACAAGCAAACGAACCGATGGACCTCACGTTCCGGTTCGGCGCCCAATGAGCCCCGCATTGCCCGATCAGGGTGAGCTTCGTTCACCACCGTGACAGAGGCAAACGGTTCCGCCCGATAGGAGGACCTCTTGGCGAACAACCTTCCCTCGCGGGCCGACGTCGTGGTGATCGGCGGCGGCATCGCCGGCTGCTCGATCCTCTATCACCTGGCCAACATCGGCATCACCGACGCGGTGCTCCTGGAACGGCGCCAGCTCACCTGCGGCACCACCTGGCACGCCGCCGGACTGGTGGGCCAGCTCAGGGCCACGCGCAACATGACCGAGCTCGCCAAGTACACCACCGAGCTGTTCCAGACCCTGGAAGCGGAGACCGGCCAGGCGACCGGCTTCAAGCAGAACGGCTCGATCGGTCTCGCCAGCCACCCCGGCCGCCTCGAGGAGCTCAAGCGCGGCGCCTCGATGGCCAAGAACTTCGGCCTCGAGGTCGAGGTGATCACCCCCGGCGAGATCAAGGAGCGCTGGCCGCTGGTCAATGTCGACGACATCGTGGGCGGCGTCTTCCTGCCCAAGGACGGCCAGACCAACCCGGTCGATACCGCCCAGGCGCTAGCCAAGGGGGCGCGGACGCGGGGCGCCAAGGTGTTCGAGCACACCACGGTGACGCGGATCCTGGTCGAAGGCGGCCGCGCCGCCGGCGTCGAGGTCGAGGGCGGCGAGATCCGCGCCCGGACGGTGGTGCTTGCGGGCGGCATGTGGTCGCGGGAGCTGGCCGCCGGGGCCGGCGCCAACGTGCCGCTCCACGCCGCCGAGCACTTCTACCTGGTGACCGAGGCGATCGCCGGCCTGCCCGGAAACCTGCCGGTGCTGCGGGCGCTCGACGAGCGTACCTACTTCAAGGAGGACGCCGGCAAGATCCTGTTCGGCTTCTTCGAGCCGGTGGCCAAGCCCTGGGGCATGGACGGCATCCCCGAGGACTTCAGCTTCGACACCCTGCCCTCGGACATTGACCACATCGGCCCCGTCGTCGAGGGCGCGATGGCCCGTGTGCCGCGGCTCCGGGAGGTCGGCATCCAGACCTTCTTCAACGGCCCCGAGAGCTTCACCCCCGACGACCTCTACCTCATCGGCGAGACCCCCGAGGTGGCGGACCTGTTCGTCGCCTGCGGCTTCAACTCGATCGGCATCCAGTCGGCGGGCGGGGTCGGCAAGGTGCTGGCCGAGTGGATCCGCGACGGCCATGCGCCGATGGACCTGGCCGACGTCGACATCCGCCGCATGATGCCGTTCCAGTCCGCCAGCGCCTATCTCCGCGACCGCACGGTCGAGGGCCTGGGCCTGCTCTACGACATGCACTGGCCCTTCCGCCAGTTCGAGAGCGCGCGCGGCGCGCGGCGCTCGCCGTTCCACGAGCGGCTGCTCAAGGCCGGCGCCTGCATGGGCGAGACCGCCGGCTGGGAGCGCCCCAACTGGTTCGCTCCCCCAGGCGTCGAGCCCATCTACCGCTACTCCTATGGGCGCCAGAACTGGTTCGAGCATTGCGCCCGCGAGTGCCGGGCGACGCGCGACCGGGTGACGCTCTTCGACCAGGCCTCGTTCGCCAAGTTCCTGGTCCAGGGCCGGGACGCCTGCCGGGTGCTGAACTATATCTCGGCCAACGACGTCGACGTGGCGCCCGACACCATCGTCTATACCCAGTGGCTGAATGAGCGCGGCGCCATCGAGGCCGACCTGACCGTGACCCGGCTCGCCGAGCACGCCTTCCTGGTGGTGGCGCCGGCGGCGGGACAGACCCGCGATCTCGCCTGGCTCAGGCGCCACCTGCCTGAGGACGCCCATTGCACCGTCACCGACATGACCTCGGGACTGACGATGCTGGGGCTCATGGGGCCGGCGTCCCGCGCCCTCTTGGCGCAAGTCTCGGGCGCCGACCTCGCCAACGACGCCTTCCCCTTCCGCGCCTCGCGCGAGATCGAGATCGGCTACGCGCTGGTGCGGGCGAGCCGCATCACCTACGTCGGCGAGCTCGGTTGGGAGCTCTACGTCCCGGCGGAGTTCGCGCTCCACGTCTTCGACCGCCTGGTCGAGGCGGGCCGCGAGCACGGCCTCGCCTTCGCCGGCTACCACGCCATGAACGCGCTCAGGATGGAGAAGGCCTATCGCCACTGGGGCCACGACATCGGCGACGAGGACAGCCCGCTCGAGGCCGGCCTCGGCTTCGCCGTGGCCTGGGACAAAGCGGGCGGCTTCATCGGCCGCGAGGCGCTTCTCAAAGAGCGCGAGGCGGGCACCCCGCGCAAGCGCCTGGTGCAGTTCGCCCTCGAGGAGCCGGAGCGGCTGCTCTACCACGAGGAGCCGATCTACCGCGACGGGACCATCGTCGGCTCGATCACCTCGGGCATGTACGGGCACCGGCTCGAGGCCTCGCTCGGCATGGGCTACGTGCACGCCGAGGAGGGCGTGACGCCCGCCTTCCTCGAGAGTGGCCGCTTCGAGATCGAGGTGGCCTGGGAGCGGGTCTTGGCGCGGGCCCAGCTCCGCCCCTTCTACGACCCCGAGATGGAGCGCATCCGTGGCTGAGGCAACGACCGGACGGAGACCGCGATGACCACCGAGCGCCGTGATCGCCCGCCCTTCCGCGCCGAGCACGTGGGCAGCTTCGTACGCCCGACCAGGCTCCTCGAGGCGGCGCGGGCGCACAAGGCCGACGCCCTCGACGTGAACGACTTCCGCGCCGTCCAGGACGACTGCATCCGCGACATCGTCGCCTTCCAGGAGGGCCTGGGCCTCAGCTCCATCAGCGACGGCGAGTTCCGGCGCCGCGGCTGGTCGGCGGGCTTCATCGACGCGGTCGAGGGCTTCGGCCTGCGGCCTGAGGGCGCGGCCGGCTTCAAGACCGAGGCCGGGGACCTGGGCCTCGCCGCCTCGCCCTACGCCAAGGCCAGGCTCCGGCGGCGCCGGCGCATCGTCGCCGACGACTATCGCTTCCTCGCACCCCTGGTCAGGCGCGGCGTGCCCAAGGTCACCGTGGCCTCGCCGCCGGTGATGCACTTCTTCCTCGGGCCGCGCAGCGTCGACGCCGAGGTCTACCCCGACATCGAGGCCTACTTCGCCGACCTGGTGGCGATCTACCGCCAGGAGATCGCCGACCTGGCCGCTGAGGGCTGCAGCTACCTGCAGCTCGACGAGACCGCGCTGCCCTGCAACTGCGACCAGGGCGTGCGGGCGGCGGTGCGGGACCGCGGCGAGGACCCGGACGCGCTGACCGCACGATACGTGCGCCTCATCAACGAGGCCATTGCCGAGCGGCCCGAGGGCATGACGGTGGCGCTCCACATGTGCCGGGGCAACCTCAAGGGCGCCTGGATGGCCGAGGGCGGCTACGAGCCGATCGCCGAGACCGTGTTGGGTGGGCTCGAGGTCGACGCCTTCTTGATGGAGTACGACACCCCCCGCGCCGGCGACTTCGAGCCCTTGCGCTACTTGCCCCCCGACAAGATGGTGGTGCTCGGCCTGGTCAGCACCAAGACGCCTGAGCTCGAAGCGAAGGACGAGCTCAAGCGGCGCATCGACGAGGCGGCGCACTTCGTGCCCCTCGAGCGGCTGGCCTTGAGCCCGCAGTGCGGCTTCTCCTCGGGCGGCGGCGGCGGCCAGGTGGTGACTGAGGACGACACCCGGCGCAAGCTCCAGCTCGTGGTCGAGGTCGCCGACGAGGTCTGGAGATAGGAAAATGGGGAAAATGGGGTCAGACTCCATTTAATTGCAATATGCGATTAAATGGAGTCTGACCCCATTTTCCGGGAGTCCCGCCATGTACACGCTTTATTACGCCCCCATCTCGGCCGCCATGGCGCCGCAGATGGTGATCGAGGAGATCGGCGCCGCTTATGAGCTGGTCCACGTCGACGTCTTCGGCGGCGAGATCCCGAAGTGGTATCTCGAGCTCAACCCCAACGGCCGGGTGCCGACGCTCAAGTACGACGATCAGGTGCTGTGGGAGGCGGCGGCCATCTGCATGCAGCTTTGCGACCGCCACCCGGAGGCCGGGCTGGCGCCGCCGCCGGGCGCGCCCGAGCGCGGCCGCTTCTACCAGTGGCTCTTGTACCTCGCCGACACCTACCACCCCGCGGTCAAGAACTACGGCTACGCCCACCGCTACTCGACCGAGACCGCCCACGTGCCGGCGATCAAGCGAAAGGCGCTCGAGACCCAGGCCGGGATCTGGCGGGTTCTCGACCGCGCGCTGGAGCCGGGCCCCTATCTTCTGGGCGAGCGCTTCAGCGCCGCCGACCTCTACCTCTTCATGATGGTGGCCTGGCTCGAGGACCTGAACCGGGAGCTCGACGAGCCGCTCGCCGTCGAGCCCAACATCGCCCGCTTCGCCGCGCGCCTGCGCGAGCGGCCCTCGGTGCGGGCCACGCTGAAGACCCACGGCCTCGCCTGAGGCGGGCGCAATTGGAAGCCGCGAGCTTTCGCCTATACTGGCCGCGGTCCGATCCAGAGGAGGGGTAAGGCGATGAATCCGAACGCCCGCGCCGCGCCGGGCCCGAGCAAACGGCGCGCGCGCTGATGCCGGGGGCCCTCGACGGCCTGCTGGTGGTCTCGATCGACCAGGCGGTGGCGGCGCCTTTCGTTGCCTCGCGCCTCGCCGACGCCGGCGCCCGGGTGATCAAGGTCGAGCGCCCCGGCGGCGACTTCGCCCGCGGCTACGACACCGTGGCCAAGGGACAGAGCGCCTACTTCGTGTGGCTCAACCGGGGCAAGGAATCGATCGAGCTCGACATCAAGGAGGCGGCCGACCGGGCGATCCTCGAGCGCATGATCGCCCGCGCCGACGTCTTCATCCAGAACCTGGCGCCGGGCGCGGCGGCGCGGGCGGGCTTCGATTCGGAGGTGCTGCGGGCGCGCCATCCCCGCCTCGTCACCTGCGACATCAGCGGCTACGGCGAAGCGGGGCCGTTCGCCGAGATGAAGGCCTACGACCTTCTTATCCAGGCCGAGAGCGGGCTCGCCTCGGTCACCGGCGGCGCGGAGGCGCCGGGCCGGGTCGGGGTCTCGGTGGTCGACGTCGGCGCCGGCATGTACGCCCTCGTCGGCATCCTCGAGGCGCTCCACGAGCGCCACCGCACGGGGAAAGGCAAGGGCCTCAAGGTCTCGCTGTTCGGGGCCATGGCGGACTGGATGACGGTACCGCTGCTCTATCAGGAGTACACCGGCGCCGCGCCGCCCCGCATCGGCCTCAACCACCCGGCGATCGCGCCCTACGGGGTTTACGAAGCAAAGGGCGGCGAGCAGGTGGTGATCGCGATCCAGAACCAGCGCGAGTGGCTGAGCTTCTGCGAGAACGTGCTCGGGCGCCCCGAGCTTGCCGCCCACCCCGACTTCGCCGACAACGCCGCCCGGGTGCGCAACCGGCCGGCACTCGATAAGGAGATCGCTGCGCTCTTCGGGCGCCACGACCGCGAGGCCCTGACCGGGATATTGCGAAGCGCCAGGATCGCCTACGGCGCCGTCAACTCGGTGGCCGACCTGGCGCGCCACCCACAGCTCCGCCGCGCGCCGCTGGAGACGCCGGAGGGCACCATCGACGTGGTCGCCCCGCCGCTCGACTTCGCCGGCGAGGAGAGGCGCTTCGCCCCGGTGCCGGCGCTGGATGAGCACGGCGAGGCGCTGCGCGCCGAGTTCGCGGCCGAGGCGGAGGACCAGGCGGCGGAGCGGCAAGCCTCCGGGCGGGCGCGGCGGTAAGAGGCCATCCGAGGGGAGGCAAGCCGGACAATGCCGGACCAGAGCGAGCGCAAGCGCGTGCCCACCTACACCCATTGGGGCGCCTACGAGGTCGAGGTCGCGGGTGACGAGATCCTCGCCGTCCACCCTTACGCGGGCGATCCCGACGCCTCGCCGATCGGGCAATCGCTCGTGGGCGCCACCCACCACCGCAGTCGCATCCTCCGGCCGGCGGTGCGTCAGGGTTGGCTCGAGCGCGGGCCTGAGGACCATGGCGGCGGTCGCGGCGCCGAGCCCTTCGTCGAGGTGAGCTGGGACGAGGCCCTCGACCTGGCGGCGCGCGCGCTGCGCCGGGTCGCCGAGCACCACGGCAACCAGGCGATCTACGGCGGCTCCTACGGCTGGGCCAGCGCCGGGCGCTTTCACCACGCGCTGAGCCAGATCCACCGCTTCCTCAACCAGCTCGGCGGCTACACCTACTCGGTCAACAGCTACAGCACCGCCGCCGCCCAGGTCATCATTCCCCACGTCTTCGGCCACAAGTTCCTTGACCTGCTCGATCGGGCGACCGCGTGGCCGGTGATCGCCGAGCATGCTGAGCTGGTGGTCATGTTGGGCGGCATGCCGCTCAAGAACGCCCAGGTCAACGGCGGCGGCGTCGGCCGTCACGTCACCCGGGGCTGGCTCGAGCGCTGCCGCGAGGAGGGCGTGGCCTTCGTCAACGTGAGCCCGCTCGCCGACGACGCGCCCGAGTTCCTCGAGGCCGAGTGGCTCAGCCCGCGGCCCAACACCGACACCGCGCTCCTGTTGGGCCTCGCCCATACCCTGGTCGCCGAGGGGCTCCACGACGAGGGCTTCCTCACCAGCCATTGCGTCGGCTTCGAGCGCTTCCTCCCCTATCTCATGGGCGCGCGCGACGGGGTCGCCAAGGACGCCGAGTGGGCGGCCGCGATCTGCGATCTCGCACCCCAACAGATCCGCGCCCTGGCGCGGCGCATGGCGGCGAGCCGCACGCTCATTACCCTGGCCTGGTCGCTGCAGCGCGGCGATCACGGCGAGCAGCCCTATTGGATGGCGGCCGTGCTCGCCGCCATGCTGGGCCAGATCGGCCTTCCGGGCGGCGGCATCGGCTACGGCTACGCCTCGGAAGCCGCGGTCGGCAACCCGGTGCGGCGGCTCTCGGGGCTCTCCCTGCCGCAAGGCGAGAACGCGGTGGAAATTTTCATCCCGGTGGCCCGCATCGCCGACATGCTGCTCAACCCGGGGGCGCGGTTCGACTTCAACGGCCGCACGCTGACCTATCCCGACATTCGGCTGGTCTACTGGTGCGGTGGCAACCCGTTCCACCACCACCAGGACCTCAATCGCCTGGTCGAGGCCTGGCAGCGGCCCGAGACCGTGATCGTTCACGAGCCGTGGTGGAACGCGAACGCCCGCCACGCCGATATCGTGCTGCCGGCGACCACGGCGCTCGAGCGCAGCGACATCGGCCGGGCCAGCAACGATTCGCACATCTTCGCCATGCACCAGGCGCTGGCGCCGGTGGGCAAGGCGCGCAACGACTACGACATCTTCTCGGGCCTCGCCGCGCGGCTCGGCTTCGGCGAGCGCTTCTCCGAGGGTCGCGACCAGCGCGAGTGGCTGCGCCACCTCTACGACGTCTTCCGCCAGCAAGTCGCGCGGCGGCGCATCGAGCTGCCCGACTTCGATTCGTTCTGGGACACTGGCGTCATCGAGCTGCCGGTGGACGACGACGAGCGCGTGCTGCTCGCGGAGTTCCGCCGCGACCCGGCCGCGCACCCCCTGGGGACGCCCTCGGGACGGATCGAGATCTTCTCCGAGACCATCGACGGCTTCGGCTACGACGATTGCCGCGGCCATCCCATGTGGTTCGAGCCGGCCGAATGGCTGGGCTCGGAGAAGGCCCGGCGCCATCCCCTGCACCTGGTCTCCAACCAGCCGGCGACGCGGCTCCACAGCCAGCTCGACTGCGGCGCGACCAGCCTCGCCAACAAGGTTCAGGGCCGCGAGCCGGTGCTGATCAATCCCGACGACGCGGCGGCCCGGAACATTGAGGACGGCGACGTGGTGCGACTGTTCAACGACCGCGGCGCCTGTCTCGCCGGCGCCCGGCTGTCGGGCGCGGTGCGGCCCGGGGTGATCGTTCTCGCCACCGGGGCCTGGTACGACCCCGAGGAGCCGGCGGGGCTGGAGCGCCACGGCAACCCCAACGTGTTGACGCTCGACAAGGGCACCTCGCGCCTGGGACAGGGCCCCAGCGCCCATACCACCCTGGTCGAGATCGAGAAGCTCAAGCGCGCCGCGCCCGCGGTCGAGGCCTTCGAGCCGCCGGCGATCCGCTCGCCGTAGCGCCGCCCCGAGCAAATTTCAGGAGTCCGGATGACCTCGAACCCCCGCGTTCCCTATCGCCTGGCCTCGGCGCGGCCGCCGCTCGAGCCGCCCGACGGCAAGCCCCTCATCGTCCACCTGGTGGTCAATATCGAGCACTGGCAGTTCGACCAGGCGATGCCGCGCAAGATCCTCAGCGCGCCGCACGGCCGCGAGAACATCCCCGACGTGCCCAACTTCGCCTGGGCCGAATACGGCATGCGCTGCGGCATGCCCCGGATTCTCGAGATGTTCGCGGAACGCGGCCTGCCGGCCAGCGCCAGCATCAACGCCGGCGTGATCGACGCCTACCCGGAGTGCGCCGCGGCCATCCACGAGGCCGGCTGGGAGTTCATCGGCCACGGCATCCACCAGCGCTCGATCGAAGGAGCCGAGGACGAGGCGGGGCTGATCGCCGCGGCGCTCGACAAGATCAAGGGCTTCACCGGCACCCCGGTGCGGGGCTGGCTCTCGCCCGGCCTGCGCGAGACCTTCGAGACGCCCGACCTCTTGAAGGCCGCCGGCATCGACTATCTCTGCGACTGGGTGCTCGACGACCTGCCGTGCTGGATGGCGACCAAGCACGGCCCGCTGATCGCCATGCCCTATACGCTCGAGATCAACGACAGCGTGATCTATGCCGTCGAGCGCCACGCCAGCCCCGAGATGTACCGGCGCTTCGAGGATACCCTCGGCGTCTTCGAGCGCGAGCTCGAGCTCGAGCCCCGGATGCTGACCCTGGCGCTCCATCCCCATCTCATCGGCGTCCCCCATCGCATCGGCTATCTCGCCAAGATGCTGGATATGCTGGGGCGGCGCGACGATACTCGGTTCATGACGGGAAGCGAGATCGCCGACTGGTTCGTCGCCGCCGACGCGGCGACGAGGACCTGAGGGAGGGCCGGACCATGGAGCCTGAGATCCTGGGCGACCTCGCCGCCCGCATCGCCCCGCGCCATGCCGCGCTGCTCATTATCGACATGCAGAAGGACTTCTGCCTCGAGGGCTTCGGCGCCTCGGCCGCGGGCCGCGACCTCACGGCAACGCGCTCCATCATCCCGGCGCTGGAGGGGCTCCTGGCGGCGGCGCGGCAGACCGGGGTGGTGGTCGGCCACGTCGGCTTCTGGACTTTGCCTGAGCACCTCAGCGATTCGGGCCCGTGGCTGGCCCAGCGCCGGCGCTCGACCTATTCCTCGGACAAGCTTTGTATGCAGGGCAGCGAGGGCGCCGAGTTCATCGACGAGTTGGCGCCGCGCGCGGGCGAGCTGGTGATCCACAAGCACCGCTACAGCGCCTTCAAGGGCACCGACCTCGACATGCTGCTGCGCGGCCGCGGCATCCGCACCGTCGTCGTCGCCGGGGTCTCGACCAACGTCTGCGTCGAGAGCACGCTGCGCGAGGCCTTCGAGCTCGACTACTACGTCTGCGTGCCGAGCGACGGCACCGCGTCGTGGGACACGCGGCTCGGCCAGGCCACGCTCGAGACCGTCAACCACCGCTTCGGGCTGGTGAGCAGCTGCGACGAGATCGTCAAGGCGTGGCGCGCGGCGGCCGTAGCCGAGCGCGGCGCCGCGGCCTGAAGCGAGGCCTAAAGGTAAAGGGAGCACGAGGTGAGCGAGCAGAGCCTGACCCGCGAGGCCGCGGCTTTCGCGGCCGATCTCGATTTCGCGGACCTGGGCGGCGAGGTCTTGCGCCTCGCCCGGCGCTGCGTGCTCGACGGCTTGGGCGTGGCGCTGGCCGGCACCGAGCAGCCGGCCATCGACGTCATCGAGCGCTACGCGCGCAGCCTCGGCGGGGCGCCCGAGGCCCGCGTCATCGGCGACGCCGGCCTGCGCCTGCCGGCCCATCTGGCGGCGCTTTGGAACGGCACCGCCGGCCACGCCATGGACTGGGACGACACCCAGCTCGCCGAGGGCCCGGGCCGCCCCTATGGCCTGCTCACCCACCCCACCATGGCGCCCTTGTCGGCCGCGCTCGCGCTCTCCGATCAGATCGCTCGCGAGAGCGGCACGACGGTCGACGGGCGGCGCTTCCTCACCGCCTTCGTGGCCGGCTTCGAGGTCGAGTGCAAGGTGGCCGAGGCGATCAACCCCGACCACTACATCAAGGGCTTCCACTCGAGCGGCACGCTCGGCACCTTCGGCGCCGCCACCACCGCGGCCAAGCTCTTGGGCTTCGACCGGCGCCAGACCGCCCGGGCCATCGGCATCGCCGCCTCGATGGCGTCGGGCATCCGCGCCGGCTTCGGCACCATGACCAAGCCCCTGCACATGGGCCGGGCGGCGGAGAACGGGGTCACCGCGGCGCTCCTGGTGCGCGCCGGCTTCAGCGCCAGCGAGCAGGGGCTCGACGGTCCGTGGGGCTACCTCGCGGTGGCGGGGCGGGGCGGCGAGCCGGAGCTGGTGCTGGGCCGCTTCGGCAAGCCCTTCTCGATCGTCGAGCCCGGCGTCAGCATCAAGCCCTACCCCTGTGGCGTGCTCACCCACCCCAGCATGGACGCCATGCTCGAGGTGATGCGCGCGAACGACCTGGCGCCTCGGGACATCGCCCGGGTCAAGCTGTTCGCGGGCACCAACGTTCTGGGCCCGATCCGCTTCGAGCGCGCCGCCACCGAGCTCGAGGGCAAGTTCTGCTTCCCCTTCCTGCTCGCCGCCATCATCCTCCGCGGCAAGGCGGGCAAGGTCGAGTTCTCCGACGCCTTCGTCGCCTCCCAGGCCTGCCAGGAGATGCAGGGCCGCATCGAGAGCCAATTCGACCAGGCCATCGAGGACATGGGCTGGGAGCGCATCCGCTCGCGCCTCGAGGTCGAGACCACCGACGGGCGCGAGCTCGTACACTGGGCCTCGGAGGACTATCGCGGCGGCCCCCACAACCCCTTGAGCGATGCCGAGGTCGAGGGCAAGTTCCGCGACTGCGCCGAGGGCCAGCTCGACGAGGCCGCCGTCCAAGCGGTGTTCGACCACGTCTGGCGCTTGGACGACCAGGGCGACGCCACCGCCGTGCTCGACCACCTCGACTGGCGCTCGAAGCGCCCGGCGGGCGCGCGCTCGGTGGCGTGAGGCGGACGGCGCGGAAAGCACGGCGCGGCGCTGCGTGACCCTCGCCGGCAAGGTCGCCATCGTCACCGGCGCCGGGCGCGGCATCGGCCGCGCCATCGCCGAGCGCCTCGCGGCCGAGGGCGCCCGGGTGGTCGTCGCCGACATCGACCGGGAACGCGGCCGGGCCGCCGCCGAGGCCCTCGAACGCGACGGCGGCGAGGCGCTCTTCGTCGCCTGCGACGTGGGCGACGGGGGTCAGGCGCGGGCGCTCATCGCGGCCACGGTCGAGGCTTTCGGCGCGCTCGACGTGGTGATCAACAACGCCGGCGTGCTCCACTTCGGCGACCTCTTCGAGACCACCGAGGCCGACCTCGACCGGGTCCTTCGGGTCAACGTCAAGGGTCCGTTCCTGGTGAGCCAGGCGGCGGCCCGCGAGATGGCGCGCCGGGGGCGGGGCGGCGCCATCGTCAACCTCTCCTCGATCGGCGCGCTCATGGCCATCCCCGACCAGCTCGCCTACAACGTCAGCAAGGGCTGCCTCGCCCAGCTCACCCGGGTCATGGCGCTGGCGCTGGCGCCCCACCGCATCCGCGTCAACGCGGTCGCCCCGGCCGCCGTCAACACCGAGATGATCGCGCCGCTGGTGGCCGACGCCGCGGCGCGCCGGCGGCTGCTCTCGCGCACCCCGCTGGGGCGCCTCGCCGAGCCCCAAGAGATCGCCGCCGCCGTCGCCTTCCTGGCGAGCGCGGCGGCGAGCTACGTCACCGGCCAGACCGTCTACTGCGACGGCGGCCGCCTGGCGCTCAACTACACGGTCTGAGGTCGCCTACCCCCGCCCCCAGATGGGCGCCGAACCAGGCCAGCGCCTCGCCCATCACTCGGCCGAAGGGCGCGCCCGCATAGAGGTCGTAATGCCCCGCGCCGGCGATCAGCGCCAGCCGCTTGGGCGCGCCGGCGCGGGCGTGGAGCGCTTGCGACTCGGCCGCCGGCACGATCAGGTCACGCTCCGCGGTGACGAACAGCACCGCCCGCGGGGCGATGCGGTCGACCACCCACTCGGGGTTGAAGGCGATGGTCTCGTCGACGAAGGAGAGCGGGATGGCCTCGGCCGAGGCCTTGCTTGGCTCCCGCGTTTGCGCCGAGAGGCGCGCCGATTCCGGGTCGAGCTTGAGGATCTCGGGTCGCGCCACCAGTTCCGATTGGCCGCCGGCGAGGCGCGCCTCGCGGTCGGCCGCGGCACGGGTCTTCAGCGCCGCCCATTCCGCGGGCTCGCGCACGCTCCGCATCCAGCGCCCGCCGTTGCCGACCCCGCCGATGCTGACCACGCACGCCACCCTGGAATCGATGGCCGCCAGCCACACCGCGGTGGCGCCGCCATAGCTCCAGCCCAGCACCCCGAGCCCGCCCTCAGACACCAGGCCTGAGCGCGCCAGATAAGTGAGCGCCGCCTGGGCGTCGCCGACCCGGCCGTGGGGGGCGAGGCGGTGGCGCGGGCCCTCGCTCCCGCCCCAGCCGGCGAAGTCGAAGGCCAGCGCCACGTAGCCGGCGTGGTTAAGCGCCCGGGCGGTCTCGGGGAGGTAGAGCTCCCGCGTCGCGGTGTAGCCGTTGAGGAGCACGATCCCCGGGCGGCGATCGCCCGGCGCCAGGCCGTCGGGAAGGTAGAGATCGCCCTCGAGCCGGTGCTCGCCGCCGTGGAAACCGACGCTCTCCCGCATCGCCATCCCCCGCTCATGCCGCCATCGAAGCGCCGCCCCCCAATTGCCGCCCCCAATTGCCGCCCAAGGGGACGGCGTTGATTGCTGATATAAAGGGCGCGGCGGTCGCCGATCGCAACCCAAAACGGGAGGGCAAGGACCGATGGCGAATACCCGCGAGGCGTTCCACGCGCTGCCGCTGTTCCGGCTCGACGGCGAGGTGGCGATGATCACCGGCGCCGGCGACGGCATCGGCCGCGTCGCCGCCCATGTTCTGGCCGAGGCCGGGGCCGAGGTCGCGGTCACCGACATCGACGAGGACGCCGCACGCCGGGTCGCGGGCGAGATCGAAGACGGCGGCGGCCAGGCCCACGCCTACTCGCTCGACGTCGCCGACCTCGCGGCCATCGTCGAGACGGTGGCGCGCATCGGCGCCGATCTCGGGCGCCTCGACGTGCTCATCAACAACGTCGGCATCGCCCGCCGCGAGCCGACGCTGGAGACCACGATCGAGACCTGGGAGCGCATCCTGAGCGTCAACGTCACCGCCGCCTTCGTGTGCTCGCGCGAGGTCGGGCGCGGCATGATCGCGGGCCCCGGCGGGCGCATCATCAACATCACCTCGATCATGGGGATGGTCGGCGGCGGCCTCTATCCCAACCTCGCCTACCACACCAGCAAGGGGGCGCTGGTCAACATGACCCGGGCGCTGGCCGCCGAGTGGGCGGGGAGCGGGGTGCGGGTCAACGCCATCGCGCCGACCTTCGTCAACACCAAGCTCACCGACGAGGTGCGGGCCAACCAGGAGACCTTCGCCAAGATCCTCGAGCGCACGCCGATGGGCCGCTTCGCCGAGCCTGAGGAGATGGCCGGCGCGATCCTGTTTCTCGCCAGCCGCGCCTCGTCGATGGTCACCGGCCACACCCTGCCGGTCGACGGCGGCTGGCTCGCGATCTAGGGCGTGTAGCCATGACCTGAGTTGTCGAGGGCTCTGGAAAACGCTTCTTCGGCGCCCGCTTCCAGGCGGCAAGCGGAGCTGCAGGAATAGCCCTCTGAACTACGGCTCATAGCCAAACCCGGACATTGAGACATCCGCGCGCGCCTTGCTTCAACGGTGCTGGAAGTCAGGCATGGCGTCTGATTTCGGGTAGCATCCGGCCCAAATAACAAAACCTGGGGAGACCATGGCCGACCCGGGCGGGGAAAGACGGCTAGCAGCCCTCGTCGCTAGCGCCGTTGTCGGATACTCGCGGCTCATGGAGGCTGACGAGAAGGCGACGCTAGCTGCGCTCAAGGGGCATCGCGCGGCGACTGACCCACTCGGCCAGAAACCTGGCGGACGCATGTCGGCACCGCCGGGGACGGGTTACTGGTCGAGTTCGCGCAAGTCGTCTTTTAGCCGGTTTTCCCAGATACCCTTAAGATTCCTGGCGATCACGCCCTATTTGCCTCGCTGTTGGAATGGTTTTCCCTCTACAGCGGTCTGACGGCCAAGTTTTGCCAGGATCAAACCCGAACAGATCGAGAAGCAATACTTTCCGCCGTCGGTGCTTCGCCTCGCTTGCGCCGATCCACAAGATCGTCCAGCCAGTCGGGATCCATCTCCGGCACCGATGAAAGCAACAGCTCGGTGTACGGCGCATAGGGTGGCGAAAGAATCTCCGCCTTGGTGCCCCGCTCGACGACACCACCCTGATACATCACCACAATATCATCGGCGATCGACTTTACCGTGGCCAGGTCATGGGTGATAAAAAGGTACGAAACGTCGAGCTCTTTTTGAAGATTGAGCAATAAATCGAGAATACCTTCGGCGACCAGCTGGTCGAGCGCCGAGGTAATCTCATCACAAATAATAAGTTCGGGTTCAGCGGCCAGCGCACGGGCAATACAAATACGTTGTTTCTCACCGCCCGATAATTGCGCTGGATAGCGTTCGGCAAAGTCTTCTGGAATTTCAATTTGACCCAATAATTCGAGCATGCGCTCGTGGCGTTGTTTACCTTTCATACCGAGATAAAATTCTAGCGGGCGTCCGATAATATCCTTGATCTTGTGACGCGGGTTCATCGCCACGTCGGCCATCTGGCTAATCATCTGGATCGATTGCAGATCCTCCTTCGGCCGCGTTCTAAGCGTAGGTGTCAACTCGCGGCCATGAAATTTCACCGAACCCTGACGGGGTGGCAGCAGCCCAGTGATCACCCGCGCAAGCGTACTCTTACCACTGCCAGACTCGCCCACGATGGCGACCGTTTTACCTTTGACAACATTAACGTTTATATCTGTGAGCACGTCGATGCCCGTCCCCGGATAACGGGCGGTAACGTTCTCTATCCTTAGCTGAACGTCTTCGCCGTCGCGGCCAGCTCTCGCATCGCGTTGCAAGCGTACATTGAGCAATTGTCGAGTGTAATCTTCCTTTGGATTTTTCAGCATCTCCCGCGCATCGCCTTCCTCGATCACATCACCGTACCGCAATACCATGATACGATCCGCCATTTGCGCGACCACCGCCAGGTCGTGACTGATGTAAATGGCAGCGACATTACGCGCCTTCACAGCTTCCTTAATCGCACCGAGTACTTCGATTTGCGTGGTTACGTCCAGCGCGGTAGTGGGTTCATCAAAAATAATTATGTCGGGATCGGAGCCTAAAGCCATCGCCGTCATCGCGCGTTGTAACTGCCCACCCGATACTTGATGCGGATAACGCCCGCCAATGTGTTCGGGATCGGGCAAATCGAGCTGTCGGAACAGTTCGACGCAGCGTTTTCGCGCCTCCGATATTTTCATTTTGCCGTGCTGTACCGGTGATTCGGCAAACTGATCGGCCAGTGTGTGCGCCGGATTAAATGAGGCTTCAGCGCTCTGCGCTACATAGGCCACTCTATTACCGCGTATATTGCGCAACTCGGCGTCGGATATACCGACCAATTCTGTCCCATCGAGTTTGATCGAACCCGATACGATGCGACAGCCGGGTTTGGTGTATCCCAGCGCGGTCAAACCAAAGGTTGTTTTACCGGCACCGGACTCACCAATCAAACCGACAATTTCTCCACGCTCCAGTGTCATCGACAGGCTGTTGACGATAGGCTTCCACTCGCCATGGATATCCGCTTCGATCAACAGGTCTTTTATTTCGAGCAGCCTTCCGCTCATTGTCAAATCTTCCTATTGATCATCTCGCAAGCCGCTGGCCTTGTGCACCCAACGGTCGATCAGCAGGTTGATACCGATCGTCAACATAGCGATACACGCGGCAGGCAGTAGCGGGTGATAAAACCCCCACGCAATGCCATCGCCGTTGCCGCGCACCATCGCGCCCCAGTCAGCCAATGGTGGTTGCAGGCCGAGGCCAAGGAAGCTCAAGCTCGCAATCAGCAGGAATACAAAGCAGAAGCGCAGACCGAATTCGGCCGCCAACGGCGTCAACGCATTGGGCAGGATTTCCTTGCGCATGATCCACCACAACCCTTCGCCGCGAACTCGGGCAGCTTCGACATAGTCCATCACTTCAATATCCATCGCCACCGCACGCGCAATACGGAACACCGGCATGGCGTAAATAATGCCAATGACCAACACCAGTGTCGGCGTGGCGGTTCCCAACGCTGACAGGACGATTAACGAAGCGATCAGTGTCGGAATCGAAATAACCACGTCCACCATGCGGCCCAACACCTGATCGACGCTGCCACCCATGGTGGCGGCGATAAACCCGAGCACGGCGCCCGCAGAAAACGAAACCGCGGTGGAAACCAAAGCCAATGTCATGGTATTGCGTGCGCCATAAATCAGGCGTGACAGCAAATCGCGCCCAATCTGGTCGGTACCGAAAATAAACTCACCGCCAATCGGTTCCCACACATCGCCGACAATTTGGCTTTGGCCATACGGTGCCAGCCACGGCGCGAATAATGCGCAAAATACGAAGAACAGGACGATGAACAGGCCAATGCGCGCACTGAAGTTGAGGTCATTCCAAACGGCGGATATAAACATGTTGGATTACCTTCTGTGCCGCAAGCGCGGGTTGGCCAATATGGACAAAATGTCGGCCAGCAAAAACAACAGAATGTATGCAACCGCAAACACCAACGCCGTGCCCTGGATGAGCGGTAAATCCCGGTTCAACACCGCATCGACGATAAGCGCTCCCAGCCCGGGGTACACAAATACCACCTCGATAACGACGACGCCGACGATCATATAGGCGAGGTTGAGCACCACAACCTGAATAATCGGTGACCAGGCATTGGGCAACGCGTGCTTGATGATGATTCGGCTGGGTTTCAATCCCTTGAGTTTGGCCATTTCAATATACGGACTGGCGAGCAAATTGACGATCGACGCCCTTGTCATGCGCATCATATGTGCGACGGTCACCAGCGTTAGCGTGATTACCGGCAATGCCGATACCTGCAGTCGTGCCCAAAATCCCATGGAACCATCGACATTGGAAATCGCCGGCAACCAGTTGAGATTGACTGCAAAAATAGCCATAAGAATGTAGCCGACAAAAAATTCAGGTGATGAAATGGTCGACAGCGTGATGGTTGAAATCAAATGGTCGATCACTCTGTTGCGATACAGCGCTGCAATGACACCGAGAAATATCCCGATCGGAACAGCGAACACGGCAGTTGTGGCGGCCAGGTAGAGTGTATTGCCCATTCGCTTGCCGATCTGCTCCGAAACTTCACGCTTGTTTGTCAGCGAAGTACCGAAATCACCCTGCGCGACGTTGAACAGCCAGTCCACATAGCGAATGTGCATGGGTCGGTCGAGGCCAAGGCGCGCCTGACAGGCAGCGACTGTTGACGGCTCCGCGGCCTGGCCGAGTATGGCGGAGCAGACATCCCCGGACAATGCCTCGACACCAAGCGTTATCAGGATGGATACCCCGAACAGGATAAAAACACCCATTGCGAGGCGCTTAATAATGATGAAGGACAATGTATTGTTCAAAGTGACTAAACCAATGGGCGGAAAGAAACGAAAAAAAGGTGGTCGGGTTATAACAACCCGACCACCTTGTCAGAGCTTCAGAACGATTCTAAAGCTCTGCCGGCTAGATGAACCACCAGCGGGCCATGCTACGTCCTCCATCCAACTCGAAGTTACCGCCTATTTTGGCGGGTCTGCCCAGTTTGTCAGACGCCGCGTCAACGTTGTTGGCGAAGCAGGGAATCACAGCTCCACCTTCGTCGCGACAAATGCTTTGCATTTCGACGTAGATGGCGCCGCGCTTGGCTTCGTCGAGTTCGGCGCGACCGGCTACCAGCAGCTCTTCAAAGCGCGCATTGTTCCAGAAGGTTTCGGTCCAGTTGCCACCCGCCGCCCAGCCAGTAGTGAACATCCAGTCCGCGGTGGGTCGGCCACTCCAGTAGCTGGCACTCCACGGCACCTTCATCCAGGTGTTATCCCAGTAACCGTCGGCCGAGGCGCGTTTGACGGTCAGGTTGATTCCGGCCGGTTTAAGTGACTCGGCGTAGAGTTGGGTCGCGTCGACTGCGCCCGCAAAGGCCGCGTCGGCGGCAGAAATCTCCACATCGAGACCGCTGAGTCCTGCCTGCTTGAGGTGCCACTTCGCTTTTTCGGGATCATACTCGCGTTGCGGCAGGTCCGAGGCATGGTAGTTTTGCGAGGTACTGATCGGATGGTCATTTCCGAGCGAGCCGTAGCCGCGCAACACGGTTTTAACGAACAATTCGCGATCCATACCGAGTTTCAACGCCATGCGCACGTTGTTGTCATCGAACGGCGCCGCCCGCACATCCATCGGGTAAGTGTAGTGCTTGGTGCCCGAAGTTTGTATAACGTCGATGCCGGGTTTCTTGGCCAGCAAGTGGGCGGTCTTCAAATCACATCGCACTATCGCATCGACCTGTCCGGTGGATATCGCGTTCATGCGCGCAGCGATGTCGTTGATGGCGATCATTTTGACTTCGTCGAAGTTACCCTCACCTTCCTTGAAGTAGTTCGGGTGACGAATCAGGTGGGATCGCACGCCCGGCTCGAATTCCTTGATGCTGTAGGGGCCGGTGCCGTCGCCGGAGTGCCAATTGATGTTGCCGCTTTTGTCCGCGGCGCCAATCGTTATATGGTAGTCGCTGAGCAGATAAGGAAAGTCGGCATTGCCACCTTCGAGTTCGAAAATAAGGGTATTGGGCCCATCCTTTTTAATCTTGCCCATCGACTCGGCTACCGATTTGGCCGCGGATTCGGATTTCTCAGTCCTGTGATACTCGAGCGACGCTATAATGTCGTCGGCGTCCAGGGTCTTACCACTGTGGAACTCAACACCTTTGCGCACCTTGACCACCCAGGTCTTGGCGTCGGCAGAAGGTTCGAGGCTTTCGGCAAGCTCGGGGATAGCCTTGCCGTTGGCATCCACTTCAGTCACGCAGTTGCGAACAGCACCCTGGCCCATATTGATCATGAAGACGTCGCTATTGGTACCGGAATCCATATTGTCACCGGTGTTGGCGCTACCCAGGCCCAAGCGATAAACGCCGCCTTTTTTTGGCGTTGCGGCCTTGAGCGCCTTGCCCGCCATGGTGGTGGCGAGCGCGGCGGTCGCGCCGAGCGCCATCGCCCGGCCGATGAACACGCGCCGGGAAATCCTTCCAAGCTCGAGAAGTTTTGCGTAATAGTGTAGTTCTTTCATGAGGGTCCTCCCATCATATCGGTTCCGTTCAGGGGCCGACCGGAATGGGTTCGGATTGATTCTTGTCGCTGCCTGTCGGCTTGGTCTTTTTGCTTTTCGCAGGGCGCCCTAGACAGGTCATCCGACTACCGTGTCCGCGTCGATACCCCAAGCCTCCTTGAAATCGACATTGGGCGCAGCTGCGCCCGCGTGTCAAGCGTCCGTTGACCTCGCGCAGGGCCAATGACCGCTTCGGGTCGTGTGTGGGCGGCCCCCATTTGGCAAGAGTTGCTTTGAAGATGATGCAAATTGCTCGGGTGCGGTCATGTGTCCGGCCTGTTGACGCGGCACGCCTGGCCGCTGGCCCAAATGCGATACGCGGATCGGGCTCCAATCAAAAGCACGGGCTGTTATGCGCCTTGACCCAAACGGGTTTTCCCGACCCCCGGTTCGACCGATTTTGCATTACCTCACAATCATTCCGCCAAACTCGTGAACCCTTGGAGGTCTGCTCCTAGGCGTGAAGCGGACGAAACCGACTCAAAAGCCGACCTCGCGCCTCGAGCTCGGCTTGCCGGCCCCAGGCGATGGCCCTCGGCAACCATGATGGAGCCAAGCGGCGCGGGGAGGGGCTACGATCGCGCCTCGGTCGGGCCGCCCGACAAGCGCGGCCTTGTCGGGCCAGGTCTACGCGGCGGGCCGCGGCGGGAAGCGCCCCTGGTCCAGGCTTCGGACGGGTGCGCGACACGCCGTGCCGGTGCCTGCCCCCTACTCCGCGGCCGCGCCCCGGCGCTGCGAACGGAGCGCCGCCGTCGCCGCCTCGTCGACCGCGAAGCTCTCGGCCTCGAGCACCACGCCGAAGCGCTCGGCGGCATCCGCCACGGTGTAGTAGCCGCGCCTCACGTCGCTCGCCACCAGCGCCGCGGCGCGCTCGAAGGGATCGCCGTAGCCGCCGCCGCCCGGCGTCGAGACGATGATGCGGTCGCCGGGCTCGACCACGATGTCCTGGTCCTTGGACAGGTGCGGCGGGATGTAGTCGCGCCCTTGTTGCCGCACCACGACCTTGTTGACGCCGCCGTCGTCGCCGCCGAGGGCGCCGAGCGGCCCTGAGCGCCCGTGGTCCATGACGAAGGAGGCGCGCGCCGTGCCCCGGCGCAAGGTGACGCTGTAGGTGACGCCGAAGCCGCCGCGCGCGCGCCCGGCGCCGCCCGAGCGCTCGTGGAGCGCGTACTCGTCGATCAGCACCGGATAGCGCTGTTCGATGACCTCGATCGGCGTGGTCTTGGAGATGCCGATGGTCGAGCAGCCGTTGGAGATGCCGTCGCCGTCGGCGCTGCCGCCGTAGCCGCCGCCCGAGATCAGGTACATGACGTAGGAGCGCCCGGTCTCGGGATCGTGGCCGCCGAGGGCGAAGTTGCCGCTGGTGCCGGCCGGCGCGGCGAAGAGCTCGCCCGGAATCGCCTTGACCAGCGCCGCGAACACCGCCTCGGCGATGCGCTGGCTCACCTCCGCCGCGCAGCCCGAGACCGGCCGCGGGTAGCGGGCGTAGAGGAAGGTGCCCTCGGGCTCGATTATGTGGAGCGGCTCGAAGGTGCCGGCGTTGATCGGGACCTCGGGGAAGATGTGCTTGATGGCGAGGTAGATCGCCGACTTGGTGGTGGCGATGACGCTGTTCATGGGCCCGAGACAGGGCGGGCTCGAGCCCCCCATGTCGAAGCTGAGCTCGCTCTCGCGCTTGGTGATGCGCATGGCGATGCGCAGCGGCTGGTCCACCACGCCGTCCGAATCGACGAAGGCCTCGCTCTCGTAAATTCCGTCCGGGATGGTGGCGATCTTGGCCCGCATCTGCTGCGCCGCGCGGGCCTTGAACTCGCCCATGGCGCGCTCGACGAGCTCGCGCCCGTAGCGGTCGAGCAGCACCGTGAGCCGCCGCTCGCCCACCGTGAGTGCCGCCGCCTGGGCCTTGATGTCGCCGATGCGCTGGTCGGCGATGCGGATGTTGGAGAGGATGATGGCCAGGATCTGCTCGTCGATCTTGCCTTCCTTGAAGAGCTTCACGGGCGGCAGCCTGAGGCCCTCCTGCTCGATCTCGGTGGCGTTGGCGGAGAAGCCGCCGGGCACGGCGCCGCCGGTGTCGGGCCAGTGGCCGGTGTTGGCGAGCCAGGCGAAATGCTCGCCCTGGTAGAAGAAAGGCTTGACGAAGCGCACGTCCATCAGGTGGGTGCCGCCGAGGTAGGGGTCGTTGACGATGTACATGTCGCCGGGGCGGATCTCGCCGGCGCGCTCGATCACCGCCTGAGTGCCGAACTGCATGGTGCCGACGAAGACCGGCAGGCCGAGGTCGCCCTGGGCGATGAGCTCGCCGCTGTCGCGGTGGTAGATGCCGTCGGAGCGGTCGAGCGCCTCCGAGATCACCGGGCTGAAGGCGGCGCGCACGAAGGCCAGGTCCATCTCGTTGCAGACCTGCACCAGGCCGTTCTGGATCACCGCCAGGGTGATTGGATCGATCGGGGTCATGCGCCAGCGCCGCTCACCGAGATCACCAGGTTGCCGATCCCGTCCGCCTCGAGGCGGTCACCAGGCGCCAGCACCACCGTGGTATCGAGCTGCTCGATGATCGCCGGGCCCTCGAGGCGCGCCCCCGGGGGGAGCCGCTCGCGGCGATGGATCGGGGTCTCGCGCCAGCCCTCCTCGAACCACACCCGGCGCCACGCCTCGGGCCCGCCGGCCGCGCCGCCCGCGCCATCATGGGCCGAGAGAGCCTCGAGCGGGACCGCCTTTCGGCGCCCGATCACCGCCGTATTGAGGTTGACCAGGACGGCGCGGATCTCGGGCAGCTCGACCTCGAAGCGGGCCCAATAGGCGGCCTCGAAGGCGCGCTGCAAGCCCTCGCGGGTGACCTCGGCGTCGCTGAGCGGGATGGTCAGGATATGGGTCTGGCCCTGGAACTGCATGTCGGCCGAGTGGAGGTAGCTGAGGCCCTCGATCTCGACCCCCTCGCGGGCGATGGTGTCGCGCCCCTCGGCCGCTTGGCGGGTCAGGATCCGGTGCACCGTGGCGAGGTCCAGGTCCTCGAGGGTGGCGTTGACGGTGTTGACGTAGTCGTGCCGGACGTCGGCCACCAGGCAGCCGAGCGCGTTGGTGATGCCGGGCTTGGCCGGCACCAGCAGCCGCGGGATACCGAGCTCGCTGGCCAGCGCGGTGGCGTGCAGCGGCCCGGCGCCGCCGAAGGCAAAGAGCGCGAAGTCCCGGGGGTCGTGGCCCCGCGCCAGCGATACCATCCTGAGCGCCCCGGCCATGCGGTCGTTGGCGATGCGGAGGATGGCGGCGGCCACCTCCTCGGGCCCGAAGCCGAAGCTGCGCCCGATGCGTTTCACGAAGATCTCGCCAATGCGCGCCATCGGCACCGGCTCCTCGACCGAGAGCAGGGCCTCAGGGTTAAGGCGGCCCAACAGCAGGTTGGCGTCGGTGATGGTGGGCTGGTCGCCGCCGCGCCCGTAACAGATCGGGCCGGGCACGGCCCCGGCGCTCTCGGGCCCGACCTGGAGGATGCCGGCATCGTTGAGCGAGGCGATCGAGCCGCCCCCGGCGCCGATGGTGTGGATGTCGACCATGGGCACGTGGACCGGCATGGCGTACTCGATCTCGAGCTCCGAGCTGACCTGGGGGATGCCGCCCTGGATCAGGCCCACGTCGCAGCTCGTGCCGCCCATGTCGAAGGTGATGACGTCGGGGCAACCCGCGGCCTGCGCCGTGTAGGCGGCCGCTATGACCCCCGCCGCGGGGCCCGACATCACCGTCTTGACCGCCGTCTCCGCGACCAGCGCCGAGGAGATGATGCCGCCGTTGCCCTGCATCACCAGCAGGTCGTGGCGATAGCCGCGCTCGGCGAGCTCGTCCGAAAGGCGCGAGATGTAGCGGTCGAGCACCGGCTGGACGGCGGCGTTGACGGCGGCGGTGGTGCCGCGCTCGTACTCGCGGTATTCGCTTAAGATAGCGTGACCCATGGTGATGTGGCGGTTGGGCCACAGCGCCCCGGCGATCTCGGCGGCGCGCCGCTCGTGCGCGGGGTTGATGTAGGCGTGGAGGAAATGAATCACCAGGGACTCGCAGCCGAGGTCGATGAGCCGCGCCACCGCCCGGGTCACGCTGTGCTCGTCGAGCGCCGTCACCACCTGGCCCTTGGCGTCCATGCGCTCCACCACCTCGAGGCGGAGCTCGCGGGGGATCAGCGGCACGAAGCTGCCTTTCAGGCCGTAGGGCTTGGGCCGGGTGCGGCGGCCGAGCTCGAGCACGTCGCGGAAGCCCTTGGTGGTGATCAGGCCACAGCGGCTGATCTTGCGTTCCAGGAGCGCGTTGGTGGTGGTGGTGGTGCCATGGATGATGGTGGTGACGGCCTCGAGCGCGGCGCCGGCCTCCTCGAGCGCCGCCAGCACCCCGTAGGCCTGGTTGTCGGGCGTCGACAGCACCTTGGCGACGCGGATCTCGGCGCCGCCCTCGTCCATCATCACCAGGTCGGTGAAGGTGCCGCCGACGTCGACACCCACGACCATGCCGGTTTCGCTCTCGGGCATGGCCTCAGACCCGGAGCTGGTGGCCGCCCCGCGGCGCGCCGAGAGCGACGCGGGGCGCTACCGGCGGCACGGGCGCCGGCAGTATGGCCGCCTCGCCAACCACCCGGCAGCGGCCCGCGAGCGCAAGCAGGGCACCCGCGACGTGGCCGGCGCGGTAGAGCGCCGCCGCCACCCCGGCGCCGCGCCCGAGCGCCTGCTCGATGGTCTTGCCGTCGAGCTCGCCCACCGCCACGGTGACGAGACGGTCGCCGAGGTCGCTGTCGGGATCGAGCTCGGCCGCGGGCGCGCGCGCGATCGCGGGATGGTCGGCGTCGACCGCGTTGGCGATCAGCGTCGCCGCGACGTCGGCCTCGGCCGCCGAACCGGCGACCACGGTGACGGCGTCGGCGATGCCGAGCGAGTGGCTGCGGCCGTTCCAGCCGCTGGTGGCGATGCCGCGAACGCCGCTCTCGGCGCCGATGGTGGCGACGCCGTCGATCTCGGCGTCCTCGACCCGGCACACCACGCCGGCGTCGAAGCTCTCGCCGGGGGCCAGGAAGAGGGCGATGTCGCCGCCGTTGTTCACGTAGGCGCGGCTTAAGTCCCGGCCCGAGACCAGGGCCGCCAGGATCTCGTCGGCGACCGCGCCGGCGACCGCCGCCATCGGCGTCACGAAGGTGCGGCGGTGGGGCCAGCAGGCGGCGAGCATACGCCGCGCCACGGCGCCCGCGAGCGGCGGATGGGCAGCGCCCAGCGCGCGGCGAAGCAGCGGCAGCTCGGCGACGAGCTCGGGCAGGAGGTCTGCAAAACAGTCCCAGGCCTGCTCGTGGGCCAGGGCAACCTCGGACCCAGCGCCGAAGGCCTCGAGGACGAGATCGATGGGGCCATGCTGGAAGTGGCGGCGCTCGCCGTCGCCGAGAAGGCCCCGGTATGGCCCACCGCTTGGCGTCATGGATCGGGCGTCCCGGGCTTCAGCGACCAGGGCCAGGGGTTGCGCTCGTGCCATTGGGTGACGAGCACGCGATCGGCCGTCATGACCTCCTCGATCGGGCGCACGCTGGCGACGTGGCCGCCGAGGCGCCGGTAGTCGTCGAGCGCCATGGTGAACTCGATGGGCGCGACCAGCGCCGGGGTCGGCACGTAGCCGAACGAGCGTTCGGGCATCCGCGTCACGTCGACCATGAAGGTGATGCCGCCGCCCGGCCACACGTAGACCGGCGCGCCGCCACAGGTGACGCGCGCCAGCGCCCTTTTCACCGCCTCGGTCAGCCGCACCGGGTTCTCGGTGACGCCGGCGCGCAGGCTGCCCCCCGCGCCGGCCATGAAGAGCACGGTGCTGAGCGCCGGCTCGCAGTTCTCGCCGATGCGCTCGACGCTCTTTTGCAGCGCCTCCGGCATGGCCTCGGGCACCGGTTTGAGCGCCTCGTCGAGCACGAAGAATTCGGCGTCCTCGCCGGTGGTGCTGACCATCAGCAGCCTGAGCCCGGGGTGGGCGCGCTCGGGGTCGATGCGCTCGATGATGCTGAGCGGCTCGGCGATGTCGGTGCCGCCCCAGCCGCTGCCCGGCTCGGCGACCTGGAAATAGCGCCCCGGCGTCGACTTGCGGCCCCGCACCCGGATCCCCGAGGGCGCCATGTCGAGGAAGCGCCCGGCCTGGTGCTCGCTCAAGACGCCGGTGATGTGATCGTCGACCACGATCACCTCGTCGACGTGGCCGTGCCATTGCTTGGCGAACATGCCGATCGTCGCCGAGCCGCAGCCCACCCGCATGCGCTCCTCGAGGACGTCGTTGATCACCGGCGGGCGGCCGGCCTCGATGGTGAGATGGGCACCCTCGTCGACGCTCAAGTCCACCGCCTGCCGGTCGCCGAGCTTGAGCATCATGTCGCAGGTCACGGTGCCCTCGCGCTTCGAGCCGCCGGTGAGATGGCGCACCCCGCCCAGGGCCAGCATCTGCGAGCCGTACTCGGCGGTGGTGACGTGCCCGACCTGCTGGCCCTGGCATCGCACCGCCGACTGCTCGGGGCCGATGTAGCGATCGGTGTCGATCTTCACCTTGATGCCGCAGTACGAAAAGATCGCTTCCGAGACCACGGTCACCATGTCGACGCCATGGTGCTGGCTCGAGACGATGAAGGGCGCCGGCTTGTAATCGGGGTAGGTGGTGCCCGAGCCGATGCCGGTGACGAAGGTGGCCTCGCCGGCCAGCAGCTCGCCGTCCCATTGCTTGGCCAGGAACGGGACCACGGGCTTCCCTTGCTCGAGTGCCTTCCTCGCCAGTACCAGGGCTTCGGTGCGGGCCAGCGCCCCGTCGACGTTGCCATAGCGATCGCAGGCGCCGGTGCGTCCGGGTCGGATGCGGCACAGCACCGGACAGGCGTCGCAAACCACGACGCCCTCGGCGTCCGCCGCCGCGCTCAGCTCGGTCAGCGTCAGCTCATCCTCGCTCATCGTCCTGCTCCCTCGCGGCCAGCGCCAGGATCGCCGCCCGCACCCGGCCCGGCGTCGCCGGGATTCGGGTGATCCGGACGCCGGTGGCATGATGGATCGCGTTGAGGATCGCCGGCGCCGTCGGGATCAGGGCCGGCTCGCCCACGCCCTTGGCGCCGTAGGGGCCCAGCGGCTCCGCCTCCTCGATGATGATGGTTTCGACCTCGGGCACGTCGCCGACGGTCGGGATCAGGTAATCGTGCAGGTTCTCGCTCTGGCCCGGCACGTACTCCTCCATCAGTGCCAGGCCGATCCCTTGCGCGACGCCGCCCTCGACCTGGCCCTCGAGCAGGGTCGGGTTGACGGCGCGGCCGACGTCGTGGGCCGCGGTGACCCGGCGCACGCGCACCGTGCCGAGCTCGAGGTCGACCTCGACCTCGGCCACTTGCGCGCCGAAGCCGTAGGTAGCGTAGGGCTGACCCTGGCCGTTCGCGTCGAGCGGCTTGGTCGGCGGATCGAAGCAGCCCTCGCCGCGCAGCACGTCGCCCCGGAGCACGTCGCCATTCGCCTCGCCGGCGAGCGCCTCGAGATCGAGCTCGCGGACGGCGTCGCCGTCGCGCACCACCAGGCGCCCCGGCCCAAGCTCGATGCGAGCCGAGGCGCCGACGTTGGCGAGGCGCAGGATCTGGCGCCGCAGGTCCTCGCCGGCGAGCTGGGCCGCGCGCCCCGAGACGAAGGTCTGGCGCGAGGCCGAGGTCTTGCCGGCGTCGGCGGTGAGGTCGGTGTCGCCCATCACCAGGCGGAAGCGCTCGACCGGGACGCCGAGCGCGTCGGCGCAGATCTGGGCGATCACCGTGTTGGCCCCCTGGCCGATGTCGACCGCGCCGCTGTAGAGGGTGAGGTCGGCGGCGGCGCTCAAGCCGACGTGGATCGTCGACGGGTTGGACATCGAGGTGTTGCCGCAGCCGTACCACATGCAGCCGATCCCCACGCCCCGCCGCGAGGTGGTTGAGGCGGCGTTGAAGGCCCGGGCCTCGGCGCGGGCCTCTTGCCAGCGCCCCTCGAGGGCCTCGAGGCAGGCCGGCAGGCCGGCGCTGGCGGCCAGCACCTGGCCGCTCGCGGTCTCGTCGCCGACCTTGAGCGCGTTGCGGCGGCGGAACTCCAGCGCATCGATGCCGCAGCGCTCGGCGAGCGCGTCCATCAGGGCCTCGTGGACGATCGCCGCCTGGGGCACGCCGAAGCCGCGGAAGGCGCCCGAGGGCGGTTCGTTGGTGTGGAGCGCCCGGGTGGTGGCGTGCACGTTGGGGATGGCGTAGGGGCCGGCGGCGTGGATCGGTACTCGGTCGGCCACCGTCGGGCCCCACGAGGCGTAGGCGCCGGTGTTGAAGTCGCCATGGAACTCGAAGGCCGTCATGCGGCCGTCGCGGGTACAGGCCGCGCGCGCCGTCATCCGCGCGGGATGGCGCTTGGTCGACGAGGCCATCGATTCCGGGCGCTCGTAGACGCAGCGCACCGGACGGTCGAGCAGCCAAGCGGCGAGCGCGATGAGCGGCTGAACCGACTGGTCGAGCTTGCCGCCGAAGCCGCCGCCGCAGGCGCTGGGGATGATCCGCACCCGCTCCGGCGCGATGCCGAGCACCGCGGCGACCTCGGCGCGGTCGCCGTAGGGGGTCTGGGTCGAGACCCACACCTCGATGCGCTCGCCCAGGCGCCGGGCGTAGCCCGCCTCGGGCTCGATGTAGGCGTGCTCGACGAACGAGGTCTCCCAGCTCCCCTCGGCCCTCACCTCGCCCCTCGCGAAGCCCTCCTCGAGGTCCCCCTTGGCGAGCCGGCCCCGCGCCAGCACGTTGTCGGGCTTGTCGGGCTGCACCGCGGCAAGCTCGCCCGATAGCGCGGCATCGAGCCCCAGGACCGGGGTCTGCTCGCGCCACAGGATCGGTATCTCGTCGTCGGCGATCGCGCGTAGGGTCTCGAGATCGCCGACCAGGGCGAGCACCGCCTCGCCCCGGTAGCGCACCTCGCCCGCGGCCAGCACCGGCTGGTCCTTGAGCTGGGGATAGATGCCGAAGCTGTTGCGCCCCGGGACGTCGGCCGCGCCGAGCACCCTCACCAGCCCCGGGTAGCTGGCCCGAAGCGGGCCCAGGTCGCCGACACGGAAGCTGGCGCGGGCGTGGGGCGAGCGCACCGCGCGCAGGCAGAGCGCGTCCTCGGGCGCCTGGTCGGCACCGAAGCGCTCGGCGCCGCTGAGCTTATCGAGGCCGTCGACCTTGGCCACCCGCGCCCCCACCGCCGCGCCGACGCTCTCGGCCTCGAGCGGCGCGCCAGCCGCCACGTCGAGGCCGGCGTCCAGTACTGCGTGGACGATCTTGCGGTAGCCGGTGCAGCGACAGAGCACGCCACCGAGCGCGTCGAGCACCTCTTGCTCCGAGGGCCGGGGGCGCCGGCTCAAGAGCTCGGTCGCGGCCATCAGCATGCCCGGCGTGCAGATCCCGCATTGCGCCGCGCCGTGGCGGTGGAAGGCCCTTTGCAGGCTCGAGAAGGCGCCGTTCCGCGCCAGGCCCTCGACGGTGAGGACGCTGCGGCCCGCGACCTGGCCCAGCGCCACCAGACAGGCGCAAACCTGCTCGCCGTCGAGCAGCACCGTGCAGGCGCCGCAATCGCCGGCGTTGCAGCCGACCTTGGTGCCGATCAGCCCGAGCTCCTCGCGGAGCACGTCGGCGAGGCGCGCGAGCGGCCTCGAGCCCACCCTGACCGGGCGCCCGTTGACCGTGAAGGCGATGCTCTCAGGCACCTCGCTCATGCCCTCTCACCGAGCTCGGCGCCGAGCCGCGAGAGCGCCCGCGCGACCAGGGTACGGGCGGCGTCGAGGCGGTAGTCGGCGGCGCCGCGGAGGTCGTCGATGGGCGCCAGAGCGGCGAGATGCCGCGCCTCGACGGCAGCCCCCAGGCGCTTATCGAGGGGGCGGCCGGCGAGCACGGCCTCGAGCTCCGGGAGCCTGAGCGCGACCGGCGAGCAGGCGCCGACGGCGAGCCGGGCGCGCGCCACCTTGCCATCGTCCGTGGGCTCGAGGAGCGCCGCCACCATGACGATCGAGATCACCAGATAGGCCCGCGTGCCGAGCTTGAGGAAGGCGCTCCGCGCCCCCGGCGCCGGCTTCGGCACGCGGAGCCCGGTGACCAGCTCGTGCGGGCCCAACCCGGTGCGCCGATTGCCGATAATGAACTCGGCCAAGGGCAGCGTCCGCGTGCCCGAGCGCGAGGCGATCTCGACCCCGGCGTCGAGAGTGAGCAGCGCGGGCACCCCGTCGGCGGCCGGGGAGGCGTTGCAGACGTTGCCGCAGATCGTGCCGGCGTTCTGAATCTGCACCCCGCCGACCTCGCGCGCCGCCTGTTTGAGGCCGTCGAAGCAAGGCGGCAGTGGGGCGCGGACCAGGTCGCTCCAAGTCGCCAGCGCGCCGATCAGGTAGTGGTCGTCGCCCTCGCGGATGCCCCTCAAGCCGGCCAGCGCGGTGATGTCGAGGACCCGCTCGTCGGGCGCCCGGCCGACCCGCGCCGGATAGAAGTCGGTGCCGCCGGCGATGATCTCAAGGGCCCCGTCGCCGGTTGCGGCGAGGGCATCCAGGGCCTCGGAAAGCTCGGTTGGGCGCAGATAGCATCCCATCGAGAACGCTCCCCCTTGCCGCGCGCAAGCCCACGAATGACCGTGGCAAACTTGTTCGTGTACATATGATTTTATGGGATCGCGGCGGTCCCTTCAAGGGGCAATCGGCAGGGGCGCTGCTGCCCCGGCGCCGCTCAGGTGAGCCGCTTCAAGAGCCGCAAAAACGCCGTCCGCTCGGCGCGCTCGAGGGGGGCGAGGGTCTCGGCGGTGACCTTGTTGCCCAGCGGGATCGCCTGGGCGACGAGGTGCCGGCCCTCGGCGGTAAGGCACAGCAGGGTGCGCCGCCGGTCGCCGGGATCGTGGTCGTGGCCCACCAGGCGGCGGGCGACGAGGCGCCGCACCACCCCCTGCATGGTGGCCGGGTCCATGGCCGTGAGCCGCCCCAGGCGATTCTGCGACACGCTGCCCTCGTCGCCGATCTTGGCCAGCGCCGCGAACTGGGTCGGCGTCAGCTTGTGCTCGGCCATGAGCGCCATGAAGATCGCGCTGGCCCGCTGATGGGCGCGCCTGAGCACGTGACCGACCTGCTCCTCGAGCACGTAATCCCGCTCTGCCGCGGGCTTCTCGGGCTTCGCGGACCCCGGAGCGAGGCGAGGATGTGGGATGGGGGAGCGGCCAGCCATGGACCTGATGGCCCGCGAACGGCGCAACCCGCCGTCACGGCCTGAAACATCGAAACGTTTGTATACAAACGATAGATGCCGCCGACAAGGGCGATCCGGGGGCCGGCGAGGAGACCGCGGCCGAGGTGGTCTCGCGAATCTGGTATCGTGCCATCATCGAGCCCCGGGCGGGCGCTTGAGGCGGGCAAGGATCGGAGGTGACGATGGCGCAAGCGAGACCCACCATCGCCGTCATCGGCGGCAGCGGCGCCCTGGGGCGGGGCTTGGCCTACCGCTGGGGCGCGGCCGGGTACGACCTGATCATCGGCTCGCGCGCGCCTGAGCGAGCCGAGAGCGCGGCGCGGGAGCTCAACCAGCGTCTCGGCGCTGAGGGCGTCCGCGGCCTGGGCAACGCCGCGGCGGCGCGGGCCGCCGACATCGTGGTGCTGACCGTACCCTTCGCCAATCATCGCGCCATGCTCGAGGAGATCTCCGCCGCGGTACAGGGCAAGATCCTGGTCGACGTGACGGTGCCCCTGGTGCCGCCCAAGGTCTCGAAGGTCCAGCTCCCGCCCGAGGGCTCGGCGGCCAAGGCGGCGCAAGCCTTGCTCGGGGACGGCGTGCGCGTGGTCTCGGCCTTCCAGACCGTGGCGGCGGCGCATCTCGAGAGTGACGGCGCGCACGCCGAGGGCGACGTCCTGGTGTGCGGCAACGACGCCGAGGCGCGGGAGACCGTGATCTCGCTGGTCGAGGCCATCGGGCTCAAGGGCTGGCACGCCGGTGCCATCGACAATTCGGTGGTGGCCGAGGCCCTGACCTCGGTGCTCATCTTCATCAACCGGCGCTACAAGATCGACGGTGCCGGCATCCGCGTCGTCGGCGAGCCCACGGCCGAGGCGCAATAGCGACGCCCGATGCCGCCCGCCCTCGCCACCGCCCGCTGCGAGCTCACGCCCCTTCCCGGCATCCCCCTGGTGAGGCCGGGCGACGACCTGGTCCAATTCATCCTCGACGGTGCCGCGGCGGCGGGCGAGGAGCTGCGCCCGGGCGATGTCCTGGTGATCGCCCAGAAGATCGTCTCCAAGGCCGAGGACCGCTATGTCGACTTAGGCGCGGTCCGCCCCTCGGCGCGGGCGCGCGAGCTGGCCGGCCGCTGCGACAAGGACCCGCGGCTGGTCGAGCTGATCCTCGCCGAATCGCGTGAGGTGCTGCGCTACCGCCCGGGCGTCCTGGTCGTGGTTCACCGCCTCGGCATCATCCTCGCCAACGCTGGCATCGACCAGTCCAACGTCGAGCCGCAAGGCGATCGGGAGCGGGTGCTGCTGTTGCCCAAGGATCCGGACGGCACCTGCCGGCGCCTGCGCCAGGCGTTTCACGACAGGGCCGGCGTCGAGGTCGCGGTGGTGATCAACGACAGCGTCGGCCGCGCCTGGCGCAACGGCACCGTGGGCATCGCGCTCGGCGCCTCGGGCCTGCCCGCGCTGCTGGACCTGCGCGGCCGCCGCGACCTCTACGACCGGCCGCTCATGGTGAGCGAGCAGGCGATCGGCGACGAGCTTGCCGCGGCGGCCTCCCTGGTCCAGGGCCAGGCCGACGAGGGAACCCCGGTGGTGCTGGTGCGCTGGTCGCCGCCCGGCGACGGCGAGGTCGAGGCGGCGGCCTTGATCCGCCCGGAAGCGGACGACCTGTTCCGATGAGCCCCGAGAGCCCTGGGAGCCCTGGGAGCACCGAGGGCGGGCCGCCGCGCGTCACCTGCGTCGCCCTCTCGGGCGGCGTCGGCGGCGCCAAGCTCGCCGCCGGGCTGGCCCGCGTCCTGGTGCCCTCGGCGCTGCTCGTGGTGGCCAACACGGGCGACGACTTCGAGCACCTCGGGCTCCACGTCTCGCCCGACCTCGATACCCTCACCTACACCCTGGCCGGCCTCAACAACCTCGAGACCGGCTGGGGCCGGGCCGGGGAGACCTGGAGCTTCATGGCCGCCCTCGAGGCGCTCGGCGGCGAGGCCTGGTTCCGCCTCGGCGACGGCGACCTCGCCACCCACGTCGAGCGCACCAGACGGCTCGCCGCGGGCCAGAGTCTGAGCGAGATCACCGCCCGCTTCGGCGCCCGGCTGGGCATCGCCGCGAGCATCGTGCCGATGAGCGACGACCCGGTGCGCACCGTGGTGCGGACGCCCGAGGGCGCGCTCGCCTTCCAGCACTACTTCGTCCGCTTACGCTGCGAACCCGAGGTCTCGGGCTTCGAGTTCACCGGCGCCGAGGTGGCCCGCGCCAACCCGGCCTTTCTCGAAGCGCTCGATGATCCGGCGCTCGAGGCCGTCGTCATCTGTCCCTCCAATCCCTTCATCAGCATCGATCCGATCTTGGCGCTGCCCCAGGTAAAGGCCAAGATAAGGGCCTCCGCGGCGCCGCTGATCGCGGTCTCGCCGATCGTCGGCGGACGGGCGCTCAAGGGACCGACGGCCAAGATGATGCGCGAGCTGAAGCTCCCCGAGAACGCCGCCGCCATCGCCCGCCATTACGGCGACCTGCTGGACGGCTACGTCATCGATCGCCAGGATGGGGCGCTCGAGGAGGAGGTGCGAGCGTTGGGGCTCGAGGTCCTCGTCAGCGATACCGTGATGACCGGCGCCGAGGATCAGGTGGCGCTGGCACGCGCCGTGCTCGGCTTCGCCGAAGCCTGCCGCCAAGCTTGAGGAGCCGCCGCCGATGTGGGCCGTCCTACCGATCAAGCGTATCGCCAGCGCCAAGCAGCGGCTGGCGCCCGTGCTCGACGCCGAAGCCCGCCAGGCCCTGTTCCGGGCCATGATCGAGGACGTGCTTAGCACCCTCTCCCGGGTCACGGCGCTCGACGGGGTCGCCGTCGTCAGCGGCGACGCCGAGGTCGCGGCGCTTGCCGGGCGCTACGGCGCCAGGCTCTTGCACGAGGACGCCGAGCGCGGCCACAGCGCCGCGGTCACGGCGGCGGCGCGCATCCTGGCGGCCGAGGGCGTCGGCGCCATCATCACGCTGCCCGGCGACGTGCCGCTGGTGACCGCGGACGAGATCGCCACCGTGCTCGCCCATCACGCAAGCGCCCCGGCCGTGACCATCGTCCCCTCGCGCGACGAGCGGGGCTCCAACTGCATCGCCTGCTCGCCCCCCGACGCGCTCCGCTTCCGCTTCGGCGACTCAAGCTTCGAGCACCACCTCGAGGCGGCCGCCGGCCAGGCCATAGCGCCGCTCGTGCTCAGGCTTCCGGGCCTGGGCCTCGACATCGACACCCCGGCCGACCTGGCCGAGCTCTTGGCGCGCCCGGGGCAAACGCGGGCCCAGACTTACTTGCGGCAAAACGGCGCCGCCATCCTGCCGCGGCGGGAGGCGCCGGCGGCGGGCTTGGGGGCGCGGCCGAGCCGCAGCGAGGCCCTGGCGCTGGCCGAGGCCTGGGACAGCGCGGCGCTTGGCGAGCGCGCGGCGGCGCTCCGCGACCGCGCTCACGGCAACTTGATCTCTTATTCGCGCAAGGTCTTCATCCCCCTCACCCGGCTCTGCCGCGACGTCTGTCACTACTGTACCTTCGCGCGGCCGCCGCGGCGCGGCGAGCGCGCCTTCATGACCCCCGACCAGGTCCTCGAGGTGGCCCGGGCCGGGGCCGCCATGGGCTGCAAGGAGGCCCTGTTCACGCTCGGCGACAAGCCCGAGCTCAGGTACGTGGCGGCGCGCCGCGAGCTCGAGGCGTTGGGTCACGACACCACGCTCTCCTACCTGGCCGAGGTCGCGGGCCTGGTGCTGCGCGAGACCGGGCTCCTGCCCCACCTCAACCCCGGCGTCATGACGGCGGCGGAGCTCGCGGCGCTTAAGCCGGTATCGGTGTCCCAGGGCCTCATGCTCGAGAGCACCTCCGAACGCCTCGGCGCCAAGGGCGGCCCCCACCACGGCTCGCCCGACAAGGCCCCCGCGGCCCGCCTCGAGACCATTCGACTGGCCGGGGAGCTTGGCGTGCCGTTCACCTCAGGATTGCTCATCGGCATCGGCGAGACCCGGCGCGAGCGGGTCGAGGCCCTGCTGGCGTTGCGCCAGCTCGACGACCGCTACGGCCATATCCAGGAGATCATCGTTCAGAACTTCCGCGCCAAGCCGGGCACGCGCATGGCCGCGGCACCGGAACCCGACCTCGACGAGCTGGTGGGCACGATCGCCCTCGCCCGCATCCTGTTCGGGCCCGAGATGAACATCCAGGCGCCGCCCAACCTGAGCCCGGGCGCCCTCGGGCCCTTGATCGGCGCCGGGCTCAACGACTGGGGCGGGGTCTCGCCGCTGACGCCCGACCACGTCAACCCCGAGGCGCCGTGGCCGCAAATCGAGGCGCTGGCGCGCGAGACCGCGGCCCAAGGCAAGCACCTGGTCGAGCGGCTGGCGATCTACCCGGCCTACGCCACCAAGGCCGAGCGCTGGCTGGCGCCCGAGCTGCGCACCGCTGTCCTGCGGGCCACCGACTCCGAGGGCTTCGCGCACACCGACCTCTGGTCTCCGGGTGGGCGCCACCCGTTTCCCGAGCTCGAGAGCCCGGCCGTCCGAACCGGCTCCGACCTGGGGCGGATCCTCGACAAGGGTCGGGCCGGCGCGGACCTGAGCGAGGCCGAGATCGTCCGCCTCTTCGAGGCCCGGGACGGCGACTACGCCGCGGTCTGCGCCGCCGCCGACGGGCTGCGCGCCGAGGTCAACGGCGAGGTCATAACCTACGTCGTCACCCGCAACATCAACTACACCAACGTCTGCTACTTCCGCTGCGGCTTCTGCGCCTTCTCCAAGGGCAAGCTGAGCGAGAACCTGCGCGGGCCGGCCTACGACCTGGGCCTCGAGGAAATCGTGCGGCGCGCGCGCGAGGCCTGGGCACGGGGCGCCACCGAGGTCTGCATGCAGGGCGGCATCCACCCCGATTACGACGGCGAGACCTATCTCGGCATCTGCCGCGCGGTCAAGGAGGCGGTGCCGGGGATCCACGTCCACGCCTTCTCGCCGCTCGAGGTCTGGCACGGCGCCGAGACCCTCGGCGTCGCGCTCCCGGAGTTCCTTGCGGCGCTCAAGGACGCCGGGCTCGGGACCCTGCCGGGCACGGCGGCCGAGGTTCTCGACGACGAGATCCGGGCCGTCATCTGCCCCGACAAGGTCACCACCGAGCAGTGGCTCGAGGTCATAGCCGCGGCCCATGCCGCCGGTCTGCGCACCACCTCGACCATTATGTACGGTCACGTCGACGGGCCCCGGCACTGGGCCCGGCACCTCTTGCGCTTGCGCCACTTGCAGGCGCTGAGCGGCGGCTTTACCGAGTTCGTGCCGCTCCCCTTCGTTCACATGGAGGCGCCGCTTTATCTCAAGGGACGGGCGCGCCGCGGCCCGACCTCGCGCGAGGCGGTGCTGATGCACGCCGTCGCCCGCCTCGCCCTCCACCCCCACATCCGCAACATCCAGACCTCGTGGGTCAAGATGGGGCCCGAGGGCGCCGCGGCGTGCCTCAGGGCCGGCGCCAACGACCTCGGCGGCACGCTGATGAACGAGACCATCAGCCGCGCCGCCGGCGGCGAACACGGCCAAGAGATGGAGCCCCGGCGCATGGAGGCCCTGATCCGGGGCCTGGGCCGCACCCCGGCGCAGCGCACCACTCTCTATGGCCGCCCGACCGAGGCCCAGGTCGAGGCCTCGTTCGGGGCGCAAGCGCTGGCCCCGGCCAAGACCACGGCGCCACGCCGTGGCCGCCGCCGCCCCGCCAGCGACCTCGCCCGGCCGGTGGCGGCCGGCTGACCGCGGGCGGTGGTCGACCCCCCCCCGCATTTTTCTGATGATAATGACAAGCATTTGCTAGTGTAGGCGGGACCGAGCGCTGCCCCCCTTCCTCAGGCCCCAACAACGGGACCGACCATGGGGTGGAGATCGGGCAAGCCGTCGACGGCGCGGTCGATCCGGATCGAGGCCGACGATCCGGGCACGATGGTGGCCGCCGACTCGATCCGCGTCGCGGCTATCCCGTCCTGAGGCAGGGTTGCGAGGTGGCCCGAGGATCGGGAGATAAGGAGAGCAAGATGACCGCGCGCGACAAAGTCGTGAAGTCCGAGGCCGAGTGGCGGGCCCAGCTCGATGCCCTGCAATACCAGGTGACGCGGGAGAAGGGCACCGAGCACCCCTTTACCGGCCCCTATTGGGACGAGAAGGCGCCGGGCACCTACAAGTGCGTGTGCTGCGGCGAGCCGCTCTTTTCGTCGGACGCGAAATACGATTCGGGCACCGGCTGGCCCTCCTTCCATAGCCCGCTCGGCGAGGCCGCCGTGAAAACGATCGAGGACCGGTCGCTGTTCACGAAGCGGACCGAGGTGCTGTGTGCGCGCTGCGACGCCCATCTCGGGCATGTCTTCGACGACGGGCCCAGGCCGACCGGCAAGCGCTATTGCCTCAACTCCGCCGCCCTCGTGCTGGCGCGCAAGGACGTAGAGGCCGCTTGATCGGGGGCCGCCGCGCCACATCTTGCTTGGTGCGGCGCCGGACCGATCGAGGCCCGTGACCGATACGCCGAAAGAGGAGGCATCCATGTGGTTCACCTCGTCGAAGAAGCTCGAACGCCCGGACCCGGCCCAGGCGCTGCCCGGGCGCGAGGCCCCGATCGCCGTCACCGAGACCCACCTCGTGAGCGGAAACCGGATCGTGCCCCCGTTCCCCGAGGGCGCGGCGCTGGCGCTCTTCGGCATGGGCTGCTTCTGGGGCGCCGAACGCATCTTCTGGAGCTTGGACGGCGTCGGCGCGACCGCGGTCGGCTATGCCGCGGGCGCGACTCCGAACCCGAGCTACCGCGAGGTCTGCTCGGGCCGCACCGGCCACGCCGAGGTCGTGCGGGTGATCTATGACCCGGCGCGCATCGGCTACGAGCGGCTGCTCAAGGCCTTTTGGGAGGGCCACAACCCGACCCAGGGGATGCGCCAGGGGAACGACGTCGGCAGCCAGTATCGCTCGGGCATCTATACCTACGACGACGAGCAGGCGGGCCTCGCCGCCGCGAGCCGCGAGGCCTTCCAGGCCGGGCTCCGGGCGGCGGGGTACGGCGCCATCACCACCGAGATCCTGCCGGCGCCCGAGTTCTACTACGCCGAGGACGATCATCAGCAGTACCTGGCCAAGAACCCGATGGGCTATTGCGGCCTCGGCGGCACCGGCGTCGCCTGCCCCACCGGCCTCGGCGAGCGCGCCCGCCTTCAGCCGGCCGAGGCCTGAGGGCGCGAGGGGGCGGCGCGACGGGCGCTGCCCTCGTCTTCCCCGCGCCGCCGGCAGGCTCGGGCAACAGGGAGGAAAAGGCCATGTCCTTGCAAGGCGTCCTGCGCCCCGGGCACGTGCAGATCCGGGTGTGCGATCTCGACGCGGCGATCGCGCACTACGTCGGCATCATCGGGCTCATCGAGAGCGCCCGCGATCCGGAGGGCCGGGTCTATCTCAAGGCCTGGGACGAGTTCGACCACCACAGCGTCCTGTTGCGCGAGGCCGCGGCGCCGGGGATGGACTTCATGGGCTTCAAGGTGGCCGACGAGGCCGCCCTCGACGAGCTCGGCGCCAGGGTCGAGGCCCAGGGCCTCGCGGTCGAGGAGCTCGCCGCCGGCGAGATGCTGAAGACCGGCCGCCGCCTCGCCTTCACCGCGCCCACCGGCCATCGCTTCGAGCTCTACGCCGAGAAGGAGCAGGTCGGGAACGGGCTCTCGACCACCAACCCCGAGGTCGTGCCCGAGGGGCTCCGGGGCATGCGGCCGGTGCGCTTCGACCACTGTCTGCTCTACGGCGAGGACCTCGACGGCAGCGTCCGGCTGTTCACCGAGGCGCTCGACTTCAAGGTCTCGGAGCGCATCGTCGCCGGCGACGGCGAGACCTGGCTCGGCGCCTTCCTGACCTGCGCCAACAAGGCCCACGACATCGCCTTCATCCGCAACCCCGGCGAGGGCAGGTTCCATCACGCCAGCTTCTTCGTCGAGAGCTGGGCCGACATCGGCCACGCCGCCGACATCATCGCCCGCAACGACGTCGCCCTCGACATCGGGCCCACCCGACACGGCATCACCCGCGGCCAGACCATCTACTTCTTCGATCCTTCCGGAAACCGCAACGAGGTGTTCTCGGGCGGCTACCAGTATTACCCGGACAACCCGACCCTGGTATGGACCGAGGACCAGCTCGGCAAGGCGATCTTCTATTACGAGCGCGAGCTCAACGAGCGCTTCATGACCGTGACGACGTGAGGGTGGCGATCAGGGACGTGTACTCATAAAACTCGGGTTTTGATTTGCGCCACCAATGTCCGCAATCGGCCGTAACGCGGACGCTTTGGGCGAAATTCGGCTATTGTGGACCCCGTGGTTGGACGGCTCCGGGACACTCCGGCGGACGGATCGGCGCGCTCCGGTCGAGCGCCGAGGAGACAAGAATGCCCAAGCTCCTGTGCTTGCCCGATAATAAGACCGTCGAGATCGAGGACGGCGAGAGCGTACTCGAGGCTACCCTGAGGGCCGGCATCGATCACGCGCACGCCTGCGGGGGCGTGGCCAAATGCTCGACCTGCCGCATCTGGATTATCGACGGCGCGGACAGCTGCGAGGAACGCAGCGACGCAGAGCGGGCCTTGTCCGAGCCACTCGGGTTCGGACCGGAGGTGCGCCTCGCCTGTCAGACCAAGGTCACCGGCAACGTCGACTTCCGCCGCCTGGTGCTCGACGAGGCCGACCTCGAGGTCACCAGCCAGTTGGCGAAACAGCGCATCGGGTCCTGCGGCCAGAGCAAGAACATCGTCGTCATGTTCTGCGACATCCGCGATTTCACCAGCTTCTCGGAGGCGATCTCGTCCTACGACGTGATGTTCGTGCTCAATCGCTTCTTCTATCAGATGGGCGAGGTGATCGAGCGCAACGGGGGATATATCGACAACTTTATCGGCGACGCGATCATGGCCTTGTTCGGCATCGACGACGACCCCGCGGCGGCGCTGAAGAGCGTGAAGGCGGCGCTCGAGATGCTCGACGTAATCGACAAGCTGAAGCCGTATCTGGAGGCCATGTACGATCGCTCTTTCGATGTCGGCATCGGCCTGCACTATGGCGAAGCGGTAATCGGCACGGTGGGCTCCGCCAGCAAGGAACGGCTCACCGCGATCGGCGACACGGTCAACGTCGCCAGCCGCATCGAGGCCAGCAACAAGGAAGCCGACACCCGGCTGCTTGTTTCCGAGGAGCTGCACCAACGCCTGGAGGACGCCCTCGTCGTCGAGGACTTCCTCAGGATCAAACTGCGCGGCACCAGCGGTCGCAAGACGCTCTATGAAATCTCGGGCATAGAGCCCGCGGCGCTCGAAGACCTGTTGGCGATGGAGGTGCCGGACGACCAGACCCGTCGCTACGCCGGGCTCAACTGGGTACGCGTGATGGCGGAAGCGGAGCTTCCCGTAGGTGAGCGCAAGGTCGTCGAACGCCCGGAGATCGATCTTCTTATGATCCGCACCGAGGAGACAATCCACGCCGTCAACAACGCCTGCCCCCATCTCAACCTGCCCTTGAACGACAGCGAGCTGACCGCGGATGGCGGCATCGTCTGCCGCTGGCACCGCAGCTGCTTCGACCTCACGACCGGGGAGATCCGAAAATGGTGCGAGGGGCTGGCGGACGACGGCACCTCGCCGGGAATGGAGGCGCTGGGAAACATCGGCAAGAACCACCGCCCCATGACCATCCTCCCCGTTCGCGTAGCCGACGGAGAGATCTGGGTGGCGCTGGCGTAGCGTCCGATCGTCGGGTCTGCCCGAACGATGTGAATTTCCGGGCCCGATTGCCAAACGACATTTCGGCGAGATCGATACGGCGTCGAGGTTGCGTGCTCGCGCGAGCGCAGGTCGCGCCCGTGCCGAGCCGGCCCGCCGTTACTGATGGCCCAGATGGCATTAGGGTGGGCAATCGACCGGGTGCGGCAATCAAGCGGTGGATTGTGTTGGTCGGATCGTTCCGTGTCGTTTTCGGCACCCCTGCATCTCTGTCCCCGATGCCCAACCGCCTGAAAGCCGCCATCCGCGGGGGGTGTGCCCGAGCCCTCGACAACGTGGTATAGGGGTAGGCGCATCCAGGATCGGCTGAGGGGAAGCTAGGGAGAAAGTCTTGGACGTCCGCAGCGCCATGCGCCGGGCCGCGCGCTACCATTCGCGGCGCGAGGCCGTGGTCCACGGCGAGCTGCGCCTCAGCTTCGCCGAGGCCTGGGCGCGGGGCATGCGCATGGCCAACGCGCTCTTAGGCATGGGCCTTAAGCGCGGCGATCGCGTCGCCAGCCTCGAGGACAACTCGGTCGAGGCCGCCGACCTCTTCCTCGGCGCGGCGGCCGCCAACCTGGTGCGGGTGCCGCTCTACCCGCGCAACAGCCGCGAGGCGCACCGCCACATGCTCGGCCACACCGGCTGCCGTGCGCTCGTTCTCGCCGCCCACCACGCCCACGAGGTGGCGGGGTTAGCGGACGAGCTGCCCGATCTCGAGCACGTCATCGTGCGCGACGCGGGCTACGAGGAGTGGCTCGCCTCCCATCCCGCCGACGACCCCGAGGTGCCCGTCGACCCCGGCGACAACTACATCATCCGCCACACCGGGGGCACCACCGGGATCGGCAAGGGGGTGGCCTACACCCACCATTCGTGGCTCGCCGCCGGGCGCGACTGGTTCTACCTCTACCCGCCGGTCGAGCCCGGCGACCGCTGCCTCCACGTGGCGCCGATCTCGCACGGCTCGGGCTATCTGTTCGTGCCGATGTGGCTCAGCGGCGGCTCCAGCGTCCTGGTCGACCGCTTCCATCCCACCGAGACCCTCGAGGTCATGGAGCGCGAGGCCATCGCCTACATGTTCGTGGTCCCCACCATGCTCGCCGTGATGAACCAGGACCCCAGCGCGCGCCGCCGCGACTGGTCGCGGCTCAAATGCATCCTGGTCTCGGCCGCGCCCATCGCCGACGACACCGCGCTCGCCGCGCGCGAGATCTTCGGCGACGTGCTCTACCAGGGCTACGGCCAGACCGAGGTCCTGCCCATCGCCATGATGGGGCCGCGGCAGTGGTTCGCCGCGGTCGAGGGCTCGCACCCGTTGCGCGCCTGCGGCATGCCGCTGCCCTTCGCCGAGCTCGAGATCTGGGACGCGGACAACAAGCCGCTGCCGCCCGGCCGCGAAGGCCAGATCGTGGCCAAGACCGAGGGCCAGATGTCGGGCTTTTGGGACGACGCGGAAGCGACGCGGGAGCGCATCGTCGACGGCTGGGTGCTGACCGGCGACATCGGCATGCTGGATAAGAACGGCTACCTCTACATGCTCGACCGCGCCGACGACATGATCATCTCGGGCGGCCACAACATCTGGCCGGCCGAGCTCGAGAACGTGATCTCCGACCACCCGGCGGTGCTCGAGGTGGCGGTGTTCGGCATCCCTCACCCGAAGTGGGGCGAGACGCCGATGGCGGTCTGCGTCGTCGACGGCACCAGCGCGGTCGGCGAGGACGAGATCGCCGAGCTCTGCGCCGAGCGGCTCGGCTCCTACAAGAAGCCCGGGCGGGTCGAGCTCAGGACCGAGCCGCTGCCCAAGAGCCCGGTCGGCAAGATCCGCCGCAAGGAGCTGCGCGAGCCCCACTGGGCCGGCCACGAGCGCAAGGTGGGCGGCGCCTAGGGCGATTCCAGGTCAATTGGAATCGCTCAAGGCCGCGCCAGTGTGGACCCTCGGGCCCGCCGGCCCTCCGGCGCGCCCGCGCAGGCGCGGACCCTTGGGTCCGCTGCCGTGAGCGAAAAGATTCCAGAGCGGTTCCGTTCACTGCGGAACCGTTCTAGCCCGGGTCCCAGGGCCTGAGGCGCGGGAGCCAGCGCGGCACCTGGGCCTTGTAGAGCCGGTAGTCCTGGCCGAAGCGGCGCTCCAGGCCCTTCTCCTCCGAGAGCCGGAAGTAGACCGCGTTGGCGAGCAAGAACAGCGCCATCCAGGCGGCAAGGGGCCAGGAGCGGAACACCACCGCCTCGGCCAGCAGCAGCGCCAGGACGCCGCTGATCATGGGATTGCGGAGGTGGCGGTAGGGCCCCCGCACCACCAGCTTCCGCGGCGGGTCCCAGGGGGCCGGCGTGCCCTTGCCCATGGTCAGGAACAGGCGCACGGTCCAGGCCGCCAGGGCGAGGCCGGGGACGAACAGGAGCGCCGCGAGCCAGAATTCCCAATCGCGGTACGAGATGGGCGCCGCGGCCCATGCGCTTCCGGCCGTTGCCCAGAGGATCGCGGCGGGAACGAAGACCAGCGCCGTCCCCGGCAAGACGATGAGGCTGCGAACTAGGCTCCAGAACATGTCGACCTCCGCGCGCGGCTCTCGACGCTAGGGCGTCCCGGCCACCGTCGCCGGGCAGCGCCGGCCCAGGATTTCCACCGCCAACCGTGTGCCCGGGTCGCACAGCGCCGCCGGCAGCAGGGCCAGAGCGAGGCTCTTTCCGCCGCGGTGAGCGTAGCCGCCAAGCCGCGTCAGCGCCACCGCGTCGGCGCCATCAAAGACCGGCTCGCCGCCCCAGGCGTCGGCGCCGCTGCCCTCGACGAGCAGACAAACGAGGCGCCGCGCCGCACCCCGCCGGCGCTCCTCGTGCACCGCCTCCCGGCCCACGAACGCCCCCTTGGCCCAGTCCACCAGGTGGTCGAGACCGGCGCCGAACGGCGTATCCGCGGCGCTCACTTCGCGCCGCCACTGATGATCCCCGGCCTCGAGGCGGAGCGCATCCCAGGCGCGGAAGCCGATCTCGGCGAGGCCCAGGGACTGGCCCGCGGCGTGCAGCGCCTGATGCAGGGCGACCAGGTCCTCACCGGCGCATGCGAGCTCCCAGGCCGGCGCGCCGAGCCGCGCATGCCGGTAGGCCAGGACCGGCGTCGGCCCCAACTCGATCTCCCTCACGACGCCGGTCGGAAACGCCGGGTCGGAAAAATCCCCGCCGCCGAGCGCGGCAAGCAGCGCCGCCGCCTTGGCCCCGGCGACGACCAGGACCCCGCCCCTGCCGCTGACCGCCTCGACGGTGACAGCGCCGGGAGCCGGCAGGTGGCGGCGCAGCCAGTCGGTGTGGTGGCCTTCGGCCTCGGGCACGGCGCTGAGCAGGAAGCGGTCCTCGGCCAGGCGGAGCAGCGTGGGCGTGCCGACGACGCGCCCGCCGGGGCTCAGCATCAGCGCCGCCCCACCCTGCCCCGGCTCGGCGGGAACGGCGGAGGCGCAGAGCTGATCGAGGAAGGCCGCGGCGCCTGGGCCGCGGACCTCGATCCTGGCCCTCGCCGTGTCGTCGAGCACGCCGACCCCCCGGTCCACCGCCCGGCATTCGGCGCCGACCTGGGCGAACCAGTTGGGACGCTCGAACGAGGGCCGCTCGACCGGCTCGACGCCCTCGGGCGCGAACCAGTTGGCACGGGCCCAGCCGAAGCGTTGGCCGAACACGGCGCCCGCCGCCGCCAGCCGCTCATGGAGCGGACTGGTCTTGGCCGGGGTCCCGGCCGGCGTCTCCGTGGCGGGGTAGGAAATGCCCTGAGTGAGGCCGACAACGTGCTGGCCGGCGACGCAGGCGCGGGCGTACGACTTGGTGGCGAAGGCGCCGTAGCGCCGGGGATCGAACGGCCACAGGTCGATCTCCGGCTCGCCGTCGAGGATCCACTGGGCCAGGTAGCGGCAGACGCTGACCTCCGAGAGGCCGGCGAAGAAGCCGGCGGCGACGAACAAGCCGTCGAGGCCCTCGACCGGACCCACCAGCGGGTTGCCGTCGGGGCTCCGGCTGGTCGGCACGTTGACGTTGGCGCGGATGCCGAGGCGCTCGAGCAGCGGCACCCGCGCCAGGGCGTCGTTGATCGGCTCGGCGGCCTCGTCGAGGAAGGGCGGCAGGCTCGCTTGCCCGCCCTGGGGCGGGGTGCCGTCGACGGCCCAGAAGCGGGGCCGGCGCTCGTAAGGGCCGACCAGCAGGGCATCGGTCTCCTGGCGCAGGTAGAAGGTGCCGTCGGGGTCGCGCAGCACCGGCAGCTCGCGGCCCAGCGCGGCGAGCTCCGGCACCGCCTCGGTGACGTAGTACTGGCGCTCCAGGGCGATCACGGGAAGATAGCGCCCGACCATGGCCGCGATCGCCGGCGCCCACATGCCGGCGGCGTTGACCACCACCTCGGCCGTGATCGCGCCCTCGTCGGTCGCCACCCGCCAGCCCCCGCCCGGCCGTTGCTCGAGGCCCCGCACCGTAGAGCGGCGCCGTACCTTGGCGCCCAGCGCGCGCGCCGCCGCGGCCAGGGCATTGGTGGCGCCGGCCGGGTCGACGTGCCCGTCGTCGGGGGTATGGGCGGCGCCGAGCACGCCCTCGGTATCGACCAGGGGATGGAGCTCGCGGACCTCGGCGGGATCGATGACGCGAAAGCGGAAGCCCTCGAGCGCGGCCCGCGCCTGGTGGCGCCGGTACTCGGTCAAGCGCTCGGCCGAGCTCGCCAGGCGCAGGCTGCCCGGGCGATGGAGGCCCACCGCCTGCCCGCTCTCGGCCTCGAGGTTCGCGTAGAGCTCCAGGCTCTCGGCGTGGAGGCGGGCGATCAGGGGGCTCGCGGCAAAATGGGTGATCAGGGCCGACGACGCCCAGGTCGTGCCCGAGGTCAGCTCGTTGGCCTCGACCAGGAGCGCGTCCGAGCACCCGGCCTTGGCCAGGTAATAGAGAACGCCGCAGCCGATGACGCCGCCGCCGATGACCACGACCCGCGTCTTCTCGTCCATCACGCTCCCTTAGGCGGATCGAGCGGCGCGCCCGGCGCCGGCACCCGCCCGCGCGAGAGTCTCTACCAGTTGCCGCCCCGGCCCGACAAGCCGCGCCGATCGCCCCGGCTGCCGCGGCATGCTAGCCTCGCGGCGCGGGACCGATATGGCTGAATCCTACGACGTGGTGGTGATCGGCGGCGGCGTGATGGGGGCCGCCACCGCGTTCCATCTCGCCAAGCTCAGGCCCGGCCGCGTGGCGCTCTTCGAGCGCGGGCAACTCTGCGGCGGCGGCACCGCCAAATCCTGCGCCATCCTGCGCACCCACTACTCGATCCCCACCAACACCCAGCTCGCCGTCAAGAGCCTCGAGGTCTTCCGCGACTTCCCCCACGTCCTCGAGGACGACGAGGCCGACTGCGGCTTCGTCAATTGCGGCTATCTGATCCTCGGCGGCGACGGCGGGACCGCGGACAAGCTCAGGGCCAACCTGGCGCTGCAGGCGGGCCAAGGCGCCGAGACCTTGGCGATCTCGAGGGAGGAGGCCAGGGCCCGCCATCCGCTGCTGGCGCTCGAGGACGTGGCGGCGATCGGCTACGAACCGCGCTCGGGCTACGCCGACCCCTATCTCACGACGATGGGCTTTCTCAAGGCCGCGCGGCGCCTCGGCGTGGTGGTCCAGAGCGAGCGCCCGGTCGAGGGCTTGCTGCGCCGCGGCGAGCGCATCGGCGGCGTCCGGACGCCCCAGGGCGAGGTCGAGGCGGGCGCCGTGGTCGCCCTGATCGGGCCCTGGACGGCCGAGCTCGGGCGTTGGATCGGGGTCGACCTGCCGCTCGAGGTCTCGCGTCACATCGTGCTCACCTTCCGCGCCGCCGCGCCCTACCAGCGGACCCTGCCGGTGGTCAAGGACCTGACGACCGAGAACAAGATGTACTTCCGCCCCGCCAGCGGTGGGGTTGCGCTGGTCGGCAGCGGCGATCACGGCGACCCCCTGGAGCGTGCCGACGATATCGACGACTGGGTGGAGCTCGATTTCATCGTCCACCAGGGCGCCCAGCTCGGCCATCGCATGCCGAGCTTCGCCGCGGCCCGGTTCGTGGTCTCGTGGACCGGCCCCTACGACATCACGCCCGATTGGAATCCGGTGCTTGGCGCGGTTCCGGGCCTCGATGGCCTGACCGTGGGCTTCGGCTTCTCGGGCCACGGCTTCAAGCTCGCGCCGGCCATCGGCAAGGTGTTGGCCCAATCCGTGCTGGGCCTCGAGCCGGAGGTCGACATCGCCCCCTATCGCCTCGCCCGCTTCGCCGAGGGCGAGCCGCTCAGCGGCGCCTATGGCATCGGTTCGATCTCCTAGAAGGCCGAGCGCCGGGCGGATCAGCCCAAGCCAACCGGAGCGCCGCGCCGCCCGGTGGCGTGGCCTTGCGATTGCCAATCGATTTCGCATTGACAGATAAGTGATCGGTCATCACTTTTGCCCGCGATTATCGTCTTGGAGGCGATATCCACAGAGCCGAGATCCACGGTGATTCTGGGCCATCGATCGTGCCGCGCATTTACGTGATCCACGAGAACGAGGCGTGGACGGCGCCGCTGCGCGCGGCCTTATCCGAGCTCGGGCTGCCCTACCGCGAATGGTTCGTCGACGGCGGTCGGCTCGACCTCGGAGCGACGCCGCCCGAGGGCGTTTTCTACAATCGCATGAGCGCCTCCGCGCACACCCGCGGCCATCGCTACGCGCCCGAGTACACGGCCTGCCTCCTGGGCTGGCTGGAGAGCCACGGCCGCCGGGTGATCAACTCGGGCCGAGCGCTTCGGCTCGAGATCAGCAAGGTCGCCCAGTACGAGGCTCTCGACGCCTTCGGCATCCGAACGCCGCGCACGGTTGCGGCGGTCGGGCGCCAGGCGATCGTCGAGGCCGCGACCCTGTTCGACGGGCCCTTCATCACCAAGCCCAACCGGGCCGGCAAGGGCCTCGGCGTGCGGCTGTTCGAGGCTGTCGACGGGCTCAGCGCCTATGTCGAGGGACCTGAGTTCGAGGACTCGATCGACGGCATCACGCTGCTCCAGCAATACATCGAGGCGCCCGAGCCCTTCATCACCCGCGTCGAGTTCATCGCCGGGCGCTTCTTCTACGCCGTCCGGGTCGAGACCACGGAGGGCTTCGAGCTCTGTCCGGCCGACGCCTGCCGCATCGCTGACGGCGTCCGTCCGGGCGCCGACGACCCGCCTTCGGGATTCCGCATCATCGAGGGCTTCGAGCACCCCAACATCGAACGCTACGCCCGCTTGCTCGCCGCCAACGGCGTCCAGATCGCCGGCGTCGAGTTCATCGTCGACGCCGCCGGCGAGGCCTTCACCTACGATATCAACGCCACCACCAACTTCAGCGCCGAAGCCGAGGCGGTGGCGGGCCGCTATGGCATGCGGGCGGTCGCCGCCTATCTCGGCGACGAGCTCGCCGGGCTCGAGCGATTCACGTTTGTCGGGAATCGCTCAAGGCCGCGACTGCGGCCCGCCGGCCCTCCGGCGCGCCCGCGCAGGCGCGGACCTTCAGGTCCGCTGCCGTGAGCGACAAGACGCGAGAGCGGTTCCGATCAATGCGGAACCGCTCTCGGCATGCCGGCGCTCGCGTGAGCACCGGTTGAACGCGCGGGCAATGGGCGATAGCGTCGCTTCCAGAGCGCCAACCCGACAAGGAGAATAACCATGGCCCGAGTGCGTGAGGTGGAGATCGACGAGGTTCCGGAGGACGTTCGCCCGGTCTACCAGGCGTTCGCCGAGGACTACGGGCCGTTCTTGAACCAGGTCAAGGTGTTCGCCCACCGACCGGTGGCGGTGAAGCACATCATGGGCCTGCTGCTGGATCTGAAGGACGAGGAGGTGCTGCCGCGGCGCTATTTGGAGATCGCCCTGGTGGTGGTCTCGAAGTTGAACGAGTGCGCCTATTGCGTCGCCCACCACACCCCTCGCCTGGTCGATGAGGGACTGGCGCCCGAAACCGTGGCCAATATCCTGGACGACGAGGTCCCCGGTCTCGACGACCTGGACATGCTGGTTCGCGACTACGCGGCTCAGGTCACCACCCACCCGCAACGCTTGCGCGACGCCATGTTCGAGCGCCTGCGCCAGCACTTCAGCGAGGAGCAGATCGTCGAGCTGACGTTGCGCACGGCGCTGTGCGGCTTCTTCAACCGCTTCAACGACGCCCTGCAGATCGGCATCGAGGACGGCGTCATCGAGGACATGCTGTCACGGGGCTCCGACGCCAACGAACTGCCCCGGCCCGAGGGCGCCCGGGCGACCGCCGGAGATTGATCATGTACGGCTGGCGCGGTCGCATCGGCCTGATGACGCCGACCGGCAACACCACCATGGAGCCGGAGTTCCAGCGCCTGGCGCCCGAGGGCGTTTCGGTCCACGCCAACCGGGTCTACCTCGAGAACGTAACGCCCGAGCACCTCCTGGCGATGGCGGGGGAGGCGGCCAAGAGCGCCGCCGGATTGCGCGCCTGCGGCGTCGGCGTCCTGGCCTTCGGTTGCACCTCGGGGAGCTTCGTCGGCGGCAAAGGCTATGACGATCGCCTCAGGCAGATTATCGAGGACGAGACCGGAATCCCGGCGACCACCACCGCGACCGCCGTGCTTCGCGCCCTCAAGGCGCTTGGCGTCACCCGCTTCGCGATGGCCACCCCGTACACCGACGCGGTCAACCGGATCGAGCGGGTGTTCTTCGAGGACAACGGCTTCGAGGTCACCGGCATCGCCGGGGGCGGCCTGATCGAGACCCCCGAGATCCAACTTTGCGAGCCCCGGGTCGCCTATGATCGCGCCCGCGAGGTCGATGACGATCGCGCCGAGGCGGTGTTCATCTCGTGCACCGGCTTTCGCACCATCGAGATCCTCGAGCGCCTCGAGGCCGACCTCGGCAAGCCGGTGATCAGCGCCAACCAGGCCACCTTCGCCGATTGCCTGCGGATTCTCGGGATCGGCGAGGCGGTGGCCGGCTTCGGCAGCCTGTTCGCGCGGCTTCTCGGCCGCCGCCCGGCGCCGCCGGCGGGGGAGACCGGCGCGGCCGAGGTGACGCCGCTGGCCCGGCACCAGCGCTCGTGACCCCCGATCGTTCTTGGCCGACCTGATTGAAGCGCCCACCGCCGAGCCTGCACGGGCCGGTACCAAGCGACCGATCCCGACCGGTGGGCGCTTGCGCCGCCGCCGGTAAATAACCCGCGCGCCGGGTGCGGCCGGCCGGCGCGGGCTCGGGGCCCCGGACCCCCATCTGTGTTGCGGGCAGCCATTAATACCGGAGGCCCGGTTAATTTTGGGCCGCGAGCGGATGCGGCGCTACGAGAAGATGCGTTGGTGGAGCGGCGCTCGAAGATCGATGCCGGGCGCCGCCTGATGCGGCGCTCGAGCGCAACACCATGGTCCGCGTCGACAATCCGAGCGCCACGATCACGGCGCTCCGGCGCCTCACGAAGCCCAACATGGCGGCGCGGCTCCTCGGCACGATCGCGACCGTGGCGAAGATTTCCTGCCGGGCGATGGCAGCGAAAGGGTCCGGGATGGGCTTGAAACGACCGGCCCCCGTGCGGGACACTTCCCGGCGCCATGACCACGAGACCGCTCCTCATCGTCGCCCACGCGCCGTCGCCCAACACCCGCCGGCTGTTTGACGCCGTCGTCGAGGGCGCGCGGTCGGACGAGACATCGAACCTCGAGGTGGTGGCGCGGAACCCTTTCGAGACCGGGCCCGAGGACGTCATGGCGGCCGGCGCGATCATTCTCGGCACCACCGAGAACCTCGGCTACATGAGCGGTGCCCTGAAGGACTTCTTCGATCGCAGCTACTACCCGTGCCTGGAGAAGACGCAAGGACTCCCCTATTGCCTCTACGTCCGCGCCGGTCATGACGGCACCGGGACGCGGCGCGGCGTCGAGACCATCGTCACCGGCCTGCGCTGGCGGGCGGTGCAAGAGGCGCTGATTTGCCGCGGCGAGTGGCAAGACGCGTTCGTCGACCAGTGCCGCGAGCTCGGCGCCGCGATGGCCGCCGGCCTCGACGCCGGGATCTTCTAGAGGCCGCGACCGCGGCCCGCCGGTCGCTCTCGCCTCAATAGAACATCTGCGGTAGCCACAGCGCCAGTTCGGGGTAGGCGAGCAGCATCCCGATCATGATGAGCATGGCGATGACGAAGGGCGCGGCGCCGAAGCTCACGTCGTTGAAGTTGCCGCCGCCGGCGCGGATCCCCTGCACGACGTAAAGGTTGACGCCAATGGGCGGCGTGATCAGCGCCGTCTCCATGAGCACGGTGACCAGGATCCCGAACCACACGCCGTCGAAACCGAGGCTGGTGACGATCGGGAAGATCAGCGGCACGGTCGTCAACATCATGGAGAAGGTCTCCATGAACATGCCGAGGATGAGATAGAAGAGGACGATGATCAGCATCGTCTGCATCGGCGTCAGCCCGAGCTCCTTGATGAACTGGGTGAGCGCCTGGGTCACGCCGATGAAGCCCAGGACGAAGTTGAGGAAGACCGCGGCGAGGATGATCAGCATGATCATCGCCGTGGTCCGCATCGTGCCCTCGAAGGCCTTGCCCAGCATCTCGATCGACAGCGTCCTGCGCCAGGCGGCGATGATGAGCGCCAGGACGACGCCGATCGACGCCGCCTCGGTGGGCGTCGCGACGCCACCGTAGATCGAACCGACGACGGCGCAGAACAAGAGGATCGGCGGCAACAGGTCGGGCAGGCTGCGGATGCGGGCCGACCACGAGGTCGTGATCTTGGTGCCGCCCCAGCCGCGGCGATAGAGACAGGCGCCGATGATGGTGAGCATGAACAGCAACGCCAGGATCGCGCCCGGGACGATGCCGGCGAGATAGAGTTCCGGCACCGAGGTGTCGGTCAACAGCCCGTAGAGGATGAGGTTGATCGAGGGCGGTATCAAAATCCCCAGCGTGCCGCCGGCGGCGATCGTGCCGAGGAACAGCGGTTCGCTGTAGCTCCGCTTCTCGATCTCCGGATAGGCGACGGTGCCGACGGTCGCCGCGGTGGCCACGGACGAGCCCGACGACGCGGCGAAGATCGCGCACGAGCCGATGTTGGCGTGCATCAGGCCCCCGGGCAGCCACGAAAGCCACTGCGCGACCGCGTTGTACATGCGGTGCGCGATGCCGGCGCGCAGCATGATCTCGCCCAACAGGATGAACATGGGCACGGCGACGAGGATGAATTCCTTGCTCTTGTCCCAGGTGAACTCGCCGATCGCCGCGGTCAGGCGGCCTTCCATGAACATGGTGTCGAGGCCGAGGCTGAGCACGCCGAGCACGGCGGCCACCGGCACGCTCGAGAAGACGAGCACCAAAAGGATGACGACGGTCCCGCCGGCCACGGTCCTAGGCCTCCTCGTCGCCGTCGCCGGCGGCGGATTCCATACCGAGAGTCTCTTCCTCGATTTCCTCCTCGACGCTGAGCGTGCCGGCCACCTTTCGCACCCTCGCGATGTCGCCCCGAATGAGCGACGTCACGGCGTAAAGGGTCACGAAGAGCAGCGTGAAGATGAACATGATCAGCCCGGCGACCCATAACAGCTGCGGTATCCACAGCGGCGTCGCGAGCGTGGTGATGGAAACCGAATCGTATATCCAGGAGGTGTGGAAAACGGTGATCGCCTGATCGGTAAGGACCACCATGTACCAAAGCAGGAGCCCGAGCCCGAGGATGTCGAGCAAGGCCCGCGCGAGCGCCGGCATAAGATTGTAGATCGCGTCGATGCGGACGTTGGCGCGGTGCAGCAGGCAGTACGAATAGGCCCAGGTGGTGCTGGCGGCGAAGACGTATCCCGAAATCTCGTCCGAGCCGCTCATGGTGATCGAGAACAGCTTCCGCATCAGCACGTCGACGGTCACCATGATGGCCGACAGCATCAGCGCCGCGCCACCGGCCCAAACGGCGGCGCGGGAGATCTGCTCGAGCTTGTTGTGGATGAACGCGAACATCCGCCATCATCTGGGTGCGAAAAAAGCGATGGGCTCGGTGCAAAGAAGCGGTGGGCGCCGCCCCTTCAGGTCGCGGCGCCCACGGTCACTATGCGGGACGCTTCTAGATCGGCGCCTGGACCCCGACCACCTTGCCGATGGTGTCGTTCCATTCCTGGGCGCACTTGGTTCCGCAGCGCTTGGCCCAGCGCTTGAGCACGAAGTTCTTGACGATGTCGCGCAACATCGCCTGGTCCTCCGCGTCGGGCTCGATCGCAACCATGCCGCCGGGCTCGCCCTTGGAGCAGGGGCCGCTGGCGTTGCAGCGCATCCCGATCTGATCGAGTTCCTTCTCGAACACCCACAGGTCGTCCTCGAGCTTGACCGCCTGCTCGGTGATGAACTTCTGGGTGTCGCCGCTGAGGCTCTCCCAGGTCTTCGTGTTCACCGCCATGAAGGTGGCGGCATAGCCGAGGCGGATGCGGATGTTGTGGGTGACGACCTGCCACCATTTGGCGTTGTACGCCGGCATCGTCCCGGTGATGCCGCAATCCGCGACGCCCTTCTGCAGCGCCGGCACGACCTCGGCAAAGGCGATAGTGACGGCGCTCGCGTCAAGACCCTCGATGAAGTCGCCGAGCGTGGTCGAGTAGGTGCGGATCTTCTTGCCGCTGAGATCCTTCAGACCAACGTCCTTGTTGTCCTTGCCGCCGAGGTTGCACCACAGTTGTTGGCTCGGAAAGGTATAGAGCATCAGTAGCTTGGCATTGTACTTGTCGGCCAACTCGCGTTCGATGATCGGCCGATAGGCGTTCATCGCCTTGCGGTAGGTGTCGAAATCCTGCACCACGCCGGCGAGGTCGATGCCCTCGAGCGCCGGCGAATCCTGCGAGGTGTACGAGGTCAGGCCGTGCACCACGTCGAAGACGCCGAGCTTGAGCAGCCGCATGACCTCGTAGCCCGACAGGCCGAGCTCGGTATAGGGCTTGGCGTTGGCGGTGAGCTTGCCGCCCGAGGACTGCGGCAGGATCTTGTTCCAGAACGCGCTTTCGAACTGCTTCCAGTTCTCGAGGTTGCCCCAGGTGCCCACCACCTTGAACTCACGCGTGTCGAGCTCGCCGCCCATCGCGGTCGCTCCCGGCAGCACCAGCGCGCCGGCCAGCGCACCGACGAGTGCCATTTTATTAAGACCCATAGTCCCCTCCCTTTTCAGTTCGGTGTTGTCGAAATTTTATGATCGCGAGGTGGCGGCGGGTGAGAAGTGCCAGGTCGAGTAACGCGGTCGTGTTGTCAAATGGACCTGGCGCCAAGCTCGCGCCCCCCAACGCAATCGCCTCGGCAGCCATTAAGAGGGCTTGCCCAGGGACAGTCAAATGACGATTTCGGGAGCTGCGGATTGACACCGCGGCCCGTCCCCTCTTAGCTGGCGTCCGGCGCGACCAGGGGGCGAGACCGGCGCATGGCCTGGATAATCGGTGTCGACGTCGGCGGCACCTTCACCGACTTCTACGCCTTCGAGGAGGAGAGCGGCGTCGTGAGCGTCTACAAGACGCCGTCGACGCCCGAGGACCCGGCCGCGGCCATCCTCGATGGCCTCGCCACGCTGTGCCGCGAGCGCGACATCGCCCCCGCCGAGATCGGCCGCCTCGCCCATGGCACGACCGTCGCCACCAACGCCCTGATCCAGCGCCGCGGCGCCGAGGTGGCGTTCATCACCACCCGCGGCTTTCGCGATCTGCTCGAGATCGGACGCCAGATCCGCCCCAGAATGTACGATCTCAAGGCCGACGCACCACCGCCCCTGGTGCCCCGCGAGCGCCGCTTCGAGGTTACCGAGCGGATCGGCGCGGGCGGGCGCACGGTGACGGCGCTCGCCGAGGATGCCATCGCCGAGGTTGTCGCAAGGGTCGCCGAGTCCGGCGCCGAAGCGTGCGCCGTGGGCCTCCTTTTCGCCTTCATCGAGCCCGCCCACGAGCGTCGCATCGGGGCCGCCCTGAAGGCGGCGCTGCCCGAGCTTCATGTCTCGCTGAGCTCCGACGTACAGCCCGAGTTCCGCGAGTACGAGCGCTTCTCGACCACGGTGCTGAACGCCTACTTGCAGCCCCTCCTCACGCGCTACCTGGAAAAGCTGCGGCGCGCGCTCGGCGAGCGGGCGCCCAACGCCGCCCTTGGCATCAATCAGTCGAGCGGCGGGCTGATGTCGCTCGAGCGCGCCGGCGACTACCCCATCCGCACCGCGCTCTCGGGCCCCGCCGCGGGCGTCGTCGGCGCCCAGCAGGTCGGCCGCCGGGCCGGGCGCGGCGAGCTCATCACGCTCGACATGGGCGGCACCAGCGCCGATGTCTGCTTGATCCGCGACTTCGAGGCGGGCCTGAACCCCGACCAGGAGATGGCGGGGTTTCCGGTGCGCCTGCCGATGGTCGACATCCACAGCGTCGGCGCCGGCGGCGGCTCGATCGCCTGGTTCGACCGCGACGGGTTGCTCAAGGTGGGACCGGCCAGCGCCGGCGCCCGGCCGGGCCCGGCGTGCTACGGCCTGGGCGGCACCGAAGCGACGGTCTCGGACGCCAACCTGCTGCTCGGTCGGCTGTCGCCGGACGGCCTTCTCGGCGGCGCCATGGCGCTCGACGGGGCGGCCGCGCGCGAGGCCTTGCGGCCGTTCGCGGACCGTCTCGGCTTCACCCTGGAAAAGACCGCGCACGGCGTGCTCGGCATCGTCGTCGGCAACATGGTACGCGCCATCCGATCGGTCTCGGTGGAGCGCGGGCACGACCCGCGCGGCTACACCCTGATGGCGCTGGGCGGCGCCGGGCCGCTGCACGCGGGCGACGTGGCGCGGGCGCTGGGCGTCGCCGAGATCATCGTCCCGGCGGCGCCCGGCATCCTCTGTGCCCAGGGCCTGATCGTCTCCGACCTCAAGGAGGACTTCGTCCAGAGCGTCCATGCCGCGCTCGACGAGGCCGGCCCGGCGATGATCGCCGCGCGCATCGAGGTCCTGGTGGGGCAGGCGGAGCGCTGGTTCCGGCGCGAGGGCGTGGCGCCCGGAGCGCGCGACCTCGAGCTCAGCCTCGACATGCGTTACACGGGGCAGAACTTCGAGCTCCGGGTGGCGATCGGCCAGCCCGGCGCCGAGCCCGGCGGCGAGCCCCCCACTGTGCCCCCCACTGTGCCCCCCACTGTGCCCGACGCGGCGCGCCTGCGCGCGCTCTTTTTCGAGGTCCACGAGATGAACTACGGCTTCCACAATCCCGACGACGCGGTGGAGATCGTCAACCTCCGCCTGAGCGCGCGCGGCCGGCTGGCCAAGCCGCCGGCGCCGCGGCTTGCGGCGCTCGAGGCCGAGACGCCGGCGCCGCGCTCGACGCGGCCGGTGTGGTTCACGGCCGACGCCGCCCTCGACACCCCGGTGTTCGATCGCGCCCGGTTGGCGCCGGGACAACGCGTGCGCGGGCCCGCCGTCGTCGAGCAGCTCGACTCGACGACGCTGCTCCACCCGGGCGACGCGGCGCGCGTCGACGCGGCCCTCAATCTGGTCGTCGAGGTAGCGTCATGAGCACGGCCCCGGCGCTCGACCCGATCACGCTGGAGATCCTGCTCAACGCCTTGCGCTCGGTGACCGACGAGACCTTCAACGCGCTCACCCGCAGCGCCTACTCCACCAACATCAAGGAGCGGCGCGACCATTCGACCGCGATCTGCGACGCCGCCGGGCGCCTCATCGTGCAGGCCGAGAACTCGCTGCCCATCCATCTCGCCTCGATGATCGGCCTGATGGCGAGCCTACTGGCGAAGTTCGGGCCCGAGGACATCGCCGACGGCGACCTGTTCGTCGCCAACGACCCGCACGTCGCCGGCGGCACCCATCTGCCGGACATCAACATGGCGCTGCCGGTGTTCGTCGAGGGACGGCTCGTCGCCTTCATGTGCAACATCGCCCATCACGCCGACGTCGGCGGCATGGCGCCGGGATCGATGGCCGGCGGCATGTCGGAGATCTACCAGGAGGGCCTGCGCATCCCGGTGGTCAAGCTCTTCCGCCGCGGCGCCCTGCAAGCAGACCTCTTCGAGGTGCTGCTCCTCAACGTGCGCCTGCCGCACGAGCGGCGCGGCGACTACTACGCCCAGATCGCCGCCTGCCGGCTCGGCGAACGACGCCTCCGCGAGGTCATCGCGCGCTCCTCGGCCGACACCGTGACCACCGCCTTCGACGATATCGTCACCCGCACCGAGCGCCGCATGCGCGACGCGATCGGCGCCGTTCCGGACGGCACCTACCGCTTCGAGGACGTCATGGACGACGACGGCCTCGGCGCCGTCGACATCCCGATCCGGCTCGTCGTCACGGTCGCCGGCGATCGCGTCCGCTTCGACTTCTCGGGCACCGCGGCGCAGGTCTCGGGCAACATCAACGTCACCCTGAACGCGACCCAGGCAGCGGTGTGCTACGCGCTCAAGGCCATGCTCGACCCCGAGGTGCCGAACAATCAGGGCGTCCTCGAGGTGTGCGAGATCCACACCGAGAAGGGATCGCTGCTCGATTGCGTGGCGCCGGCGCCGGTGGCGGCCCGCGCCAACACCTCGCAGCGCATCATCGACGTGGTCCTGGGGGCGCTTGCCCAAGCCTTGCCCGCGGCCGCCGTCGGCGCCGCCAACGGCGCCAACACCACGGCCGTGTTCTCGGGCCGGGACCCCGAGAGCGGCGCCGGATATCTCTATCTCGAGACCCTGGGCGGGGGCTTCGGGGGGCGCGACGACCGCGACGGCAAGGATGGCGTCCAGGTCCACATCACAAACACCTCGAACCTGCCGGTCGAGGCCATCGAGATGGAGTATCCGCTCATGGTCGAGAGCTACGGCCTGGTCGAGGACTCGGGCGGCGCCGGCGAGTACCGCGGCGGCCTGGGGCTGAGGCGGGTGATCACGCCGGTCGCCCACACCTGCACCTTCAACGGCGCCGGCGAGCGCTTCCGCCACCAGCCGTGGGGCGTTTTCGGCGGCGCCCCGGGGGCCTCGGGCCGCTTCACGCTGGTGACCGCGGCGGGCGAGAGCCGGGTCCTCGAGATCAAGCCCGCCGGGGTCGCCGTTGGGCCCGGCGACAAGCTGGTGATCGAGACCCCCGGCGCGGGCGGCTACGGCCCGCCGTCGCGGCGCAGCCCGCGGCGCATCGCCGAGGACCGACGCGGCGGCAAGTTCTCGGAGGCCTATCTAAAGGCCCATTACGGCGCCAAGGGGGAGGCCGAATGAGCGGCGCCGCGATGCCCCCGGGCTCGGTCCCGGTTAAGCGAAATCGGTCAGCGAGAGCGCCCTCGCAGCGGCCCCGACCATCGCCCTTCGCCAGGCCGCTCAGGTCTGTCCTGGATGCCGAGGGCCATCACCCGGGCCCGGCATGCCGACATCGAGGCGCGATCTCTGCTGTTCAGCCGGGTTCGTCCGCTTCCTACCCTCATCTCGCACAGTACGGCATCTCCGAATTCGGAGCCGCATCACACCTGGCAGCCCACTTTTCCGAAATGCACGACCGCGTGTGGCGCACTTGATCGAGATCAATGCCAGATTTCGGGATTTCGTGGCAGCCTCGGCCGGAAATATCGGCGAGTGTTGGGAGGAGTGTCCACTGTGCCGGTCTGCGGCAAGTGCCTCGGAAGCCGTCACGTCTCGAGGACGGCTCTCAGGTATGGCGAGGATGGCATGGATGCCGTCTTGCCAAGCGAGCCGTGTCTACTTATGCAAGGAAGATAGTTTTTGCAACGACCATTCTTCTCTTCTTTCAATTCCAAGTCATGCGCGAAATCTTGATCATAGGCCGGGGCGGCCAAGGGGCACAGACTGCCGGAAACCTGTTGGCTCATGCGTTCTTTAACGAAGGTCACTTCGTCCAGACGTTTTCCACCTACGGCGGCGCCCGCCGGGGAACACCTGTCACCTCGTCAATTCGCGTGGACGACCGACCCATTCGTTTGCGCTGCGATATCGAATGCGCCGACGCCATGCTTTGTTTCGACGATTCCCTTTTGGATGAGAATTTTTTACGCCGCGTCGATAGCGAGACCATGATCGTGGTGAACTCCACGAGGTCCGGCGAGCAGCTCTCGGCCCTGGGCGAGTATCGAATCACGCCTCTTGATGGGAGGGAGATCGCCCGCAAGAACGACATGGGCAAGGTGGTCAATTCCCCATTGCTCGGCGCCTTCGTAGCCGTGCTGGGCGATCCGGACATCGAAACCATGTGCAAGGTGATCGAGCAGATGGCTCCGATCAAACAGCAGCAGAACATCGCTGCTTGCCGCCAAGCTTATGAACAGCTGCGCAACTCTGCCTGACGCGAGCGTATCGATGAATCAACAGCCATCTCCGCTCTGGTCCACGAAAACTTCTCATGCGCGAATGACCGGCACTTGGCGCAGCGCCGTGCCGGAATATCGGACCTCGCCATCACCTTGTCGGGGCGCCTGTCCGGTGGGTGGCCGGATCGCAGAGTGGGTGCGGCAGATCGAAATGGGGGACTGCCACGACGCCTGGCTGACGCTCGTGGACAACAACCCGTTCCCTGCCGTTGCCGGGCGGATTTGCCATCATCCCTGCGAGAGCGTTTGCAATCGCCAGCATTTGGACGAGGCGGTGGGGATCTGCAGTCTCGAACGTTATGTCGGGGACATGGCCCTGGCTGAAGGCTGGCGGTTCCCGGAGCCTGCGATCTCTCGCGACAAATCGATAGCGGTTGTCGGCGCTGGTCCGGCCGGTCTTTCGGCTGCCTATCAGTTGCGCCGCCAGGGTTATCGGGTGGCCCTGTTTGAGGCGCGCGACCAACTCGGCGGCCTGCTTCGGCACGGCATTCCGGCCTATCGTCTCGACAAAGCGATCGTGGACGGCGAGATCCAGCGGATCATCGATCTCGGCGTGGAAGTGAAGCTGCGGGCCGGGATTGCCGGCGGCAAGGCACTGCAAAGCCTTCGTGACCAATACGATGCGGTTTATCTGGCCACGGGTGCGAGCCGTCCCAAGACCCTGCCCAGCCTGGATTACGATCAGCCCTGGGTGGTCGACGGCGCCGACTTCCTGGCCACCACGAACGCCGCCGGACCTTGCGAACTGGGTCAGCGGCTGGTCGTCGTCGGTGGCGGCAGCGCGGCTATGGATGTGGCGCGGTCCGCCCGCCGGCTCGGCAAATCGGTGTCCGTTCTTTCACTCGAACCCGAAGCGCTGCTGCCCGCCCAACGCGTCGAAGTGGAAGAGGCGCGTGAGGAAGGAATTGAGTTCTTCACCGGCGCCATGATGCAATCGGTCAGCAGCGATGACGACAGCCTGACATTGAAATGTGTCCGAGTCGATTTTGAACCGGGCGAGACACGGGGCGAGTTCAGCGTCGAGCCGATCGTCGGCAGCGAATTCGTCCTGTCCGCCGATGCAGTGATTCCCTCGATTGGCCAGGATGCCGATCTCTCTCTCTGGAGCAGTTTGCTGGACAGCGATGGCCCCCTGATTCGGACCGACAATCAATGGCAAACGGCCACGCCGGGCATTTTCGCGGGTGGTGATGTGGCCAGCATGGATCGCTTCGTGTCTGAGGCCATCGGCATGGGTAAACGGGCGGCCGACGGGATCGGCCGCTATCTCGACCCTCAGCACGCCCGCGCCGTCGAGCCGGCCGTGAGCGAAGTGCCCTTTAGCGCGATCAATACCTATTACCATCCCCTTGCCGATCAACATCGGCCCGCCAAAGTCGAAGCGGCGGTGCGGCTGCGGAACTTTGATGAGGTTCAGCAACCCCTTGCCCGGGATGAGGTCATTGCGGAAGCGACCCGTTGCTTCAGCTGTGGGACCTGCATCTATTGCGACAACTGCTACTTCTACTGTCCGGACATGGCGATCACAAAGCTTGAGCGGGGCTATGACGTGAAAATCGACTACTGCAAAGGGTGCGGGCTGTGCGTGGTGGAATGTCCGAGCGGCGCGATATCCATGCGTGAAGAGCGTTAGGAAGAGGATGGAGAATTATCGACACAACTGTCTGCTGTTGAGCGGCAATCACGCGGTCTCTTGGGGCGTGAAACTGGCGCGCCCCGATGTGGCGCCGCTCTATCCGATTACCCCGCAGACACCGATACTGGAGAAAATCACCGAGTTTCACAGTCAAGGCGAATTGGACACGGAGCTTCTGACGCCGGAGTCCGAGCATTCCGCCATGGCCGCCTGCATCAGCGCCTCACTGACGGGCGCCCGGGTGTTCACCGCCACATCGTCCCAGGGGCTGCTGTTGATGCATGAGTTGTTGCACTATGCGGCCGGCGCACGCGCCCCGATCGTGCTGTTCAATGTCAACCGCACGCCCGCTTCGCCTTGGGGATTCTGGCCGGATCAGCTGGACAGCTTGGCGCAGCGGGATACGGGCTGGATTCAGTTGTACAGCGAAACGCCACAGGAATCCCTCGATACCGTCATACAAGCCTTTCGCATTGCCGAAACGGTCGGGATCCCGACGATGATTTCGCACGATGCGTTCTATGTGTCCCATTCCATGGAGCCGGTTGAAGTGCCCTCACAGGAACTGGTCAGCGAGTTCCTGCCTCGGTATGAGCCTAAATATCGCTTGGACACCGAGCGTGGTGAGTCTTTCGGCGCGCCGCTTGATCAGGCGACATGGAATCGCAGCCGACGGGAAATCGCGGCCGCGATGCATTTGGTCGAGGACGTCGTGGCCGACGCCGGGGAGACCTGGGGTGAGCTTACCTCTCGCAGGTACGGTCCTTTGGAGCATTATCGCACCGAGCAGGCCGAGATCGTGATTGTCACCATGGGCTCGATGAGTGGCACCGCGCGAGACGCGGTGGACGCCCTGCGCGATCAGGGTGTTGCGGTCGGGATGTTGAAGGTGCGGCTGTTTCGGCCCCTGCCTGTCGAGGCCTTGCGCAGGGCGCTGCAAGGGGTTGCTTGTGCGCTGGTATTGGACCGCAACTGCTCGCTCGGCATGGGGGGTATCCTGCATCAGGAGCTGAAAAGCGCCCTTTTCGGAATGTCCGGCGCCCCGCGCGTGCACGGGCTGCTCGCGGGCGTCGGGGGGGTCAACGTGTCCGCGGCCAAGATTCAGGAGCTGGTGGCCGATTACCGGAAAATCGAGCCGTCGGTCGAATCCATTTGGGTGGCGTAATTCCATGGAATTGATTGATTACAGCGACGAAGGCCTCTTCTATCCCGGTCACTTGGCCTGCGCGGGCTGTGTTGGGGCGCTCTCGATGCGCGTGATTCTCAACGCGGTGGGCCGGGATGCGATGGCCGTCGTGGCGCCCTCGTGCACCGCCCTGATCTGTGGAGGCTACCCCTTCAGCTCGGTGCAAATTCCCGTTTTCCACACGACGCTGGAATCGGGGGCCGCATCGGCCAGCGGCGTCAAGCGGGCGCTGATGTCCCAGGGCAAGGCGGAGACCACCGTGCTATGCCTGGCTGGCGATGGCGGCACTTACGATATCGGATTTCAGGCTCTCTCTTCGGCGGCCGAACGCAACGAGGATATCCTTTATATCTGCTTCGATAACGAAGGTTACATGAACACCGGCGGGCAGAAGAGCTCATCGACGCCCATGTCCGCGGCGACCGGCAGCACCCCGGCGGGCAAGACGACGCGCAAAAAGAACTTGATTGAGATTATGGCGGCTCACCGCATTCCCCTCATTGCCACGGCCAGCCCGTCACATCCGAACGATATGGCGGCCAAGGTGCGAAAGGCCAAGGCGATCCGGGGAACCAAGGTGATCATCATCTTGGTACCATGCCTGCCGGGCTGGGGGGTGGCGGACGACGCGGCGATCAAGACCGCGCGCATGGCCGTCGAGTCAGGCGTATTCCCGCTCCTCGAGGTGGAAGACGGTGTTCGTTACACCTTGAGCCATGGTCGCAAGAGTCAATCGGTGAACGGCTATCTCGAGCAGCAGGGGCGTTACCGGCATCTATCCGCCGAGCAGGTTGAGCATATTCAAGCAGACGTGGATGTGGAGTGGGAGCGCCTGCTGCGGCATGCCGCAGCTGCAGATCCGGCGGAGGAGCGTTCATAGTTTCGCCCCAACCCCGCACCACCGCCCATGTCGCTTCATCGCTAACAGCGGCTGTTCAGGCCTGGGTCGGGATAGGTCCGCTCTACCCGCGACAGCGGACCTTCCAGCGGCAACGTCCGCTTTTCTCCTGATTTCGTCTGCTCCGCCCCCAGGTGCGGACCTTCCTGGGGGCCCCACGAGACTTTCGATTCTGACCCGAAGCCGAAGTGGGAGATCATTCAGCCGGCGCTTGGATTAACGTCCATTTCTCCGGCATTCCCGCCTTGCTCAGGCCTTCGGCGTATCGATCCGCGTCGGCGGGGTGCGCGAACGGCACGCCCCGCAAAGTGGCCTCGATCGCCCCTGCTTGTTGCCTATTCGCAAACTCGCTAAGCTGGCGCATCCGACTTACTGCAAGCGCCGAATTTGATGCTGCAACAATTTCCACCGATGGGCGTCTACGAGACGCTGTTCAAGTTTGTCGACGCGACCTCAAAATATATGGGCGAGCCGGGAACGCACCCGTGGGCGCAGGGATACCCGCTGACCACTCAACTTCCGGGCGGACCACCACTGCCCGAACAGATTGATTTGGTCGCTACGGATCTCAAATATCCCAAGGCGACCGGCGAAATCGAACTTCGCGAGGCTATCTCAAACTATTACAACAAGAATTACTCGGCAGGAATCACGCCTGAGCATGTCGCTATATTCGCCGGTGGTCGACCCGGAATTCTCGCGACTCTTGCGTTTCTTGAGAGCGATGTGTGCGTCGCGGTCGAGGAAACGGAATACACGCCTTATTACGACATGCTCAAGATCCTCAGGCGGAAAGTGCGACTGATTGCGAGCAATGAAGAAAATCTGTTTCGTCCCAAACTTTCCGACTACGATGTCGATCCAGCCGATTCGACAACGAAGATATTGCTTCTCAAGAGTAACCCCTGCAACCCGACTGGGGTCACCGTCAATGGCGATGCTTTACGGAAATTGGTACAGGCCTTCAGCAAACCGGGTCGGGGCGCTTTGTTCGACGAAGCCTACGAATTCTATTGTGACCCGAAGCCCGAAAGCGCGCTGCGCTACATCGATGATATCGATAAGACCGACATATTCGTGATCGGTGCGGCGACAAAAGGGCTGCAGGTACCCGGCATGAGAATCGGCTGGGCGGTCGCTGCGAAAAAACATATCGAGATTTTTCGCAATTACTCTTCGTTCGGCATGGGCGGCGTCTCACGAGCGTCCCAGCTCTATGTAACAAAGCTGTTCGAACCCGAACGCGTCCAGCAAGCACGTTCGGCCGTGTCCCGGTTCTTTGCATCGCAGCGCGCTCGCTACGAAAAGGGTTTGCAGGAACTGGGCTTCGAGCTTTTTACGGGCAATGGCGGGTTCTATCATTGGGGAAAACTACCTAACGGACTGACCGCGGACACATTCAATGAACGGCTGTTCAAGCATCAGGCGGGAATCCTGCCAGGGCGTCTGTGCGATATGGCTCGTCGGGATCGCGGTCCCCTGGAGCACTTTATACGCTTTTCCTTCGGCCCGCTTGGTCCGGACTCTTATCATGGCGACATCGCGATACTGTCGCACTGTATCTAGATGCCTTTGCCCAACCAGCATCATTGCACTCATCGATGATGCCGATTCTGAGAATCGTACTTGCGCTGTAACGCGAGGCCTATGCCCACCTGCCTACCGGACGCGCGAAATGCCCCTGGCCCATAGCCGGGACCGCTCACCTTCAGGCAGTTCGACATCGAGGGCGACGACGATTTCTCGCATAATCTGGTCCTGGATCGCGAAGATGTCTTCGAGGTTGCGGTCGTAGCCTTCAGCCCAGAGGCGAAGGCCCGTCGTGGCATCGATAAGCTGTGCGGTCAGGGGATAGGTCCGCGTCAGGCGTGCATTCTTATGGACGTTCATTCGGTCCTCCCCCGGAAGCTTCTGTTCTTCCAAACATCAGCTTCTCAAGGGAGGATCGAATGAACAACTTCCTGAGACATCACAGCGAGGGTCGCGCCAGCTCCCATGGCGGCGGCTCAGATCTTCTTGAACCTGGCCATGACCTCGCTGAAGGAGAGGCCGCGCCTGAGCTGTTCCGCGGCCTCGGCGTCGGCCGCGGCGATCTCCTCGGCCAGGGCGACGATGTCGGCGGCACCTGCCGCCGGCAGCGAAACGACGCCGGTGCCGTCGGCGACGATCAGATCGCCGGGCTCGACCCGCACCCCGTCGACGGTGACGGTGACGCCGATCTCGTCGATGCTGAGGCGCGTGCGGCCGGTGGTTGGGACCATGTGCCGGGCGAAGACCGGGAACGCGAACTCGACCATCTCCTCCAGGTCGCGCACGCCGCCGTCGACGACGAGCCCGGCGAGGCCTTTAAGCTTGGCCGCCAGCGACGCCATCCCGCCCCAGGTCGAATAGGGCACGCCGCCGGCCTCGACAACGACCACGTCGCCGGCGGCGGCGGCATCGATGATGGCGCCGACCCGGAAGTCGTCGGAGGTGAAGGTGCCGTATTCGCCGCTCCGTTCCCTCACCGTCAGCGCCGGGCCGGCGAAGCGGAACCCTGGTGCGACCGCCTTGATCGACGGCATCACGTTGTCGTGCAGGCCGCTGTCGTCGAGCGCGTTGGCAAGAGTGCTGGTGGCGAGGCCGGCGGCGCGGGCGGTGACGGTCGGTTCGGAAGCCACGGTCATGGCGTCTCGTCCTTTTCGAACCGGACCTTAGCAGTCGCCGCCGGTCCCCCGCCACGATTCGTGGCTCGCCCTCGGGCCCGGCGACCTCGACCATCTCGAAAGTGGCATAGCGGCCACGCGGTAGACGGCTTGCTCCGCTGCCATCACCAACTCCCGGAATTGGCTGCAAGCGGCTGTTCTGGACACGCCGCCGGCACGACCGCTCGGCCCCTGGAAGCCGACATTCGAGCAGGAACGTCCGCTTTCCCCCCGATTCCGCCTGCTTCACCCTCAGGTGCCGACCTTCCTGACGGTGCCGCCGAAGGGCCGCACCTGACCCCAACCGGACTCTGGCGCTCGTGATCCCAACCGGACTCTGGCGCTCATTTTTCAAGCGGTTTGAAGCCACTCGGCTAAAGAGCACGCAATCAGGGTTGCAACCCAAATTAGGGGGTGCGGAAATCGTGCCGGAAAGCTCTAGGCGCCGCCAGGCGTTCGGTCTCACGGCCATCGAGGCGTGCGCCAAAATGCTTGGCGACGGAGGGCGAAGCGGCTACAGGAGGGGCCGAGACTCAGGCCAGGTGCGCTCCAATGCCAGACCCCACGCCGACCCACGATGCCCACTACTCCCGCGGCGTGGCGCTGGTGCTGCTGGGCGGGCTGTGTATGAGCCCGGGCGGGCTGCTGATCCGCTTCATCGAGACCGCGTCCGACTGGCAGATCGTGTTCTATCGCTCGAGCTTCCTCGCCTTCACGGTGCTGGGCGTGCTCGGCGTCGAGCATCGCTCGGGCGTCGCTCAGGCCTTCCGCGCCGCCGGCTGGCCGAGCTTCCTGGGCGGCGTGCTGATCGGCCTAGGCTTCGTCGCTTACGTGCTCGCCATGCGACACACCACGGTGGCCAATGCCCTGCTCATCATCAGCACTGCGCCCTTCGGCGCCGCGCTGCTGGCCTGGCCGTTTCTCGGCGAGCGGGTGAGCGCCCGGACCTGGGCGGCCATGACCCTGGCCGCCGCCGGGGTGTTGGTGATGGTCCAAGAGGGCCTGGGCGAGGGTCGGCTATTCGGCAACCTGATGGCGCTGGGCGCGGCGCTCACCTTCTCGGGCTTCGCCGTGACCCTGCGCCTGGGGCGGCGGGTCGACATGATCCCGACGATCTTCATTGCCGGCGTGGTGGCCGCGCTGCTGGGCGCAGCCCTGGCCGACGACTTGGTCATCACGCGCCGCGACCTGGTGGTCCTGGTGATCATGGGCTGCCTGCAGGTGAACTTGGGCATCGCCTTCATGACGCTGGGCTCGCGCCATGTGCCGGCGGTCCAGATCACGCTCCTGATGCTGGTCGAGGTGGTGCTGGGCCCGCTGTGGGTGGCCCTGGTTCTGGGCGAAATACCGGGCCTGCTGACCCTCATGGGCGGGGTCATGGTGCTGGCCGCCGTGGTCGGCCAGGCACTGTTAGGGGTCAGGTCTTGACTGTTATCTGATTGCAGAGGCTCGGGCGGCGCCTTTTTCACACCCACCCGGGGGCCCGTTTCAGTGCGGTAGGACTTGAGGGCGTCGGCATAAGACACTTGAGCGGCGGCGTCCGCTTGGCCCCCGATTTCGTCTGCTCCACCCCCGGGAGCGGACCTTCCTGGCGGTGCCGCCGATGGACCGCACCTGACCCGACTCGGACATCCGAGCGACTACGTCCGCCTTCCTCTTTGACCGCACGCCTCGGCTTCGCGGACATTAACTTGGGAACACCCGCGAAGGCGCTTTGGGGCAGCAACCGCGCCAAACGTATTCAAGCCAGAATCGTATAAAAGCAAACATATCAGAAGCTTACCGCCTGGACACGACGCTCGCCCGCGGACCAGAATTGATTCGAAGTCTCCCGGTGATCGACCCTCTGTCCGGCCCGGCAACGACGTTACCCTTGGGGCGGCCGTCGCTTCAACGGGCTCACGCCACCTCGGCGTCGATCAGGATGCTCGCGAGCAGCGCCGGCGTGCTCCCCCGGTTGATCCAGGCGTGGTTGGTGCCCCGTTGCACGACCACGTCGAAGGGTGCGAGATGCCGCTCGTCGTCGTCCAGCAGCAACGACACCTCGCCCTCGAGGACGATGATGTAATCGACGGTCGCGGTCGTGTGCATGCGGGGGTGGCGCGACGTGTCCCGGCGGGCCTCGGCCGCGCCCATGGCGGCGAAGCCGGCGGCCGCCCGCTCCTCGATCTGGGCGGCGCTGAGCGCCGGGTCCTCCGGCTGGAGGGCGAAGAACGAGAACTTGGAGCCGCCGGCGGGCGGCAGGAGCGTGAAGGCGGCGGGCACCTCGTCGGCGGCGCTGCGCGGATCCACCGTCGGACCCTCGGTCTGCCACATCTGGGCCAGGCCGGCCGAGCCGGTGCCCAGCAAGTTGCCCGGCGGACCGTCGATGACGACGACGGATTTCCCGTTCGCGTCGTTTCCGGTGACGACCCGGCGTAGATTGTCCAGCATCACGGCGTCCCCCCGTTCCCGCTTGGCCGTCGCCGTCCGGCGGCGCGGCCCCAACGTGGATGCGGCCGGGCGAGGTATCGGAAATTCCGCGGATGACCGCTGTTTCTGAGCATCAGAGTAGCCATATGGTCTCTCGACGGCAATATGAAGCGCGATGCGTGACGGTAGAGCGCCCCGCTCGCCGCCATGACCGATGACAACGGCGCTCTCATGCGACTGATAGCTGTGTTTCCCGTCATCAAGGCAGTGTCCCGATACCTCCGGTGGCGAGCCACGGCAGGCATGCCGAATGGGGTCCGCGGGATCGATTGCTTGATTTCGATCAATGCGTCCCCTCGGCGGATTTGAACAATGGTGGCGGTGAGGTTCGATCTCAGAACGTCAAGTTGAGCAAGGCTTTCCCTCCTTGAACGCGTTGGCACCCAGGTATGGGGAAGGGAGCTGTTGGCAGCCTCCGACGTCAAACGAAGGCTTGCGGCGCTCCTTGACGACATGGTTGGCTACAGCCAGTCAATGGGGGCCGACGACGCGAGTAAACTTGCCGACAGGAGGGAGCGGAACGTGGATGACGGAGCCGACAGCGGGCGCGACCGCGGATGAAATGGTTGCGGGGCCTCGACGCCGTTTTGCGCGCGGCTCTCAAGCTCTATCCCGTCGGGTCGGCGGCGGCCGTGTTCCTGGGCGGCGTGATTTTCTGGGGCGGCTTCAACTGGTCGCTGGAGCTGACCAACACCGAATCCTTCTGCATCTCGTGCCACGTGATGCGGGACTACGTTTACCGGGAGTACAAGACCACCATCCACTACAGCAACCGAACCGGGGTGCGCGCCTCTTGCCCCGATTGCCACGTGCCTCGGGTATGGCTGTACAAGGTGGCGCGCAAGGTACGGGCAACCAACGAGCTGTTTCATTGGCTCAGAGGCTCCATCGAGACGCCGGAGAAGTTCGCGGCCAAGCGACTGACGCTTGCCCGGCAGGTGTGGGCGAGCATGGAGGCGACGGATTCGCGCGAGTGCCGCAATTGTCACGGCATCGGCTTCATGACGCCTGCGACCCAGAAGGTCATGGCGGGCAAGATGCACGATTTGGCGCAGAATTGGGGCAAGACCTGCATCGATTGCCACAAGGGCGTCGCCCACAAGCTGCCGAAGGGCTTCGACGGAGAGGCCATGCTGGACCAGCTGCACGATCGGATGGAGAGGGAAAAGATGGATTGCCATCAATGCCACGAGGAAATGGCCCGCCCGCCTTCGGGCGAGGGGTGGGAGTGACGTTGTGTCGCATTGGCGGGAAGTCGTGATCGGACTAGATCGAATGGGCTCGAGGAGGGCGATATGTTTGCTCGTGGACTATTGGCGTTCGGACTGGCGGGCCTGACCTGGCTGGCGCTCGGCGCCACCGTCCTGGCCGAAACCGCCTCATCTTCCACTTTGAAACAGGGCGAGGCACTGTTTGTCGAGAACTGCGAGGTCTGTCACCAGGCGGACGCCATTGGTCAACCAGGGGTGGCGCCCTCGCTGACCAATCCGGAGCTCCTGGAAATCGCCTCGGGCAAGTTCTTCGAGCGCAACATCCGCGACGGTCGACCAGACACCGGCATGCCGCCGTTCGCTCATCTGGGTCGGACGAAGGTCCGCGACATCGTCGCCTATTTGCGCTCCCACTCCGACCGGCCGAACCGCGCGGCGGAGGTCGACGACCAGCCCGACGCCCATGGCGACCCGCGGCTGGGCAAGCTTTGGTACGACAATATCTGCTCCACCTGCCACGGCGTGAGCGGAGACGGCTACGAAGCCGGCGGCACCGGAACCGCGATCGGCCTGAACGGCTTCCTGAACAAGGCCACGGACGGCTTCATCCGCGAAACCATCAAGAAGGGCCGCACCAATACCCGCATGCGCGCCTTCCAGGGGCCGGGGGCGCTGGCCGACCTGTCCGACCGGGAGATCGACGACATCATCGTCTACCTTCGCAGCCTGGCGAAGAGATAACTGGAGATCGGGACCATGAAGCGCATCAAGAAAGTGATGTCACGGCGCGGCTTTCTGAAGACCAGCGCCTTCGTCACCGGCTCCGCGGCCGGCGCGGGGCTCATGGTGGGCGCCAATCCGGAGCTGGAGACGGCTGGCGCGCAGGCCGCCGAGAACGAGGACGAGCGCACCACCGCCATCGCCCAATGCCCCTATTGCGGGGTCGGCTGCGGCACCATCATCCAGGTGGAGAAGGGCAAGATCGTCTCCATGCGGCCCGACAAGGACCATCCCACCAACTACGGCCTGCAATGCATCAAGGGCCTGACCGCCGCGGAACCCATGTACGTGGACCGGATGGAGGGTGATTCCTACGTGCGCAAAGACGTCTGGGCGGAATGGAACAAGCCCGGTCACGGCGACCTCGAGTTCATCAGCGCGACCAAGGACTCGTTCGACGAGGAGCACTTCGTCCGCGTGCCCTACGAGCAGGCCTCCGACCTGGTCGCCCACAAGGTCGCCAACTTCGTCAAGAAGTACGGCGGCAACTCGATCGCACTCTACGGCTCGGGTCAGCTCACCATGGAGGGCCAGTACCTGGAGAACCTCTTCATGAAAGGGGTGATGGGCTCCAACACCATCGAGGCCAACGCCCGCATGTGCATGACCTCGGCGGTGACCGGCTACTTCGCGACCCTGGGCTCGGACACGCCGCCGCTGGCCTACGAGGACATCGAGATCACCGACATGATCATGCATTTCGGGCACAACGCCCGGGAATCGCACCCGATCATCTTCTGGCGCGCCGCCGACCACAAGCAGAAGGCGAATATCCCCACCGTGGTGGTGGATCCCCGCCGCACCGGCACGGTAATGGGCTACGAGGACATCAATCCCGACAACACCGTCCACGTGCCTATTCTCAACGGCGACATCAGCTTCCTCAATGCCATCGCCCATGTCCTGCTCGAGGAGCACGACGACGTCATCGATTGGGAGTTCCTGAAGCAGCACACCACCGGCTGGAAGGAATACGTGGACGGCGTGCGCGCGGACTACAGCCCGGAGCAGGTGCAGGACCGCATGGGCGGGCCCAACCACGACGTCTCGCCCGCGCTCATTCGCCGCGTCGCCGGCATGTTCGCCGACGCCACCCGCAAGCGGCTGGCGCGCAGCAAGGGCAAGCAGAGCGGCCAGGGCTACGGCGGCGTCATCATCATGTGGGGAATCGGCTACAACCAGCACATCCACGGCCAGTACAACGTCATCTCGATCATCAACCTGCTGACCTTGACCGGCAACTTGGCCAAGCCCGGCTGCGGCCCCTTCTCCATGACCGGCCAACCCAACGCCATGGGCGAGCGCTTCACCGGCGGGCTGACCGGACGGCTACCCTTCAACATGCCGCTGAAGAACGACGCGCATCGCTTGAAAATGGCCAAGGCCTGGCGCGTGCCGGAGGCCAATCTGGTCGCCGCGATGAACGCCAAGAACCCGGGTTATGCGATCGGCATGATGGAGCGCGCGCTCAAGGGTGGGGTCAAGGCCATGTTCCTGGTCTACGCCACCCACATCAACCTGCCCGACCAGCACAATCTGGTGCGCCCGGCGCTGGCCAAGACCTTCAACGTGGTGCAGGAGATCTACCGCCACGCCCCCAACAACCTCTATGCCGACGTGATCTTTCCGGCGGCGACGTGGGGCGAGGTCTCCGGCGTCTACATCAGCTCGGAACGGCGCCTCAATATCTGCGAGAAGGCCGCCGAGCCACCGCCGGGATGCCGCCCGGACATGGACATGGTCATCGACAAGGCCAAGGAGATCGGCGAGCTCCTCGGCCTCGACATGAAGAAGGTCCTGCCCTACGAGCGCAAGGCCGACGGCTTCTACGATTCACAGGAAATCTTCCGCGACATCGTCCGCGCCTCGGTCGGCACCGACACCGACCTGACCGGCATTCTCGAGGTCGAGAAGCTCGACAAGATCCCGCCCTACGAGCAGCTCAAGGAGCTGCGCGGCATTCAGTGGCCGGCGCCCACCTACGAGATGGCCCAGCAGGGCGGCACCAAGCGCCGCTTCATGCTGCAAGAGGGCGCCTGGGAGAACCGGCCCTACGGTTACTTCCGCACCAGGGACGGCAAGGTGCACATGAAACTGTGCCGCCAGGACTACTCCGACCGGGAGCAGTTGACCGCCAAGCTGATGGAGTTCGGCACCAAGGAGGACCTCTACACCATCGACCACATCGACCTGATGACCCTGGCCCGCGACAAGGGCCTGACGCCGGACATGCCCGACGAGGACTTCCGGGGCATGAAATGGTCCAAGGTGCCGAAGGACAAGTATCCGTACTGGATGGGCCTCGGCGTGGTCTACGAGCATTTCCACACCGCCAAGTCCATCCGCAGCCCCACCACCCGTCGCCTGGTCCCGGTGATGTACCTGGAGATGCACCCCGAGGACGCCAGCGATCTGGGGATCAAAGACGGCGACAAGGTGCGCGTGGTGACGCGGCGGGGCTCGCTGGAGGCGCGCGCCCAGGTCGGCACCAACAGCTTGGTGAAGCCGGCTCGCAACAACGTGCCGCGCGGCTACATGTTCGGGCCCTGGAACCTCTCGGTGGCGGACAGCGCCGATCCCAAAAAGAACAAGTGGCTGGCCAACGCCACCACCAGCCGGATCTGGGACCCGGTCTCGGGTCAGGTGGACTTCAAGAAGTCCGCCTGCCGGATCGAGAAGATCTGAGGCGGGAGACGGAGGATGGACTGGCGGAGTCGAGCGGCCGCGGCTGAGGCGCGCGGCGGCAGTCCGTTGCGCGGCCTCGCCGCGTGAAAGCGGCTCGGGCGTTGCGACGCAGGACATTCCGGAAGGCAGTGGGCGCCGGGGCGGTGGCGGTGGCGGCGGCGGCGGCGCCCGGCGTCGCCCGCGCGGCGCGATACCGGCCGTCGCTGCGCTATCTGCGCCCGCCGGGGGCGCTGCCCGAAGAGGAGTTCCTGAGCCGCTGCATCCATTGCGGCCAATGCGGCGAGGCCTGCCCCAACCGCTGCATCAAGTACTTCACCCTCGAGAACGGCTGGGCCTCCATCGACACGCCCTACATCATCCCGCGCGAGAAGGGCTGCATCCTGTGCATGAAGTGCGGCGAGGTGTGCCCCACCGGCGCCCTTAAGGAGATCGCGCGCGAGGCCGAGGCCATCCTCGACAACGTCGCCATGGGCCACGCCGTGGTGGACGAGAGCCTGTGCCTCTCCTATCAAGGGAAAACCTGCGGGGTGTGCTACCGGGCCTGCCCGCTGCCGGACATCGCCATCTATGTCGGCCGGCTGGAGCAGCCGCACGTCACCGACAAGTGCGTGGGCTGCGGCCTCTGCGAGCGCTCGTGCATTCAGATGCCGCAGGCGATCCGCGTCATCCCCGATCGCGGATGAAGACGGAGTCGCGGAAATGGCGTCGCCAGGCCGCAAACCCTTCTTCCTCTGGCGCCATCTCAACAAGCTGCGCTGGCTCTCCTTGTCACTGGTCTTCGCGACGCTCGTGCTGCTGCCCTGCCTGCACCTCTATCAGACCTACACCGCGGCCTACGCCTACGATCTGCTGTCGCCCTCCGAGCAGCGCTTCTACGACGTCATGGAAGCGCTCACCGGGCCGTTCACCGACGACCCGGCGGAAGACCTCGACGCCGTCAAGGGCAGCACCTGGTCGGGAAATTTCTGGGGCCTCAAGCTCTCCGATCCGCTGGCCGCGGTCGGCCAGGTGGCCGCGGGTCTGACGCTGTACTGGCCGTTCCTGCTCACGGCGCTGATCCCTATCGCCGTCACCGCCGTGCTTGGGCGCGTCTTCTGCGGCTGGCTCTGTCCGGCCAACTTCCTCTACGAGCTCAACACCAATCTCGCCGCCCTGTTGCGCTGGGCCGGGCTGAGGGCCGGGGGGCGCCGTTTCGACCGGCGCCTGAAGTACGCGGTGCTGGCGCTGGGACTGGTCCTGTCGGCGCTGACCGGCTCGGTGATGGTGGCGGCGGTCTATCCGCCGGCCATCATCGGCCGCGAGCTCTACTACGCCATCGCCCAGGGCGGCTTCGGCGCCGGCATGGTGTTCTTCGTCGCCACCCTGCTCTTCGACCTGCTGGTGGCGCGGCGCGGGTTTTGCCGCTACCTGTGCCCCGGCGGGGCGCTCTACTCCCTGCTCGGCCGTTATCGGCTGGTGCGCATACGCCGTCTGGTGGAGGCCTGCAACGACTGCGGTAAATGCAACGCGGTCTGCGAGTTCGAGCTCACGCCCTGGCGCGACGGCTTCGGCCAGGAGTGCACCAACTGCGCCGCGTGCATCGCCATCTGCCCGACCGACGCCATGACCTTCGATCTCCGCCTCGTCGACCATCCGGCCCAGGGGCCGGGACATCTCGGCCGCCACTACCGCCCTGAGCCGGAGCCGCGGCAAGGGGAGGCCGCCTGATGCGTCGCCGCGGCCTGTTGCGCGGCCTGGTCGCGGGCGCCGGGCTGCTCGCCGCCGCCGCCGTGCCCTACGGCCTGGCCCTCCTTCTGGCGCCCCGCCGGGCCGCGGCCCGGCGCAACTATCTACGCCCGCCAGGGGCCCTTGCGGACGACGACGCGTTCGTCGCGGCCTGCATCGGTTGCGGCCTGTGCGGCGAGGTCTGCCCGCCGCGCTGCATCCTCTTCCACGCCCGCGACGGGGCCGGCGAGGTCAACACCCCCTACATCGACCCGGTGGACAAGGGCTGCATCCTGTGCGGCAAATGCATGGAGGCGTGCCCCACCGCGGCGATCGCGGTGCTGCCGCCGGAGCAGGTCGACATGGGTATCGCGCGGATCGATCGCAGCGCCTGCTACCCCTGGGTGGACCGGGGCGTGTGCGGCGCCTGCGTCAGCATCTGCCCGCTGGGTGGGCGCGGCATCGGCTTCGAATTCGCCAACATCTACCGTCCCGTCGTCAAGCAGGGCTGCGTGGGGTGCGGACTGTGCGTCGAAGTCTGCCCCCATCCGAGCAAGCCGATCTGGGTCGTGGAACGTCCGCCGGCGGCCCTTGCGAAGCTCGCGGCATGAGCGGGCGGGTGTCGGATGGAGCCGGATCGGCGGCCGTTCGCCGGCTCGCGATCACGCTCCTGGTGGTCCTGTCCGGCGTGGCGCTCGGGTACGGTGCCGCCGCGCACCACGTGCTCGGCCGACCCGGCTACAGTCTGAACGAGGACTCCAACACGCCCCCCAGCACGCAGGCGGAGGTGCTGGTGGGCGATTACATGCTCACCTACATGGCCTTCCCTGCCTTCCCGCGGCCCGGCGAGCCGGGACGGATCAATCTCTACGCCGTCCGCATCGCTACCGGGGCGCCCTTCGAGGGCAAGGTGACCTTCAAGGTACGGCACGATCCCTGGTATGCCTGGCTCGGGTTCGCGGGAGACCAGGAGCGGCTGGGCAGGCAGTCCTCGGACGACAAGGTCTTCCGCCAGCGCTTTGTCATCCCCGATCGGGGCGACTACATCATCACCGCCGAGTTCGAGGCGGACGGCGAATCCTACGTCGTGGACTTTCCGCTTCGGGTCGGCGAGTCCTCCGCGGCGGGCCTGATCGGGCTCGTCGCCGTCGGACTGTTGATCGCGCTGGTCACGGTGAGCGTGCTTCACCGGCGGCGGTCGATGACGGCCAAGGTCCGCGATGCGCGGCCGAGGCGGCGATGAAGCGCCGCGACTTCTTCAAGCTCGGGGCGCGCAGGACCGCGCAAGCCGTGGTCGGCGTCCTCGACGAGCGCGCCGAGCGGCGGGCGGCGGGCTGGCTCCGTCCTCCCTTCGCCCGCGCCGAGCTCGACTTTCTGCTCACCTGCACGCGCTGCGACGACTGCATCGACGCCTGCCCTCACGACGTCCTCTTCGCGCTGCCCGCGCGGCTCGGGATCCAGGTCGCCGGTACGCCGGCCATGGACTTGACCAACCGGGGATGCCACATGTGCGCGGACTGGCCCTGCGTGGCGGCCTGCGAACCGAACGCCCTGGTGCTTGCCGAAACCGCTCTCGATTCGCCGCCGGCCAGTCCGAAGCTCGCCACCGTCCGAATCGACACCCGCTCGTGCCTGCCCTACTCCGGCCCCGAATGCGGCGCCTGCGCGCATGCCTGCCCGGTCGAGGGCGCGCTCAAATGGATGAACGGCGTCAAGCCGGTCATCGACGAGGACCTCTGTACCGGCTGTGCCTTGTGCCGGGAGGCCTGTATCACCGACCCCAAGTCGGTGCTGGTGTCGGCCCCAGTGTCGGCCCCAGTGCGCGAGGAGGCGCCGGTCGAGGCATCATGACCCGGGGCCGGCGATCCTCGCCAGCCGGCCGCTTGGCCTTGCCGCTGGTTCTCGGGCTGGTGATGGCGCTTCCCGGCCCGGCCCGGGCCGGGCGCCTCGCCGAGGCCACCAGCCCCTACCTCCTGGCGCATGCCGACGACGCCATCGACTGGCATGCCTGGAGCGACGACACCCTGGCGCTGGCGCGCCGCGAAGGGAAGCTCATCTTCCTTTCGATCGGCTACGCCTCGTGCCATTGGTGCCACGTGCAGAGGCGCACCACCTTCGCCGACCCGCGGGTGATCGCGGTGCTGAACGAAGGCTTCGTCGCCATCCTGGTCGACCGCGAGGAACGACCGGACCTGGACCGCCATTTCATCGCCATCATGCTGGCCACGACCGGTGAGAGCGGCTGGCCCGCGAACTTCTTTCTGACGCCCGACGCGGTGCCCTTGTTCGCCGCCGGCTATCTGGACCCGGAAGCGCAATACGGCCGGCCTGGCTTCGTCGAGGTGGCGCGGAGCCTGGCCGAGGCGTGGTCGGCCCATCGCCCGGAAATCATCGCGGACGCCCGAGCCATCCGCGTCGAGATCGAGAAGCTGATCGAGCGGGTTCCCGGCGTCACGGCCGGCGGCCGCGGCGATCCGCGAGACGCGGCTGCCGGCGCCTGGTCGAAGCGCTTCGACGAGAGCTACGGCGGGTTCGGCCGGGAGGCCAAGTTCCTCCATGCCAATGTCCTCTCGTTCCTGTTGCGGCACGGCGCCCGCCGGCGCGACGCGGCGTTGTTGGAAAACCTTTTCAAGACCCTGGACCACATGGCCGCCGGCGGCGTGCGCGACCAACTGGGCGGCGCCTTTCATCGCTTCTCCGTGGACCGCTTCTGGCAAGTGCCTCATTTCGAGATGGCGCTCAATGACAACGCGCTGCTGGCCCGCCTCTATCTGGCCGCTTACCGGGCCTCGGGCAGGGAGCGCTACGCCGCCGTTGCCCGCGGCATCCTCGAGGAGTTGCTGACGCGCTTCCGGCTCGAGGGCGGCGGCTTCGCCTCGGCCCTGGATGCCGACAGCGACGGCAGGGAGGGCGCCTTCTATACCTGGACCGGGGACGAGGTGCGCGCCGAGTTGGACGCGGACCAGGCGCCCTCATTTCTCGAGGCCTATTTGGATCCGGCGCATGGCCTGGTGGAGGAGCGCAGCGTCCTGCGGCTGCTGCGCGGGCCGGCGTCATGGAAGAGCGCGCGGGTGCAATTCGCGGCAAGCCGCGCGCGCTTGGCAGCGGCGCGGCGGCGGCGGCCGGCGCCGGCGCGCGACGAGAAGGTGCTGACGGACTGGAACGCGCTCGCCGTCAGCGCCTTCGCCGAGGCCGCGCAGGTGCTGGGCGAGGAGCGCTACCTCCGGGTTGCGCAAGAGGAGGGGCAGCGGCTGCTGGCCGCCGCGGCGGAAGGCAGGCGGCTGGTCCATAGCCGGCTGGCGCGCAGGCTAAGCGCCGAGGTCTTTCTCGATGACTACGCTTATCTCGTCGAGGCCCTTCTCGATCTCTACGAGAGCGATTTCCGGGTGAGCTGGCTGGACGGCGCGCGGCGGCTGATGGCCCGCCTGATCAAACGTTTTCAGGAGAAGCCCGGCGCGCCGTTTCGCTTCACGCCGCTCGGCTGGTCTGGCGGCATCGCCGCCCGCACGATCCTGAACGAGGGCGGCGCGCCTTCCGGTAACGCCGCCGCGCTGAGGGCGCTAAACCGGCTCGTTCTGTTCGGCGCCGAGGGCGCCTTCGAGGAGCAGGCCCGGGCCATCACCCGGACGCTCGGCCCCTATCTCGAGGCCTCGGCGCCCTTCGCCACGGGGCTGTTGGGAGCTCTGGACTTCGCGCCGACCAATTCCCATGAAATCATCATCGTCGGCAAGCTTGACGAGCCCCCTACGCGGGCTCTGCTTCGCGAGGTTCGCACCAGGCTGTTGCACGGTACGGTGGTCGCGTTGATCGCGCCCGATGCAAACCCGAAAAACCAAGAATGGCCGCTCCTGGCCGGCCGGCCGCTGCTGGATAAAGCGCCGACAGCCTATCTGTGCCGGCAAAGAATATGCAAATTGCCGGTCGACCGACCCGAGGATCTGGCGGCCCAACTCGACCAGCTCTTCCCCAAGGCGTCGCTACGCTGAGACCATCCCGCGGTTCACGACAGGCGACTTTCGCTCAAGGGGAGCGGCGCTAACTAGTGGATAAAATCTGACATTTGAATCCCGTTGGGGATTCCCGCCGGGTTCG
>CBDUZE010000002.1:0-280465 GCA_965371625.1 uncultured Alphaproteobacteria bacterium
CAAAATCATCGCTGCCGTCAAACGCGGGCACCAAGTGTTAGATTCGATCCACTAGTTCGTCAGCACGTTCTCGAGGATATCGAGCACCAGGCCGGTGGCGCGCTCGATCAGCACCACGTCGTTGCCGACGATCAGCCGATCCTGACCCTTGCGCTTGCGAAGCTTCCCTTCGAGGCCCGGCGGCAGGTTGCGCTTCTCGAGCCCCGGCGGCAGCTTGCCGTGCTTCTCGAGATGCTTCTGGAGGCCGGGCGGCAGGCTCTCCTTCTGGGCCAGCCCGGGCGGCATCTCGCCCGACTTGCCCTTCGTTCCCTTGCCCGCGCCGGCCTTGCCTTGGTGGGCCTTGGGGACCTTGACGCCGAAGAAGTCGCGGATGAGGCGTTTCTCGATCTCGTTGAAGACGGCGTCGAGGGCGCTCTGGCTCTGGGCGCTCGCCACCATGACCGCGGGTGGCGCCGCCATCCCGGCGAGCAAGGCGAGGGCAAGGAGGAGTCGTGTCATCATTTGGTCCGCTCCCTGGGTTGGCGGGATCGTGGTCTGCTCTCTCGCTTAAGCCTAATCCCGCTCCCCGCCGCCGGCAACGTCCGCATGACTAGAGCAATTCCAGGTCTCCTGGAATCGCTCTAGCTTCTTTTCGCTCACGGCAGCGGACCCAAGGGTCCGCGACAGGGGAGCACGAGTCGGGGCGGGCGCGCCGGACGACCGGCGGGCCGCAGTCGCAGCCTGAGAGCGGTTCCAATTGACCTGGAACCGCTCTAGCGGCGGTCAGCCGGGCGCTGGCTCGGGGTAGTCGACGCCGGCGAGGTAGAGCCCGTGGGCCGGCGCGGTGGGGCCGCAGGCCGCGCGGTCGCGAGCGGCCAGCGCCCGCGCCACCTCGGCCGGCGCCCACCTGCCCTCGCCCACCAGCTTGAGCGTGCCCACCATCGCCCGCACCTGGTTGTGCAGGAACGAGCGCGCCCGGGCCCGGATCCGCAGCTCGTCGCCGGCACGGCTGACCGCGAGCGCGTCCAAGGTCTTCACCGGCGAGTGCGCCTGGCACCGGGCGGAGCGAAAGGTGGTGAAGTCGTGGGGGCCGATGAGCGCCGCCGCCGCCTCGCCCATGGCCGCCTCGTCGAGGGGCTCGCCGACCTGCCAGGCGCGCCCGCGATCGAGCGCCAGCGGCGTCCGACGGTTGACGATGCGATAGAGATAGCGCCGCGCGGTGGCCGAGAAGCGGGCGTGGAAGTCGGGCCCCGCCTCGACCGCCTCGAGCACCGTCACGGCGGCCGGCTTGAGGTGGAAGTTGAGCGCGTTCCGGACCCTTGCCGCGGGCCAGCTCTTGGTCAGGTCGACATGCGCCACCTGGGCCAGCGCGTGGACGCCGGCGTCGGTGCGCCCGGCGGCGGCCACCGTCACCCGCTCGCCCGAGAAGCGCAGCACCGCCTCCTCGAGCGCGGCCTGCACCGAGGGCCCGTTGGCCTGACGCTGCCAGCCGACGAAGTCGCCGCCGTCGTACTCGAGGGTGAGGCGGTAGCGCGGCAAGGGCTCACTCCAGCCGGGCGCCGGGCGCGAGCCGGAAGCCGCGCAGGAACTCGGCCGCCGCCATCGCCTGCTTGCCGCCACGCTGCACCAGGACGAGGCGCAGCCCGCCCTCGCCGCAGGCCACGGTGAGGCGGTCGTCGAGGACCTCGCCGGGGGCAACGAGGGCGCCGGGGGGGCCCGCGACCGGCTCGGCGGCGAGCACCTTGACGCGGGCCCCGGCGTGAGCGAACCAGGCCCCCGGGCTCGGGCTCAAGGCCCGCACCAGGCGCTCGAGCTCGGCGGCGGGGCGGCGCCAGTCGAGACGGCCCTCGTCGCGCGCCAGCTTCTTGGCATAGCTCACGCCGTCCACCGCTTGGGGTCGGGGCTCGAGGCGGCCCTCGGCGAGGCCCGCAAGCGTCTGAAGCATCAGCGACGCGCCCGCTTGCGCGAGCTCGTCGTGAAGGCTTCCGGCGCTGGTCTCGGAGGTGATGGGGAGGCGCTCGGTGCCGAGTATGGGACCGGTGTCGAGACCCTCGTCCATCACCATCACGGTAACGCCGCTTTCCGGATCGCCGGCCAGGATGGCGCGCTGGATGGGCGCCGCGCCGCGCCAGCGCGGCAGCAGCGAGGGGTGGAGGTTGAGGCAGCCGAGCCGCGGCGCCTCGAGGATCGCGGGCGGCAGGATAAGCCCGTAGGCCACGATCACGCCGGCGTCGGACCCGAGCGCGGCGAAGGCGCCTTGCTCCTCGGCCCCCTTGAGGCTCTGCGGCGTGCGCACCTCGATGCCCCGGGCGGCGGCGAGCTCGTGCACCGGCGAGGGCCGCAGCTCCTGGCCGCGGCCCTTGCGTTTAGGCCGCCGGGTATAGACCGCGGTCACCTCGTGGCCCGCCGAGATGAGGCGCTCAAGCGTCGGCACCGCGAACTCCGGCGTGCCCATGAACACCAGCCGCAGGGGGCTCATAGTCTCAGGCGTTGGCGGCGAGCTTTGATTTGCGCGCCTTCAAGAGCTTGCGCAGAATGATGCTGCGGCGGACGGTGGAGAGGTGATCGACGAAGAGGATGCCCTCGAGGTGGTCGATCTCGTGCTGGACGCAGGTGGCGAGCAGGCCTTCGGCCTCCAGCACCCGGGGCTCTCCGTCGTAGTCGAGGTGGCTCACGCGGCAGGCGGAGGGGCGCTCGACCCGGGCGTACTGCTCGGGCAGCGAGAGGCAACCCTCCTCGTAGTTGGCGAGCTTGTCGGAGACCCAGAGAATCTCGGGGTTGACCAGGTAGATCGGGTTCCTGGGCTCGTCCTTGTGGCTGATGTCGACCACGATGACGCGCTCGGGCACGCCGACCTGGACCGCGGCGAGGCCGATGCCGGGCGCCGCGGAAATGGTCTCGAGCATGTCGTCCATCAGCTTGCGCAGCCTGTCGTCGACCGCCTCGATCGCGGTCGAGGTGAGCTTGAGGCGGGGGTCGGGGGCGGTGATGATCGAGAGCAGCGCCATCGTGTCCAAAGCTTCGTCCGGGGTCGGTCGCGAAAGCTAAGTAATCTCGCGCCCACGCCCCGTCAAGCGCCCGGCGGGGCTCAGAAGAAGAGCTCGAGGCGCAGAAAAATGGCGTTCTCGAAGGCCCCGAACTCGCTCGCGCGATCACCGGTGAAGACCTGGGCGAAGAGACTCACGTCGATGGCGGCGCTGGCCGACCAGGTGAGCTGGGGGCTCAGGAACAGGCTGCTCCCCGTCAGGTCCCAGATCACCAGCCCGTCGAGCCGCCACAGCGGCGTCAGGTCGTAGCCCGCCGAGAGGCCCAGGAAGTGCCCGTTCCGGCTCTCGAGCCGGTCCGAGGGCAGGAGTGGGAGCGGGGCCCCCAGCGCCGCGCCGTTGTAGAAGTACTCGGCCAGGAGGTAGAGGCCGGCGGGGAAGAGCTCGGTGGCGAGGGTGTAGTCGTAGCCCGCGGCGAGCTGGGCGTAACGGTCCCCCTTCTCGGGCCGGCCGACCAGGGCCTCGAGGCGGATGCCGCCCTGCCACAGGTTGCCGGCGAGGTCGAGGCCGAGCACGGTCTCGTCGCCGATGCGGCCCCCGAGTAAGGCGTAATCGAGCTCGCCCACGGTGTCGCGCCACCTCAGCGCCAGCTTGCGGCGCACGTTGCGGCTTGCCCGCTCGGGCGCCGCCACCCCTTGAAGGGCGCCGAACGGACCGAAGCGAAGCTCGCCAAGCAAGGAATCGACGCCGGTCTTCTCCTCGGGCTCGATCGCCGTCGGCGCCACCGGGTTGAAGCGGTCGGTGGGGTTCCACAGCCGCCCGCTGCCCCAGGCGATGCGCTGGCGCCCGGCGCTGAGCTGGCCGCCGCCCCAGTCATAGGCGAGCACGGCGCGGTAGAGGCGCTGGCGCCACTCGAAGAGGTCGCCGCCGGCGATGGCATCGGTGGCGTCCAGCGCGGTGGGCTCGGGGATCGCCTCGACGGGAGCGAAGTCGGGGCTCTCGACGAAGCCGCCGGCAGCCAGCTCGTGGTCGTAGGTGATGAGCCACGACCAGGCCCCGGTGGCGCCCTGGAGCGAGAGGCGGAGGCGGTTGAAGTCGGTGAGTATGACCTTGTCGCGGCTGTCGCGGGTGGCCGCGAACAGATTGCGGTAGCTCCCCGCGAGCTCGCCGGCGGGGCCCAGGCCACGCGCCCCGGCGCCCGAAAGCGGCGCTGCCGCGAGCACCAGCGCAAGGGCGAGGCGGATCAACTCGGCGGTCCGGCGTCGACCACGCGGCCGTCCTCCATGCGGATCAGCGGGCGGGCGCGAGCGATCACAATGGGGTCGTGGGAGGCCAGCACGAAGGTGGTGCCATGGGCCTGGTTGAGCCCCTCCATGAGCTCGATCAGGGTCTCGCCGGTACCTGAGTCGAGGTTGGCGGTGGGCTCGTCGGCGAGCACGATGTCGGGCCCGGCGGCAAGCGCGCGGGCCACCGCGACGCGCTGCTGCTGCCCGCCCGAGAGCTGGTCGGGGCGGCGCTCACCGAGGCCCTCGAGCCCCACTTCCCGGAGCCAGCCGTCGGCGCGCTCCTGGCGCTCGGACTTCGGCACCCCCTGGAGCTCGAGCACGTAGGCCACGTTCTCCCGCGCCGTCAGCACGCGGATCAGGTTGTAGGCCTGGAACACGAAACCAATGTGACGGAGGCGGAAGGTGGCGCGCGCGTCCTTGCCGAGGCTCAGGTAGTCGTCGCCGTCGATCCGCACCCGCCCGCAGTCGGGGAGATCGAGCGCGCCGAGGATGTTGAGCAGCGTCGTCTTGCCCGAGCCCGAGCGGCCCGCCAGCACGGCGAAGACGCCGCCCTCCAAGGTCAGGTCGACGCCGTTGAGCGCCGGCACCTGGACCTCGCCCAGGCGGTACGACTTGTGGACGTCCTCGACTTCGATGAGCGCCATCCTAGAGCTCCCGCATCGCCTCGACCGGGTTGAGCCGGGTCGCCTTCCAGGCCGGATAGACGCTGGCGACGAGCGCCGTGACGAGCCCGGTGCCGAGGATCGTCAGCGCCGACTTGGCGGTTGGCACCGGGTGCAGGATCGGGTTCATGTAGAAGAAGGCGACGGCGTCGGCGAAGCCCGAGAGGTCGATCCCGACCTTGCCGTAGTGGAGCGCCGCGGCAACGCCGCAGAGGTACCCAAGCGTGCCGCCGAGCGCCACCAGCACCAGGCTTTCGCTGAGCACCATGGCGAAGAGCTGGCCCTTGCGGGTGCCCAGCGCTTCCATGAGCCCGAACTCGCGCACCCGCTCGTAAAGCGCCATCAGCATGGTGTTGATTATCTCGGCGACCACCACCGCGATCACCGGCAGCAGGAAGAACCAGGTGTAGGCGTCGCTGAACTCGAGCCACTGCTGGATCATGGGATCGATGTCCATCCAGCGCATCACCTCGTAGTCGTCGCCGAGCGCCGCGGCGAGGCGATCGCGGACGCCGTCGGTCGCTTCGTGGCGAGCGGCGCGGATGACGATGTCGGTGATACCGGCCCCGAGCTCGAGCCAGCGTTGCCCGACCTCGAGCGGGATGAGCGCCAGGGTGCGGTCGACTTCGGGGGCGCCGGCCCGCAGCAGCCCGCGCAAGCGGAACATCTCCGAGGCGATGTCGCCGGCCGGGGTCTGCGCCATCAGCACCACCTTGTCGCCGATCTCGGCGCCCAGGTTCTCGGCCAGGGTCACGCCCAGGAGCAGGCCGCGGCGGTCGCCGGGCTCGAGCCAGGCGCCCTCGCTGACGAAGCTCGCAAGCCGGCTCACGGCGCGCTCGCGCTCCGGATCCACGGCCACCACCAGGGCTGCGGTGTTGGCCCCGGCGACCGCGGCGAGGCCCGAGATCCGGAGCCTGGACGTCCAGGCCCGGATCTCGGGATCGCCTTCGAGCAGCGCCGTGACCCGGGCCGGCTCAGGGATCTGGTTCTGGATCTTCTGGCTCTCCTCGAAGCCCCTGGCATGGACCTGGACGTGGGAGGTGAAGGTGAGGACGAAGTTCTCGCGCGCGTCCCTGAGCCAGCCCTCGTTCATGGCCATGAGGAAGGTGAGCGCGCCGATGCCGATCACCAGCGAGGCCAGGGTGAGGCCGGTGCGCCGCGGATTGCGCCTCAGGTTCCTGAATCCCAGCGAGAGATAGGTGGCGATGGAGAGGCGGCTGGTGCTGGCCATGAAGGCGCTCATCCCAGGCGGCGGATGGCCTCGACCGGCTCGAGGCGGATCGCCTTCAGCGCCGGGTAGAGGGCGCTCGCGGCAGCGGCCGCGAAGGTCGCCAGCACCGTGACGGCGAGGTGGTCGGTGTCGATCTCGGTGTAGATCACCGGGTCCATGTAGAAGCGACTCAGGCCCTCGGTCATCTCCGAGAGGTCGATGCCGATGTGGCCGTAATGGACCACGGTGGCGAGGCCGAGGGCGGTGCCGACGGCGGTGCCCAAGACGCCGATGATCAGCGATTCGGCGACCACGATGGTGGCGACGTCGAGGCGCCGCGTGCCCAGCGCCATCAGCACGCCGAACTCGCGGGTGCGCTCGATCATCGACACCAGCACCGTGTTGGTGACGCCGGCGACCACGATCAAGAGCACGATGCCGAGGAAGATGTAATAAAAGCCGTTATCGAGCGCGACCCACTCCCGCATGATCGGGAACATGTCGAACCAGCGCAGCACCTCGAGGTCCTGGCCCAGAAGCTCGCGCCGCAGCCCGGCCACCACCTCATCGAGGCGCTCCTCGGGCACCAGCGCCACCACGTCGGTGACCCGCGCGCCCATGACCAGCATCTCCTGCACGGTGGCGAGCGGCGCCAGCACCATGCCCTTGTCGAAGGCGGGATCCGAGCCGGCGACGATGCCGACGAGGGTGAAGCGCTCGGCGGCGAGGCCGCCCTGGCGGTCCTGGCTCAAGAGGATCACCGAGTCGCCGAGCTCGACCTCGAGCTTGCGCGCGCCACCCTCGCCGAGCAGGCAGGCGAACGAATCGCCGGGCTCGAGAAAGCGTCCCCGCACCACCTTGGTGGCGACGTTGCTGACCCGCGGCTCGCGCTCGGGCTCGACGCCGACGAGCAACATGCCGGCCGAGTTCTCGGCGCCGACGGCGAGGGCGAAGCTGGTCAGGCGCCGGCTCCAGCGCTCGATGCCGGCGTCCTCGAGGGCGGCGGTGATGGGCTCGGAGTCGGCGATGTGGGTGGCGAGCTTGGGGCGTTTGAAGAAGCCCGACTTGTGGACCTGCAGGCTGCCCACGAACATGGCCTGGTAGTTGCGCATCATGTTGTTGTGGGCGCCGTCGTTGAAGCCCCACAGGAACAAAAGCGCCGCCAGGCCGATGGCGATGGCGGCCGCCGTGAGCACACTGCGGCGGCGGTTGCGGATCACGTTCCGCCAGGCGATGGCGAGGACGCTGGCGGTCACCGCCGCCGCCGGCTCAAGTTGGCGCGCCCGAAGGTGGGCTCGGGGATCGCCACGTCGAAGGCGATCTCCTCGATCACCATCACGGTCTGGTGACCCTCCTTGCCGAGCGGCGCGATCACCCAGCGGGTGGGAATGCGGCGCCCGCCCAACTCCCTCACCGCCTCGAAGCTGAGGCGGCGCACCGCGGCGCCGCGCTCGTCGAAGAAGACCTCGTCGAGGGGCGTGCCGTCGAGGCGCACGCGGTGCACCAGCTTGCCCCAGACCACCGGCGCCTCGGGCTTGGGAATCGATTCGATGGTCGCCACCGCCGCCTCGCCGCTGCCCTCGCGCGCGATCAGCCGGTGGTCATAGTCGTCCACCACCGAGGACGACTTCACCAGGTCGTCGTTGGTGAAGTCCGAGCCCATCCACGAGGTCAGCATCATCGAGGGCGGGATCTTGATGTCGCGCTCGAGCTTCGGCAGGTACATCCAAAGGTTGCCGCCGACCTTGAGGAAGGTTGTGTCCTTGTCCTTCTTGGGCGCGAGGATATGAACGAAAAAGCGCTTTCCCGGACGGTCGTCCCAGCTCTTGAGGCGGATCTCGCGGCGCCACTCAGGGCGCACGATCTCCATGCGGTAGACGCCGATGTTGGTGTCGGAGCGAAGCAGCGCCTGGACCTTGGCGATCAGGTCGGCGGCGATGAGGTCGGCGGGGGCGCGCTCCTGGGCGGCCAGCGGCCAGGCGGCGGCGAGCGCGGCGACGAGGCCGGCGACGAAGAGCCACCGAGACGCTCGGGCGCGGGATGAGCGCATGGTCGGTTCCAAGCTCCGCCGACGCGGCGGGGAAAGGCCGCGGATACTCTGTAGCGGTCATGGCGGCGCCCGGCAAGGGGTGGCCCTGCGACTCTTTGTCCCGGGAAAAGCGGCGCCATGGTAGAATCCGCCCTGGGTTCATGGATAGCGTTCTCATCCTCGTCTCCGGCGTCCTTTTGGGCGCGCTCTTGGCGCTCCTGGTGTGGTGGCTGCGGCGCCCAGCGGGGGGCGCCGAGACGGCGCGCCTCGCGCAGACCATCGAGTCGCTGGAAGCGTCGCAACGCGAGCTCGCCGGACGGCTCAGCCAGCTCGCCGAGAGCCAGGCCAGCGCCCAGGCCACCCTCAACAAGACGCTCGAGCAGTCGGCGACGCGCACCGCCGGGACGCTGGGCGAGCTCAAGCAGCACCTCAACGTCATCGACCAAGCGCAGAAGAACATCTCCGAGCTCGCCGGCCAGGTGGTCGGGCTCCAGGACATCCTGGCGAATAAGCAGGCGCGCGGCGCCTTCGGCGAGATCCAGCTCAACGACATCGTCACCAGTGCGCTGCCGCCCTCGGCCTACGAGTTCCAATGCGTGCTCTCGAACGGCAAGCGCGCCGACTGTCTGATCAAGCTGCCCAACCCGCCGGGAGCCATCGTCGTCGACGCAAAGTTCCCGCTCGAGAGCTACCGCGCCCTGCGCGCGGCCGAGGACGAGGCCGCAAAGACGGTCGCCGGCCGTGCCTTCTCGGCCGACATCCTCAAGCACGTGCGCGACATCGCCGAGCGCTACGTGGTGCCCGGCGAGACCGCCGAATCGGCGCTCATGTTCCTGCCCTCCGAGGCGGTCTACGCCGAGCTCCACGCCAACTTCACCGAGGTGGTCGAGAAGTCCTACCGGGCCAAGGTGTGGATCGTCTCGCCGACCACGCTGATGGCGACGCTCAACACCGTGCGCGCGGTGCTCAAGGACGCGCGCATGCGCGAGCAGGCCGGGGTCATCCAGATCGAGGTGTTGCGGCTCTTGGAAGACGTGGTGCGCCTCCAGGACCGGGTCGAGAGCCTCAAGAAGCACTTCGCCCAGGCCGAGGGCGACATCAAGAAGATCGACACCTCGGCCGAGAAGATCGTGCGCAAGGCCGGGCGGATCGAGGAGCTCCAGCTCGAGGAGGGCGAGGCGGGCGCGGAGACTGAGGACGCCACGGCCCAGCTCACCGGCGCCACCCCGCGCCTAGTGGGGGAATAGGGACATTCCCCTCGGCCGCGCGGCGCGCCTGAAATAGCACGTGGCCAATTGTCCCGGTGTCGCCAATCTATCTGGCGGCGATGGTCTCGGGCTCCGACGCTGTCCACTCGTGGGCCGCTTGCGAACGTTCAACGACGGCCCGCCGAAGCTCCAGGTAGGTCAAGGATTCTCGGACGCCCGCCGCCGCGGGAGCCGTCCGCAGCATCAAGAACCGACATCACGCGAGCGTGCTACCTCCGCCGTATTTGCGGAGCGATGGTCGCTGCGACTTCACTTCTCGAGCAGGCCAGCCTTACGCAGGCCGTCGAGGAAATGTTCCCGATCCGACGGATTCCTGTATCTGTCGGCTCGAACCAACGCCAGATCGAGTGTGGCCCGGGGAAGAGGTTCGCCACGCTCCTCCAATTCTCTTTGCCGCGCCTTGACGAACAATTCCGCTTCGGTACGCGCATCGCTTATCCGACCCATCTGCCCATAACATGCGGCGAGCAAACCACGATACCAACGGTCGAGCGACCGTATCTCCTTGATTGCCGTAACCGCCTGCTCGTATTCACGCGCCGAGTAGAATGCAAGCGCCTGATACCAGTGGTACTGGCTGGGGCAAAACGGATTGAGACGTTTCGCCACGGCGATCCATTCGAGCGCTTCGTCCACACGGCCCCAGTAGACTAAGATGTTGGCGAAAACGGCCGCGATGTCAGCGTCATTCGGGTTGAGCGCGAGCGCGCGTCGAAAGTGTATCTGGGCTTCTTCATCCTGCCCTGCCAGAAAAAGGGTCTGCGCCATGACACCATGACTCCAGGCATCGTCGTCGTCCAGGGTCAACGCCTTCCCTGCATGCTTCAAGGCTTTGTCCGGGGATTCAGCGTTTGATAATTCCAGGAACATCTCGTGAACGTGGGTCCATGCTAAGTTTGCGTGCGCACGGGCGTACTGTGGATCGAGTTCCAGCGCCTTTTCAAACATCCCCCGCGCTTCAGCGACACCTTCGCCGGTGAAACGCCTCCACCGCTCGATGCCCACAAGTACGAAATCGTATGCGGTCCAATTCAGCGTTCGACTCCGCTCTGTCCGTTCGCGAGCTGCATCTTCCGCCCGATCCGGAACAACGGACACGATGGCCTGCGTGATCTCGTCTTGAACGGCGAAGATATCCTCCAACTCGCGGTCGTAACGCTCGGCCCAAAGATGATGGCCGCTTGACGCATCTATCAGCTGGGCGCTGACGCGAATCCTGTTGCCTGCCTTGCGCACGCTCCCTTCGACGACGAATTGGACGCCCAACCGTCGGCCGACCTCTGCAATGTCGATACTCTGGCCTCGAAACGCGAACGACGAGTTACGGGCGATCACGAAAAAGCCCCGGAACCGCGAGAGTTCCGTGATGATGTCCTCGGTAATGCCGTCGGCGAAATACTCCTGCTCGGGATCGCCCGACATGTTGTCAAACGGCAAGACGGCAATCGATGGTTTGTCGGGGAGCGGTAGAATCTCCGGTGAGCCGATGGCTGCATTCACGGACGCGGCTGCGCCCGGCGCCCATCGCCACACGCTGATCGGCCGGGCGATGTTCTTGACCTCGTGTGTGCCTGCGTCCTCGAACCGCTCGTCGTGCTTTCCCTCCACCTGTTCGTGGACGTTGGCGGAAATCATGACCCCGCCCGGCTCGGCAAGCTCCTGTAGGCGCGCCGCCACGTTGACGCCGTCGCCAAAGATATCGTCACCATCGACGATCACCTCGCCGATGTTGATACCGATCCTGACAAGCATCCGGCGGGGCTCGGGAAGGTCAGCGTTGCCCTCCGCCATCCCGCGTTGCACCGCCACCGAGGACTCCACGGCGGCGACCGCGCTCGCGAACTCGATCAAGAGGCTGTCGCCCGCCGTGCCGACGACGCGGCCGCCGTACCTCTCTGTTATCGGGGTCCAGAGCTCGCGGCGGTGGGCTTTCATGGTGGCGAGCGTGCCGGCTTCGTCCTCGCCCATCAAACGGCTGTAACCGGCCACATCCGCGCTGACGATGGCGGCGAGCCTGCGTTGAACCTCCCGTTCGGCCACGGGAGCTCTCCCCCGGCTTGGATTTGTTGTCGCCAGTTTACGCTTGGGGTTGAGGGAGTCCAAGGGCCGCCCCGGGGACCTCTCAGGAATGTTCCCCACGCCAGTCGCGCCCATGTCGCGCCGGCCTGGGGCGTGCCCCCGCTAAGAGCTTTCAGGCCTGAACAGCGAATCGCCGAGTTGGCCCACGAGCCGACGAACGCCGGCCCGGCTGGTCAGGTCCGCTCCCAGAGGTGAAGCGGCAAGGAACGGGGCAAAAAAGCGGGCGCCGGCCTCGAATCGCCCGCTTGCGGGCCCGCCTCCTAGAATGGCTGGCGCGACTTTAGCGCGGTGGTCAGCGTGCCGTCGTCGAGGTAGTCGAGCTCGCCGCCCACCGGCATGCCGTGGGCGGGGCGGGTGATCTCGACGCCGCTGTCGGCGAGGCGGTCGACGATGTAGTGGGCCGTGGTCTGGCCATCGACGGTGGCGTTGGTGGCCAGGATCACCTCGCGCACCCGGCCGTCACCCTGGTTCTCGCCCCGGCCCTCGACGACGCGCGCCACCAGGCCGGCGATGTTGAGGTCCTCAGGCCCCACCCCGTCGAGCGCCGAGAGCACGCCGCCGAGCACGTGGTAACGGCCGCGGAAGGCGGCGGCGCGCTCCAGCGCCCACAGGTCCGCGACCTCCTCGACGACGCAGATCACGCTCTGGTCGCGGCGCGGGTCGGCGCAGATGGCGCAGGGATCGCGGCTGTCGAGATTGCCGCAGCGGCCGCACGCGTGGACCCGCTCGCCGGCCTCGCCGAGCGCCTCGGCGAGGGGCTTCAAGAGGCTCTCCTTGCGCTTCAGGAGATGGAGCGTGGCGCGCCGCGCCGAGCGCGGCCCGAGCCCCGGAAGCTTGGCCAGGAGCCGGATCAGGTGCTCGATCTCGGGGCCGGTCATGGCGGGCTGCGAGTGGGGGGTATCTCAGAACGGGAGCTTGAGGCCGGGCGGCAGGTTGAGGCCGCCCGTGAGCTTGCTCATCTCCTCGCTGAGGTGGGCCTCGACCTTGACCTTGGCGTCGTTGTGGGCGGCCACGATGAGGTCCTCGAGCACCTCCTTCTCCTCGGGATCCACGAGCGCGCGCTCGATCCTGACGCCGCGCATCTCGCCCTTGCCGCTCAGCGTCACCTCGACCATGCCGCCGCCGGCGATGCCGGTGATCTCGACCCTGCCGAGCTGCTCCTGGACCTCGGCCATGCGCTCCTGCATCGCTTCCGCCTGCTTCAACATCTGGGAAAGGTTCTTCATGCTTCGTCCTCTTCGTCGCTGACCGGCGCCTGTTGGTCGGGGCCGAGCTCCCGGACGGCGCGCACCTCGGCCCCGGGGAAGGTCTCGAGCACGGCCTCGACCAGGGGGTGTTGCTCGATCTCGTGGCGACGGCCCGCGGCCCGCGCCGCCGCCTGCTCCTCGAGCGTCGGCGCGCCCTCGTCCGACGAGATGGTGGCGACCCAGCGCTCGCCGCTCCAGGCCGAGAGCTTGGCGGCGAGCTCGCTGGCAAGCTTCGCGGGCGCCCCCGGGGCGGGGCGGAACTCGATGCGGCCGGGCTCGAACCTGACCACGTGCACCGAGCTCACGAGGTGGGCGTGGAGGATGGCCTCGCCCTTGTCGGCGGCGTACGCCACCACGTCGCCGAACTCGGCGAAGCTCGAGCGGGCCGTCGGTTGCTGTCCCGGCGCGGGTTCGGGCGCGGATTCGGGCGCGGGTTCGGGCGCGGGCTCGGGTTCCGGGGCGGGCTCGGCCTCGAGCGCGGCCGGACCGGCGACAGGAGGCGTCGAGGCCGGCGTCGAGGGCGGCGGGCCCGGTGCGGGGCCGCCTCCACTCTCGGCCTCGACCGCGCTCGGCGTGACCGCGCCGCCGCCCTCGGGGACGGCGCCGGAGCGGAGCTCGCGCACGACCTCGGCCGGGGTCGGCAGGTCGGCGACATAGGCGAGCCGCACCACGACCATCTCGGCGGCGGCCAGGGGCGAGACGCTGAGCCGGGTCTCCTCGAGCCCCTTCAAGAGCATCTGCCAAGACCTGGCCAGCACCGCCATGGCGAGCTTCGAGGCCATCTCGCGCCCGCGCTTGCGCTCTTCCTCGGGCACCGTGAGGTCGTCGGCGGTCTCGGGCACCACCTTGACGCGGGTGAGCCAGTGGCAGAGCTCGAGCATGTCCTGGAGCACCACCGCCGGATCGGCCCCGGCCTGGTACTGATCGCCCAGGAGCTCGAGCGCCCGCGGCGCCGCGCCCGACATCACGGCGTCGAACAGGTCGAGCACCTGGGCGCGGTCGGCGAGCCCCAGCATGTCGCGGACCTGGGCCTCGTGAATCGCGCCTCCGGCGTGGGCGATGGCCTGGTCCAAAAGCGACAGGCCGTCGCGCACCGAGCCTTCGGCGGCGCGGGCAATGAGCGCCAGCGCCGCCTCGTCCACCGTCACGTGCTCGCTCTCGGCGATGCCCTTGAGGTGCGCGATCTGGGTCTCGGCGTCGACCCGGCGGAGGTCGAAGCGCTGGCACCGCGAGAGCACGGTCACCGGCACCTTGCGCACCTCGGTGGTGGCGAAGATGAACTTCACGTGCGTCGGCGGCTCCTCGAGGGTCTTGAGAAGCGCGTTGAAGGCGTGCTTCGACAGCATGTGCACTTCGTCGATGATGTAGACCTTGAAGCGGGCCGAGGTCGGGGCGTAGCGCACGCCGTCGATGAGCTCGCGGATGTCCTCGACGCCGGTGCGGCTGGCGGCGTCCATCTCGAGCACGTCCAGGTGGCGGTCCTCGGCGATGGCGCGGCAGTTCTCGCACTCGCCGCAGGGCTCCGGCGTCGGTCCGTCCGCGTCGCCGCCGCTGCAGTTGAGGGCGCGGGCGATGATCCGGGCGGTGGTGGTCTTGCCCACGCCGCGCACCCCGGTGAGGATGAAGGCATGGGCCAGCCGGCCGCTCTCGATGGCGTTGCGCAAGGTGCGCACCATCGCTTCCTGGCCCACCAGCTGGGCGAAGCTCGCGGGCCGGTACTTGCGGGCCAGGACGCGGTATTCGCTGGCGGCGGGGGAGTCGCTCATGGGGCGCCGGACGGCTCTCCCTCGGGGCGCGGCGCGCCGTCGGAGACCAAGGCGGGAGGCTGGTCCGGCGACCCGGGCCGGACTCGTTACGGCTGCTTCCTTCCGGACCTGACCGGGTTGGCGAGGGACCCGTCCGCCGCCAACCTCCCGGCTCACTATAGCAGCATTCTCAGCGCCCGAGGCAAGGGCGCGGGGCGATGCGCCGGGGCCGCGAAACCGCAACCCCATCACCGGGCGCGAGTCGAGGCCCCGCGGCGGGCGGGCTCAACGGACGACGCCGTGCTGGGTCATGTTGACGTAGTTGAACTGCCCATAGCTGTTCTCGAACTCGAGCGGGACGGCGCCGGTGGCCTTGGTGGTGCCGCTGCCGAACTCGGCCTGGGCAAAGGAAATGCTGCTGCGAAGCGCCACCGTGACCCGGTGGGGGGAGCCGCTGAAGGGGCTGATGATCGGCGCTCCCACCGAGTCGATCATGCCGGGGACGATGAGGCGAGCGTCACAGGCCTCGACGTCGATCTCGAGCTCGATGGGCAGGAACAGCGGCTCGAGAACGGTGCTCATGGTGGTGGCGAAGACCTGAAAGAAGGTGGCGCCCTCGTCGCTCTCGCGGCCGTGGAGGATTTCGACCAGGGCGTGGCGCTGATCCTGGTCGGCGGTATCGCTGATGATGAACTGTTGAGAGCCGTTGCCCTCGTGGATGGCGCCGGGCCACGAGTGTGTGGCGACCCACTTGAGGCCGCCCAGGTCGATGTCGCCGAAGTGGCCCTTATCGACGCACATCGTCATCAGGGCGCGACAGTCGCCGTAGGTGGGGAGCGCGTTGAACTGGCACGGACAGCCCCAGGCGCAGTTGCAGTTGCCGTACTGGCGACCTCTGATGTTCCAGTCGACGTGAGCCATGTTCCCACCCTCTCGAAGGCCGGGGCCTCGCCCCTCATAGCCCCATCATAGCCCAAGGCTTGCGTGCCGCTCGCGGGGCCCGCCATGGGCGCCGCGCCGCCGCCACGCCCGGCCCCACGCCCGGCCCCACGCCCGACCATTGTCCGTTGGGGCCGCCTGTGTCAGGCTTGTGGGCTCCTGGGCACCGCCAGGGCAGGGTCCCGTCGCCATGCCGAAGCCCCACGTCTTCGCCTCGAGCCCGCTCGATCGCGCCAGCCACCTGCGGCGCGACGCGGCCTGGCTCGAGGCCCGGCTGGGCGAGGAGGAGAGCCGCCTGTTGCCGCTCTGGCAGCTCAAGGCCCTGGTGATCCCGGGCGAGGCGCCGACCATCGCCTGGCAGCCGGCCGGCAGCCGCGCCGCCTTCTCCGAGGAGGACCAGGAGATCGTCTTCCTGGGCTTGCGCGACGGCCTCGCCCACTTCGCCGCCGGGCTCAACTCGGAGCACAACCCGGCCAAGGAGGGCGCGCTCTCGGGCCAGGGCAAGTTCATCGACGTGCGCACCATCGCGCCCCAGCTCGCCCCCGGCGAGGCCGCCATCCTGGCCCAGGCGCGGGCGCTCGTCGACTGGCACGCCCGGCACCGCTTCTGCGCCGTCTGCGGCAAGCCGACGGCGCCCCAGGAGGGCGGCCATCTGAGGCGCTGCTCGAGCGAGGCCTGCAAGGCCCAGCACTTCCCCCGCACCGACCCGGTGGTGATCATGCTGGTGCTCAGGGGCGAGCGCTGTCTGCTGGGGCGCCAGCCGTGGTGGCCCAAGGGCATGTACTCGGCGATGGCGGGCTTCCTCGAGCCCGGCGAGACCATCGAGGAGGCGGTGCGCCGCGAGGTCAAGGAGGAGGCCGGCGTCGAGGTCGGCGAGGTGCGCTACCACTCGTCCCAGCCCTGGCCCTTCCCGGCCTCGCTGATGATCGGCTGCCTCTCGGAGGCGCTGGGCGAGGAGGTCGAGGTCGACGGCAACGAGCTCGAGGAGGCGCGCTGGTTCGACCGCGACGAGATCACCGAGATGGTGGCGGCCTGGCACAACATGCGCGCCGACCGCCTGCCGCCCCCGATGTCCATCGCCCACCAGCTGTGCCGCGCCTGGCTCGGCGAGGGCTAGCGCGGCGGGCCCCGACGGCCGCTCCTGGCCTGAGCGCTGGACTCGGCGACCGTACTGGACTAAACTTAGCTAAGTCTAGTACGGGGCAATGGGCGATGAAGGTCGTCAACGTTCACGAGGCCAAGACCCACCTTTCCCGTCTGCTCGAACGGGTCGACGCCGGCGAGGAGATCGTCATCGCCCGCAACGGCAAGCCGGTGGCGCGCCTGGTGCCGGTGAGCGCCGCGCCGCGCCGGCCGGGGCGGCTCAAGGGGCGCCTTTGCATCGGCGCCGACTTCGACGCCCCGCTGCCCGAAGGAATAGCGGCGGCGTTTCGCGGTGAGAGCGAGTGAGGCTGCTCCTCGACAGCCACGCGTATCTGTGGTGGCTGGCCAACGACGCGCGACTTCCGGCCGCCGCGCGGGCGGCGATCGCGGACTCGCGCTCGATCGTGCACGTAAGCGCCGCGACCATTTGGGAGCTGGCGATCAAGGCGGCGCTGGGCCGCCTCGACACTGGCGGCGCCGACCTCACCGACGAGATCGCCGCCAACGGCTTCGTCGAGCTCCCCATCACCGCGCGCCACGCCAGCGAGGCAGGCGCCCTGCCGCGCCATCACGACGATCCCTTCGACCGCATGCTGATCGCCCAGGCGCTGAGCGAGGAGCTCGTCCTGGTCACCCGGGATCGGGCCTTCCGGGCCTACGAGGTGGCGATCCAGGCGGACTAGGGTGGCTACTTTGGAAGAGCGAAGGAGTTGGATCTAGAGCCTGGCCCGCCGATGGCCGCGCGTGAGCCAGAGCAAGTGTGCGCCCTGTCATTTTTCACGATTGCCGCCTGCATTCTACTGCCGAGATGATTGCCCATCCGTATCATATTCAAGTACATTCACGGTCATGGACAGAGATTTCATTCTTGAGCAGATTAGGCTCCTCGCGGCCAAGAACGGCGGGCGGACACCTGGAAAAATAGCATTCCAGAAGGCGACCGGCATTAAAGAAGCTGATTGGTCTGGAAAGTATTGGACCAAATGGAGCGATGCCACATCTGAAGCGGGTCTATCACCCAACGTGATGCAAACCGCTTACGATAAGGAAATTGTGGCGGAAAAATTCATTTCGCTAATTAGAGAGCTCGGAAGGTTTCCCGTTAGCGCAGAGATCAGGCTGAAGGCCAGATCGGACAAGTCTTTTCCCTCGCACAATACTCTTGCCAATCACTTGGGCAAGCAATCTGATCGAGCGGCATTCATTAAATCCTATTGTGAAGAAAAAGGTGGCATGGAAGATGTCGTTCAAATCTGCATGCTTCACATCAAGGCAGAACCGATCAGTCCTGACGGCTTCGAGCAAGACTTTCCCTCAACGGGGTACGTATATCTGCTTAAGTCCGGAAAATTTTACAAAATTGGCAGCACCAATAATCCAGATCGACGTCAGTACGAAATAGGCTTACAGCTTCCTGAGAAAATCCATCACATTCATAGCATCGAAACCGACGACCCAAGTGGCATTGAAGCGTACTGACACAACCGATCCAGGGAGAAACGGCTGCAAGGTGAGTGGTTCGATCTCAATGCCAATGACATCAAAATCTTTCGGCGAAGGAAGTTTATGTGAACGTAGCCTTCTGGCCCCTGGCAGACAGAGCGCGCGCTACACGAAGCCCGACCAAGCCGCCCCTTATTGAGTACCCGCCTTAGCCGCGTCCCGGCGCCCCCGCCCCTCAGCCGCCGCGGCGGAAGGGGTGGGCCGGGTAGACGCCGAGGATCTTGAGCTCGCGGGAGAAGAACTCGAGCTCGTCGAGGGCGCGGCGCACATGGGGCTGGTCGGGATGGCCCTCGACGTCGGCGTAGAACTGGGCCACGTCGAAGGTGCCGCTCAACAGGTAGCTCTCGAGCTTGGTGAGGTTGACGCCGTTGGTGGCGAAGCCGCCCAGCGCCTTGTAAAGCGCCGCGGGCTGGCTCTTCACCCGGAACACGAAGGTGATCAGGGTCGGGCCCTGTTCCAAGGGCGGGCGGCGTTCGGCTCGCGACATGACGGCGAAGCGGGTGACGTTGAAGGCGGTGTCCTCGATGTCCGTGCGCAGGGTCTCGAGGCCGTAGATCTCGGCCGCCAGCGACGAGGCGATGGCGCCGTGGGCCGGGTCGTCGCGCTCGGCGACCTCGGCCGCGGCGCCCGCGGTGTCGGCGTGGACCTGGCTCTTGAGCCCCAGCACGCGGACCAGCTGACGGCACTGGGCCAACGCCTGGACGTGGCTGTGCACCACCTCGAGGCTGTCGAGCGTCGCCCCCTTGGCCGCCACCAGTTGGTGGTTCACGCGCTGGAAGTGCTCGCCGATGATGTAGAGGCCCGAGTCGGGGATGAGATGGTGGATGTCGGCCACCCGCCCGGCGAGCGAGTTCTCGATCGGGATCATGGCGAGCCCGGCGCGGCCCTCCTGCACCGCGCCGAAAGCGTCCTCGAAGGACTCGCAGGCCTGGTGCTCGAGCTCGGGACAAGCCTCGCGGCAGGCCAGGTGCGAGTAGGCGCCGGGCACGCCCTGGAAGGCGATGACGCTCTCGGGCGTGGGCGTGGGCGAGGGCGCGGCGGGGGGCTCGGCCATGGCGGGCGGGGGTTGGCTCAGGACTTGCGCGCAATCCGGGCGCGGGCGCGCTCGAGGTCGGCGGGAGTATCGACACCGCGCGGGATACTGTCAACGAGCGCCACCTCGATGCGCATGCCGGCCTCCAGCGCCCGCAGCTGCTCGAGATTCTCGCGCTGCTCGAGGGCGCCGCGGGCGAGCGCCACGAAGCGCTCCAGCGCCTCACGGCGAAAGGCGTAGATGCCCTCGTGATGATACATCGCTCCCGCGCCCCCCGGAGCCGGCAGGCGGCTGAAGTAAAGGGCCCGGCCCAACCGCGCGCCCGGGGCCAAGGCGATCACCGCCTTGACCACGTCGGCGTCCTCGCGCTCGGCGGGCGTGGTGATCTCATAGGCGATGGTGGCGATGTCGACCTCGGGGTTCGAAAGCGGCTCGAGCACGGCGCGGATCGCCTCGGGCGGTATCTCGGGGCGATCGCACTGCAGGTTGACGACGGCGTCGTGGCGGCGCTCCGGGTCGACCTCGGCGAGCGCCGCCCGCACCCGGTCCGAGCCCGAGGGCAGGTCGGGCGCGGTCAGCACCGCCCGCCCGCCGGCTTGCGCCACCGCCTCGGCGATCTCGCTTTCGGCGCAGGCCACCAGCACCGGGCCCAGCGCCGCCGCCTCGGCCCGGCGCAGCACGTGGACCACCATCGGCGTGCCGTGGATGTCGGCGAGCGGCTTGCCGGGGAGCCGTTTGGAGGCCATGCGGGCCGGGATGACGACGATCGGGTTCAAGATCGGCCTCGCGCTTCGATGGGCGCCCGGCGGGCATCGGTTAAGCGCCGGCGGGCGCCGGAAAGCGGCCCCTTATACGGCTTGCATGGGCGCGGGGGAAGCGGCTAATCTCCGCTCCCCGCGCGGCGCCCGCGAGCTTTGGAATCTGCGGCATGAACCTGTTCGAGATCAACAAGATAGTCGGGGCGGTCCTGGCCACCGGCCTGGTCGTGTTCGTGATCAACCAGCTCGGCGACCGGCTGGTGAGCCCGACCCCGCTCGAGAAGCCGGCTTACGTCGTGGCCGTCGAGGAGGAGGCGGCCGAGGAAGAGCAGGCGATCGAGGCCGCGGCCGAGGAAGACGCCCCCGCCGTCTTCGCCTTGTTGGGCGCCGCCGACGTCGAGGCCGGCCGCAAGGTGGCCAAGAAGTGCGCCGCCTGCCACAGCTTCGACAAGGGCGGGCGCAACAAGGTGGGGCCCAACCTGTGGGACGTCGTGGGGGGCGACATCGCCAGCGTCGAGGGCTATAGGTACTCGAAGCCGATGGCGGCGCTGGAGGGCAGCTGGGGCTACCAGGAGCTCGACCGCTACCTCGCCGACCCGAAGGCCCACGTGCCGGGGACCAAGATGGTGTTCCGCGGCCTCAAGGAGGCCGGCGCCCGGGCCAACGTCATCCTCTTCCTGCGCTCGCTCAGCGATTCGCCGGCGCCGCTGCCCGAGTAGCCCCGGCGCCGCTCGAACGCGGCGAGCTGATCTTGAGTCAAGGCCGCGCCCGATGCCCGATGAGCAAGCGCAAGCGCCCTGTCCGCCGGAGTTCGTGGCTTTCGCCCACCGTCTGGCCGATGCCGCCGGGGCTGCGATCCGGCCCTACTACCGCGCCGGGGTGGCGGTCGACGTCAAGCCCGACCAAAGCCCCGTCACCGTCGCCGACCGCGAGGCCGAGCTGGCGATGCGCGCGCTCATCGAGGAGCTCTATCCGAGCCACGGCATCATCGGCGAGGAGTTCGGCAGGCGGGGCGCGGAGGCCGAGTACGTCTGGGTGCTCGACCCCATCGACGGCACCCGCGCCTTCATAACCGGGCGGCCCCAGTTCGGCATCCTGGTGGCGCTGGCGCGGCGCGGGCGACCGATCCTCGGCATCATCGACCAGCCCATCACCGGCGAGCGCTGGGTCGGCGCCGAGGGCAGCCCCACGACCCTCGACGGCGCGCCTGCGCGGGTGCGGAGCTGCCCCGAGCTCGGCGCCGCAACGCTCTTCACCAGCGCGCCGGAGTGGTTCGAGGGCGCGCGCGAGGCCGCCTTTCTGCGCCTCAAGGCCCAGGTGCGGATGACTTGCTACAATGCAGACTGCTACGCCTTCGGGCTCTTGGCGAGCGGCTTCGCCGACCTCGCCATCGAGTGCGCGATGGACGCACACGACTGGTGCGCCCTGGTGCCGGTAGTGGTGGGCGCGGGCGGCCTCATCAGCGACTGGCAGGGGCGCCGGCTCGGGCTCGAGGGCGACGGCACCGTGGTGGCGGCGGGCGAGGAGGCGCTCCACCAGGCCGCGTGCGAGCTGCTTCGCCCCTGACGCGCCGGCGCGGCGGCGCTAGGCGCGGCGACGCATCGGAATTATAAACAAGCTCCATACCGGGAGACGGGGCGGCCTCGGCCGCTGAGAAGGGACCAAGCATGGAAAGATTCGGGCGCAAGCTGACCTTCGCGCTGGTCGGGCTTGGGCTGTGCCTGTTCGCCGCGGGCCTCGCCCCCACCCCGCCGGCAGCGGCCGCCGAGGTGCGGGTGAGCCACGGCCTCTCGCTCATCGGCGAGCCCAAGTACGGGCCCGACTTCGAGCATCTCGACTACGTCAACCCGGCGGCGCCCAAGGGCGGCAAACTCAGGCTCTACGCCATCGGCGGCTACGACAGCCTCAACCCCTACATCATCAAGGGCGTGGCCGCGGGCGGGCTGGGGCTGGCGTTCGAGAGCCTGATGACCTCGCCGCGCGACGACGTCTCGGCCGAGTACGGGCTTATCGCCGAGAGCATCGAGGTCCCCGACGACCTCGCCTGGGTGGTCTTCAACCTGCGCCCCGAGGCGCGCTGGCACGACGGCACCCCGATCACGGCGGACGACGTGGTGTTCAGCTTCGAGATGCTGAAAGAGAAGGGGCGGCCCTTCTTCCGCTTCTACTACGCCAACGTGACCGAGGCCGAGGCGCTAGGTGCGCACAAGGTGCGCTTCACCTTCTCGGGCCCCCCCAACCGCGAGCTGCCCCATATCATGGGTCAGCTTCCGGTGCTCTCGAAGGCCTACTTCGCCGACCACGACTTCACCAAGACCACCCTCGAGCCGCCCCTGGCAAGCGGTCCCTACCGGGTCAAGGCGCTCGACCCCGGGCGCTCGATCACCTTTGAGCGGGTGCCCGACTACTGGGGACGGGAGCTCGCCATCAACCGCGGGCGCAACAACTTCGACCTCGTGCGCTACGACTACTACCGCGATCAGACGGTGGCGCTCGAGGCCTTCAAGTCCCAGGAGTACGACTTCCGGGTCGAGAACACCGCCAAGGTGTGGGCCACCGGCTACGACTTCCCGGCGCTCAGGCAAAAGCTGGTGTTCAAGGAGGAGGTGCCCGACGCCAGCCCCACCGGCATGGGCGCCTTCGTCTTCAACCTGCGCCGGGCCAAGTTCCAGGACCGGGCGCTGAGGCAGGCGCTGGCTTACGCCTTCGATTTCGAGTGGACCAACAAGAACCTGTTCTTCGGTCAGTACAGCCGCACCAAGAGCTACTTCTCGAACTCGGAGCTGGCCTCGAGCGGGCTCCCCGGCGCGGCCGAGCTGGCGCTCTTGGAGCCCTTCCGCGACAAGCTGCCGCCCGAGCTCTTCAGCACGACCTACGCGCCGCCCGCGAGCGATGGCTCGGGCAACATCCGCGCCAACCTGCGCACCGCGCTCAAGCTCCTGCGCGCGGCGGGCTGGACGATCGCGGACAAGAAGCTCATCGACCCCCGGAGCGGGGCGCCGCTGGAGATCGAGTTCTTGCTGGTGAGCCCGGCCTTCGAGCGCGTCATCGCCCCCTTCGTGCGCAACCTCAAGCGCCTGGGCGTGGCGGCGCGCATCCGCACCGTGGATCCGGCCCAGTATCAGAACCGCCTGCGCGACTTCGACTTCGACATGGTGGCGGCCGGCTTCGGCCAATCGGAATCGCCCGGCAACGAGCAGCGCGACTATTGGAGCAGCGAGGCCGCCGGGCGCGAAGGCAGCCGCAACATCATCGGCCTCAAGGACCCGGTGATCGACGCCCTGATCGAGAAGGTGATCTTCGCCCCCGACCGCCAGACCCTGATCACCGCCACCCGGGCGCTCGACCGGGTGCTGCTGTGGGGCCATTACGTGATCCCGCAGTGGTACCTGCGCCACGAGCGCATCGCCTACTGGGACAAGTTCGGGCGCAGCGGGACCGAGCCCAAGTACGGCACCGATCTCTTCGCCTGGTGGGTCGACGCGGAGAAGGCGCGCGCGCTCGAGCGCCGCAAGTCGGCGCTCAGGAATTGACGAGAAGGGCGCTTAGTCGGCGGGCGGGCCTCTGATATGATCGCCGCCATGCGGTGCCGAGCGATCGCCCTGCCCCGAGCCGCCGTCAGCATTGCCGCCGTCCTCTTGCTGTGCGCCACAGCGCGCGCCGCCGAGGGCACGGCGAGCCACGGCCTCTCGGCCTTCGGCGAGCTCAAGTACGCGGCCGACTTCCGCCACTTCGACTACGTCGATCCGCGGGCGCCCAAGGGCGGCGAGATCAGGTTCTGGGCGCTCGAGAGCTACGACAACCTCAACCCCTTCATCCTCAAGGGGGTCGCGGGGGCGGGCCTCGGCCTGATCTTCGAGTCGCTCATGGTCCGGGCCGTCGACGAGCCCGACGCCATGTACGGGCTCGTGGCCGAGAGCGTCGAGCTCCCCGCCGACCGCGCCTGGGTCCAGTTCACCCTCCGGCCTGAGGCGCGCTGGTGGGACGGTGCCCCGATCACGGCGGAAGACGTGGTGTTCTCGTATCAGACCCTGCTCACAGAAGGCCATCCCAGCTTCCGCGTGCTCTACCGCGACGTGGCCGGGGTCGAGGCGCTCGGGCCCAGGCTGGTGCGCTTCGAGTTCAAGCCTGGCGAGCACCGCGACCTGCCCCTGATCGTCGCCCAGATGCCGGTGTTGTCGAAGGCCTACTGGTCGGGGCGCGAGTTCGCCAAGACCACCCTCGATTCGCCCCAGTCGAGCGGCCCCTATCGCCTCGCCAAGGTCGACCCCGGGCGCTCGATCAGCTACCGCCGCGACCCCGACTACTGGGGCCGCGAGCTGGCCGTCAACCGGGGTCGCTACAACTTCGGCATCATCCGCTTCGACTACTACCGCGACCGCGGCATCGCGCTCGAGGCCTTCTTCGCCGGCGAGTACGACTTCCGCGAGGAGTTCACCTCGAAGAGCTGGGCCACCGAGTACGACAAGCCGCCGGTACGCCAGGGACGGGTGCTGCGCGAGGTGCTGCCGGACGAGACGCCGTCGGGGGTCCAGGCCTTCTTCCTCAACACCCGGCGGGCCAAGTTCGGCGACCGCCGGGTGCGCGCGGCGCTGGGTCTCGCCTTCGACTTCGGCTGGACCAACAAGAACATCTTCTACGGCCTCTACAAGCGCACCACCAGCATGTTCGAGAACTCGGAGCTGGCCGCCAAGGCGCCGCCGTCGCCGGCCGAGCTGGCGCTGCTCGAGCCCTTCAGGGGCGAGCTGCCGGACGAGGTCTTCGAGCGCCCCTTCGCGCCGCCCGAAACGGATGGCTCGGGCAACATTCGACGCCACCTGCGCACCGCGCTCAAGCTTTTGGCCGCGGCCGGATGGACGGTTCAGGACGGCGAGCTCAGGGATGCCGCGGGCGCGCCCATGACGGTCGAGTTCCTGATGTTCGAGCCCACCTTCCAACGCGTGATCGCGCCCTACATCCGCAACCTCGAGCGCCTCGGCATCGAGGCCCGGATGCGCATCGTCGACCTCGCCAACTTCGAGTACCGCATGGAGCACTTCGACTACGACGTCATCGTGCGACGCTACGTGCAGCCGCTGACCCCCGGCATCGAGCAGCGCGGCCTCTGGAGCTCGGCCTACGCCGAGGTGGTGGGGAGCCGCAATATCTCGGGGATCAAGAACCCGGTCATCGACGCCCTGGTCGAGACGGTGATCGCGGCCAAGAGCCGGCCCGAACTCACCACCGCGGCGCGGGCGCTGGACCGGGTGCTGATGTGGAACAATTACGTGGTGCCGCATTGGTACAAGGGCAGCCACGCCATCGCCTACTGGAACAAGTTCTCGCGGCCCGCGATCAAGCCCCGCTACGCCCGCGGCGTGATCGACACCTGGTGGGTCGATCCCGACAAGGAACGCCTGCTGGCCGCCGGCCGACCGCCGCCCAAGGGCTAGAGCGATTCTAGGTCAATTGGAATCGCGCTCAGGCCGCGCCAGTGAGGACCCTCGGGTCCGCCGGTCCTCCAGCGCGCCCGCCCCGACTCGTGCTCCCCTGTCGCGGACCCTTGGGTCCGCTGCCGTGAGCGAAAAGATTCATACGCGGTTCCGATCGATGCGGAACCGGTCTAGGGGCTCGAGGGCCGCGCCGTGCTGGCTTACCTGATCCGTCGCCTCTTGCTCATGATCCCGACGCTGTTCGGCATCATGGTGGTCAATTTCGTGGTGGTGCAGTTCGCCCCCGGCGGCCCGGTGGAGCAGATCATCGCCCAGATCAGCGGCACCGCGATCGGGGCGACGGCGCGCATCGGCGGCTCGACCGGGGCCGAGGTCGGCTCGGGCGGCCAGGTCATACCCAAGGTGGGCGAGGGCGCTGGCGGCGCCATCACCAGCAAGTACCGCGGCGCCCAAGGACTGGACCCCGAGTTCATCAAGGAGATCGAGAAGCAGTTCGGCTTCGACAAGCCGGTGCACGAGCGCTTCATCTTCATGATGGGCAACTACCTGCGCTTCGACTTCGGCGAAAGCTACTTCCGCGACCGCAGTGTCGTCGAGCTGGTGCTCGAGAAGATGCCGGTGTCGATCTCGCTGGGGCTGTGGACGACGCTCCTGGTCTACCTCATCTCGATCCCGCTGGGGGTCAAGAAGGCGGTGCGCGACGGCTCGCGCTTCGACGTCTGGACCTCGGGCGTGGTCATCGTCGGCTACGCCATACCGGGGTTCCTGTTCGCGGTGCTCTTGATCGTGCTGTTCGCGGGCGGCAGCTATTTCGATTGGTTCCCGCTGCGCGGCCTGACCTCGCAGAACTGGCACGAGCTCTCGTGGCCGGCGCGAATCGTCGATTACTTCTGGCACATGGTGTTGCCCATCCTGTCGCTGGTGATCGGCGGCTTCGCCGGCCTCACCATGCTGACCAAGAACTCCTTTCTCGACGAGATCAACAAGCAGTACGTGATGACCGCGCGGGCCAAGGGGCTGGCCGAGAACCGCGTGCTCTACGGCCACGTCTTCCGCAACGCCATGCTGATCGTGATCGCCGGCTTCCCCGCCGCCTTCATCGGCATCCTCTTCACCGGGGCGCTGCTGACCGAGATCATCTTCTCCCTCGACGGCCTCGGGCTCCTTGGCTTCGAGGCGGTGATCAACCGTGACTACCCGATCATGTTCGGCTCGCTCTTCTTCTTCACGCTCCTGGGTCTCGCGATGCAGCTCGTCGGCGACATGACCTATACCATCATCGACCCGCGCATCGACTTCGAGGCCCGCGAGGTCTAGGCGGCGGGTGCGGTCCATGAGCGAACGCTTTCTCGGGCTCCGGATCACGCCGCTGACGCGGCGCCGCTGGCAGAACTTCAAGGCCAACCGGCGCGGCTTCTTCTCGCTGTGGATCTTCCTCGTCCTCTTCGCGCTGAGCTTGCTTGCCGAGTTCATCGTCAACGACAAGCCGATCCTCATCCGCCTCGAGGGCGAGCTCTACTTCCCGACCTTCGTCGCCTACCCCGAGACCGTCTTCGGCGGCGAGTTCGAGACCGAGGCCGACTACCGCGACCCGTTCTTCGCCGAGCTCATGGCCGAGAAGGGGGGCCGGATGTGGTGGCCGCCGGTGCGCTACAGCTACGGCACCATCAACTACGACCTGCCGGTGCCGGCGCCGGCGCCGCCGTCGGCCGAGAACTGGCTCGGCACCGACGACCAGGGCCGCGACGTGGTCGCCCGGCTGGTCTACGGCTTCCGCATCTCGGTCCTGTTCGGCCTCATCCTCACCGCCGTGAGCTCGGTGGTGGGGGTCACGGCGGGCGCCGTGCAGGGCTTTTTCGGCGGCTGGACCGACCTCCTGTTCCAGCGCTTCATCGAGATCTGGTCGGGCCTGCCGGTGCTCTTTCTGCTGATCATCCTGTCGAGCATCGTCGAGCCCAACTTCTGGTGGCTCTTAGGGATAATGCTGCTGTTCAGCTGGATGGCGCTGGTGGGGGTGGTGCGGGCCGAGTTCCTGCGCGCGCGCAACTTCGACTTCGTGCGGGCGGCGCGGGCGCTGGGCGTGGGCAACGCCACCATCATGCGAAAGCACATGCTGCCCAACGCCATGGTGGCGACGCTGACCTTCCTGCCCTTCATCCTCAGCGGCTCGGTGGTGACGCTGACCTCTCTCGACTTCCTGGGCTTCGGCCTGCCCCCCGGCTCGCCCTCCCTCGGCGAGCTCCTGGCCCAGGGCAAGTCCAATCTGCAGGCGCCCTGGCTCGGCATCACCGCCTTCATGGTGCTGGCGGTCATGCTGAGCCTCCTGATCTTCATCGGCGAGGCGGTGCGCGACGCCTTCGATCCGCGCAAGGCGGTGGAATGAGAGATTACGAGCTATCAGCTTTCAGCTGTCAGCTGTCAGCCTTGCGGGACGCACGAACCTAGATGAAGGATTTCCGGGACCTTCAAGTATGGCACAAAGCGCACGAGCTGGCGTTGGACGCCTATCGAGCGAGCAGCTGCTTCTCGCCACACGAGCGTTACGGCTTGACCAGCCAGTTCCGGCGGGCCGCCGTATCGATCGGGGCGAATCTGGCCGAGGGTTGCGGTCGCGGTTCCGACGCCGATTTTGCTCGGTTCGCCCAGATCGCCATGGGTTCGGCCAGCGAGGCGGAGTACCTGGTGCTGCTCGCCCACGACCTGAAGGAACTGTCCGATGAAGACCGGGCGCGGCTCAACGGCAATATTGACGAGGTTAAGCGGATGCTCGCGGGTTTGCTCCGGACGCTCAAAGCTGACTGCTGAGAGCTGATGGCTGAAAGCTGAGAATGCCCTTCCTCGACGTCACAGAGCTCTCCGTCTCGTTCCGGGTCGAGGGCCGCGAGATCCCGGCGGTGCGCCACCTCTCGTTCCACATCGAGCGTGGCGAGGCGGTGGCGCTGGTGGGCGAGAGCGGCTCGGGCAAGACGGTGACCGCGCTCTCGGTGCTGCAGCTCCTGCCCTACCCCAAGGCGAGCCATCCCTCGGGCTCGATCCGCTTCGAGGGCGTCGAGATGATCGGCGCCGACCCGGACACCCTGCGCGACGTGCGCGGCAACCGCATCTCGATGATCTTCCAGGAGCCGATGACCTCGCTCAACCCGCTCCACACCATCGAGAAACAGGTCAACGAGATGCTCTTCCTGCACAAGGGCCTGGGGCGCGAGGCGGCGCGGGCGCGCACCCTCGAGCTGTTGCGCCTGGTCGGGCTGCCGGAGGGCGAGAAGCGGCTCGCGGCCTATCCCCACCAGCTCTCGGGCGGCCAGCGCCAGCGCGTGATGATCGCCATGGCGCTCGCCAACGAGCCCGACCTGCTTATCGCCGACGAGCCCACCACGGCGCTCGACGTCACCATCCAGGCCCAGATCCTCAAGCTCCTGAAGGACCTGCAGCAGCGCCTCGGCATGGCCCTGCTGCTGATCACCCACGACCTCGGCATCGTGCGCCGCATGGCCGACCGGGTGTGCGTCATGACCGAGGGCGAGATCGTCGAGCAGGGGCCCACCGAGACCATCTTCGAGAGCCCAAAGCATGCCTACACCCGGCACCTGCTCGACGCCGAGCCCAAGGGCGCGCCGTTGGCGGCTGAAGCGGAGGCGCCGGCGGTGATGAGCGCCCGTGAGCTCAAGGTCCATTTCCCGATTCGGCGCGGCCTGCTGCGCCGCACCGTCGCCCACGTCAAGGCGGTGGACGGGGTCTCGCTCACGGTGCGCGAGGGCCACACCCTGGGCGTCGTGGGCGAGAGCGGCTCGGGCAAGACCACGTTGGGGCTGGCGCTGTTGCGCCTCGAGCGGTCGAAGGGCGAGATCGCCTTCGACGGAAACGACCTGCAGGCGCTGCGCACCAGGCAGCTCAGGCCGTTGCGCCGCGAGATGCAGATCGTCTTCCAGGACCCCTACTCGAGCCTGAGCCCCCGCCTGTCGGTCGGCCAGATCGTCGAGGAGGGGCTCATCGTGCACGGCATGGGCGGCAGCTACGAGGCCCGCCGGGCGCTGATTGGCGAGGCCCTGGCCGAGGTCGGCCTCGATCCTGAGACCCAGGACCGCTACCCGCACGAGTTCTCGGGCGGCCAGCGCCAGCGCATCGCCATCGCCCGCGCCATGGCCTTGAAGCCCCGCTTCGTGGTGCTCGACGAGCCGACCTCGGCGCTCGACATGTCGGTGCAGGCGCAGATCGTCGACCTCTTGCGCGAGCTGCAGCGCCGCCACAAGCTCGCCTATCTGTTCATCAGCCACGACCTCAAGGTGGTGCGGGCGCTCGCCGACGAGGTGATGGTGCTGAAGGACGGCCGCGTGGTCGAGCGGGGACCGGCGAGGGAGATCTTCGAGCACCCCCGGACCGACTACACCCGCGCCCTGATGGCCGCCGCCTTCGAGCTCGAGGCGATCGAGGACGGCACGGTGAGGACCTGAAGCGATGGCCCTGATGTTCTTCAGCGGCGACACCGCCGGCGGCAAGACCGAGGAGTGGCTCGGCGAGCTCGAGCGCCAGCTGCCCGAGGTCGAGGTGCGCCCCTGGCCCGAGGTCGGCGAGGTCGCCGAGATCGAGTACGCCCTGGTGTGGCGGCCGCCGCCCGGCGACCTCGAACGCTATCCCAACCTCAAGGCGATCCTGGTGATGGGCGCCGGCGTCGAGGACATATTGGCCGACTCGACGATCCCTGAGGGCGTGCCCCTGGTGCGGCTCGTCGACCGTCTGCTCAGCAACCGCATGACCGAGTTCGTGACCTTGGGCGTGCTGCGCCACCACCGCCGCGCCCTCGACTACCGGGCGCTGCAGGGCGAGCGCCGCTGGGCGCCGCTGGCGCCGCCCGACACCGAGCGCACCACCGTCGGCATCCTTGGGCTCGGCGAGATGGGGCGGGCCTCGGCGGCGATGCTGCTCTCGTTCGGCTTCCGCGTGGTGGGCTGGAGCCGCACCGCCAAGGAGGTGCCCGGCGTCACCGCCCATCACGGTTGGGATGGCCTCGAGGCGGTGCTGCGGGCGAGCGACATCCTGGTCTGCCTGCTCCCGCTCACGCCCGAGACCGAGGGTGTGCTCAACGCCCGCACGCTGGCGCTCCTGCCCCGGGGCGCCTCGCTGGTGTGCGCGGGGCGCGGCCCCCAGCTGGTCGACGAGGCGCTGCTGGCGGCGCTCGGCTCGGGCCATATCGCCGGCGCCACCCTCGACGTCTTCAACCACGAGCCCCTGCCCGAGGATCATCCCTACTGGGGCCATCCCCGGGTCGTGGTCACGCCCCACGTGGCGAGCGAGACCAATCCGCGCTCGGCCGCCGGCGTGGTCGCCGACAGCATCCGCCGCTTCGAGGCCGGAGAGCCGGTGCCCAACGTGGTCGACCGCGCCCGCGGCTATTAGATTATCTTAGGTCCGGCGGCGCCGGCGACGGTGCCGCCATGGAGCAGCGCGACAGGGAGTTCGGTGGGCCATGCAGCTTGAGCCCGTTACCCTCGACGACAAGTACACCCTAAGGGAAGGCCGCGCCCACATCTCAGGCAGCCAGGCCCTGGTTCGGCTGGCCCTGATCCAGCGCGCCCGCGACAAGGCGGCGGGCCTCGAGACCTCGGGCTTCATCTCCGGCTACCGCGGCTCGCCGATGCACAACCTCGACAAGGAGCTGTGGCGCGCGGGCGGCCTCCTTGACGAGCACCACATCCACTTCTGGCCGGGCGTCAACGAGGACCTGGCGGCGACCGCGATCTGGGGCACCCAGCAGGTCGGCATCTTCGGCGACGCCACCCGCGATGGCGTCTTCGCTATGTGGTACGGCAAGGGCCCGGGCCTCGACCGCAGCATCGACGCCATCCGCCACGCCCATCTCGCCGGCAGCGCGCCGCATGGCGGAGTCCTCGCCGTGGTCGGCGACGATCACCCGCTCTCCTCGACCGACTCCCCGGCGGCCCACGAGACCCTGTTCGCCGACCTCATGATGCCGGTGCTCTACCCGGCCACGGTGCAGGAGATCATCGACTACGGGCTTTACGGTTGGGCGATGTCGCGGTTCTCCGGCGGCTGGGTGGGCTTCAAGCTGATTCCCGATACCGTGGACGCCGCCGCGGCGGTCGATGCCGACCTCGGGCGCCCCGAGATCGTCCTGCCCAACGATTTCGAGCTGCCCGAGGACGGCCTCCACCTGCGCGAGCCCGACCTCTGGCTCGAGCAGGAACCCCGCCTCAGGCGCTACAAGCTGCCGGCGGCGCTGGCCTTCGCCCGCGCCAACCGGCTCAACCGGGTGACGCTGACAAGCCGGCGCCCGCGCTACGGCATCATCGCCACCGGCAAGGCCTGGACCGACGTCCGTCAGGCGCTCCACGAGCTCGGCATCGACGACGCGCTCGCCGACTCCCTCGGCATCACGGTGCTGAAGCTCGCCATGCCCTACCCCTTCGACGCCGACACGGTGACCGCCTTCGCCGCCGGGCTCGAGGAGATCCTGGTCGTCGAGGAGAAGCACAGGCTCACCGAGATGGCTGTGCGCGACGCCCTTTACGGCCTCGCCGACGGCCAGCGTCCGCGGGTGGTCGGGCGCCACGACGAGGCGGGCCGGGTCATCCTGCCCGCCTTTCCCGAGTACACGCCCGAGGACGTGAGCCGGGTGCTGGCGCGCCGCATCGCCCACTTCCACACGAGCGAGCGCATCGCCGCGCGCCTCGCGCTCTTGGACCAGCGCGCCGAGAAGGCGGCGACGCGCCGCGCCCTCGCCATCTCGCGGCTGCCTTACTTCTGCTCCGGCTGTCCCCACAACACCTCGACCCGGGTGCCCGAGGGCAGCCGGGCGCTCGGCGGCGTGGGCTGCCATTTCATGGCGACCTACATGGATCGCAACAACGACACCCACACCCACATGGGCGGCGAGGGCGTCAACTGGATCGGCCAGGCCCCGTTCGTCACCACCGAGCACGTGTTCCAGAACCTGGGCGACGGCACCTACTTCCACTCCGGCCTGCTGGCGATCCGCGCCTGCGTCGCCGCCAAGAGCAACATCACCTTCAAGATCCTCTTCAACGACGCCGTCGCCATGACCGGCGGCCAGCCCCTCGACGGCCCCTTGACGCCGGCGATTATCTCGCAACAGGTCCAGGCCGAGGGCGTGGGCAAGATCGTCGTGGTCAGCGACGAGCCCGACAAGTACCCGGTGGATGCCGGCTTCGCCCCGGGCACCGCCTTCGCGCACCGCCGCGCCCTCGACCGGGTGCAGCGCGAGTGCCGCCAGTGGCCGGGGGTGAGCGCGATCATCTACGACCAGACCTGCGCCGCCGAGAAGCGCCGCCGCCGCAAGCGTGGCCGCATGATCGATCCGCCGCGCCGCATCCTGATCAACGACTTGGTGTGCGAGGGCTGCGGCGACTGCAACGACAAGTCCAACTGCCTCTCGGTGCTGCCGCTGGAGACCGAGTTCGGGCGCAAGCGTCAGATCGATCAGTCGGCCTGCAACAAGGACTACGCTTGCGCCGAAGGCTTCTGCCCGAGCTTCGTGAGCGTCACCGGTGGCAGCCTGCGCCGCGCCGCCGCGGTCGACCAGCCGCCCGACCACCTCGCGCTCTTGCCCGAGCCGGCGCGCCCGGCGCTGGAGCCCGGCACGACCTACAACGTGCTGGTCACCGGCGTCGGCGGCACCGGCGTGGTCACCATCGGGGCGCTGCTGACGATGGCCGCGCACATGGAAGGCATGGGCTTCTCCACCATCGACCAGTTCGGCATGGCCCAGAAGGGCGGCGCGGTCACCAGCCACCTGCGGCTGGCGGCGGCGCAGGACGACATCCGCGCCACCCGGCTCAACGCCGCCTCGGCCGACCTGGTGCTGGGCTGCGACAGCCTGGTGACCGGCGGCGACCTCGCCCTTGCGGTGATGGCGCCGGGGCGCACGCGGGTGGTGGTCAACACCTACGAGCAGATCACCGGGCACTTCACCCGCGACGCCGACCTCGAGTTCCCCTCGGCGGCGCTCGCCGAGCGCATCGAGGCCGCGGCCGGGCCCGAGCAGGTCGAGTTCATCGACGCCACCGGCCTGGCCACCCGCCTGATGGGCGATGCGATCGCCAGCAACCTCTTTATGCTGGGCTACGCCTATCAGAAGGGCCTGATCCCGGTGACGGCGGAGGCCATCGAGCGGGCCATCGAGCTCAACGCCGTGGCGGTGGAGATGAACCGCCAGGCCTTCGCCTGGGGCCGCCGCGCGGCCCACGACCCGGGGGCGGTCAGCGCCCTCGCCCGGGGCGACGCGAAGGGGCGCCAGATCCCGGCCACGGTGGACGAGATCGTCGCCCACCGCGCCGCCGAGCTCAGCGCCTATCAGGATGTCGCCTACGCCGAGCGCTACCGGGGCCTGGTCGCGCGCGTCCGCGCGGCCGAAGCCGAGCGCGCCCCGGGCACCAGCGGCCTTGGCCAGGCGGTGGCGCGCTACGCCTACAAGCTGATGGCCTACAAGGACGAGTACGAGGTCGCGCGGCTCTACACCGACGGCCGCTTCGAGGCCCAAGTGGGCGCCCGCTTCGAGGGCGACTTCCGGCTCGAGCTCCATCTCGCGCCGCCGCTCATCGCCCGGCGCGACGGCGAGACCGGCCACCTCGTCAAGCGCACCTACGGGCCCTGGATGCTCACCGTGATGCGGGCACTGGCGCGCCTCAAGGGGCTCAGGGGCAGCCCCTTCGATCCCTTCGGCTACAGCGCCGAGCGCCGCCGCGAGCGCGCCCTGATCACGGACTACGAGGCGGTGGTGGCGGAGCTCGCGGCCGGGCTCGACCACGACAACCACGCGCTGGCCCTCGAGATCGCCTTGGCTCCGGAGCGGATCCGCGGCTTCGGCCACGTCAAGGAGCGCCACCTCGCCGCGGTGATGACCGAGCAGGCGGCCCTGCTCGAGCTCTGGCGCCGCCCCGAGACGGCGCGGCCCGGCGCCGCCGAATAAATTGACGCCAATTTATTCCAGCGCTTCGGCGACGCGGCTGACCACGGCGGCGAACTCGCTCAGGTAAACCGAGCCCTTCACCGTGCGCTGGACGAGGATGCTGCGGCGGTCGTCCTGGTCCGACTTGCGGCGGATGAAATCGAGCTCGCCCAGGGTGTCGAGCGCCCGGCTCACCGCCGGCTTCGAGATCTCGAGCCCGGAGCTGAGCCCGCGCACGGTGTGGGGCGGCGGGCTCAGATAAACGGTCAGCAGGATCGCCAACTGGCGCGCCGAAAGGTCGGGCCCGTCGCTGCGCACGCTCTCGGCGAGCGCGCCGTGCCACAGCTTGAGCGCCGTCTGTATTCCGATTCGCAGTGCCATGGCCGCGTCCGCCGGGGCTCGCCTCAGGGCCTCGAGCGCGCTTCGATGAGCGCGTAGAGCGCCCGCATCGCCATCGCTTCGCCGCCCGCCGGGCGCCCGGGCCGCGACTCGTGGTTCCAGGCGAAGAGGTCGATGTGGGCGTGGGCGCCAGTCGCGGTGACGAAGCGGGCGAGGAACAAGGCCGCCGTGACGGCGCCGGCGAAGCGGCCCTCTGGTCCCTCGCCGGCGACGTTGGCCAAGTCCGCGATCTCGCTCTTGAGCCAGCGCTCGTAGGGGCGCCACAGGGGCAGTCGCCACAACGGGTCCTCTTCGGCCTCGGCGTGTCGGACGAGGTCGGCGGCGAGCTCCTCGTCATCGCTGAACAAGGCCGGCAGCTCGGGCCCCAGCGCCACCCGCGCCGCGCCGGTCAGGGTGGCGCAGTCGATCAAGAGGGCGGGACGCTCGGCGTCGGCCTCGGCGAGGGCGTCGGCGAGCACCAGGCGGCCCTCGGCATCGGTGTTGCCGACCTCGACGCTGAGGCCCTTGCGGGTGGCGATCACGTCGCCCGGGCGCAGGGCCCCGGCGCCGACGCTGTTCTCGACCACCGGCACGAGCACCCGCAGACGCACCGGCAGCTCCGCCTCCATCACCATGCTGGCGAGGCCCAGCACGGTGGCGGCGCCGCCCATGTCCTTCTTCATCAGCCGCATCCCGGCCGCGCTCTTGAGGTCGAGACCGCCGGTGTCGAAGCACACCCCCTTGCCCACCAGGGTCGCCTTGGGGTCATCGGGCGCGCCCCAGACGAGGTCGACGAGGCGCGGCGGCCGGGCGCTGGCCTGGCCCACCGCGTGGACCGCCGGGTAGGCCTCGGCGAGCGCCTCGCCTTGGGTAATGCGGCACTCGGCGCCGTGGGCCTCGGCGAGCCGGGCCGCGGCGCCCGCCAGCTCCTCGGGCCCCATGTCGGCCGCCGGCGTGTTCACCAGATCGCGCGCCAGAAAGGTGGCGCGGGCGGTGCGCTCGACCCGTTGGCGCTCGGCGCGGCGCGGCCACACCAACTCTGCCGAGGCCTCCTCGCCGTCCTTGTAACGGCCGAAGGAATAGCTCCCCAGGGCCCAGCCCAGCGCCGCCCGATCGGCCTCGGCGGGCTCGGGCTCGGGCTCCAGGCGATAGCGCCCGGGCGGCAGTGCCTTGGGCAACGCCGCAGTGCTCCAGAGCTCGAATCCGGAGCCCAACCCCAGCACCACGCTTTCGAGCCCGCCGTCGGCGTCCGGCATTAAGAGCGGGCTGTGGGCCTCGGCCTTGAAGCCCACGCTCGCGCTCCAGGCGGCGCGCGCCGGCGGTTGGGCGGCACGCCAGGCCTCGAGCCCGGCCTCGCTCACCATCTCGATCGGGATGGCGTCGTCGGCGTCGTCGCACAAAGTGAAGGTCAAGGCGCGATACTCCTTGGTCGTCGGCGGCGGCGGGCGACGTCGGCGAGCGCCAGCATGGCGCGGAACGCGGCCCTTGAAAAGCCCCGCGCGCGCCGTAATAAGGGGGCGGCTCAATCTGTTCGCGGTTTTTCAGGGGAGCGGCGATGGCGCGGCTCACCATCGTCATCGGCTCGAAGCGCCTGTCGTCGTGGTCGCTGCGCGGCTGGCTGGCGCTGAAGTTGTCCGGTGCCCGGTTCGACGAGGTGGTGATCGCGCTCGATCAGCCGACCACCCGGCAACGCATCCTCGAGCACTCACCGGCGGGGCGGGTGCCGGTGCTGAAGGATGGTGCGGTGACGGTGTGGGAGTCGCTGGCGATCTGCGAGTACCTGGCCGAGCGCTCGCCTAAGGCCGGCCTGTGGCCGGACGGGGCGGAAGCGCGGGCCCGCGCCCGCGCGGTCGCGGCCGAGATGCACGCCGGCTTCGCCGCTCTGCGCCGCGACCTGCCGATGGACTGCCCGGCCCGGCGGCCCGGCGAGGGCCAAACCCCCGGGGCGCTCGCCGATATCGCCCGGGTGACCGAGATCTGGCGCGACTGCCGGCGCCGCTTCGGGTCGGGCGGCGATTTCCTGTTCGGCCGCGTCGGCGCCGCCGACGCCATGTACGCGCCGGTGGTCTCCCGCTTCGTTACCTACGACGTGCCCTTGGACCCGGTCTCGGCGGCCTACCGGGACGCAGTGTTGGCACTGCCGGCGATGCGCGAGTGGCTGGCCGCCGCGGATTAATCCAATTTATTCGATCCGGCCGGCCTCGCGGTAGTAGCGCTCGGCCCCCGGGTGGAGCGGGATCGAGACCCCTTCGAGCGCGGTCTCGAGGCGGATCAGCCTGGCCTTGGCGTGGCCGCCGTCCAGCAGCAGCCGGTTGTTGGGATGCCACAGTGAGCGCGTGATCTGGTACACCAGCTCGTCGTCGATCTCGGCGCCCACCACCCATTGGGCGCCGACGCTCAGGGTCTCGACCCCGTCGGTGCCCTGGTAGACGCCGGTGGGAATGCGGTCCCGGGCGAAGAAGCTGTAGCGCTGGCGCAAGGTGTCGGCCTGGGGGCCGGCGATCGGCACCAGCTCGATCTTGCCCGCCGCCGCCAGTACGGCGATGGCCTTGGCCGGGTAGCCGCCGACGAAGAAGAAGGCCTCGAGCTTGTCCTCCATCATCATGTCCATGGCCAGCCCCGGGTTGGCGAACACCGGGTGCAGGTCCTGGTCCGAGAGCCCGTAGGCCTCGAGGATCAGGTAGGCGTCGACCTGGGTCCCGGCACCGGGGGTGTCGAGCGACACCCGCTGGCCGCGCAGCTCCGGCACCGAGGCGATGGCGGCGCCCTTGCGCACCACCAGGTGGACGCTCTCGGGGTAGAGGTTGGCGATCGCCCTGAGGCTAGCGACGCGATGATTGTCGCCGTAGATGCCCTCGCCGAAGTAGGCCCAGTGCACGATGTCGGCCTGGGCGAGGCCGGATTCCAGCGCCCCCTCGGCGATCGCCTGGATGTTGGCCACCGAGCCGGCGGTGGCCTGGGCGGCGGCGATCAGTCCCGGCACGCCGCAGCTGCCGCCCTGGTCGCAAGCGCGCGAGCCCGGCGGGTTGCTGATGGTGCTGGCGATCAGGCTGCCGATCGGGAAGTAGGTGCCCGCGGTGGAGCCGGTGCCGATGCGGAAGAACTTGAGCTCTTGCGCCCGCGAGGGATCTGCGCCCGAGGCGGCGGCAATGATCGCCGCCACCGCCAAGCCGGCGACCGAAAAAACGCGGTGCAGCATGAACCCCTTATACGCCCTTCGTTTGGGCGCACCAAGGGCCAGCCGAAGCTCTCGGCCGACCGCCCTACCCCGCCCCTCGCGACAGCATGCGTTCGGGGAGATAAGTGGCGACCTCGGGGAACACCACGAGCACCGCGACCGCCGCCACCAGCAGGAAGAAGAAGGGCAATGCCGCCCGCGCCACGTAGAGGATGTTTTCCCCGGTGAGGCCCTGCAGGACGAAGAGGTTGAAGCCCACGGGCGGGGTGATCTGCGACATCTCGACCACGATCACCAGGTAGATGCCGAACCAGATGGTGTCGATCCCGGCGCGCTCGACCATGGGCAGGATCACGGCGGTTGTCAGCACCACCACCGAGATGCCGTCGAGGAAGCAGCCCAGCACGATGAAGAAGATGGTGAGGACGAAGAGCAGCATATGGGTCGACAAGTTCATCGAGCCGATCCACTCGGCCAACAGCCGGGGAATGCCGGTGAAGCCCATGGCCACGGTGAGGAAGGCGGCGCCGGCGAGGATGAAGGCGATCATGCACGAGGTGCGCGTCGCCCCCATCAGGCCGTCTATGAAGGTGCGCCGGTTGAGCGTGCCGCTGAGCCACGAGAAGACCAGGCACAGCAACACGCCCACCGCCGCGGCGTCGGTGGGCGAGGCGATGCCGAAGTAGATCGAACCGATGACGCCGACGACGATGAGCAGCACCGGGATCAGGCGGCGGGCGGCCAAGATGCGCTCGAGCAAGGACATGCTCGGTTCCGGGGGCGGCGTCTTGTCGGGGTTGACCAACGACCACAGCATGACGTAGCCCATGAACATGGCCACCAGCATCAGGCCCGGCACCACGCCGGCGATGAACAGGCGGGCGATCGACTGCTCGGTGGCGACGCCATAGACGATGAGGATGATCGAGGGCGGGATCAAAAGCCCCAGCGTCCCCGATCCGGCCAGCGTGGCGATGCTCATGCGCCTGTCGTAGCCGCGCTTCTCGAGCTCGGGGAGCGACATCTTGCCGATCGTCGCCGCGGTCGCCGCCGAGGAACCCGAGACCGCGGCGAAGATGCCGCAGCCCAGGATGTTGACGTGCATGAGCCGCCCCGGCAGCCGGCTCATCCACGGCGCCAGACCCGTGAACATGTCCTGCGAGAGCCGCGAGCGGAAGAGGATCTCGCCCATCCAGATGAACAGCGGCAGGGCGGCGAGCGCCCACGAGTTGCTGGCGCCCCAGATCGTCGTCGCCATCACCTGTCCGGCGGGCGCCGAAGTGAAGATCGCCATGCCGAAAAGGCCGACGCTCAAGAGCGACATCGCCACCCAGACGCCGCTGCCCAGGAAGAGGAACAGCACCGCGACGAAGAGCAGCGAAAGCAGGGCCTGTTCCATGGCCCGGCTCAGTCCGTCGCGCCGCCGCCCGAGCCGGGCGCGGGGGCGGACGGCCCCGCCTCCGAGAGCTCCGTGGCGGCGTCCTGATAGCTCGGCCGCCGGCCCCTGAGCACGGCTACGAACTCGTCGACGAGCGCCACCGTGAGCACCAAAAGGCCCAGCGCCACCGCCGACTGCGGCAGCCACAAGGGCACCGGCACCATGCCGAAGGAGAGGTCGCCGAAGGTGAAGGACTCGGCGACGAGAAAGAAGGTGTAGAGCGCGAAGTAGCCGACCAGCGAGGCGGCTACGGCCAGGCACCAGAGCTCGACCAGGCGCCGCGGCCGACCGCCCAGGTTCTGGATGATGAGCACGACCCGGATATGGCCGCCGCTGCGCAAGGTGTAGGCGAGGGCGAGAAACGACGAGGCGGCGAGGAAAAAGCCGGCGAACTCGGCATACGACGGCACCACCAAGCCGATCGGCTCGCCGGTGATCCAGCCCACCAGCTCGTCGGTCAGGTTGGCGGCCACCTGCACCAGCACGATCAAGAAGATCGCGGCGAGAAAGGTGGCGGCGGCGACCCCGCTGGCGCGGTAAAGAAGATCGAGCGCCCTGCGCATCCGACCCGGGAACGGCGGAGCCGGCGGCGGCCGGCTCCCAGTCGAACGTCTACTGTCGATACGCTTACTGTCGATACGCTTTGAGGATGGCGGTGCCTTCGGCCCCGGCCTTGGCCGCCCACTCGTCAGTCATTGTGGCGCCGATGGCCTCGAGCTGGCCCTTGAGCTTGGCGCTCGGCGGGCTGACCAGAATGCCGTTCTTCTTGAGCGCCGCGACCATCTTGTCGGTCTCCTCGCGGCTCGCCTGCCAGCCCGAGACCTCGGCCCTCTTGGCCGCCTCGAGCACGGCGTTCTGAACCTTGGCGTCGAGCCGGGCGAAGGCCTTCTTGTTGACCACCACCATGTTCTTCGGCAGCCACGCCTGGGTATGGTAGAAGTGGGTCAGGAAGTCCCAGAACTTGTGGTTGACGCCGGTCGAGGGCGAGGTGATCACCGATTCGACGCGGCCGGTGGCGAAGGCCTGAGCGATGTCGGCGAGCTCGATCTGGGTGGGTACCGCGCCGGCCAGCTTGGCCAGCCGCTCGGTGGCGGCGTTATAGGCACGGAACTTGAGCCCCTTGAGGTCGTCGATGGAGTTGAGCTCGCGCTTGGCGTAAAGCCCCTGGGGCGGCCAGGGCACGGCGAACAGCACCATCAGGCCCTGCTTGTCGAGCAGCGCCTCGACCTTGGGCCGCGAGGCCTGCCACAGCTTCATGGCGGAGTCGTAGTCGGAGGCCAGGAAGGGCACCGAGTCGACCCCGAAGATGGGGCTCTCGTTGCTGAGCCGCGAGAGCAGGAATTCGCCGATCGGCACCTGGCCGCCGCGCACCGCGTTCTTGATCTCCGGGTGCTTGAACAGCGAGCCGCCGGAATGAACCTTGATCTCGAGCTCACCGCCGCTGGACGCTTTCACGTCCTTGGCGAAGCCGAGGATGTTGACGGTATGGAAGTTGGTTTCCCCATAAGGCGTCGGCATGTCCCACGCCGACCCGGCGAGCGCCGAGGTGGAAAGGATTGTGGCCGCGGCGAGCGCCGCGGCAAGACCAATCGAGCGCATCATGTGACCCCCTGTTGGCTGGTGTCCTCGAAGGAAGGGTTGGCTCAACCATAGCCCATCCCTGGCCGCGAATGGATAGCTTTCTTCGCCCTTGGCCGTGGCGCGGCAAGGGTCCGCGCAGCAAACCCCCGGTCCGCTCCGCCAAGCCGCCCGGGCCGGGCCGAATAGGTCACGCGCCGCCGCCTTTGGACAATCGGCGCCGGTGGCGATTCAAAGTTCTCATTAAGAAAAAATTAAACTTGAATCAATATGATCGAAATCCTATGTTTATAGTATTCGAGTAATACTCATAGAATACAATACTAGTTTAATAAAACTATATTTTTATTTAATTTATGTTTAGGGGTAGTTTGGAGCGGACCCTAGGGCGCGGGGGCATAGGAGGATGAGTACCGTGCATGACGGCGATCGCGGCGCCATTGCCGCCGACCGGCGGTGGACGGCACGCCTGGCCGAGACCCTGATCTCCGACAGCCGCGACGCCCTCCTGGTGCTCGACGAGAAGGAGATCGTGGTCGACGCCAACCCCGAGTGGCAAGTGCTCTGCGGCGGCCGCCGCGACGAGCTGGTGGGTCGACCGTTCGCGGAGGTGGTCGATGGCGGGCGGGGCTGCGAGCTCGCCGATCTCCTGCGCCGCGCGCAGAGCGAACGGAGGCCCGTTGAGGGAATCGTCAGCCAGCGCCATCGCCACGGATTCGCGCTCACGTTAGCGGCCTGCGTGACCCCGTTCGCGGCCGAGGGTGTCCCCGCCGGTGCTTATCTCGTGCGCCTGCGCCCGCCGCCCAGCTCAGGGGGCTGAAGGCGGCGGCCAGTCCAGGCTCACGAACTTGTTACTGGACCGATCGGTCCTAAATTCCCATGTAGCGCTCAGGCAGTGGATGAAAGGGTCCCGCCATGGCGCGGCCACGGGAATTCAGCAAGAACGAAGCGCTGGAGAAAGCGATGCAGGTGTTCTGGGCCAAGGGCTATCGGGCCACCTCGCTCAGCGATCTCATCCACGCCATGGGCCTCAGCAAGAGCAGCTTCTACGATGCCTTCGGCTCCAAGCGGGCATTGTTCCTCTCGGCCATCGACCATTACAACCACACCGTGGCCGCGGGCAGCATCGCCGCCCTGATCGCGGAGGCCGGCGGGGGAAGGGCCGGCATCGCCGCGGTGTTCGAGCGCTATCTCGCCGACATGGTGGACGCGGGTGAGCGCCGTGGCTGCTTCGTCAACAACAGCGCCATCGAGATGGCGCCCAGCGACGACCAAGCCGCCGCTTTGGTCGGCGCCGGCCTCGCCAACCTGGAGGAGGCCTTCCACGGCGCCGTCACGGAGGGACAAGAGCGGGGCGAGATCGCGCCCGAACGCGAGCCGCGGGCGCTCGCCCGCTACCTAGCCTCGAGTCTCAACGGCCTCCTGGTGCTGGCCAAGGTGCGACCTGAGCGCACGGCGCTCGACGAGGTGGTGAGCCTGGTGCTGGAAACCCTGGGTTGATTTTTTTGCCGATTTCGGACCGATCGGTCCTAAACTCAGCGGTGGTCAACCGCGCAGGAGATGAGGAGTGACGCAGATGTCCACAACCACCATCGACTCCGGCAAGGGCCGGCCGGCCGCGGCCTACGGCCTCTTCACGCCCTTCAAGCTCGGGCCCCATGAGCTCGAGAACCGGGTGGTGATGGCGCCCTTGACCCGCAACCGCGCCGGCCCCGGCAACGTGCCCCAGGACCTTAACCTCCGCTACTATGCACAGCGCGCCTCGGCCGGCTTGATCATCAGCGAAGGCACCCAAGTGTCGCCCCAAGGGGTGGGCTACCCGGGCACCCCCGGCATCCACGATCCCGACCAGGTCGAGGGCTGGCGGCGGGTCACCGAGGCGGTGCACGGGCGCGGCGGGCGCATCTTCGCCCAGCTCTGGCACGTGGGCCGCATCTCGCACCCCTCGCTGCAGCCCGGCGGAGCGCTGCCCGTGGCGCCGTCGGCGCTGAGGCCCGAGGGCGAGACCTTCACCCACGACGGTCTCAAGCCCTTTGCGACGCCAAGGGCGCTCGAGCTCGCAGAGCTTCCGGGCATCATCGCGCAGCATCGCGAGGCTGCCCGCAATGCCCTGGAAGCCGGCTTCGACGGGGTCGAGATCCATGCCGCCAACGGCTACCTCCTGGACCAGTTCCTGCGCGACGGCAGCAACCGGCGCGACGACGTCTACGGCGGGAGCGTGGCGAATCGGGTGCGGCTGCTGCTCGAGGTCACCGAGGCGGTAGCCGGAGTGTGGGGCGCGGAGCGCGTCGGCGTGCGACTCTCGCCCGTCAACGGCTTCAACAGTATCCGCGATTCCCGGCCCGACGAGACCTTCGGCCACGCGGCGCGGCGGCTCGGCGAGTTCGGGCTTGCCTACCTCCACGTGGTCGAGGCCGACTTCGCGGGCTCGGCACCGCCCCAACACTTCGATAAGCGGGCCCTCCGTGAGGCTTTCGGCGGCGCCTACATCGCCAACGGCGGCTACGACCTGGAACGCGCCCGTCAAGCGCTCGCGAGCGGTGACGCCGACCTGGTTTCCTTCGGCGCCCTCTACGTCGCCAACCCGGACCTGGCGCTGCGCTTCCGCAAAGGCGCGGCGCTCAATGTTCCGGACCCGACGACCTTCTACGGCGGCGATGAGCGGGGCTACACCGACTACCCGTTCCTCGCCCCCGAGGCGGCCGCGGCATAGACGTCGCGTGCCGATCCATCAACCCAGTATCAGATCAAGGAGAAATCCCATGAGCATCTTTTCCATTCACTCGGTCGACTCCGCGCCCGAGGCCTCGCGCCCCTTGCTCGAGGGCGTGTCGCGAAAGTTCGGCTTCCTGCCCAACCTGCTGGGCGCGCTGGGCGAGGCTCCGGCGGCGCTGGAGGCATACCTGGCGCTGGGCGACATCCTCGCCAGGTCGTCGTTCACGGCGGCCGAGCGCGAGGTGGTGATCATCGCCGCCAGCGCCGAGAACGGCTGCGCCTATTGCGTCGCGGCGCACTCCACCGCCGCCGCCATGGCCAAGGTGCCCGAGGTGGTGATCGCCGCCCTGCGCGACGGCCGGCCCATCGGCGATCCGCGGCTCGAGGCCCTGCGCCGCTTCACCGAGATCGTGGTGGAGAAGCGCGGCTGGGCCAGCAACGAGGAGGTGCAGGCCTTCATCGACGCGGGCTTCAGCCGCGGCCAGGCGCTCGAGGTGGTGCTCGGCGTGGCCTTCAAGACCCTGTCGAACTACGCCAACCACATCGTGGGGACGCCCCTGGACCCGGCCTTCGCGCCGCGCGCCTGGGCCCCGGCCGCGGCGGCGTGATCAAGACCCCTCGGGCGCGCCCAAGAGTCCGAGCTCGCGGGCGCGCTCGAGGACGCGGTCTATCAGGGCGTCCGCGGAGCCGAGGTAGCGCCCCGGCTCGCCCAAGGTCTGCCAATCGATGTCGGCATCGGGAAATTCGTCACCGAGCTGCTCGCGGACCACGTCGACCAGCGGGCGCTGCTCGGCGACCGCGATGCGGCCCGCCGCGGCCACCCGCTGGTAAGCCTCGGCGCGGGGCAGGAGCGGCGTGAGCGCATAGCTCAGGGCCTCGGCGAGGACGACACCGCCGGCGCGCTCCAGGTTGTCGGCCATGCGGGCGGCATCGACCGTCATGTTCTCGGCCACGGCGTGGCCGAGCTTGAGGGCGCCCCCGGTCAGCACCACCATCTCAGGCAAGCTGAGCCATTCCAGCTGCCAGCCGTGGGTGCCGCGCTCGTGTTCCTGGACCAGGGCCTGGTGCAGCGCCGAGAGCAGCACCGCGTTCTTGCGCGCCGCCGCGACGATGCGCTCGCTGATCATCGGGTTTCGCTTCTGCGGCATGGTGCTGCTGCCGCCCCGCGTCGGGTCGGAGCTCTCGGCGACCTCGCCGACCTCGGTTTGGGAGAGCAGGATCACGTCCTGCGCCATCTTCGCCACGCTCCCCGAGACCAGGCTGAGCCACGACGCGAACTCGGCCAAGCTGTCGCGCTGGACGTGCCAGGGCAGGAGGCAAGGCCCGAGCCCGAGCTCCTCGGCCAGGGCTTCCATGACCTCGATACCGCGCTCGCCCAGCGCCGAGAGGGTCCCCGCGGCGCCCCCCAGTTGCACCACCAGGAGGCGCGGCCGGAGCTCGCGCAGCCGTTCCACCGCGCGCAGCAGCGGCGCGGCCCAACCGGCGACCTTGAGACCGAAGGTTATGGGCACCGCCTGTTGCCCGTGGGTCCGGCCCGCCATCACCGTCGAGCGGTGACGAACCGCGACCCGGCAAAGCTCGATCGCCAGCGCCTCGAGCCCGGGCGCCAGGCGATCGATGGCCGCGCCGAGCTGCAGCGCGAGGCCTGAGTCCATGATGTCCTGGGAAGTAGCGCCCCAATGCACGTAGGGCGCGGCGTCCGCTCCCACCGCCTCGCGCAGGCCCCGCACCAGGGCGATCACCGGAACCCCGTCGCGCTCCACGCCGGCGCGGATCTCGGCGCGGTCGAGGCGCTCGAGCTCGGCGCAGGCGGCGATGCGCTCGGCAGCGGCGGCGGGGATCAGGCCGAGCCGGGCCTCGACGCGGGCAAGCGCCACCTCGACCACGAGCAGGGAGCGAAGCCGCGCCTCGTCGGAGAAGCACGCCGCCACTGCGGGGTCGCCGAAGAGAGCGCCGAAGAGCTCGGAATCTAGCGGTGAGACGGTCATCTGGGAGAGACGCGAGGGCCTTGGAGCGGGCGTCTTGTCAGGCGTCGAAGAAGACCGTTTCGTCGGCCCCCTGGAGCACGATATCGAAGCGATAGATGGTCTTGTCCGAAGCTTCGTCGCCCTTCTCCGCGATCAGGGTCGCCCTTCGCGCCGCGTCGTCGATGGAGTTCAGGACCGGATCGATGTCGTTGGCCGCCTCGTCCGAGAAGTAGATCCGGGTCACGGCGTGAAGCAGCATGCCGCGGGCGAAGACGGTGACGTTGAGGTGCGGCGCCTGCAAGGCATTGCCGGGCCCGGGGACGGCGCCCGGCTTGATGGTCTCGAACCAGAAGGCGCCGTCGCCGTCGGTGGGCGAGCGCCCGAAGCCCTTGAAGCCGGGGTCGAGCGGTTTGGCTTGAGTGTCCTCGGGATGGTTGTAGCGGCCGTGGGCGTTGGCCTGCCAGATCTCGACCAGGGCGTCGTTGATCGCTTGCCCCTGGCCGTCGAGCACCCGGCCCTCGACGCGAATCCGTCGCCCCTCGGTGTCCGCGCCCGCGACCACGTTCTGAACCTCGCGCGCAAGCCCAATGTGGAGGTAGGGACCGATGGTCTGGGAAGGGGTCTGCCCGGGCATCTCAGCTCTCCATCGGGGTCGCGCTTCGGCCCCTGAGGACGATGTCCCAGCGGTGGCCGAGGGCGCGGCCGGGCTCGGTGACCTCGTGGTCGTAGGCGGCGACCAGACGCTGCCGCGCGGCCTCGTCGCCGGAGCCGTTGTAGATCGGATCCAGGGGCAGCAGGGGGTCGCCGGCGAAGTACATCTGGGTCACCAGCCGGGTCACGAAGCTCGCTCCGAACAGCGAGAAGTGGATGTGCCGGGGGCGCCAGGCGTTGACGTGGTTGGGCCAGGGATAGGCGCCGGGGAGGATGGTGAGGAAGCGGTATGCGCCGCTCTCGTCGGTGACGCAGCGCCCGCCGCCCACGAAGTTGGGGTCGAGCGGGGCATCGTGCTGGTCGACCTGGTGGTGGTAGCGGCCGGCGGCATTGGCCTGCCAGATCTCGATCAGCGCGTCGGGCACCGGGCGCTCGTCCTCGTCCACCACCCGGCCGGTGACGATGATGCGCTCGCCGATCGCCTCGGCGCCGGTGCCGGCATTGCACGTGAGGTCGTCGTCCCCGGGCTCGACGGCCTCATGGCCGAAGCGCGGGCCGGTGATCTCCGAGAGCGTGTGGGGCAGGGGAACCAGCGCTTTGCGCGGCGAGCGCAGGACCGTGGACTTGTAGGGCTCGTAGAGGTAGGGCGGATGGGAGGCCCGATCCAAGCGGTTGTAACCGGCTGGGTTGCTCATCGCTCGCTCCTCTCTCGCCAACCGTCCGCTTTCGGCTCGCCGCGACGGCAACCGCGGCGAAGCGACGCCCAACGGGCGATCCCAGGCAAACCTAGCCCAGCTCCCGCTCCGCCGCATCCCAATTCTGCCGCGCACGGGAGAGCGCCAGGGCCTCGGGCGCGGCCGTGATGACGAGGCCGAGAGGGCGCGCGCCCATGAAGTTCGAGACCAAGATCGCGGTGGCGCCGCGCCAGGATCTGGTGATTTGGCGAAAGCTCAACGGCACCGCCGCGACCGTGAGCGGGCCGCAACCTCGGTCTCGCGGTCTTGACCGAGGAGCTCGTCGCCACCCGCCCCGACGCCGCCAACCGCACCGCCATCAAGGCCCGCGGGGCGAGGACCGGTTACGGGCGAGGCGCTTGGGGCAATGCCGTCTCGATCAGCGCGAGGTTTCGCGGCGCGAACGGGTTCACGAAGCGCACCCCTTCAAGCGTGCGTCCGTCCTGAAGGTCCTCGCTCACCAGAATCCGACATCCGGCCCGGCGCGCCGTGGCCCACATCATAGCGTCCCAGAACGAGAGACCATGGCCGCGCAGCGCCGCCATGGCGGCGACGAGCGCGCCTTCGTCCGCCGCGACGACCGGGAACACCGCTCGCCAGTCGTCAACGAAGTCCGCCGCGGTCGCGGCCTCGAGCATCGCTTTCCTGGTCGCCACGAAGAAGAACTCAGCCAGGCTCTGGACGGTGAGCACGCAGTCGCCGCGGGCGGCGCGCGCGACCAAGTCCGCGCAGACCGAATGCTTCTCGCCGGCGTCCGCATCGACGGCGTAGACCAGGACGTTGCTGTCGAAAGTGACCCTCAACGTTGGTAGATTTCGTCGCGGGGGACTTTTACCCCGCCGAGGTGCACGCCGCGCTTCATACGCCGCGTCATGCGCCGCACGGCCGCCTCTCGCGCCGCCTCGCCGCCCTCGGGCGCCACCGGGCCCAGCTTGGCGACCGGCTTGCCCCGGCGCGTGATGACGATCTCCTCGCCGCCCGCGGCATCGGCCAGCAGCTTGGAGAAGGCTTGGTTCGCTTGCCGCGCCGATACGGTCTTCATCTCGGACTCTGGAGGGTCGACTTAATTGTAGGTACGTTACTACAATAACGCGGCAAGGGGCGAAGTCAAGGCCTGGGCACTGGTCTTGAAGCGCCCCGCGCCTAACCTCCCAACGAAGGCAGCCAGGTGGCGATGCCGGGAAAGGCGATGATCAGCGCGACCACGGTGATGGCGCAGAGCATGAAGGGGATGGCGGCGAGACAGATGTCGCTGAAACGGGTGCCGGGCGGCGCCACCCCCTGCATCACGAACAGGAGCAGCCCGAAGGGCGGCGTGGTGAAGCTGATCTCGAGCGCCATCAGGATGATGACGCCGAACCAGATCGGGTCGAAGCCGAACTTGGCGGCCAGCGGGAAGAAGATCGGCACCGTCAGCAGCATCATCGAGAGCTGGTCCATGAAGGCGCCCAGCACCAGGAGGATGGCGAACATGATGAGCAGCATGCCGAGCGGCTCGAGCTCGAAGCCGGTGACCCACCTGATGAGGCCCGAGCTCCCGCCCGAGAACGAGAGGATCTGGCTGAAGGTGGCGGAGCCGAAGATGATCAGAAGCGCGATGATGGTGACCCGGGCGGCGCCCACCATCGACTTCCAGGTCGCCTCCCAGCTGAGACAGCGGTAGCCCAGCGCCAGGATCAGCACGCCCAGGCCGCCGAACGCCGCGGCCTCGGACGGCGTCGCCCAGCCCGCCATGATGAGGAAGATGACGCCAGCCACGATCGACACCATCGGCAGCACGTCCCTGACGAGCAGCTTGAGGCGCACGGCGACGGGGACGAACTCGATGTCGTAGGCGGGCGCCGCCTCGGGGTCGATCTTGGCGCGGACGTAGATCAGCACGCAGTACATCAGCGCCAGGATCAGGCCCGGCACCACGCCCGCCACCAGCAGCCGGCCGATGTCGAGCGAGGCCAGCGTCCCCAGCAGCACCGCGAGCGCCGAGGGCGGGATCAGCATGGCCAGGCCGCCGGTGCCGAGGATGGGCCCGATCGACATCGACTGCTTGTAGCCGCGCCGGGTCATCTCGGGCACCATCAGGGTGCCGAGCAGCGCCGTGCTCCCCATCGACGAACCCGAGAGCGTGGCGAAGGCGGTGCCGCCGGCGACGGTGACGTAGGAGAGCCGCGCCGGGATCCGGCCCATCAGCTTCTCGACCGCGTTGAACATGCGGTTGGCGAGACCGGTGTGGAAGAAGAGCTCGCCCATCAAGAGGAACATCGGGATCGGCACCAGGGCGAAGGTGGTCATCGATTCGAAGGCGTTGGCGACGAGCACGCCGACGCCGAGCTCGAGGCGCTCGAGGAGGGAGCCGCTGCCGCCCATGAAATAGGTCGCGGCGGCGACGTTGACCGAGAGGAAGGCGACCGCGACCGGAACGCCGATCGCCATCATGAAGAGGATCGAGCCGAGCAGGAGGGCGATGGCCCAGTACCACTCCATGGCGCTTCGCCGCGACCCCTGGTGGCGCTCGCTCTTGGCTCGGCGCCCCGGCGCGCGCTACTCGAGCAATCCGGAGCGGCCCGCGTGCATGATCTCGCGGCCCAAGATGAAACGGCTGAACTCGACCGCCATCAGCCCGAAGCCGATCGGCATGGCGCCCATGACGATCCAGCGCGGCGTGTCGATGGAGCCGCGCACGTCGAGCTCACCGATGAGGTAGTCGTCCACCGCGAGCGCGCCGGAGTACCAGGCGAGCAGCGCGAAGACGACGGTGCACAGGGCCGCGACCACCCGCGAGAGCGGCCCGCGCACCCGCTCGGGCACGGCCGCCGTCACCACCTCGATGTAGATGTGCCCGCGCTGTCGGGCTATCCACGGCGCCCCCAGCATGATGCAGTAGATGAAGCCGTACTCGATGAAGACGAAGGAATAGCCGGAATAGGGAATGCCGAGGGTGCGAAAGGAAGTGAAATAGATGATCGACACCATCATCAGGCCGAGGTAGACGGCGGCGAGACCCATCATGCCGCGCAGCAGGAGAACGTAGTACTTGCTTAGCCTGCGCAACACGATCGCCCCCGCCGAAGCCGCCTCATGACCTGGGACGCGGGCCGCTCCGCTCCGCGCCCCGAGACCTATTGCTGGTAGAGGCTACGCAGCTTGCGGGCCGCGTCGAGCGGACGCCCACGGTCCTTCAAACGCCCCTCGACGCGTTGATAGGCGGAATCGAGGGCGATCTTCAGGTACTTGTCCGCCGCCGGCACCTGCCAAAGCTTCATGCCGCCCGCCTTGAGCGTCGCCAACTCCTGGTCGACCTGCGCCAGCCGCGCCGCCCGGCTCGAGTTCTCGTGCGCGATGATGGTGTCCTGGAGGATCTTCTGGGCCTGGGCGCTGAGGCTGTTCCAGCGATCGAGGTTCAAGATCACCCCGATGTCGGTCTGATAGAAGCGGGGATCGAGGCGATGGCGCAGGAACTTATCCCACTTGAGATCCATCAGGCCGATCGAGGTCCAGGCGCTGGCGTTGACCACGCCCTTCTCCAGGGCCGAGTAGACCTCGTTCGAGGACATGTTGTGGGTGGTCGCCTTGAGGGCCCGGAAGAAGGCGCCGTAGATCGGGTTGTCGCGCATCTTGACGCCGCTGAACTCGGGCAGGCCATCGGCGCGGAACTTGGGCGCCGCGGCCATGTAGATGTGGAACCCGGGGCCCGAATCGATCCACCCCAGGTACTTCATGTTGAAGTACTTCTGATGCAGCTCGTCGAGGATCGCCATGCCGCCGTTGGCGCGCACCGCCGCGGGCGAGGAGTTCGAGGTGGCGACGGCCTCGTTCTCGGGGATCGCCTGGGCGTAGAAGGCCGCCGGCGTGCAGGTCAGGTCCACCGAGCCCTTGCTCACCGCGCCCGGCTGCTGAAACATCTTGATGGCCTCGGATCCGCCCTTGATGTCGATCTGTATCACGCCCTTTCCGGCGGCGTTGATCTTGGCCACCATCGCCTTGCAGCTCTTGGTGTAGATCAGGAAGTCGGGGAAGGGGTGCACCATTGAAAGCGTCACCTCGTCGGCCCTCAGGCTCGCCGGAGCGGCGCTGAGCAAGCCGAGGGCCGCGCCCGCGAACAGCATGTTTCTGAGTAACGATGTCTTGGCCACTTTGATGATTACCTCCCATTGACTTGAGCCACCGCCGCCATTGGACGGCACGCCCGTTGCGTCCCGCCGCGCCCGATCCGGGGACCGGAACCCGGCATTGCTACATACCTTTTGGCATCCTGGTCGGCATTCTGGCGGGGTCGCGGGCAGGGCACAAGGGTGCCATCGTCAGGCCGGGCAACCGCCCTCCCCGTCAAAATCTCAAGCGCCGCGGCGAGCCGGTCATGAGTCCCCGAGCTAGTCGCCGAGCGCCACCCCCTCGCGGCGCGGGTCGGCGCCGCCCTCGAGCCCGGCGGCGCTGACGCGGATGGCGTGCAGGCCGCTGTTGAGGGCCCGCACCTTGACCCGATGGCCGAGCGCGGCGAGCGCCGGGACCAGGGCCTCGAGCGCGCTCCCCTGCTCGAGCTCGGTGGCACCGTTGCGGTTGACGTGATGGGGCAGGCTCAGCGCCTCTTGCACCCCGAGCCGCCAATCGAGCATGGCGATCAGCGCCTGGGCGAGGTAAGCGATGATGCGGCTGCCGCCCGGCGAGCCCAGGCTCAGGACCAGGCCGCCCTCGCCGTCGAAGACCAGGGTCGGCGCCATCGAGCTGCGCGGGCGCTTGCCGGGCTCGACCCGGTTGGCGACGGCGACGCCGTCGCGCTCGGGCCGGAACGAGAAGTCGGTGAGCTGGTTGTTGAGCAGGAAGCCGCGCACCATCAGCCGCGAGCCGAAGACGTTCTCGATGCTCGTCGTCATGGCCACCGCGTTGCCGGCGCCGTCGACCACCGAAAGATGCGTGGTCGAGGGCGATTCGTGCTCGCCCGCGGGGACCAGACGGCCCTCACGCCCGCGCGGCGAGCCGGCGACGGCCCGGCCCAGAGTGGCGCCCCAGCGGATCAGGGCCGAGCGCCGCCTCAAGTAACCGGCATCGATGAGACCGGCTACCGGCACGGCGACGAAATCGGCGTCGGCGAGGTACTTGGCGCGGTCGGCGTAGGCGAGGCGGCTGGCCTCCGAGATCAGGTGCACGGCCTCGGGCGAGCCCGGCGCATAGCGGGCCACCGGCAGCGGCGCCAGCGCGCCGAGGATCTGCAGCAGGGTGACCCCGCCCGAGGTCGGCGGCGGCATGCCGCAGACCCGCCACGCCCGGTAGGGCGCGCACACCGGTGGTCGCGCCTTGGCCCGGTAGGCGGCGAGGTCGGCGAGGCTGAGGAGCCCCGGGTTGGGGGAAGCCCCGCGCACCGCGCCGACCACGGCTTGGGCCAGCGCGCCCTGGTAGAAGGCGCGGGCGCCGCCCGCGGCGATGGCACGGAAGGTCGCGGCCAGGGCCGGGTTGACCAGCCGTTCGCCGGCCGCCTTGGGCCTGCCGCCCGCGTGATAGAAGTAGGCGCGGGCGTCGCGGAAGGTGGCGAGAAAGGGGTCGCGGGCGATCAGGGCGGCGAGCCGCGGCGAGATCGGGAAACCTTGCTCGGCAAGCCCGATGGCGGGCTCGAAGAGCTCGGCCCAGGGCAGCTTGCCGTGGCGCCGGTGCGCCATCTCGAGCATCGCCAGGAGCCCCGGCGCGCCCACCGCGCGGCCCCCCACCAGTGCCGCGAAGAAGGCCAGGGGCTCGCCGTCCGCGCCCAGGAAGAGGTCGCCGCCGGCCGCCGCGGGCGCGGTCTCGCGACCGTCGTAGGCCACCACCTCGCCGCTCGCCGCCTCGAAGTGGAGAAGGAAGCCGCCGCCGCCGATGCCCGAGGATTGCGGCTCGACCACGTTGAGCACCATCTGGACGGCGATGGCGGCGTCGATGGCACTGCCCCCGCGGCGCAGCGCCTCGCGACCCGCGCGCGCGGCATGAAGGTTGGCGGCGGCGACCATGTGCCGCGCGGCGAAGGCGCCGGCCGACGCCGCGCTCGGAGACTGGGGCTCGGGCGCGAGCTCGTCGGCGCCGCCAAGGGCCAGCGACGGCGCCAGCGCCAACAGCCCGGCGGCGATCACTGATCGGCGCCAGCCACTGGTGGCGCTGCGGGCCCGAACCCCTGCCTCCGGCATTCCGTTTCGCACCGGTCTTCCGTTTGGCATCGACTCGCCGATTTGCCTACCTCCCTCTTTTTTGCCTAAATCCTTGCCTACGGCAAGCCAGTGGATGAGGAGTGCCCCATGATCCGACCCGGCCCCCGCAACCTGATCAGCGACGTCGACGGCATCCTGGTCGGCAACGCGGACGATGAAGCGCTGCGCAGCGGCGTCACCGTGGTCTTGCCCGAGGCACCCGCCACCGCGGCCGTGGACGTGCGCGGCGGGGCACCCGGCACCCACGAGATCGAGTCCCTCGATCCCACCTGCCTGGTCGACCGGGTGGACGCGGTGAGCCTCTCGGGCGGCTCCGCCTTCGGCCTCGACGCGGTGTCCGGCATCATGGCCTGGCTCGTGGCCGAGGGCCGGGGCTTGGCCGTGGGCCCGGCCCGGGTGCCCATCGTGCCGGGGGCGATCCTGTTCGACTTGCTCAACGGCGGCGACAAGGAGTGGGGCGAGGAGACCCCTTACCGCGCGCTCGGCTTGCGCGCCTGCGAGCAGGCCGGGCCCGAGTTCCGGCTCGGCAACGCGGGCGCCGGGCTGGGCGCCAAGGCGGGCCGCTTCAAGGGCGGGCTCGGCAGCGTCTCGGCGCTGGCCGACGACGGGGTCCAGGTCGGCGCGGTGATGGCGGTGAACGCGTTCGGCTCGGTGACCGTGCCGGGGGCGCCGAGCTTTTGGGCCTGGACGCTCGAGCAGGACGGCGAGCTCGGCGGCCAACCGGCGCCGCCCGCGGGCGCCCAACTCGATCTCGACTACGGCTTCGATTCCTCGCTCGCCGCCAACACCACGATCGGCGTGGTGGCCACCAACGTGAGCCTCGACAAGGCCCAGGCCCGGCGCGTCGCCATCATGGCCCAGGACGGCATCGCCCGCGCGGTGCGCCCGGCCCATACCCCCTTCGACGGCGATACCGTGTTCGTGCTCTCGACCGCCAAGCTGCCCTTGGCCGAGCCGGCGCCGGCCACCATCGGCCGGCTCGGGGCGATGGCGGCGGACTGCGTCGCTCGCGCCATCGCTCGCGGCGTCTACGCGGCCGAGCCCTTGGGTGATCTGCCGGGCTACCGGGCGACCCACGGCGACCAGCTGCTGGGCCTTGGCTAAGCGCGGCCCGGAACGGCAGTCGGGGCCCCGAGGGACCCCGACTTCACGGTCGCGCGCCTGGCCGCGCGCCTGGTCGCGGCGCGTTCAACGCATGTAGATGTGGACCTCGGCCGAGGCCGCCTCGGGGCTGGTCATCGACGAGAGCCGCACCCGGTCGGCAGGCAGGCCCATGTCGGTGAGGGTCCTCAGCACCGCTTCGGCATGGCGCTTGGTCTTGGTGGTGTTGACCGCGACCTGGGCCGGGGTGCCGCTGCCGGGCGACACCGCCACCAGGTCGAAGGCGGCCTGGGGGCGCCGCTCGATGGCCCGCGAGACCGCGGTATAGAGCGCCTGCTGGAAGGGCACGTCGGGACGGTCGAAGCGGATCACCACCAACGGCCTGCGGGTGCGCACCGAGAAGCTCGATCCGCTTACCGCCGGCGCCACGCTGGCCAGCGGCGCCGCCGAGACGAAGGCCCGGTTGGACAGGCTGGGACCGAACAGCTCGCCGTTCTTGATCGCCAGCGACAGCACCGTGAGGTTGCGGCGCTCGTTGCCGACGTAGGTGGTCTGGCGGCTGATGTCCTCGGAGAGCTCGTTCAAGAGCCGGTCGATGAGCACCACGGTGCGGTTGGTCTCGTCCTCGAGGATGGCGAGCTGGCGGTGGTCCTCGTCGATGGCGCCGGCGAGACCGTAGGTCGCGCGCGCCGATTCCAAGAGCCAGGCCGACATCGAGGAGTCGTTTGCGACCAGGTTGGCGAGGCTGTTCATGGCCGCGATGTCGGTGCTGATGCGGTCGAGCTCGGCCTGGGCCGAGTTCCACTGGTTCACCAGCACCGGGTTGCCCGGCGTGGTGCCGATCTGCAGCCGCGAGCTGACCGCGGCGATGGTGCCGTGGTAGCGCTGGGAGTTCTCGGTGGTGATGACGCGGATCTGCTGAAGCTGGCTGTTGCGCTGTGTGATCTGGCCCTGGAGCCCCGAGAGCGCCTGGCGCAGGCCGACCACCTCGCGGCCCACGAAGGTGCCGGTCGGCGTCCCCGGCGTGATCGAGGGTGGAACGAAGTCGGTAGTCCCCAACACCGGCGGTGGCGTCGGGGTGAGCACCGGCTGGGTGCTGAGCTCGGCCGGGGCCGGCGGGATCACGACCCGGGTTTGCTGCGGCGGCGGCGCCGGCGCCTCGCCGGTGAGCGAGGGCCACAGCGTCTCGGTGGCGAACGAGCACCCCCCCAGGATGAGCACCGTGCTTAGGGCCGCGGCCCGAGTCTTTTTTAGCGCCATGGGAAGGAACACCGAGAGCTCGAATTGGATTGCGATGTTTGGATGTGCATGTGAAATGGGGGCACCCCCGCGCGATCGATCAGAGAACCACGCCTAACCCATTGCAATATCAAACAACGTGATCTTAGCCAACGGGATCAGAGGCGACAAGCGGCTTTTCTGCCGCCCTTCCCGAGGCGGTTCGGGAGCGGGCCGGGGCCGGTTGGGCCAGAGCCCGCGCTGGGCCCGCGCCGGGGCCGGCGGGCGCCGGGCGGGGAGCCGCCGGCGGGCCTTGTCAGGGGGCTGCGTTTTGAGTAGGTTCCGGTGCCCTGCGGCACCTCCGAGGCGAGCCGCGGCCGCCGCCGGGCCCGCCGCGCCCGTAGCTCAGCTGGATAGAGCACCAGACTACGAATCTGGGGGTCGGGGGTTCGAATCCCTCCGGGCGCTCCATTCTTTTCAAGGACTTAGCGGCTATTCGATGTGGCCGGGACCGTCCATGACGCCGTCTTGCGGCCACGTTGACTGCCACGTTGACAGCCGCGTTGACAGCCCCCGGCTCGCCATTTAATAGCCCCTGCCCGCCACAAGAACGTCCATCCGCCCCGCCGCCTCGCGTTGCCGGGCCGGGACCACGTGGCTGTAGCTGTTCATGGTCAGGCTGATCTGGCTGTGCCCGAGAATGTCCATCGCGACTCGCGGGTGAACACCCTGTGCCAGCAAGAGGGAGGCGCAGGTGTGTCGCAGGTCGTGGAACCGTATGTGTGGCAAGCCCGCCCTCCCCAGTGCCTTCTGGAATTGCCGGTTGACGTTGCGCCATCTGGCGGCGCGCCGACGGTCGCTGTGACCACCAGGCCACTTTCCGGCCGGCGCGACCCCGCCAGCAGGCGCTCTTGAAGCTGCCGCGCCCGGTGAGCCCGTCAAGCCGCCACGGCGCTTTCGGGAAGCGCTATGGTCCGGCGGCTCTTAGCCGTCTTCGGCTCAACCGGTTGGAACATGCCGCCTATGCGTTGGAGGGCAGCCCGGAGCCGCAACAGGCCAGCGTCGAGATCAATATCCTCCCTACGCAGGCCCGAAGCCTCGCCCTTCCTTAGGCCGACCGCCGGTGCCACCGAGTAAAGGGCCTCAAGCCGATCACAGCCGACGGCGGCGAGGAAATCCCGGGCCGGGCCGGGCGTGAGCGGGTTTACCTGGCGTCGTTCCACTCGGGGCGGAGCGACCGGCGAAGCAACGTTACGCGGCACCGAGCCCCACCGCAGAGCTTGATTGAGGGCCCGGCGGAGAACGGCGTGGGTGTCCTGCACGGGAGCGGGCGCAAGCCCGGCCTCTAGCTTCCGATTGAGGAGGGACTGGACATCCTGCGGGCGGACGAGCGCAGCTTGAAGACCATGGCGAGTGCCGTCCGAGGTGAGAGAGCCCTTGGTCTTGGTGGTCCTGAGCCGGATGGTGGCGCCAGACGGTGGCGCCAGACGGTGGCGAAGCTGCTCTCGATGGGGGTGGTCGAGCGCACCTGCTTCGAGTGCTCGGCCGGGAAGTCGTAGAAGGTCGGCAAGCGGTGCCGGTCCTTGACCCGGCAGGCGACTGCCTTCTCGCTACTTGGCGCCGTGGGCCTGGGCGAAGAGGTCGAAGGCCGCCTCGGCGTCGGCTCTGGTCTCGGCAATCCAGATTCCTGTCAGATATCCCGGAGATGACCCTTGGCCGTGGCCTGCAGGCTCTGGGGCAACTTGTCGAGCAGGTTGGCGCTGTCGTGCACCCAGCAGCGCTGCTCGGCGACGTGATCATCGCCAGGATACGCCGCCCTCACGTCACCCCATCACCAAGATTCAGCTATGGCTCAACAAAGCGTTGTCAGGGTCAATGTTCAAAAGCGGCCGATGGAGCCACACAGCACAACGACGGAATGTCTCTTCTGGCTATGAGCCATAGTTCGAACCAGGCCACCGCCACGGCCGCTCTACCCCCGAAAGCCGAATTTCGAGCGCCGGCGTCCGCTTTTCAATCCCTTCCTTCAGCTTCATCTCAGTGAGCGGACTTTCCAGGCTATGCCCCCGTTCGTCTGCAGTTGATCCACTTGAGACATTGCGGGTCACGCTCAAACGCTCTCGATGAAGAGCACTCTCCGTCCTCGGTCTGCGCTACGACGTTGCCTCGGGGCGGGTCGCCATTAGAAACATAGCCTCGATGGACAAAGAGGCTTTGTCGTCTTGATTGATCAACTCACTGAAACCGAGCCAGTGTCCCCGGCTCGGCTTGCTGGAGGGCCTCTTCTCCTTGAGGGTCCACTTGAGCCGCAATCGATCGCGAGCTCGCACAGGAAGCAGAAAATTCAGTTTCCAGTCGAAGCCGCCCAGGAATGCCCAGGGCCTGCCCTCGTAATTCCAGACGCCTTGACCCGACAGGTAGAACAGCGAGATGGTGTATCCGCCGCTGGCGATGAGGCCACCAAAAGGCGTCCGAGCCGCCGCTTCTTCATCAACGTGGAATGGCCAGGGATCGTATTTGTGGGCGTAATCGAGCATTTCGTTCTTGCTTACGACCACTTCCGTGCCCCATTCGACGTGCCCGACATCGAGGTCCTCCCAGTAGACTATGTTCGTCATGTGGTTCTCCGTGGCTTCCTCTCGGTTGATCTTAAGTGCCGCGCATACGGCAGTGAACTCTTCCCCGACACGCGAGATTGCTGAACCCAACATGCCCAGGAATTTGAGGAATTGCCACCCGCGATACACAAGGACGCGAACGAACTCGAATATGAAATCAGCGTACGGGCAGGATCTGTCCCGCTAGGGGCCACAAAGCCCGCCTATGGCGAGACCGCGACATTCTGACCATGCCGCCGGTACGACCGCTTCACCCCAGGTGTGGACCTCCCGAGCGATGCCCCGGTTCGTCTGGCGTTGATCCCAAGCCGACCTTTCCGTTATTACGCACCTACACCGTACAGCGCCGAAAGGTTTCCCGAACCTCAGTAATCCCGACCATCAGTTCGCCACCAGCGGGCGGTTCTCGGGCATCGTGGAGTCGCCTCTTCAAGCCCAGCGAGGCCGCATCAGTACGCTACCCGGAGGATAGTCCAAGTTGGATTGGCCTCGGGAGCGAATGCCGGGTGCTTTACACAGCAATCGCTATGCACATCGCCTCTTGCTGAGAACTCCGTCCCGTGCGGGGTGCTCCCTACGGAACCCAGTAAAAGCTTGTACTCGGAGCTTACCTTATAGCCACCTTACTGTAAGGCGCCGTTCCGTCGCTTTCATCCTGTGATAGTGATGTGAATGCCGGTCCGCCAAATCCTGCGATTGCAAAAGAACAGATTACCAAGGACGTGACTGTCCACAAGGCGAGCTTCTTCATCTTTACCTCCCACGCATGTCATCCGTCGGTCAAAACAAGGGTAATTTCCTGTGCCTGGAGCAAGCCTCGTCAGGCGAGCTTCCGGTACACCTCGACGCTGGCAACGTATGACTCCGCGTCGCTACCACGATCACTGAAGCGGCTGGGAATCCGCTTGAAGCTGGGTTCAACGATGAGCCCCGCCAAGGTCGCGGTGTCTAAAACCTCCTGCAGTTGGTGGAGTGCGTTGAGAACGGCTCCCGCGATTTCCCGGTCCTTTGGTTCTCCGCCGCGTTCGAGCGTCGGCTCCGGATTTGTGTAGACGGTCAGCTTGGACGCCTGTGGGGCACGAACAACTGAGCTACTCGCGTAATCGGTGGTACTAATCATAAGCTCCCTCCCAGGGATAGATGCACGGCTCACTCGAAGGCCACCAAGAAACCAGTTCCAAACTGGGGCAGCGATTCTGAAGCCGGCAAGAGTGGATTGAAACTATGCGTTGACATGAGCTGGCCCAGATCCTCTTCGCTCGTTCGGCTGCGATTGAGGCTCCGGGATGGCGATAGTACGGCACCGATCAGCAGCGCTGTATTGCCGTTAGATGAGTGCGTTGGTGCTCGATCGTTCTCAGTTCGGTCTCGAGCGCCGTGAGCTCACTCCTGTAGGCGACGATATTGTTACGAACTTGCGCCGATGCGTCTTCCAGTCGAATGATCTCATCTACCGCCTTGGTTTGCGCGAAGTGGGCGACAACCCCCCCGCTATCCCGACGGCGCGTGTGATGATACGTCATTGCTTCTACGACCCCCATATTCCGCAGCTTGTCATAACCCCGATTCTTAGGTTGCGAACTCCTGGAAATAATACAGTTTATCCGTGAGCTCCATTTCGATAGGGAGCCATCATACCCGTTGGATGCATTCGTCGTACAGGGGGCTTGAAATGCCGCTCTGGCAGGTCGTTTCCCAGAAGACGGGATTTAACACCAATTATTGCAATCAATACCAGGCGCCGGGGAGCAGCGCATTGACGACTACTGCGGCTCTGGTCACCTCTCCTTCGACGCCGCAGGAGTGGATCTTGCCAAGTCGCCGGCGGCGCGTCAGAATCGGGGTCTGAGTGCGGCTGAGGTCACGCTCTCACCTTCCCCTTCGGCCCACCAGTGCCTCTTTGCACCTCGACGGCATTGCGTACGGCATCGACGACGCTCGGAAACTCGACCAGGATGAGCTCGCCGGTCGTCTTGACGATGCGCCCGTCATGTTTGGCGATGCTGGGGTCGAGTGCTTCTTGGCGGAGGACCTTGAGACGCGCGATCGTGCCTCCCTCCTTACTGTTCGCGACCCGAGGGCTCGTCGCCGTGCCCCGCCCGGAAGAGCCCCGGACAGGCGCGAAGAAGGTTCTGTGCCAGCTCCCGACTCCGAAGGTGCGGGCCCAGAATGTCGCCTCTCGGCTATAAACGGCGGTCCAAGTCCAATTCGGAGCACGTCCGCTTCCGCGCGCTAAGCCGACATTTGGGTCGCTATGTCAGACTTGGGTGGGAATGCCGTTGTAGAGCGGCCCGCGCTCCGACTTCAGTTCATGAGCCAGGGCGATCGCCCTGAATGCCCCGCTTTCCTTAGGGCGGCGAGATGACTCTCCAACAGCTCCGGGTCTTTGAAGAAATCGGCCTTACGGGCCGTCTGCAGAGAACATGGAGGGTAAGATCTACATGACTCCGTGATACGCTTGCGAGCCTCCACAAGGCGTCCGGCCTCGATATGGACGAAGGCTAGACTGTTGTGAAAATACTGGGCATTTATTTCTTCTTTTCTCTTTTCTTTTTTCGTTTTTCCTTTGGATTAAGCTGGGCCTTTTTCTGTTGTTCCCTCCTGCCTTTGTCTTTTTTTCCCTTATCACCCATATCTGTTTCTCCTTGTTTGAATCGGGATTCCCCAGATGGCTCCTCCCAGTTGCCGACAATGGTAGCACAATGGGCATCCGACCGCGAATTCGGCCCTGAGCTGTCACGATAGGCCGTGGTCCGCTCTTGATCGGCCCGATTTGGCGATGAGAAACTCGGCCCCGTGACCATTTCGCACAGTGAGGGCTGTGGAGGGCGCTGTGAGGGCGCTGTGAGGGCGCGCCTCGACCTGCGCGGCACACACCTGTCCGGGTGGGGCGGACCCGGATGCTACTGGATGGACCGCCGTCACGGCGGCAAAGGGGCCGGCCGCAGCCCATCGACGAGACGGAGGATATTTCGGAACAGCGCCCTCGGCACCGCAACCTCCGCCGGTTGGAATGTGGCATACCCCGCCTGGCTGACCACACTCGCGCCGATCTTCACCAGCCTCTCCCGCAGCGTCGTGAGCGACCAGTGCTCCACCTCCTTCGGAAACGCCAGAGTCTCCGGATGGCTAGAAAGCCGACTTACGGGCGGCGCGATTGGGGCTGAGCCGCGATCTAATCATTTGGGCTCAGCCTTGTGCCGCGCCGGGCATCGCCCAAAAGGGGGCCATTTCAAAATCGCGCAAATGCGCTCGTGCGCGCAGGCCGAGGGGGGGGTGGAGGAACGTTGACAGCCACACGCTGTGGAGGGACTGGGATGGGCCACCCTAGGATGTCCGCATGCCACCGCACGCCACAGCACTCGAATGACAGGTAGCGATCGGACTACGAATCTGGGGGTCGGGAGTTCGAATCTTCCCGGGCGCGCCATTTCCCCCCGGCGCTTGGCCGCGCACGGCCGGGCCCTTCCTTGTTCCAGGCGTCGTCTTGGGACCAGCGACGGCGGGCTCGGGCGCCCGCTCAGGGACCCAGCGCGCCGGGCCGCCAAGCTCCCCCTAGTGGCTCAATTCCGACCTTTGGTGGCGATGGAATTGGGCGCAAATATCGAAAAGAATTGAACACAATCAAAAAGATAGTCTAGGGACGCGGGCTGACATCGAGGGATCGAAATGGCCACGTCGCAGCCCTAGCGCTCGGCCTTGCCGCCGCCGAGGCAGAGCGGCGAGGCTGTGCTCTGGCCGCCCCGACGGCGCCACTCCTCGGCCGTGAGGGTCTCCATCGAGAGGGCGTGAACGCCCGCTCCCAGCTCCTCGGCGAGGAGCCCGTTCACCGTGCGCTGGCGCCCCAGCCGCGGCGCGCCGGCGAAGGACTCCGAGACGATCACCAGCTTGAAGTGCGACTCCGAGCCCGGCGGCACGCTGTGCATGTGGCTTTCGTTGATGACCTCGAGATGGCTCGGCACCAGCGCCGCCGTTATTTTCTCCTCGATGCGCCGTTGCAGGCTCACGCCGTCATCCTCCCCTGGCTTGGCACCGCCGTCCCGGCGGCGCGCGGGTACGGCTTTCAAGATAGGTCGGACGCCGACGCTTGACCAGGGGTGTGGCGAGCGGGGCGGCGCCCAAGGCCGCCAGCCCACCGCTCGATCGCCTGATCGATCTGGCCGCGGATCTCGCCGCCGCCGAAGCTCTGGGTGTGCAGGTTGGCGTACAGGAGCGCGGCGTTGCCCGCTCCCGGCAGCGCGTTGAGGTCGCCGGCCGGCCCTGGGCGACGATGTCCTGGATGTCGCTGGCGCTGAAGCCGCCGTTCACCACGCCGCGCGTGTCCGGACGGGCCGGCGGCCCCACGGGCCCGCCCAGGTTGCCGCACAGCCACACCGCGACGGCGCCGTTGACGCCCCTCTGGGCGAAGTGGATGTGTTCCCTGGGTCCCGCCGTGGCGCTGGTCCGCGCCCAAGAGGTATCCGTGAAGGTACCTTGCGCAGCGCTGTCATCCTCTCAACGGATAATCTCGTCCAACTGATCGTCAGCGGCGGTGGCCAACGAGCGGCGCGGAGATTGGCCTCTTGCCAATCTCGCCGGCCAACAAATCCAGCCCGCCTCATCCGTTTGGATGATGACAGAGCAAATCCCCTGGCCCATAGTCGGCGGCACTTCGGAAGACCGGGGCGGGGCTCCGAGGTCGGACCAGGGAATCGTCTGAAATATGACTGAAATCAATGACTTACCTTATTCTGTCGGAGACTTCAACATGCGTATGATGGAAGAGGACGGCGCCTCGAGACATCGCCTGGTCAGCCGCGAGGGCGGTGGCTATGCCCTCAAGAACGTCAACGGCGACACCCTCTCGGTGTTCCCGACCTGTGACGAGCGCATGGCCGCCTGGTGCGCCTGGTACTACCTGCTGGGCATGGAACGGGGCGAGCACATCGGCCAGTTGAACTGGTTCGACCGGGCCAAGCAGGTCAAGGACAGCTTGCGCGGCCGCGTCCTCGACAGCTGGGTGCCGTCGAGCCGGCCCTCCTAGCCCCCGCCGCTCACACCCGACACCCGCCGCGACGCGGACGCGCCGCGGCGGCGCCCAACGGGCCGGTCAGCCCATGGGCCCCTTCAGCCCATGGGAAAAACGCCGAAGTGGCGGTCGATCTTGGCCCGCGCCTCCGGATCCAACATCACGAACATGGCCGAGAGCTCGCGCGCCTCGGCGTTGGCCTCGACCACCAGGGCATGACAGCGGAACTCGAGGCGCTCGTCGTCGAGGGGGACGGACACGGCGATGCTCACCTCCTGCCCCTCCTCGAGGCCGAGGTCGCAGGCGCCGGCGAGGAAGCCGGTCGAGCTCCAGTTCTTGAGCGGATAGGGGTCGCCGAGGATGCTTACCGTGCCCTCGCTGGTCTCCTCGCGCTCCTCGCGCCGCCGCTCCTTGCGGCGTCCCGAGAACAGCTTCTTGACGAATCCGAACATGGTTTGAACCGGTCCTGCTAAGCCAGCTTTGTCATCTGCCAGGGTGGCGGCGTCAATCCTGCGCCGGCCCTAGACCCGTTCGAGCAGGACCGCGGTGCCGAGCCCGCTCCCCGCCGGCACGGTGGCGGCGCCGAGCTTGAGATCGCGCTGGGCGAGGGCGTTGGCGAGGTGGAGGCTGATGCGCAGGCCCGACATCCCCACCGGATGGCCGAGGCCGACCGCGCCGCCGTCGACGTTGAGGCGTTCGCGGGGCCACTGGCCGATGCGCTCGCAGGCCAGGAGCTGCACCGCGAAGCCTTCGTTGCACTCGATCAGGTCGAGCTCGTCGAGCCCCTTCTCGGCCGCCAGCAGGGCCGCGTTGAGGGCCTCGACGCAGGCGTAGCCCATGAGGCTCGGGTCGCAACCCACCATGGCGGTGCCGGGCATCAGGATGCGCGCCAGCGGCTCGAGCCCCAGCCGGGCGAGGCCGCGCTCGTTGCACACCAGCGCCGCGGCGGCGCCGTCGTTCATGCTCGAGGCGTTGCCGGCGGTGATCACGCCGCCCGCCTTGACCGGACGCAGGTGCGCCAGCTGGCCGAGGTCGATGTCGCGCCGGGGATGCTCGTCCTCTTCGAAGCGCAGGGCCTCCCCCTTTCGCTGGGGTACCTCGATGGGCGCGATCTCGTCGCGGAGGCGGCCGCCGTCGATCGCCTCGAGCGCGCGGGTGTGCGAGAGCACCGCGAATTCGTCCATCTCCTCGCGGCTCACGCCATCGATCTCGGCATGGTGCTCGGCGACGTCGATCATGCTCCAGGGGTCGCCCCACAGCTTGGAGCCGGCCAGGGTGCATTCCTTCAGGGTATCGATGAACTCGCCGTGATTTAGGCGCATGCCCCAGCGCGCGCCCCGCACCACGTGCGGGGCGTTGCTCATCGAATCGAGGCCCAAGGCGAGCACGCAGTCGACCTCGCCGAGCGCCACCTGCTGGGCCGCCAGGATGAGCGCCACCATGCCCGAGCAGCACTGCATGTTGACCGTGAAGGCGGGCGCCGCGTCGGCCACGCCGATGCGCTTGGCGACGATCCGCGCCGGGTTCGATTCGCTCATGTCCTGGAGCACCATGCCGGCGATCACGCGCTCGACCGCGCTCGCCTGCACCGCGTTGCGCTCCAGCAGCGCCGCCGCCACCGTGGTCGCCACGTCGGTGGCGCGCAGGCCCGCGAGGGTGCCGCCGAAGTCGCCGATCGGGCTGCGCAACCCGCAAGCCAGATAAGCCGTCATCCTCCGGGCGCTCCCATCGCTCTTGCCGAAACCATCCAACGCTGGCCGTGGCCGCACGGCACCGCGCCGAGACGCGGCCGCCGCCCGCCAATCAAAGAACGGATGCCGGGCGCTGTCAACGGGGAGGCGGGGAGCGGCGGCGGCGCTGGTAGCGCGGCTAAGACTAGGGCTCAATGGTCGCTAACTGATTGTATGGTTAATTTGACAGAGCCTATTTTAAGTTAAATTAGTGTTATTATAAACTAGATGTGGCAATTTCTCGTTATATTATTCTCAAAATAAGTGTTGTCTTTCTATTTCGAATCGCGTTACGGTCGAACGGTCGAGCCATTAATCGAAAAGATTGAGGCTCGACGGCGGGGCGCGAGGCCCGCAAGCGGCATCAAGATCGCGCGGCGCGCGCCGGATCGAGGGTCGAGAGAGGGGGCGCGAGCAGGCAGGGGGATATCGGCGCCTGGCGACCGCAGTGTTCGCCGGGCCCGCACGGGGGCAGCAGGGCGCCAGGGCAAGGCGCGGCCGCGAGCGGCGCAATGCCGGCCCGGCAGGCCCCCGTCATCCTCATCGCAAGACCGTCCGCTTCCCGAGCGTCGCCGGCGCCGCGAGGCCCCGACCGACATCTGCAAGCCGCGGGGGCAAGCCCGCGGAACGACGACAGAGGGGGCGTATCGATGACCAATATTCGGCAATTCATACTTACGGTGCTGGCCGCCCTGGCGATCATGGCGGTGGGAACGCGAAGCGCTCACGCCCTTTGGAAGGGGCATGATTCAATAGGCGCCATATGGGCCACCCCCGAAGCGGCGTGCGAGTCGTGGATACCCAGCACACGCAATCCGCCGGTATTGAGGATCGATCTCGATTACACGGTAAATGACGACGGCAAGTCGGTATTAGTGGTAGGGAGATGCTGGTACCCGGCGGACTGTTGTAACCAGATAAACTTTGCCCCTATCGGCATTGTATGCAGCGTGGTCGGCTCGAACCTGTACGATGCCGGCTGTGCGTCGGCGTTGGAGATCCGCCGGGCCCTGGGAGCCGCGGGGGGCGGGAGCTGCAGCGCGTCCCCCGACGGCAACACCACCGGCGGCACCAATCCGATCTCGCTGCTCACCGGCAACAAGTTCGAGGCGGTCACCGACTTCGAGAGCGCGGGACCCGGCAGGCTCGCCTTCAGACGCTATTACAACGGCCGCTCGGTCGAGACGGGCGTGCTGGGCACCGGCTGGCGCACCAATTTCGAGCACAAGATCGTCGCCAGCGGCGCGCTGCTCTACCTCCACCGCGCCGACGGCAAGGTGGTCGAGGCCGACGCGGCGAGCCTCGCCGCCGAGAAGTTTCACGGCCTCGACATTCGCGACAGCGGCGGCGGCTGGGAGGTCCGGGATCCCTCGGGCACCAAGGAGGTCTACGACTCGAGCGGTGTGCTCACGGCCATCGTCGCCCCCGGCGATTACCAGCAAACCCTCTCTTACGACGTGAACGGCCGGTTGGAGACGGTGATCGACGGCTTCGGCCGCGAGATCCGCTTCACCTACACCGCCCAGGATCGCGTCGAGAGCGTCACCGACCCGGACGGCAACATCTATCGCTACCGCTACGAGAGCCGGTTCGTTGCGCTCGGGCTGTCGCTCGACGACAACGAGGACCGCCTGGTGCGCGTCGAGCTCCCCGACGCGACGCCGTGGGACCCCGCCGACGGGCCCTTCGTGCAGTACCTTTACGAGGACTCGCGCTACCCCTACGCCCTGACCGGCATTATCGACGAGACCGGGGCCCGGGTCGCGACCTGGGACTACGACGACGAGCTCCGCGCCATCTCGAGCGAGCACGCGCCTGGCGCCGACCTCTACAGCGTCCTTTACGACGACGTCGCCAACACGCGCACGGTGACCAATCCGCTCGGCAAGGCGGCCATCTATCACTTCTTCCCCGAGCAGGGCGGCCTCAAGCTCGGCGCCATCGAGGGGCAGCCGAGCCCCAACTGCCCGGCCTCGGACAGTGCCCTCACCTACAATGTCGACGGCTTGCTCCAGACCCTGACCGACAACGAGTCGAACGTCACCACCTATGGCTACGACCCGGCCGACGGCCGCGGCCTGGTCACCACCGAGACCGAGGCCGCCGGCCAGCCCGAGCAACGCATCACCACCACCGAGTGGCACGCCGACTTCCCGCTCCCCACCAAGATCATCGAGCCGCGGCGCACCACCGACCTCCTCTACAACCCCGCCGGCCGGGTGATCTCGCGCACGGTCACCGACACCACCACCCACACCGTGCCCTACCCGACAGCGGGCGAGCAACGCGCCTGGACCTACGACTACTGGCCCGACGGCCTCTTGAAGTCCGTCGACGGGCCCCTCCTCGGGACCCTCGACACCACGAGCTACGATTACGACACGCTCGGCAACCTCACCCAGGTCACCTCGCCGCTCGGCCACGTCACCGAGATCCTCGAGCACAACCTCAGGGGCCAGCCGACGCTGATCCGGGACGTGAACGGTCTCGAGACCGAGCTCGCTTACGACCCCCGGGCGCGGCTCGCGCGCACCACCGCCCGGGCCCAGAGCGGCGACGTCACCACCGCCTTCGGCTACGACGACGCCGGGCGGCTCGCCACCATCACCTCGCCCATCGGCGGCGCCACCAGCTACCTCTACGACGACTCGGGCCGGGTGATCGAGATCTCCAACGACCTCGGCGAGCGTATCGAGTACGACCCCGACCCGATGGGCAACATCAAGGCCGTCCGCGTCAAGGATCAGGGCGGCGCCATCGTGCGCACGCTGAGCCGCGAGTTCGACGAGCTCGGCCGGCTCTTGAAGAGCCTCGGCGCCGCCGCGCAGACCACCGTCTACGGCTACGACAAGAACGACAACCTGACCTCGGTCATCGATCCGCTCGGCAATCCCACCGACCTCGGCTACGACGGCCTCGACCGCCTGGTCACCCAGAGCGACGCGCTCTTGAACGGCGTCGACATCGAGCGCTTCGCCGACGACAGCATCGACACCGTCACCGACCAGCGCCTCAACCCGACCCTTTACGTCTACAACGGCTTCGGCGACCTGATCCAGATCGACAGCCCGGACACCGGCGTCACCGTGTTCGAGGTCGACGCGCTCGGCAACGTCGAGCTCAAGACCGACGCCAACGGCACCGCGACCGTCTACACCTACGACCTCGAGGGCCGGGTGCTGACGATGAGCGCCAGCGCCGCCTCGGGCGGCGGCGGCAAGGGCGGCGGCAAGGGCGGCGGCGGCGGTGGCGCCACCTACCAGGTCACGTACGCCTACGACGACGCCACGCCGGGCAACTTCGGCCTCGGGCGGCTGGCCTCGGTCAGCGACCCCAGCGGCGCGACCCTGTTCAGCTACGACGACCTCGGCAACGTGGTCGAGGAGACGCGCACCATCGCGGGAATCGACTACGTGACCGGCTACGGCTACGACCGCGACTCGAACCCGGTGTCGATCGCCTACCCCACGGGCCAGGTGGTCGAGTACGTGCGCGACGAGCGGGGCCGGGTGAGCGCCGTGAGCCTGCGCCAGGACGCCACGGCCTCTCCCTTCGAGCTGGCCCGGGAGATCAGCTACCTGCCCTTCGGCGGCATCGCCTCGCTCACCTTCGGCAACGGGGTCGTGGTCGACTACGGTTACGACCAGGACGGCCGGCTCACCGGCATCGTCGCCGACGACGGGCTGACGACGGTCGAGGATACGGCTTACGCCCTTGACGCCGCCGGCAACGTCACGGCCGTCACGGACCTCCTCGACCCGGCGCGCGACCAGGCCTTCCTCTACGACCCGCTCCATCGCCTCGCCCAGGGGGTGGGCGCCTACGGCCAGATCGACTACGCCTACGACCCGGCGGGCAACCGTCTCACCCGCATCCTCGACAACGGCGTCACGGCGGTCACCGAGAGCTACGCGACCGACCCGCTGAGCAACCGGCTGGAGTCGGTCTCGGACGGCAGCACCACGCGTACCTTCGCCCATGACGCGAACGGCAACCTGGTCGCCGACCAGACCGGCGGTGGCGGTGGCGGTGGCGGCAAGGGCGGCGGCAACAAGGGCGGCGCCGGCACCGCCTACGTCTACGAGCTCGACAACCGCCTGGCCCAGGTCGAGGTCGACGGCGGCGTGCTCGCCATCTACCGCACCAACGCCTTCGGCGAGCGGGTGGCGAAGGAGGCCATCGACGGCCTCGAGATCACCCACTTCCATTATGGGCGCGGGGGCGAGCTCCTGGCCGAGAGCGATGACTTCGGGGCCTTGAAGCGCGCCTGGATCTACCTCGGGCGGCTGCCCATCGCGCTCATCGTCCCGGGCGGCGGCGGCGGCGCGGCCGTCGACGTCGTGGTCGACAACTCGGACCCGGGCGCGAGCTTCGTCGGCCCCTGGAGCACTGCCACCCAGGGGACGGGCTACGAGGGACCCGACTATGCCCTGCTGCCGGGCACGGGCGAGGTGCCCGCGAACGGCACGGTGATCGACAATACGGACGCGGGTTTCACCGCCACCGGCCCCTGGGCGACGCGCTCGGAAGGCACGGGCTTCGAGGGCGTGGACTACCGCCGCCTCGACTTCACGGCGCCCTCGGGCGCCTACACCGAGATCGACGACGGCGATCCCGGCTTCGGCACCGTGGGCGCCTGGGGCTACGCCACGGGCGTGTCCGGGAGTTGGAACCTCGACCACTTCGGCCTCGCCGCCAACACCGGCGACCGCCCGGGCGGGGCGCCGATCGACAACGGCGACGCCGGCTTCGCGACCTTGGAGCATGCCTTGGGTCTCGACGACTGGGTCGCGCTCGGCGATTGCAGCGTTGTCGAATTCTGCCTCGGCGCCAACTACCTGAGGCACGCCAGCTCGGGCATCTCCCCCGACGCCATCCTGATCGACGACGGCGATCCCGGCTTCGGCACCACCGGCGACTGGCTCCAAGGGTCCACCTCGGTGGCCGGCTACTGGGGCGAGGGCTACCTGCTGTGGCTGCCCGGCTCGACGCCGCCGGGCACCGCCACCTGGACCCCGGCGCTGCCCCAGGCCGAGCAGTACCGGGTCTACGCGCGCTGGCGCTTCAGCAACTTCGCCTCGAACAACACCACCGTCACCTACACCATCGACCACGACGGCGGCACCACCCAGGTGCCCAAGAGCCAGATGGATGCGCGGGGCACATGGGTGCTCCTGGGCACCTTCGCCATGACCCCCGGCATGGGCCATCGCGTGGTGCTCTCGGACGAACCGGCGGACGGGGGCAGCCCGGTGATCGCCGACGCCATGGTCTTCGCGCCGCTCTCGGGCGCCCGCAACTCCGCCATCTGGACGCCGACCCTGGCCGCGCCCGACAGCTACGACGTCTACGCCAGCTGGGCGCCCAGCGTCGTTTACGCCACCGACGCCCCCTACACGGTGTACCACGCCGGCGGCAGCACCACGGTGCGCGTCGACCAGCGCTTCGTCACCAACCGCTGGTACCACCTGGGCCGCTTCGACCTGGCGCCCGGGATGAACCACCGGGTCGAGCTCACGGACGACGCCGGCGGCACCTTCGTGGCCGCCGATGCCGTCGACTTCGTGCCCGCGAGCGCGTCGCTGCAGTCCGCCGCCTGGGCGCTCGAGGTGGCGGCGCCCGACTATTACGAGCTCGAGGCCTGGTGGCGGCAGAGCTTTGGCAACACCGCCTACGCCTGGTTCACGGTGGACCACGCGGGCGGCGCCGACGCCTTCATGTTCAGCCAGCAGGCCAACGGCAGCCGGTGGAACGCGCTCGGCACCTTCGTCCTCGCCCCCGGCGCCGGGCACCGGGTGGTGCTGGACGACCGCGCGCTGTGGGACGGCTTCCTGGTCGCCGACGCGGTGCGCTATCGGGTCTCGCCCACCGCGCTCAGGGAGGCCACCTGGCCCGTGAGCGTCACCACGAGCGGCCTCTACCGGGTCTACGCGCGCTGGCCGGCGCGGACCGACAACGCCATCGACGCGGTCTACACGGTGCACCACGCCGGCGGCGCCAGCGCCGTGACCGTCAACCAGCGCACGGGCGGCAGCGGCTGGAACCTGCTCGGAACCTTCAGCCTCACGGGCGGTGCCGCCCACAAGGTCGTGCTCACCAGCGCCTCGAACGGGGCGGCGGTGGCCGACGCGCTCTACGTGGTGGCCGACGAGGAGCTTGCGACCGCGAGCTTCTCCTGGATGCCGGCGCTGCCGGCGGCCGCCGACTACGTGGTCTACGCCAAGTGGATGGCGGGCGGCGGGCGCGGCCTCGCCACCTACCGGGTCTACCACGCCGGCGGCAGCTCGGACGTGGTCATCGACCAGCGCTCGGGCGGCGGGGTGTGGACGCCGCTCGGCAGCTTCACGTTGGATCCCGCGCTCTCGCCCGAGGTCGAGCTCCTGGGATCGGGCGGCAGCCTCAGCGCCGACGCCGTGCGCTTCGTCGACGCGGCCTCGGCCACCGCGGCGCCGGCCAACGTCAGCTACGTCCACACGGACCACCTGGGCACGCCGCGCAAGCTCACGGATGCCGCGGCAAACCTGGTCTGGGACCACCAGACCACGCCCTTCGGCGAAACCGTCGCCCTCGCCGGCCTCGCGGACGTGAACCTGCGCTTCCCGGGCCAGTACTTTGACCAGGAGTCGGGGTTGCACTACAATTATTTCCGCGACTACGACCCCAGCACAGGGAGGTACATCGAGAGCGACCCAATCGGGCTCGCGGGTGGGATCAATACTTACGCATATGTTGGCGGGAATCCGGTCAACTTCAGCGACCCCTACGGTTTAGGCCCCGAAGGTGCGGCAATTGGTGCCGCCATCGGTGGTGGCATCGGTGGATTGATTGGCGGGTTAATAGGTGGGGGCGTTTGTACGGTGGTCCTTCCGGGCTTCGGCACCATCACTTGTATTGGCCCAGGGGTACTGGAAGGCTTCGAGATTGGCGTCGTTACGGGCGCGGTCATTGGCAGCACGATTCAGGATATTTGCGAGAAAGATGATGATGACTTTTGCTACAAGCGCTGGGAAGCTGAGGACTCCGAATGTTGGGAATGGATAAACCTCGGGATTAGATGGGTGAAAGCATGTCAGCAAAGAGCAGCGGACAGGAGGAACATGTGTATTGCGAACGGTGGTAAACCACATCCTGATGAGCCTCCAAAGTGGAGTCCTTTCTTGGATTATCCTCGCTAGTTGGGGGTGAAACCGTGCTATGACGGATTACTCTAGGTTACGAAAATTGGATGCCCAATTCAAAGAGCTAAAACGGGCCAAGAATGGGGCGGACGTCACCGCTATCCTGCTGACTGCGTTACGAGACACAGACGATCTTGAAGAAAAGCTCTACATTTTGTCTCGCCTGACATCTGAGTATCAACTGCTCGGCAAGCTTGAGGAGGCCGAGGCTGCTCTTAGGCAACAGATTGAGCTAGAGCCCAACAATCCGGAAGCGTGGTTAGTGTTAGCTGCGCACTATTTTCGATATGTGCGAGATTCACCAAGGGCTTTTTGGACTGTAGAGCTAGCTGTCCAGAAGGCTCTTCAAGAAAGGAACTTCGTAAGGCAGGCCTATGCTGAGCGAATTAGGATAGCGTTGGAGATGAAGAATTACACAGCGGTAGAGGATTCTCTAGTTCAGTTGATCGATTATATGCCCGAGCCCGGTAGCATAGATGTCGAACTAGAGAACGATTTCTTACCGCGCATTCCTGCGTCGGAGGTGAGAAGGGATCTCCTAGAGAGATACAAGAAGCTGGCTCGCAGACTTGCTTGATTTTTCACCTTTTCCAGCAAATCCATCACGTACCTCTGCTTCGCGCAAGGCAGCTGACTGACCCGGCGCTCGGAGAGCTCGCTCCGGGACGTGGCGTGGCCCGTGAGCGTGGCGCAATCGGGCCTCCACCGGGGTCTAGGCGCGCTGGCCGGCGAGGCCCGACAACGCCATCGACGCCCTCTACACGGTGCACCATGCCGGCGGCAGCACCGACGTGGTCCTCGACCAGCGCTCGGGCGGCGGGGTGTGGACGCCGCTCGGCGCCTTCACGTTGGATCCCGCGCTCGCGCCCGAGGTCGAGCTCCTGGGATCGGGCGGCAGCCTCAGCGCCGACGCCGTGCGCTTCGTCGACGCGGCCTCGGCCACCGCGGCGCCGGCCAACGTCAGCTACGTCCACACGGACCACCTGGGCACGCCGCGCAAGCTCACGGATGCCGCGGCAAACCTGGTCTGGGACCACCAGACCACGCCCTTCGGCGAAACCGTCGCCCTCGCCGGCCTCGCGGACGTGAACCTGCGCTTCCCGGGCCAGTACTTTGACGCCGAGTCGGGGTTGCATTATAATTATTTCCGCGACTACGACCCCAGCACAGGGAGGTACATCGAGAGCGACCCGATCGGGCTCGCGGGTGGGATCAATACCTATGGGTACGTTGGCGGGAATCCGGTCAATCGGGTGGATCCAGAGGGGCTTCAGACCGAAGCGGCATTGTTATCGTGCACTTTTGGCGGTCTGGCAAACCCGATATCCGATGCTGCGATCATCCTCAACGTCTGTAAGTGGGCCCTTACCGGCGCCAGTGCCATAGCCGCGGGAACGCTGCTATCCAGCGCCGCCTGCGGTGAGGAGAGCGGAGATGAGTGTAGCAAAGTTGACGACGACGACTGTGATAAGGAGTGGGATGACGCATATAAAATGTGTAACCAATTGATTGGCAAAGATACAAGCAGAGGGATCACCGGGGGTTATACCAATCTTGATGAGTGCGCCAGAGGTCTCGTAAGTTAACGTTGTGGCGGCAACCGCGTGGCGTACTAAGTAAAGCTGTACGCTCAAGTGGATTGGCGATGGATGAGGTAGAGCGAGAACTCGAGCGCGCGTTTCGGTATTCACAGCGCGAGGAGTACCAGAAGGCCTTCAATATATGTGATAGAATAATTAAGCAATACCCTGAGAACTCGCTCGGTTATCGTGAAAGGGCATATGTTAACGCACGCCAGAGGAAACATAAGAAGGCCGTGGACGATATTGGTATAGCGATTTCGCTAGACCCTATTCAGGCCGATTACTGTTTTACGAGAGCGCGCTGGCTATTGAATTGCGGTCGACCGGAAGAGGCTTGCCGAGATCTGAGCGAGGTGTTATTTCTCGAGGAGCGTTTTGGCCGTGAATATTACGTCGAGAGTGCTTATTTTTATAGGGCGGCGGCTTATCTGGATAGTGGCCTCTATAAAGAGGCCCTTCAAGATTGCCGCAAGGTTAGAAATGGATTTGTTGTTTACATGAAGGGCGGTCTACGCTCCAAGGAGGATATTGAACGTGATGCGAGAGCGGAACGATTAAGCTGATTTCTAGCGTGGTGGTAATCTCGGTTCGGTCGTAGCCGTTCGACCGACGTTCCGAAGTAGATCCAGCGACGCCCCGCCGGCGCCACCAATGTCACCGTCGACAACAACGACTTCCTGGGCGCGAGCTCGATCGGGCCGTGGAGCACCGCCACCCAGGGGACGGGCTTCGAGGGACCCGACTACGCGCTGCACCCGGGCCCGGACGACGTGCCCGCGGGCGGCCAGCTGATCGACAACGCCGACCCCGGGTTCACGGCGATCGGCCCCTGGAGCTCGCTCACGGACGGCAACGACTTCGAGAGGGCGCCGACCCTGCCCCCGGCCGGGCTCGTCGTGGGCCTCGGCCGCCGGCGCGCCGGTTCCACACCCCTGTCCCCGCCCCAACCATCTGTTGACGGTCGATATTCCCCTGCTAGGCTCGACCCAACGACCGTTTGGTTGCGAGAGCGCCGCCGTGCCCGGCACCGCTCCGGGGCGCCGCGCGGGCCTCGCCGCCGGCCCTGCGCCTGCGAGGGAGAAAAAATGTTCGACGCCGACACGCTCACCCGATCGAAGGAGATGGCGGCGCGCCGCGACGCCGATTATGGCCGCATGGTCGAGAAGTTCGCCAACCGCGCGCCGGCCCAGGCGCGGCGCCCGGAGACCCACTCCGGCCTGGCGCTCAAGAGCGCCTACTTCCCCCACGACCTCGAGGGCAAGGACTTCGCGGCCATCGGCGCGCCTGGCCAGTACCCCTTCACCCGCGGCAACCTGGCGGCCCAGTACCAGCTCATGAACTGGGCCAACCAGCCGGTGATCGGCTTCGGACTCCCTGAGCACACCCGCGAGCGCATGGAGCTGCTGGCGGCGCAGGGCATGACCGGCTATTTCGGCCAGAACTTCTACAACCTGGTCTACGACCTGGTCTCGCACGAGGGCCTCGACCCCGACCACCCCGCGGCCCGCGGGCGCATCGGCCAGTGCGGCATGGCGGTCTACTCGGTGGCCGACATGGCGCGCCTGTTCGACGGCATGGACCTGACCAAGATGAACGTGGTCCACATCACCTATTACCAGGTGATCCCGGCGCTGGCCCAGTACATCGCCTATGCCGAGCGCCAGGGGCTCGGGCCCGCCGAGCTCAGGGGCAACTCGATGAACTGGTACCACCAGTCGGCCTATACCGGCATGACCTCGTTCGCGCCCGAGAGCGGGCTCAAGCTGGCGGTCGAGCTGATCCAGTTCTGCGCCCGGCACATGCCGCGCTGGAACACCACCAACTTCTTCGGCTACGGCGTCGAGGAGGCGGGCGGCAGCGCGGTGCAGGAGATCGCCCTGATGCTGGCCTACGGCATCGAGCTGGTGCGCGGCTGTGGCGAATCCGGGCTCGAGCCCGATGAGGCCTTGCCAAGATTCGGCTTCCAGATCGCCCAGGCCAACGACTTCTTCGAGGAGGTGTGCAAGATCCGGGCGCTGCGCCGCCTCTGGGCCACCACCATGGCCGAGCGCTTCGGTGCGCGTGACCCGCGCTCGCTGCAGGTGCGCATCCACACCCACACCTCGGGCGCCTGCCTCACCGCCCAGCAGCCGCTGGTGAACCTCATCCGCACCACCCTGCACGCCTTCGGCGCGGCGCTCTCGGGCACCCAGGCGATGGAGGTCTCGGCCTACGACGAGGCCCTGGCCATCCCCACCGAGGAGGCGGCGACGCTGGCGCTCCGGGTGCAGCAGGTGATCCAGGAGGAGACCAACATCACCGCCGTCTCCGATCCCCTGGCCGGCTCCTACTACGTCGAGTCGCTGACCGACCAGATCGCCGAGGCGGCGCTCGCGCTGGTCGACGAGATCGAGACCCAGGGCGGCTACGTGGCGGCCCAGCGCTCGGGCTGGATCCGGCGCCAGGTCGAGGCCTCGGCGGCGCGCTGGCGCGACATGGTCGACGGCGGCCAGCGCCGCGTGGTGGGGCTCAATTGCTACCAGAGCGACGAGGAGTCCCAGTCCAACCTCTTCAAGGTCGACGCCGAGGTCGAACGCGTCGCCATCGAACGCATCGAGGCGCTGCGCGCGGGCCGCGACGGCGCCCGCCACGAAAAGGCGATGGCCGCCTTGGCCGGGGCGGCGCGCGACTTCGCCGCCAAGGGGCTCGACGAGCTCGGCGACTGCGCCCTCACCGAAGCCGCCATCGAGGCGGCACGGGCCGAGGCCTCGACCGGCGAGATGATGGGCGTGCTGAAGGCGGCGCTCGGCTGGCACCCCCCGCACGAGTATTAGAGGATCCCATGGCCGAACCGATCCGCGTGCTGCTCGCCAAGCCGACCCACGACTGCCACGACCGCGGCGTACGCTACGTCGCCAAGAAGTTCCGCGACGCCGGCTTCGAGGTCATCTTCTCGAACTTCCTCTTGGCCGCCGAGATCGTCACCACCGCGCTCGAGGAGGACGTCGACGTGATCGGCGTCTCGAGCTCGTCGGGCGGCCACATGCCGGTGTTCGAGGACCTCATCGCGGGCATGAAGGAGCACGGCATGCGCGAGGTGGTGCTGGTCGCCGGCGGGGTGATCCCGAAGGAGGACGAGGCGGTTCTGAAAGAGTGGGGGGTGCGGGCCGTGTTCGGCCCGGGGGCGAGCGCCGCGGAGGCCATCGCACTGATCAGGGGAGCGGCGCGGGGCCGCGAGGAGAGCACGCCATGAGAGCCGAGACGGGAGCGTTCAAGCGGGTCGCCATCCTCGGCGGCGGCGGCCTGATGGGGCACGGCATCGCGCTCGCCTGCCTGCAGGGGAGCGAGGCCGAGGTGGTGCTGATCTCGCGCCGCGACGAGAGCGTGCGCCACGGCCTCGAGCTGATCGAGAAGGGCCCCTTCGGGCTTGCCCGCGCGGTCGAGCGCGGCAAGCTCGAGGCGGCGCGGGCCGAGGTCCTGATGGCCCGGGTCAGCGGCACCACCGACTACGCCCAAGGGCTCGCCGGCGCCGACCTGGTGTTCGAGACCATCCCCGAGGTGGTCGCCGCCAAGCAGGAAGCCTTGCGCCTCGCCGAGTCCGAGGCCGCGGACCAGGCCGTGTTCGCCACCAACACCTCCTCGATCATGATCTCGGAGCTCGCCGCCGAGCTAAAGAACCCGGGCCGGCTGGTCGGCACCCACTGGTTCTATCCCTCGAACTTGATGCCCCTGATCGAGGTCGGCAGGAGCCAGCTCACCGATCCGGCGGCGCTCGAGCGCGTCCTCGCCTACCTCTCGGCGATCGGCAAGAAACCGGTGGTGGTCAACGATTCGCCCGGCTTTTTCATGACCCGCTTCATCAACAACTTCATCGCCGAGGCGATCCGCCTGGTGGAGCTCGGCATCGCCGGCCCGGCCGAGATCGACGAGATGGTGAAGACCGGGCTGGGCTGGCCGATGGGGGTGTTCGAGCTCCTGGACGACACCGCGAGCTTCGATTCGTTCTATCACGCCCAGCAGTACCTTTTCGAGACCTGCGGCGAGCGCTACGCCATCCCGCCGCTGGCGCGCAAGGTGTTCACCGCCGGCTACCGCGGCGCACCCAAGCTCAAGCCCGGCAGCCGCGGCGGCTGGTACGACTTCCTCGGCGCCGAGCGCCCGCCCAAGGCGGACAAGAAGAAATAGCGCTTGGGCGCCCCTGGGGGCGCCGGCCGGCCAGCGGCCGACTTGGCTATTGATCACGGCCGCGATCTGGGAAATTCTGCCGCTGCCCCGGCGCGCCCCGCGCCGGGCGGTCGTTTGGGTCACCTAGCCGGGAGCTGCCGTCATGAAGATCGATATCTACAACCACATCCTGCCCCAGGGCTACTTCGCCAAGATGATGGAGGTGGCGCCCGCCCACAAGGACATCGGCAAGCGGGTGCGGAGCGTGCCCATGCTCTACGACCTCGACGAGCGCTTCCGGGTCATGGACCTGTTCGACGACTACGTCCAGATCCTCTCGCTGGCCTCGCCGCCGCTCGAGGCCATCGCCGCTGCCGACGTGACGCCGGTGCTGGCGCGCCAGGCCAACGACGACATGGCGGCGCTGGTGGCCAAGTACCCCGACCGCTTCGCCGGCTTCACCGCGTCGCTGCCCATGAACAACCCGGACGCGGCCGTGGCCGAGAGCCAGCGCGCCATCGACGAGCTCGGCGCCAACGGCGTGCAGCTCTTCTCCAACGTCGCCGGCAAGCCCCTCGACGGGCCCGAGTACGAGGCCCTCTTCGCGGCCATGGCCGAGCACGACCTCCCCATTTGGATGCACCCGGCGCGCGGCGCCGGCTTCGCCGACTACCCCGGCGAGGAGAAATCGGCGTACGAGATCTGGTGGACCTTCGGCTGGCCCTACGAGACCAGCGCCGCGATGGCGCGGCTGGTGTTCTCGGGCCTCTTCGACCGCCACCCCGAGATCAAGATCATCACCCACCACATGGGCGCCATGATCCCCTTTTTCGAGGGCCGGGTGGGGCCGGGCTGGGACCAGCTCGGGGCCCGCACCTCGGACCAGGACTTGAGGCTGGTGCTGGAGAAGCTCAAGAAGCGGCCCATCGACTACTTCCACATGTTCTACGCCGACACCGCGCTCTTCGGCTCGGCCTCCGGGACCCGCTGCGGCCTCGACTTCTTCGGCGTCGACAAGCTGGTGTTCGCCTCGGACGCCCCCTTCGACCCCGAGAAGGGCCCGATGTACATCCGCGAGACCATCCGCGTCCTCGACGGGCTCGACATCACCGAGGACGAACGCGAGCGCATCTACGAGGGCAACGCAAGGGCCCTGCTCAAGCTCGCCTGAAGGCGGGCGCGGCGCGTACCGGCGGGGGCGGCTCGGGGCGCTGAGCCTCAAGCCCCGGGCGGCTCGAGGTGGGCGCCCTCGATGCGGGCGCCCGAGCGGCTTTCGAAGAGCAGCGAGTCCGAGGCCTTGAAGCCGAGGCGCACGGCCTCGCCCACGGCGCCGCGCGGCGCCTCCGCGCCCCCCAGCACACCGAGCCTGCCGAGCCCGGTCTCGACCACATAGAGGGTCTCGCGGCCCATCGGCTCGAGCTCGTCGATGCGGCCGGCGAGCCCTTGTGCCGCGAAGCGCAGGCACTCGGGCCTGAGGCCCAGGGTGACGGCGCCCTCGGCCGCGCCGCGCACGGACAGCGTCGCGGCGCCGATGGTCAAGCTGCCCCCGGCGGCGCGGCCCTCCAAGAGGTTGATCGGCGGGGCGCCGATGAAGGAGGCCACGAACAGGCTCCGGGGCCGGGCGTAGAGGTCGTCGGGCGTGCCCACCTGCTCGATCCGGCCCGCGCGCATGCAGACCACGCGATCGGCCATCGTGGTGGCCTCGAGCTGGTCGTGGGTGACCAGGATCGTGGTGAGGCCGAAGCGCCGTTGCAGGCGCTTGATCTCGCTCCGCATAGCGAGCCTCAAGGAGGCGTCGAGATTCGAGAGCGGCTCGTCGAGCAGCAGCAGCTGGGGCCGCTTGACCAGCGCCCGCGCGAGCGCCACGCGCTGCTGCTGGCCGCCCGAGAGCGCGGCCGGCTTGCGCTCGAGGAGCTCCTCGACGCGGACCAGGGCCGCCGCCGCCTCGGCGCGGGCCCGCGCCTCGTGCCGCGACAGGCGCTGGAACTTGAGCGGAAACAGGATGTTGGCGAGCACCGTCATGTGCGGGTAGAGGGCATAGGACTGGAACACAATGCCGACATTGCGGTGGCGCGACTCGACCTCGTTGACCACCGCGCCGTCGAAGCGCAGCCGCCCCGCGGTCGGGGCGTAGATGCCGGCCAGCATCAGCAGCGTGGTCGACTTGCCGCAGCCCGAGGGGCCGAGCACGGCGACGAACTCGCCGTCCTCGATCTCGAGATCCATGCTCTCGACGGCGACCACCTCGCCCCAGGTCTTGCGAATTTGCTCGAGTTCTATGTGCGCCATGGCGCCTATCCCTTGATTCCGCCCAGGGTCATCTGGACCAGGAATTTCTGACAGAAGATGTAGAGAACGAGGCTTGGCAGGACGTAGAACACGCCCACCGCGGCAACGATGCCGTAGTCCACCCCCATGATGTCGTCGGCCACCCAATAGAGGTAAAGGCTCATCACCCAGTTCGACTTCTCGAACAGCAGCGTCCTCACGAACACGTACTCCTCCCAGCCCTTGATGAAGGCAAACACGGCGATGGCGATCAGCCCCACCTTGACCTGGGGCAGCACCACCTGGAGGAAGGCCTGGCGTCGCGAGGCGCCGTCGCTGATGGCGCTCATCTCGATGTCCCAGGGCACGGCGTCGAAGAAGCCCTTCATGATGAAGATGCTGAACGGGAGCTCGAGCGTGGCGATCACCAGAACGACGCCGACCAGGGTATCGAGGAGGCCGCTCCAATGGAGGATGAGGAAGATCGGGATCACCAGGGCCATGGCGGGAAAGGCGTGCAGCACCAGGAGCGATTGCAGGAGCCCGGCGCGCCCGGCGAAGGCGAAGCGCGAGAGGTAGTAGCCGGCGAGCGTCGATACCGAGACCACCACCGCGGTCTGCGCCGTGGCCAGCAGCAGCGAGTTGCCGAGCGCCTCCCACACCCAGGGGAACTGGGCGGCGGCGCCCGCGGGCCCGCGCAGCTCGGCCATGATGTCGGGGGTCCACAGGAAGCGGTAGTTGCCGAGGTGGAGGTCGCCGCCCACCAGCAGCGCCAGCAGGGCCCCGGCAACGACGACGAGAGCCGCCGTCGCCAGCCGGCGCGCCCCCGCTCGCAAAAGCCACGCCCGAAGCACTGCGAAGGCCAGGACCGCGGGCCCCAGCACGGCGCACGCCCGCCACAGCACCACCGAGTCGACGCCGCCGGTGCGCGCCGAGAACGAGATCGTGACCATCCAGAAGTAGGGGATGAGCACCGGAGCCGAGGTGACGAGGAGAAATCCGATGAGACCGGCCTGGACCAGCATGCGCCGCCGCCGCGCCCCGATCGCCAGGCGGTCCCAGTCGCCTTGGCCGGCGCGGAGGCCCGCCCCCGAGCCATTCTCAGCCGTCATCTCAGTGCACCTCGATGCGCGGCCGCGCCAGCAGCCGCTTCATGTCGAGGATGCGCCACATCAGGAGCGCGGTGGCGACGCCGATCGCCACCAGGCCGAGCGACAGCGCCGCGCCGTAGCCGTACTGGCCGCTCTCGAAGGCGCGCTTGTAGACGTAAAGCGCGTAGACCGTGGTGTCGAAGAACGGTCCGCCGTCGGTGATCAGCCAGATGTACTCGAAGCTCACCAGCAGCGAGAGGGTTTGGTAAACGGTGACGAAGCTCAAGGGCCAGCGGATCGCCGGCAGGGTGACGTACCAGGCGATGGCCAGGCCGCCGGCACCGTCGGCGCGCGCGGCGTGAAAGAGGTGCTCGGGAATCGCGCGGATCGCGGCGGTGAAGATGATCATGCCCATCGAGGCGCCGATAAAGCCGTTGGCGATGACGATCAGCAGCACTGGCGCCTCGTTCATCATGTCCACCGGACCGAGGCCCACGAAGCCCGACAGCTGGTTGAGCAGTCCGCGCTCGCTGGGATCGATGACCCAGGCCCACAGCAACGCGTAGACCACCGACGGGCTCATGCGCGGCAACAGCCACACGGCCCGGAAGAAGCCGCCGATGCTCTCCGGCACCGCGGTGGTGACCAGCGCCAGCACCAGTCCGAAGCCGAGGTTGAAGACCGCGAGGGTCGTGAGGACGTAGACCAAGGTGACGGCGAGCGCGGCGCTCAGACGCGCGTCGCGGGTGAGCATGCGCTCGAAGTTGCCAACCGTGAACTCAGCAACGCTGAGCGTGCGCTCCATGTCGGTGAAGGCGACCGCCACGTCGACCACCACCGGGGCCACGAACAGGAAGCCAAGCAGCGCCAGCGCCGGGCCCATGAAGATCGCGAAGTTGGCGAGCCGACGCGCGCGGAGGTTGGCTGGCGGCAACGTGGTCATGGCGGCGGCAAGGCAAAGCGCTCCGGGCGGGCCTCAGTCGATGATCACGACCTCGTCGCCAAGCTCGGCCTCGAGCTCGTCAATGATGAACCGCGCGCCCTCCTCGGGCTCCAATCGACCGGTCTCGACCCCCTGGAGCCCTTTGAATATGGCCGCGTTGAAGAGCCCGATCCCGGGGTGGTTGGGCATGAAGATCGAGCGCGCCAGCATCGGCGTCGCCGCCTGCAACGCCCACGCCGCACGATAGGCCGGCATCGCCGCCTGGCCGTGGCTGATGGCGGTGTGGCCGGTGCTGACCGCGTGCTCGGTATTGAAGTAGCTCTGGCTGGCGATGGCCACCAGGAGCGCCGCCAGCTCGGCGTTCGGCGATCGCGGGTTGACCAGATAGACGATCGGGTGCGAGAGGTTGGCCGGCGCGCCCCCCCGCTTGGCCGGCGGCGCGTGCAGCCAGCCCACGGTCTTGAAGTAGGCCTCGGCGTTGTCGTCGGCGATGCCGTAGCGGAGCTGACGGGGCACGTCCCAGACCCCATGAAGCTTGATGAAGGCCTTGCCTTGCGGCAGCAGCACGTTGACCGTGTCCCAGGACAAGGCCGTGTTGTTGGCCGGCGTGACGCCCTGGGCGACGTTGTGGGCGATCCATCTCAGGAACTCGGTGAGGGCGGCGCGGCTGGCCTGAAGCTTGCCGCTGCGCTCATCGAAGGGGTCGAAGCCGAAACTCGCCATTATCATGAGGAAGTCGGGGCCGGCGTTGGGGCGGTGGATGATGCCGTACTGGGCGTCGGTGCCCTCGACCACCTCTCGGGCCAGCGCCGAGAGCTCCCAGATCGTGAAGGCGCCCTCCTCGACCATCGCCGGCAGCCCCTCGATGAAGGCCTCGGGCTTGCCGATCTCGCGCAGCAGGTCCTTGCGGTAGAAGAACATGCGAATCTCGGAGTCCTGCGGCACGGCGTAACGCGCGCCCTCATAGAGGGTCGCCTGCCACAACACCTCGATGACGTCGCCGTAGTACTCGGGATAGCGGGCGATGTGGGCCTCGAGGTTCATGGCGTAGCCGGCCTCGGCGAAGGCGGCGACCCATTCGTGGGCGGTGACGTAAAGGTCGGGGCCCTTGTCCACCGCGAACGCCTTGAACAGATCGAGGGCGTCATCGTCGTAGCCCTTGGCGTTGTTCTCGTGCACCTGGACCGCGATTCGCTTGTCGGCGCCGACGGCGGCGAGCTGCTTGTTGAGGAGTTCGGCGGCGCGCACGATGTTGCCGGCGCGCAGGGGTCCGCTGCGGTCGGCGCGCGACCACAGCTTGACCGCCACCTCTTCACCCTTGACCGGCGGCGCCGGCGCAAGCATCACCACCAGGGTGAGCGCCGCCGCCCCGAGCGTCACTTGCTTAAGCGCGATCATCGTCAAAGCTCTCCCGCGGCTCCGTGCCGGGCGCCGCATCGTCCCTGACCGGCTACGATATCGATCTCGGGCCCGCTCGGCCACCGCGGCGCCCGGAAACAATGGGCCCCGGAAAGGGGCCTGTGCCATTTTTGCCGCGTTTTGCGCTATACTGAGCCGGTGTGGGGGTGACGGCCCGGGGCGCGGGCCCCGGGGGATTGGGACCGGGCGCAAAGTATGATCGTGCGCCATGACGACACTCATGCAACCCGATTGGCTGCTTCCGGTGCTGGCAGCGCCCTTCGTCGGCAGCTTCCTTAGCCTCCTGATCGCCCGCCTGCCTGTGGGCGGCGCGGTGGTGCTCGGCCGCTCGGCCTGCGCGGTCTGCGACCATCGGCTGGGCCCGGCGGACCTGGTGCCGGTGCTGAGCTGGCTGGTGAGCCGCGGCCGCTGCCGCCACTGCGGCGCCACGATCGGCGCTCTCTATCCCCTGGTCGAGCTGGCGGCGCTGGGCCTGGCGCTGTGGGCCGCGGCGGTGGTCTCGGGCTGGCTCTTGTGGGCGACCTGCGCCCTGGGCTGGAGCCTGCTCGCGCTTGCGGTCATCGACTGGCGCCATCAGATCCTTCCCGACCACCTGACGCTGACGCTGGCGGCGGGGGGACTCGTCGTCGCCCTCGCCCTCGGTCTCGACGGCGTCCTCGACCACGTCATCGGCGTGGCGGCGGGCTTTTCGGCCCTGGCGCTGGTGCGCCTCGCCTATCGGGCGCTACGCGGACGCGAGGGGCTGGGGCTGGGCGACGCCAAGCTGGCCGCCGCGGCCGGCGCCTGGGTGTCGTGGAGCGGGCTGGCCAGCGTTGTGTTGGTGGCCGCCCTGACGGCCCTGGCGGTGACGCTCGGGCGCGCCGTGGCGGGCGCGAGGTTGAGCGCCGACACCCGCCTCCCCTTCGGGCCCTACCTGGCGCTTGGGACGTGGCTCGTGTGGTTGTATGGTCCGCTTGACTTCACAGGTTGGGGCTCCTGACGGCGGGACGGCCAGGAAACGATATGCTTGAGAGCGTAGAAGCGGCAGCGGATCTCGATCACGCCCTCGGCGAGTTGTTGCTCGGGCGAGGCCGGCTCGACGCCGCCGGGCTCGACCGTGCCCAGCGCCTGGCGCGGGGCCAGGGCGAACGGCTCGACCGCGTGCTCACCAAGCTCGGCCTGGTGAGCGAGCGCGACATGGCCGAGGCCTTGGCCGAGCTGCTTGGCCTGGCGCTGGTGGGCTCGCAAGACTACCCCGAGGCCCCGGTGCTGGAGAACGAGGTCAGCACCAACTTCCTGAAATCGGCGCGAGTGATCCCGCTCGCCGAGCGCGACGGCGAGCTGGTGCTGGCCATGGCCGATCCACTCGACGACTACGCGCTCAAGGCGATGCAGCTCATCGCCGGCAGATCGGTGGTCGCCGCGGTCGCGGTGCCGGCCGAGATCGAGACCGCGATCGACCGCATCTACGGCACCGGCGCCAGCACCATCGGCGAGATCGTCGAGGACTTCGACCACGAGGACCAGGACGTCGCCGACGAGGACGTCGAGCGGCTCAAGGACCTGGCCAGCGAGGCGCCGGTGATCCGCCTCGTCAACCTGCTCATCAACAAGGCGGTCGAGGCCCGGGCCTCGGACATCCACATCGAGCCCTTCGAGAGCCGGCTCAGGGTGCGCTACCGCGTCGACGGCGTGCTCGAGGAGGTCGAGGCGCCGCCCAACCGCTTCCGCGCCGCCGTGATCTCGCGCATCAAGATCATGGCCAAGCTCAACATCGCCGAGCGCCGGCTGCCCCAGGACGGCCGTATCAAGCTGGCGATCCGCGGCAAGGAGATCGACCTGCGGGTCTCGGTGGTGCCCTCGATGCACGGCGAGGGCGTGGTGCTGCGGGTGCTCGACCGCAACACCGTGGTGCTCGATTTCGCCGCCCTCGGGCTCGAGGGCAAGCTCCTGGAGAGCTATCTCGGGGTGCTCGACCAACCCCACGGCATCGTCCTGGTCACCGGCCCCACCGGCAGCGGCAAGACCACCTCGCTCTACACCTCGCTGATGCGCCTCAACGTGCCGAGCAAGAAGATCGTCACCGTCGAGGATCCGATCGAGTATCACCTCGAGGGCGTCAACCAGATCCAGGTCAAGCCCGGGATCGGGCTCAGCTTCGCCAACGTGCTGCGCTCGATCCTGCGCCACGACCCCGACATCATCATGATCGGCGAGATCCGCGACCTCGAGACCGCCGAGATCGCGGTCCAGGCGGCGCTCACCGGCCACGTGGTGCTGTCGACGCTGCACACCAACAACGCCGCCGGCACGGTGAGCCGGCTCTTGGACATGGGGGTCGAGGACTACCTCTTGACCTCGACGCTGAACGGGGTAGTGGCGCAACGGCTGGTGCGTCGGCTGTGCGGCCATTGCCGCGAGACTTACCAGGCGCTGCCCGAGCTCATCGCGCAGATGCGGCTGCAGCGCTTCGCCGACGGCGCCGGCCTCACGCTCTACCGGGCGCCGGGCTGCGAGCGCTGCAACGGCACCGGCTTCCTCGGGCGCCTGGCGATCGCCGAGATGCTGGTGATCAACGACCCCCTGCGCCGGCAGATCCTGCGCCACGCCGAGGCCCACGAGATCCACCGCGTGGCGGTCGCCGAGGGCATGGACACGATGTACGAGAACGGCATCCGGGCGGCGCTCTCGGGCCTGACCTCGATCGAGGAGGTCCTGAGGGTGACGCGAGAGGTCTGACCATGCCGCTGTTCCGGTACAAGGCGGTGAGCGGCTCGGGCGAGGTGGTCGAGGGCGAGATGATGGCGCGCACCCAAGCCAGCGTCATCGATCATCTCCACGACCGCGGCTTCGTCCCGATCCGCGCCGACGAAGTCAGCGCCTCCGCCCGCGGCGACCTCCTGGGGCGCGAGCTCTTCGCCCGGCGCGGCCTGTCGCGGCGCGGCGTGGCGCTGCTGACGCGGGAGCTCGCCACCCTGGTCCATGCCGGGTTGCCGCTCGATCGCGCCTTCGAGCTGCTGATCGAGCTGGCCGAGAACGAGGCCGCCAAACGGCTCTTGAACCGCATCCTCGACGCGGTCCGCGGCGGCTCGACCTTCGCCGAGGCGCTGGCCGCCCAGGGCGCCGTGTTCCCCTCTTATTACGTCAGCATGGTCCAGGCCGGCGAGGCCGGGGGCTCGCTTGAGGAGGTGCTGGCGAGGCTGGCCGACTTCATGGAGCGCACCCAGACGCTCAAGGACAAGGTGACGTCGGCGCTCATCTACCCGGTTATCGTGTTGCTGGTGGCGGGCCTCTCGGTGGTCATCCTGCTCACCGTCGTGGTGCCCGAGTTCAAGCCCCTGTTCGCCGACGCGGGGCAAGCGCTGCCGCTTTCGACCCAGGTGGTGGTGGCGCTCGGCGAGGCCGTCCAGAACTACTGGTGGTCGGGGCTGCTGGTACTTCTCGCCCTGACGTTGCTGGCGCGGCAACAGCTCGGCAACCCGGCGATCCGCTATCGCTGGGATGGGCTGGTGCTGCGAATCCCGATCCTCGGCGACCTCGTCACCAAGATCGAGGTGGCGCGCTTCGCCCGCACCGTGGGCACCCTGGTCCAGAACGGCGTCGCCCTGCTGAGTGCGCTCAGCATAGCCAGGCACGCGCTCGGCAACACGGTGCTCGCCAAGTCCACCGACGGCGTCGCCGAGAGCCTCAAGCAGGGCAAGGGGCTGGCCGAGCCGCTGATGCGGGCGGCGCTGTTCCCGCCGCTGGCGCTCCACCTGGTGCGGGTGGGCGAGGAGTCGGGCAAGCTCGAGGAGATGCTGATCAAGGTGGCGGAAATCTACGATCAAGAGATCGAACGCGCCACCCAGCGCATGCTGGCGCTGCTGGTCCCCGCGGTGACCATTTTGTTGGGACTGCTGATTGCCGGTATCATCGGCTCGGTGCTGTCGGCGCTCCTGAGCGTCTACGACCTGCCGTTGTGAGCCGCGCTCGGGAGCAGCGCTCGATCGAGGTGACCAGGATGGATACGAAGGCCCTCTCACCCTCCCGCTTGGCGGCTCCCTCGCTCGCCCCCGGCGGAGGAGAGGGCCAGGGCGAAGGGGCTTTGCCCGATCCTCCGCGCGTGACCACACGCGGCGAAAAGAAGGCGCGCGCGCGCCGCGGCTTCACCCTGCTCGAGCTCCTGGTGGTGCTCGCCATTCTCTCCCTCATCGCCGCCTTCGCCGGACCCCGGGTGCTCAAGTACCTGGGCACCGCCAAGACCCAGTCTGCCGGAATTCAGATCGATAACCTCGCCACCTCCCTCGACCTCTACCGCCTCGAGATCGGTTCCTATCCGGACGAGCAGGACGGGTTGGAGGCGCTCCTGCCCTTTATCAACAACAAGAGCGCCGCCTTGATCGACCCCTGGGGCAATCCCTACCGCTACCGCTATCCGGGAGAGCACGGCGAGTTCGATCTCTACTCGCTCGGCGCCGACGACTCCGAGGGCGGCGAGGGCGAGGACAGCGACGTCACCAGCTGGTGAGCCATGGCGGCAGAGCGTTTGCGCCACAGGGGATTCACTTTACTCGAGCTCTTGGTCGTCCTCGCGCTGGTTGCCCTGGCGCTGGCGCTGGTGCCGCCGATGTTCTCGCGCGGCGTCCCCGGGACCGAGCTCAAGGCGGCGGCGCGCCAGGTCGCGGCCGGGCTCAAGGAGGGGCGGAGCCGGGCCATCGCCGGCAACGCCGAGGTCGCGGTCGCGGTCGATGTCGAGGCCCACAGCTTGCGCGTCGGCGAGAGCACTCGGTCCCGGGCGCTGCCCGCCGCGCTCACGCTGAAGCTGGTGATCGCCGAGTCGGAGCGGCGCGGCGAAAGCGGCGGCACCATCCGCTTCTTTCCCGACGGCAGCTCGACCGGCGGGCGGGTTACCTTGAGCCTCGGCGAAAGCTCCTACGATGTTGAGGTGGATTGGCTTACCGGGCGGGTCTCGACCCGCCACTAGGGCGATTCAGGTTGGACGGGAATCGCTCCAGGCCGCGCCGGTTACGTCCCCTGCGGCTCGCCGGCCCTCCGGCGCGCCCGCCCCGACGCGTGCCTCCTTGGCGCGGACCTTTAGGTCCGCTGCCGTGAGCGAACAAGACCGAGAGCGGGTCCCATCAATCGGGACCTGCTCTAGGGGCTGCCGCGGGGGCCGCCGGCGCCCCGGCTTCACCCTCCTCGAGGTGGTGGTGGCGGTGGCCATCCTGGCGGTCTCGATGGGCGTGCTGCTGCAGCTTTTCTCGACCGGCCTCAAGGGCGCGCGCCTCGCCGAGCATCGCACCATCGCCACCCTGCTCGCCGAATCGAAGCTCGCCACGATCGGCGTCGAGAGCCCGCTCGAGACCGGAGAGAGCGGTGGCGAGTTCGCCGGCGGCTACCGCTGGCGCGCCACCGTCGGCCGCTATGTGGAGCCCGGGCGGGAGGAGCCGCCCGAGGGCGACGCCCAGGCCTTCGAGGTGGTGGTCACGGTGAGCTGGGGCGAGGGCTCGGCCGAAAGCTCGTTGTCGCTGGTCACGCTCAGGCTGGCCGCGATCGAATAGGATCGCGCGGTGCTCGTCCCTGCCCGCCATCGCCATCTGGTGCGCCGCCGCCCCGGCTTCACCCTGCTCGAGCTGCTGCTCGCCATCACTCTCCTGGCCCTCGTCGTGGTGATGCTGGGAGGCGGCTTGCGGCTCGGCGCGCGGGTTTGGGAGAGCGGTGAGGAGCGGGCCGAAGCGCTGGCGCGGCTCGAGCTCGTCCAGGGTTTCCTGCGCCGCCAGGTGAACAGCGCCCGCCCCCTCATCATGGCCAGTCTGGGCGCCCAACGGCGCTACGCCTTCGAGGGCGAGAGCGAGCGCCTGCGCTTCGCCGTCCTGGCCCCGCGCCAGCTCGGCGGCGGCGGCTTCTACCTCCTTACCCTCGAGCAGGCGCCGGCCGAGGATCGGAGCGAGGAGGGAGATACGTTGCGGCTCATCTGGCAGCTCTACCATCCCGAGATGGACGACGCGGGACAGCGCGACGAGGTCACCGAGCGGGTGCTGCTCGAGGGTATCGAGAGGGTGACGTTCACATATTTCGGGCCACCGCGGCGGGGCGCCGAGCCGGAGTGGCACGAGCGCTGGGAGGACAAGCGGGAGTTGCCCGAGCTGGTGCGCCTCGACCTCGAGTTCAGCGACGAAGGCCGCTACTGGCCCGAGTTCATCGCCGCCGTCAAGGTCCTGCGTTAGGGCTCAACTGGCCAAAAGACGGTTGTGCTTCGCCCCCCTCACCCTCTCCCCCAACTGTTCAGACCGGAGACAAGGTTGGCGGGTGTTCGGGGTCGAAGCGCGGTTGCGGGTGCGACCTGGGGCCGAAAATGAGGTATTTTGGCGTGCCGCACATCGTCGGGCGGCCGAGATCGAAGACGCGGCATGAGCGTGATCGGGGATTTGGGATCGGCTGTTGCCCGCTTCCCGGGCTGGTGGCTCGGGGAGCTCGGGGCGCTTGTTCCCGAACGCCTGCGCCAGGCCATGCACGACGAGGCGAAATGGATCGTCCTCGACGTCTCGGGCCCGGGGTTGGCCATCAGCCGCGGCCGTGGCGAGCGCGCCCAGGAGATCGGCTACGTCGAGCTGGGCCAGGACCGGGCGGCCGAGCGCCGCGCCGTGACCGGTCTGCTGCGCAAGTTGAACCCGCGGGCCGCGACCGTGGTGCTGCGACTCGCCGACACCCGGGCGCTACGCCGGCTGGTGGACCTGCCGCTGGCGGCAGAGGAGAACCTGCGCGAGGTCCTGGCCTTCGAAATGGATCGTCAGACCCCGTTCAAGCCGGATGAGGTCTACTTCGATTGCCAGGTGGTCGCTCGCGACGAAGAGAGTCAGCTGCTGAGAGCCGAGCTCACCGTGATCCCGCGGACGGTCGCCGACGAGGCGCTCGAGCGCGCCGCCGACTGGGGCTTGGCGCCCCAGGTGGTCGATATCGCGGGCGTGGCGAGCTCCGAAACCGGCCACCTCAATCTGTTGCCCCCGGACCTGGTGCCGACGCCCGCCCGCTCCGGCTCCCTGCTCACGGCAGCGCTCGTGCTGTTGGCGGCCGGGTTGGCGGCGACCGCGCTCTATCTCCTATTCGAGCGTCAGAGCGAGGTCGCCAAGCTCATGGCCGAGCGGGTGGCGGCCGCCAAGGTCGAGGCCGAGTCGGCGGCCTCGCTTCGCAAGGAGCTCGACCGAGTTATCGAGGAGAGCGGTTTCCTGGGCGGGCGAAAGAGGGGCTCGGGCACCGTGACCGCGACCCTCGACGAGCTCACCCAGGTCCTGCCCGACCACACCTGGGTCTATCAACTGCGCCTCGACAAGAACGAGGTGCGGGTCTCGGGCTACTCGTCTGCGGCCTCCGAGATCATCGCCCTGATCGACGCCTCGCCAGCCTTCCGCGAGGTCAAGTTCCGCTCGCCGGTGACCCAGGACGCGCGGCTCGGGCTTGAGCGCTTCAATCTCTCGGCCGAGATCCTCGGGGCCGCGGAGGCCGATCGGTGACGCTGTCCCCGACCTTGAGCCGGGCCCTGGCGCTGGCGATCCTCGGCGCCTTGCTGTGGGCGGTGGGGGCGCTGGCCGTCGCCCCCATGGTGGCGAGCTACCAGCTCGAACAGGACGCCATTGCCCGCTCTGGCGAGTTCTTGCAGCGCTACCAGAGGCTGGGTCGCTCTCGCCCGATGCTGGAGGCCCAGCTCGCCGAGGTCCGCAAGAGCCTGTCCCCGTCCGGGCTCTATCTGGCGGGCGCGAGCGATGCCCTGATCGCCGCCGAGCTGCAAAACCGGGTCAAGGCCGCGGTCGAGGCAGGCGGGGGGAAGCTCAACAGCACCCAGATCCTGGCGGCTCAAGACGAGGGCAGCTTCCGCCGCGTCGCCATCCGGGTGCAGATGACGGTCACCGTGGAGCCCATGCAGAAGATCTTCTACGGCCTCGAGTCGGCAACCCCTTACCTTTTCATCGAGAACGTCGACATTCGCCGGCGGGTGTCGAAACGGCGCCGGCGCAAGCGCAAGGACGCGCCGCAGGCCAAGGTGCCGGAGGGCGAGAGCCGGCTCACCGTCCGCTTCGATCTCTACGGCTACACCCGCACCGGGGAAAGCTGATGGCGGGCACGGGCATCCGGTCGATCCTGGTGCTGCCCCTGCTCACGGTGTGCGCGGCGCTCGCGGTCGCCGTCTATCTGCAAAGCAGCGCCGAGCTTGCGCTTCCCGACGACCCCAGCGGTGCCGCGGCGGCCTTGGAACCGGCGATCGAGCTGTCCGACGAGCCGGCGTTCAGGATGCCGCCGATCGAGCGTTTCTCCGAGACCGTGACGCGGCCGCTGTTCATGGCGACCCGCCGACCGCCGGAGCCCGGCGCTCCCGCAGCGGCGGCGCCCGAGCGCGCCACGAAAGCGCTCCCGGCGCTCGAGGTCAGCGGCATCATAATCTCGCCGCGCGAGCGGCTCGCCCTGCTCGCCCGGGGGCGATCGAGCGAGGTGATCCGGGTCTCCGAAGGCGAGCTCATCGAGGGCTGGGTGGTGAAGAGCATCCTGCCCGACCGCGTGATCCTCGAGCAAAACGGCACGCAACAGGAGCTCAAGCTCAAGGACAAGGCCCCCCGCGCGCCCGACCGGCGCAAGCGGAAGCGGACCCAGGAGCGGCAAAGCCAGACCGAGCGCCGCGCCATCTCTCCGGCGCCGCGCCCTGCCGAAATCGAGCCCCGCGCCGGCGTCGCCCAAGGACCGTTGGGCACCGACAAGTCCGAGCTCGGCTCCGAGTAACCACCCGCCTTTGCCATCTCCCATCAGGACAATATTCACATACAAACGCCGCAGTGAGGGGCCGAGAGGCGACCTCGGACCCGCCGGGAGAACCGTGTTAGCCACGTCATGGCCAATGCGCCGGCCATGATCCTCGATGGCGTGTATTGGAATCATCTGTTATATTTCGGTAACTTAATATCCGTTGTTTATCGACTACTTGAGAAGTTGGCGCGAAACCACGAAATGGTTGAGGAGGGGCGTCGGGTCTTTTTGAAGGGTGTTCTGCGCCGCACTGTCCTCGTCTTGTTGGCCGCTCTCGTCGTCGCCTCGTGCGACCGGGGCCGGACCGCGAGGCTCATCAGGGGCGCGGAGATTCCGGTGCGGCCGCCGGCCGTGACCGCGCCGCCCGCGCCCGCCCGTGGCTTCGAGCCGGCACCCGTCGCGCCCGACCAGATCACCTCCGAGCGCGTGCCTGCGCCGCCGCGCGGCCCGGACTTCGTCGTTGGCAGCGGCGAGTTCGTCGACCGGATGGCGGCCGAGGCGCGGCCCGTGGAACTCAGCCGCCGGGGCGACATCACCTTCAACTTCGTCGACGCCAACATCCGCGAGGTGGTGAGGACCATCCTCGGCGACGAGCTCAGGGCCAACTACATCATCGACCCCAAGGTCCAGGGAACGGTGACGGTGCAGACCAGCCGCCCGATGGCCAGAGAGGCCCTGGTGGGGGCCCTCGAGGAGATCTTGTGGCTCAGCGGCGCCGCGCTCGTCAGGGGCGACGGGCTCTATGAGATCGTGCCCGCCGCCGCCGCCCCGCGACGCGCGCCGGCGCCGACGCTGGGCTCGGCGCCTGGCGCCCGGGCCAAGGGCTTCGCCGTGCAGATCGTGCCGCTGAGGTTCGTCGCCGCGGCCGAGATGGCGAAGATTCTCGAGCCGGTGGCGCCCCAGGGCAGCGTGCTCAGGGTGGACCAGGCGCGAAACCTGCTCATCCTGTCGGGCACCGGGCGGGAGCTCGGGAACTTGCTCGAGATGATCGACCTCTTCGACGTCGATTGGCTCGCCGGCACCTCGTTCGCGCTCTATCCCCTCGAAACGGCCGGCGCCAAGGACTTGGTGAGCGAGCTCGAGAACGTTCTCGGCGGCGATGACGGCCCGCTCGGCGGACTCGTGCGGCTCGTCCCCATCGAGCGCATCAACACCGTGCTGGTCATCACGCCGCGCCCGGAATACCTGGCCGAGGTGGGAAAGTGGATCGAGCGGCTCGACCGCGGTGGCGACAGCGTCCAGCAACGGCTCTACGTCTACTACGTCCAGAATGGGCGCGCCGCCGACCTCGCGGCCATCCTGAACGACATCTTCTCGTTGGCCGAGCCGCGTCGGGAGCAGCCCGTCGAGCTCGCCCCCGGGCTCACCCCCGCCGAGATCAGGGGTCGCGGCGCGCCAGGGTCCGCTCGCACCACCGGGCGGGGGACGCTGAGCCCGGCCCGGCAAATGATCGAGGCGCAACGGGCCGCCACCGCCGAACAGTTCCGACGCCTCGCCGGCGAGCAATCGCCTACCCAAGCCGGCGCCCCCGCGACCACAACGCCCGGGGCCCCGGCCTTGGCCCCGGCGCCGGGGCCGCAGCGCGCGACGGGCGAGGTGGCGACGCCGCAAATCACCAGCGACGTCCGCATAATCGCCGACGAGGCCAACAACGCGCTGGTCATCCTGGCCACGCCCCACGAGTATCGCCAGATCTCGGCGGCGCTCGCCAAGCTCGACATCGTGCCGCTTCAGGTGCTGATCGAGGCCACCATCGCCGAGGTCACGCTCAACGACGAGCTGCGCTATGGGGTGCAGTGGTTCATCCGCGACCTGGAGGGCGTCGACCTCAGCTTGAGCCAGGTGGCCGAGGGCGCCTTGGCCCAGGCCTTTCCCGGCTTCTCGGCGATCTTCAGCAGCGGCGGCGACCCCCGGGTGGTGCTCAACGCGCTGGCCAGCGTCACCGACGTCAACGTGATCTCGTCGCCCCAGCTCATGGTGTTGGACAACCAGACGGCGCTTATACAGGTGGGCGATCAGGTGCCGATCGCGATCCAGCAGGCGGTCAGCGTCGGCGATCCGAACGCGCCGATCGTGAACTCGATCGAGTTCCGCGATACCGGCGTCATCTTGACGGTGACGCCCAGGGTCAACGCCAGCGGGCTGGTCACCATGGAGATCCAGCAGGAAGTGAGCGACGTCGCCACCACCACCACCTCGGGCATCGACTCGCCGACCATCCAGCAGCGCCGCATCGAGAGCACCATCGCGGTGCAGAGTGGGGCCACGGTGGTGCTGGGCGGGCTCATCCGCGACCGCCAGGGGGTGACCAAGAGCGGCGTCCCGCTGCTCCAGAATATCCCCTTCTTGGGCGCGCTGTTCCGCGACACCTTGAGCACCGGCTTGCGTACCGAGATCCTGGTGCTGATCACTCCGCGAGTGGTGCGGTCGCACCAGGAGGCACGCGATGTCACCGAGGAGCTCAAGCGCCGCTTCCGCGCCCTCGTTCCGCTCGGCGCGAGGATCGAGTAACTTGGCGGTCAGCCGTCAGCGATCAGCCGTCAGCGAGCTGATCGCAGACCGCCGATAGCTGACCGCTGATAGCTGAATGCTGACCGCTGACCGCCAACGAGGCCTCGCCCTGATCGCGGTGCTGTGGGGGCTGGTGCTCTTATCGGTGATCGCGATGAGCGTCGTCACCACCACCCGCACCGAGGCTCTGCTCGCCCGCAACGTGGCGGAAAACGCCGAGGCCAAGGCGCTGGCGGACGCTGGCGTGGAACGAGCGATTCTCGACCTCCGGGGGTCGGTGGTCAGGGGCACTCTCGGCGCCCAGCGCGACGACCCGATGAAACCGGGCGAAGGCGCCGCGGCGCTGTCCGGAGGACGCGAGGCGGAAGCGGAAGGATCGCCGGCCGAGCCTGGTTACGGCGCGGCTGCGGCGCTTCCGCCGGACGGAATGCGGGTGGACGGCAGCGTCTATTCCTGGCGGGTGCGCGGCGGCGAGGTCCTGATCAGCGCCCAGGACGAGGGCGGCAAGATCGACCTCAACCGTTCCCCCGACGGCATTATCCGGGGCCTGTTCGCGGCCGTGGGCGTGGCCGAGGACGAGGCCGCGGCCCTCACCGACAGCATCGTCGACTACCGCGACACCAACAACGCGCGGCGCTTGAACGGGGCCGAGGACTCCGACTATCGCGCCGCCGGCCGTCAGTACGGCGCCAAGGACCGCCCCTTCGAATCGACCGACGAGCTCCTCCAGGTGCTCGGCATGACGACCGAGGTCTATGAGCTGGTGGCCCCGGCGCTGACCGTCCATTCGCGGCGCCGCCGGGTCAACCGGGACACCGCGCCGCCCCTTGTGCTCGCGGCCCTGCTCGGCCTCGATGTCGAGGAGCTGACGGCGCGCGAGGCCGAGGAGCCGGCGGTCGAGGAAGCGCTCTCCTCCGGCCGCTCCCTGCCACAGCTGCGCCCCAGTGCCACCGGCCTGGCGCGCTCGCGTATCGGCGTCTTCACGATACGCGCCGAGGCCCGCGCCAACAGCGGCGCGGTGTTCGTGCGCGAGGCGGTGATCAACCTCAAGGGCGACCCCGGACATCTCTACCGCGTGCTCGAGTGGCGACGGGGGCGCCTGCGGGCGCCCGGCGGCGGGGCGGGCCCGGAGGGCGAGGGAGGTTAAGGGCCGGTGGGGCGACGGGGCGTGATCGGAGACCGCTACCGAGGAAGCGAACAGCGGCGACCCTCAGGGCTCGGCTGGCAGCGAGGCTTTAGCTGCGCACTCATAGGGCACGAGACGCTGCCGCGGTTAATGACCGCGGGGCCCGAAGGCCCTGCGGCAAGGTCATCAATGCGGGATTATTCATTTTCAGGGATGATACGAATCTCATCCCCCCTACCATTTTCGGTGCCGTCCACAGTCTCAGACTTGAGCACGGTATCCGGTTCACCATCCTCGATCAAGAATTCGGCCCTTTCCGCCTCGCACACTGAATTGAAAAGCTCATCAACATTGAGGTTCTCTTCTTCGCACAGTGCGACAAATTGCGGGCTCGGCAGGCCCTCGAATATAGTCTCGATTTCAGTTCCGTCTAAATTTGCACGCTGAATCCGGCCTTCGTCGGAATCCGCCCAGTACATTTTGCCGGCAGATAGGTCGAGGGCAATCCCGACGGGGCTCGTTAACCCTGTTGTGACAAGATCGTCAATGCGTCCAGTACCATCTAGATTAGCTCTCTGAACCTTCTGATTACCGCCATCGACCCAGTACATCTTGCCGCCAACGGGATCGAGGGCGATTCCACGAGGACTGCCGAGTCCAGTGACAAGTTCCTGGACTCCAGAGCCATTGAGGTTCGCTCGCTGTATCCGACGCGCAAATTCTTCAGTCCAATATATCTTGCCATTAACATTATCCAGGGCGATTCCTACCGGAGAATCGAGTTCGGTCACTATTTCCTCAACTGGCCCTGTTCCGTCGACATCAATTCGCTGGACATTTCCTGTACTGGCATCGACCCAATATACGTGCCGACCTGCCGGGTCTACCGTGAGCCCGACGGGAGAAACCAGCCCAGTTGTCACCAGGTCCGTAACCTCTGAACCATCGAGATTGGAGCGTTGCACCTTTTGCGTGAGATTATCGACCCAGTAGATCTTGCCCCCCGCAGAATCGATAGCGATCCCGCGTGGCGATCCCAATCCGCTTATCATCAGGTCCTCGACATCCATCTCGTCGGGATTGGCACGCTGGATCGTGGCGTCAATTGCGTCGGTCCAATACAATTTCTTGGGAAAGGATTCGGCCAGTTCCCCCGATTGCGAGCCGATAGACGCCGCGGTCCCCGGCGAAGACGATCGTGTTCCTGATACCCTTGGCGCGCCACCCCGCCTGGACGCCCCGCGCTCAAGATCGACGTTCGGGCTCGACGCCTTGCTCCCGCGTAGCGTCCGATCGCCCTCCGTCGCACGCACCCCAGCGACAACCGAGCTCTCGCGGTCTTCGGCGCCTGACTCCGGGATCCGCACGTCAATGGTGCCCCTTGTAGCTCCCGGCGGAGAGAGGGTCGCGTCGGTTGGTGGTGACCAGGCACCGCCGGTCGCCGAATACACGGTCACCCGTGCCGGGTGCTTTGTTTGCCCCTTCCACGACCAGACAATCAGATAGTTTGTGTCACGCAGCAGGCGCCGAAGACCGTCTTCGAGGGACAGTCCGACAAAGGCGGCGGTCACCGTCACATCCGCGCCAGAACCCTTGAAGTGAAACCGGATCGCGGCCTGACGGGCGATCGCCTCCATGACCTCGCGAAGTGTCGCCGCCCTCAGCGAGACGGTCAGCCTTCCGTCGCTGAGTGTCACGATCGATCGCGCCGCGTTCCGCGCCTCGTCCGTCGCCTCAACCGCCGGCACATGGAGAGATCGGCGCTCCTCCTCCTGGGTTACTTGCGCCGACCCAGCGGCAGCCGACAACAGCACGCTCGCCGCGAGGATGAAGAAACGCCAACTCTGGAATAAGGTGCGTCGGGCCATGAGCCTACTGGGGCTCACCTAACCATTGGACACCATACTTAATTCGGGAGAAATGAGTATGGTGTCCCCTTAGTTCCGCAGGCACAGGCTGGACCGCCTCAGCCTCGATCTCCAGGCTCTTAAGGCGTGGGCATTGGGATATTTGGACCGAGTTCATCTGCAATCGGGTTGCCCACTGCCTCCTGAATCGTGGAGTAGTCTCCGGGCACGTTAATCGTCGCCGCCAGCGTCGGCGATGATGTAAGAGCTACGCCGATCGCCGCCGCGGCGCCCATCAGTGTCGCTAGTTTTCTTGTCTTGAACCTCCCTATTGTTCGGGTTTCGAAAACCGGGTTGCGCGAAGACCGCCCGCGCCCCGGGCGTAGTCTCGGGCGGCGACAGCGGTGTACCGAGCCCTCGATGGCGGGAACAAACCCCGCCTCGGACTCGCGCCAGACCGCGCCGCGCCGCCCAGTTGTCAATACTCAAGCACGATCGACGGGATGGTGCATCCCCCGAATGGAGTATGGTGGTAGCTTTTCGCGCATGTGGTTCGAGCAGCGCAGCGGTCGACGGTCGGCTCGACGCGGCGGCGCGCTCGCGCATCCTCCGCCGCGTGATCGCTTTGGAAGCGGAGCCGCGGCCGCCAGGGGCAGGCAAACCGGCCGGCGCGGAAGGGTTCTGGCGCATCCGCGCAGGCGACTATCGGATCGTGTACACGATCGACGACGCGAACCGCCTCGTCCTCGTGGTCGCCGTCGGCCACCGCCGCGAGGTCTATCGGAGGAAGCCGGGAAGTTGAGCGATCCGCACGTCAGGCGCTCCGCGATTCCGGGTCAACTCGATCGGAGCCCGGCCCCCGGCGCGGCGGAGAAGACAAACGGGGCCAGAGAGAACTCAGGAGAACTGTCTCTGTATCTCTGGCCCCGTCACTCGCTACTTCCGGAAATAAGTACACTGTCCTAAGTAAACTGTCCCCGGAATTTCTGAATTTCCCCGCAATTCCATTCCGAAAGTGACCCTCAGTCGATCACGTTGGCGTGCACCTTAGCATTGTCATCGGAGCCCGTAATAATATCATCCGTGCAGTTTATCGTGTTGTGGATCACTTTATTGTTGTTGGCGCCCGAACCAATCCACACGCCTTCATTATCTCCACCATTGCAGGAAAGCGTGTTGTTGGTTACCTTGTTGTTCTCGGCAGTGGCAGGATTTGGCCCCCAGTAACCCGCCCGAGCGTCGATGGCTACAGCCGTTGAACTACCCGTCACCGTGTTCCGGATGACTCTGTTGCCATTGGAACCGGGTGCAGCGTAGCCATAGGCTGCAATGAACACGCCGACCTCGTTATCAGTGAGAGTGTTTCTTTGAATCATCACATCGTCAGTCTCGAAAACGAGGATGCCGGTGGCGCTCCAATCGACACCTGGAAACCAGTTACCGGTAACTTCGTTTCTCTTAACGCCCGCCGTCGCACCACGGCTCACCTGGATGCCGTTTTGGGCAACAAACGGAGTCGGGCCAGCTCCCTCGGTCACGTTCTCCGAGATGGTTGCGTCCGAACCGGCATTATCGACGACGATACCGCCCTTGTAATAGCCGACAATCTCGTTGTTGGTAATCGTTGCCGTGCCCACGGCGCTCCAGAAGGCGCGCCCAACCCAGATCCCCTGGACAAACCCGTCGATCTCGTTGCCGTCAACCGTGGCATCACCGTTGCCACTCACATAGATGCCTATCGCGCCGCCCGTGGTCGGCCCGGTGATTGTGAAATCCCGAATGCTGACCCCGGTGGCTCCGGCGACATGGACGACAGCTTCGGGCGAGGCCATCGATAGGGGAGCGTCGATAATCGCCAACAGGGGCGTGACCGACATCAAGCTGAGATCATCGGTTGCCACTGTAACCTGTTCTGTGTACGTGCCGGGACAGACCAAAATGGTGTCGTCAGGGCTCGCGCCATTGACCGCGCCCTGGATAGTGGCGTAGTTGGGAGCGACGTCACACGGGGCATCCTCTAGGCTTCCGTCGTTCACAAACCACGTTGTTTGGGCCAGCGCCTGCCCCCCTCCAAGAATTCCAGCGAGCAGGGTAGCGCCTGCCAATACTGCAAGTCTCTTCATAGTTACCTCCTGTCTGTTTTGCGCCCCAGAGCCCCTTGCAGGGCGTCGTGCGCCCACGTCCCCGGGGGATTGTCTCGGGCGGCGAAGACGGCCTCGTGGGCCCCTCGACGGCGGGTGCAAACCCCGCCTCGGGCTCGCGCGAGACCGCGATGCGCCGCCGAGTTGGAGCGACTCAAGCACGCGCAATGGGTTGGCGCGTCCCCCGAATGGAGTACGGCGGTATGAATTCGCGTAGGAGGTTCGAGGGCCGGGGCGGTCAGGGGTGGGCAATCAGCGGTCAGCTCGATCGCGGCCGAGGGCTGAGAACGCGCGCCCTCCTCACGCCCTGACGGCGGCGGGGCCGCAGAGCACCAGGCTCACCAGCTCCGCCTGCCGGTGGGTATCGGTCTTCGAGTAGATGCGCCTCAGGTGGGTGCGGACGGTTTCCCTGGTGATCCCCAGCCCGTCGGCGACGTGGTCCAGGCTGCGGCCCCGCGCCAGCGCCTCCACCAGGCGCGCCTCGGCCGCGGTGAGGCCGTAGAGGCCGACCAGGGCGTCTTGCCTGAGCTCGGGCTGGCGCTCCGGGTCGCTGACGAAGACGGCCGCGGTGGCCCCGCCGTCCGCGGCCCCGTGGCCATCGCCGAGCAACGGCATCACCAGCACCGAGAGCGGCGTTCCGGGCGAGAGCCGGGAGAGGGTCATCGCGCCATGCTCGCCAAGCTTTTCGCCGTCGCCGGCCCGGGCCGCCTCGCCGATCAGCCTCCTTAGCTCGGGCGTCTCCTGGTCCGAAGCCGCGCGCAGGCGGCCGCAGGCCACGGCGATGCCGTCGTCCTGGCCCAGGATCTCCTTCGCCGCGAGGTTCATGAAGCGCGGCCGGCCGCGCGCGTCGACCACGATGACACCGATGGGAAAGCAGTCGAGAATCTTGGCGTCCGGGTTCCGATCCGGCCCCGGCCCGGCGGACGATCGCCGCCGCCGCGGTTCGCCCGCGCGGTGAGCCGCGCCAGCGCCGCGCGCCGTGTTGGATTTCTCGTCCATCCCGGCAACCCCCTCCCTGCTCTTCCGGGCGCCTGCCGCACGGCGCACCCCAGGGCTTCTTTTTGGCGGCGGCGCCCGCGCCCCATTTGGACCTATCCGCGCGTCCAGGTCGCCGGCCGGGCACCGCACCCCGCCACTTAACCGGGAATACTACTCCTTGGCGACGGCATACGCATCATCCATCTGGATGAAAACTCGCGAAAAAATCTTTGAATTATTATATTTATCAATCAGAATAATGCGGTGGCCCACTTGCGATAGGCGGGGAGGCGACCACTCGCCAACCGACCCGCGAGGCGACGGTGGCGGCCGGTGGCGGCCGGTTGTACCCCGTCGCCGCCCGCCGAATCCAGGCCGGCGCGGGATTCACAATCCTTGATTGAGATCAATTCGTCAGGCGCGATCCCGACCGAGGCGGGCGGGTCGTGATGGGCGAAATCTCAAGACAACGGGGTAAGAGCCGAAGGGGTCCCCGCGGCCGAGGCCCCCTTGAGCCGCGGCCTCAAGCCTCGGCGTCGGGGGAAGCGGCGGCCGGCCGGGTGCGGTCCCTGAGATGCCCGAGCCAGCTCTGGGCCTCGATGAAGACCCGCGTCACCTCGGGGTAGGCCGCCTTGATGCGCCGCTCGAGCGCCGAGATCGCGGCCTCGACGTCGTTGGCCGACAGCTCGTCGGTAAAATCGAGGCTCAGGTTCACGAGCACGTCCGCGGGCCCGAGGTGCATGGTCAGGAGCTCGTTGAGCCGGGCGATCGCCGGTTCCTCGGAGATTATGCGCTCGATTCCGCCAACCACCCTTGGGCTCGCCGCCTCGCCGACGAGCAGGCTCTTGCTTTCGTACGCGAGCAGGGCGGCGATGGTGGCGAGAATGAGACCGATCAGGATCGAGGCCACGCCGTCGAGCTCCGGCGCGTCCAGCGCCTGCGCAGCGGCGATGCCGACAAAGGCCACCACCAGTCCGAGAAGGGCGGCGCTGTCCTCGAACAAGACCGTGAACACGGTCGGGTCCTTGCTGCTTCGGAGCGCCGCCAGGAAGCCCTGGCCGGCCCTGGCCTTGTCGAACTCCTTGAAGGCGATCCACCAGGCGCCGGCCTCGAAGACCATGGCAATGGCGAGCACGACGTAGTTCACCGAGGGGTCGCTCGAGCGATGGGGATGCAGAACCCCGGTCACGCCCTCGTAGATCGAGAGCCCGGCGCCGATGGCGAAGATGAGGATGGCGACCACGAAGGTCCAGAAGTAGACCTCCATGCCGTAACCAAAGGGATGGCTTTGGTCCGCGGGGCGCGCCGCGCGCTTGATGCCGTGGAGCAACAGCAGCTGGTTGCCGGTGTCGACGACCGAATGAATGGCCTCGCTCAGCATGGCCGAACTGCCGGTCATCGCGGCGGCCGCGAACTTGGTGATGGCGATCAGCGAATTGCCGACGAGCGCCGCGATTATCACCTTGGTCGAGGACTGGGTGGCCATCCTGGTGCCGTAGCTTGACGCCGAAGCGTCGGTTTTACAAATCGGATCTGCGCGCCCGGCCGGGCATCCACGCCGCGGCCGGGGAGGGGAGGGATCGCGCGGGTATGGACCACGGTGGCCCGCTGGCCGGGCATCCCCGCGGGGCACGAAGGGCGAGCGCGGTTCGAGCCGGGGACTGTCTCGCCGCGTTTGTCGACTTGGAATACGAGGGCCTGAGCTCTTGTCCCCGGCCCGACCCGCGAGCGCTCGGTACCGAGGCCGAGGCCGAGGCCGACTAGGCGATGCCCGTGTCCGCCGTGTCGACCCGTTTGCTGTTGTAGGTCCCGTAAACGTAACCGGTCTCGGTGGCGGCGTTCGAGCGCACCGGCATGAAGATGCTTCGGTAACGGATTTCGCCGCCCTCCGCGGGCGTGTACGAGCCCTCGACCTGGATTGGCTGGGACTCGGCTCGCGCCCGGCCGCAGGCCGCGCACAGCTCCTTTCTGATCGGGCGCGGCGCGACCTCCCAAAGGGTCTGTGCGACGGGCGCCGCCAGGAACTGCGATTCGGCGCCATAACCGCAGAGAATGAACACGCTCAAGCGAGGGTCGGGATCCTCCTTGAGGAGAAAGCTGTAGCGCCCGCTTTCGCGTTCCTTGGAGGGGTCGAAATCACCCAGGGTGGGAATTCCGTCCTTGCCGCGCGCGCCTTCCCATAGCGCTAGGGCGCGCGACGTGGCGCGGCGATCATCGAGCGGATTGGGATTAGGCGAATCTCGATCGATTTCGTCGGTCTCGCGGCGCATACCCTCCCTCGCGGCGAGGATTGTTGGGCTTAGGGGCTATCGTCCTGGCGACGATCCCCGATGCGCGCCGCCGCCGACCCTACCTGAATATATCCTGACATCCCTATCGAGCGGGGGATGTGGCATAGATCACACCTTGGTGAATAACCGCACGCACCCCGCCCCCGGGAGCCGGCTGTTATCGCGATTATCGCTCGCATCAGAGTCTCACACAACCCCGACAATCAATCGCGGAACCCGCCCGTGAATGGATCGGGATGACGACGGACGGGTCGGTGAACTCTTCCCCGACGACCTGAGGTCGAAGCCGCCGAGCCCCTTGCGACCAAGGCCTGGAGATCGCGGCGTTGCCGGCCAAGCGCCGCCATGATACCGGTGTCCTGGGCTTGGCAAGGGCGGTGACCACGCCCGCCTGTCCTGGTGGCGTCGGCCGCGCGTTGGGGAGATTGAGATGGCAGCGGAGATTAGCGTCGGTTTCATCGGTCTGGGGGTGATGGGAGCGCCGATGTGTCGAAACCTCGCGCGCAAGCTCGACGGCGAGGTCGTCGGCTACGACGTGGTGCCCGAGCCCCTTGCCGCGCTCGCCGCCGATGGCGTCCGCGCCGCGGCATCCGTGGCGGAGCTCGTGGAGCGCGCCGACATCGTCTTCCTGTCGCTGCCGGGCGACCCGGAGGTCCGCGAGGTCTGCCTTGGGCGCGGCGGAATCTCGAGCCACTGCCATGCGGGACAAACCGTGGTTGACTGCAGCACCACCACCGTGGCGCTGAGCCAGGAGCTCAGCACCGCCTTCGCCGACGCGCGCGTGTCCTTCGCCGACGCCCCGGTGGCGCGGACACGGGAGGCGGCGGAGCGGGGCACCCTCAGCGTCATGGTGGGCGGGGCGCCGGAGATTCTCGGGCGCATCCGTCCCTACCTCGATTGCTTCGCCACCGAGGTCACCCACTGCGGCGGAGTGGGCAGCGGTCAGGCGGTCAAGCTACTCAACAACATGGTGCTGTTTCAGACCGTCAACGCGCTGGCGGAGGCGCTCACGGTGGCTCGCCGAGCGGGGCTCGACGGGCGGCTCTTGTTCGAGACCCTGGCCAAGGGCTCCGCCGACAGCTTCGCGCTTCGCAATCACGGCATGAAGGCGCTGCTGCCCGAGCGCTTCCCGGAGCGCTCGTTCTCCACCCGCTATGCCATGAAGGACCTTTCGTGCGCGCTGGCGCTGGGGCAAGCGCACGGGGTCAGGCTCGAGGGCGCCGCCCTGGTCATGCGCCGCTTCGAAGAGAGCCTGAATCAGGGCCACGGCGATGTATACTTTCCCGCCCTGATCAAGGTCGTCGAATCGAAGATCGGGTCGGGCGCCGGGGGCTGACGCCGTAGCGCCGGCCGGGTCCCGCCCTTCCCATGGAGCAAGCCCGCCGATGAGCGCTTCAGACGCTTATGACGTGGTCGTGGTCGGGGCCGGTAACGCCGGCCTCTGCGCGGCGCTCGCGGCGCGCCAGCGGGGCGCCCGCGTGCTGGTGCTGGAATGCGCGCCCGAGGAGCAACGCGGCGGCAACAGCCGCTTCACCGCCGGCGCCATGCGCGTCGCCTACGAGGGCATCGAGGATCTCCTCGAGTTGATGCCGGACCTGAGCGAGGCCGAGCGTGAGAGGACCGACTTCGGCTCCTACGGCGAGCAACGTTTCTTCGACGACATCGCCCGACTGAGCGAATTTCGCGCCGACCCCGACCTGGCCGACATCCTGGTGCGCCACAGCCTCGAGACGCTTGGCTGGATGCGGCAGAACGGGGTCCGCTTCGCGCCCATGTACGGCCGCCAGGCCTTCGAGGTCGACGGCAGGTTCACCTTCTGGGGGGGGCTCGCGGTGGAGGTCTCGGGCGGCGGTCCGGGGCTCGTGGAAGCCCTGTTCGAGGCGGCGCGAGCGCAAGGCGTCGAGCTCTGGTACCGGGCCCGGGCGCTCGGCCTGGTGCCGCGAGACGGTGGCATCGGCGGGGTCACGGTGCGCGTCGGCGAGGCCACCACCGAGATCGCCGCCGGGGCGGTGGTGCTCGCCGCCGGCGGCTTCGAGGCCAATGCCGAATGGCGCACCCGCTACCTGGGACCGGGCTGGGACCTGGCCAAGGTCCGGGGTTCGCGCTTCAACATGGGGGACGGCATCCGCATGGCGCTCGAGGTCGGCGCCCTTCCTTGCGGCAACTGGTCGGGCTGTCACGCCGTGGCCTGGGACCGCAACGCGCCCGAGTTCGGCGACCTCGCGGTCGGCGACGGATTCCAAAAGCACAGCTATCCCTTCGGCGTCATGGTCAACGCCCTGGGCCGCCGTTTCCTCGACGAGGGCGCCGATTTCCGCAACTACACCTATGCCAAGTACGGCCGCGTCATTCTCGAGCAGCCGGGTCAATTCGCGTGGCAGATCTTCGACGCCAAGGTCCTCCACCTGTTGCGCGACGAATACCGCATTCGCCAGGTCTCGAAGGTCAAGGCCGCGAGCCTCGAAGAGCTGGCGGCCCAGCTCGAGGGCGTCGACGGCGCGGCGTTCCTGGCCGAGATCGAGAGCTTCAACGCCGCCGTCGACGACGGCCCGAGCTTCAATCCCAACCTCAAGGACGGCCGCCGCACCCGGGGCCTGGCCATCGACAAGTCCAACTGGGCCAACGCCATCGACGAGCCCCCGTTCGCGGCCTATGCCGTAACCTGCGGCATCACCTTCACCTTCGGCGGCCTCAGGATCGACACGGGCGGCGGCGTCATGGGGCGGGACGGCACCCCGATCGCCAACCTGTTCGCGGCCGGGGAGCTGGTCGGCGGCCTGTTCTACTTCAACTACCCGGGCGGCACCGGGCTCACCGCGGGCGCCGTGTTCGGCCGCCGCGCCGGCGCCGCGGCCTGCGCCGCCGCCCTGGGCGCGGGCGCGTAGGGCCTCATTGCGAATCCGATGCCGCCGCGCCGGCGACGGGCACGAGGCGTCGGTGGTACGGGCGGCGGCGAAGTTGGGGTAAGCTTGCGGTCGATGTGGCGTTCCGGATGGCCCCAATCGACCGTCGTGGCGAGCGGCGGCGGCGAACCGGCCCAACTGGCGCTGCCTATTCCGCTCGTGACGATCCAGGGGGACCGATCACCGGCAAGAACGAGGCTGACCATGTACCGTACCAGCGACGTAATAAGGCCCAAGACCAAGATTGCGGTTGAGCTCCGCAAGACCGACGGCTCCGTTCTCGAAGGTCACGTCTACGTGGCCGGATCGGAGCGCATCCTCGACGTCTTGAACAGCACCGCGCCGTTCCTCCCGATCGAGGTCAAGAGCGGCAAGGTTTTGCTCGTCAACAAGAACTCGATCAACGTCGTCGAGCCTTTCGACGAGGATTGGATGGAAGGCGAACCCATCGCCCAGACCACGTTCCAGCCCGGCGCCCGGTCATGAACGGATGACCCTTTCCGTGAGCGCGGCGCGCGCCATGCCGCGGCCCCGGTCCCGGCCCGGGCGCGCCGGGGCGCCTCGGGCCGCGCCGGCGGAGTCGGGGCACGACCGCGGACCATGAGACGGCATGTTCTCCTGCTGGGAGTGCTAGCCGCGCTGGTGGTGGCGGCGCCCGAGGGACGCGGCGACGCGTACGACGAGGCCCGCGACCGGCTGCTGCGGGAGATCGAGCGCGATGCCGTCGCCACCTTGAGCTGGACCGGGCGCCGAGGCTTCACCGCGGCCACCATGCGGGCACTGCGCCAAGTGCCGCGGCACCTCTTCGTGCCGCGATTGCTCGAGTCACGCGCCTACGACAATCGGCCGCTCCCCATCGGCCACGGCCAGACCATCTCGCAGCCCTACATCGTTGCGCTGATGACCGATATCCTGGGGCTCGAGGAGGCGGCGCGGGTGCTCGAGGTGGGCACCGGCTCGGGCTATCAGGCGGCCGTGCTCGCCGCGCTCGGGGCAAAAGTCCACAGCATCGAGATCATCGAGCCCCTGGCGCTCGAGGCCAAGCGGCGCCTCGCCACACTGGGCTACGACAACGTCACCGTGCGCCAGGGCGACGGCTACTACGGCTGGGAGGAGGCGGCGCCGTTCGACGCCATCATCGTCACCGCCGCCGCGAGCCACATCCCCCCGCCGCTGGTGAAACAGCTCAAGCCCGGCGCCCGCATGGTGATCCCGGTGGGCGCCCGCTTCCTCACCCAATGGCTGGTGGTGGTGGAGAAGGACGACGCGGGCAAGGTCACCACCAGGCAGATTCTGCCCGTGAGATTCGTGCCGCTGACCGGGCAACACTGAGCGATGCCGCTGGTGCTGGCGATCTCGGTGCTCTCGGCCGCGGTCGTCGGTTACGAAATCCTCTTAATGCGGTTGTTCTCGGTCATCCAGTGGCACCACTTCGCCTACATGATCATCAGCTTGGCGCTCTTGGGCTACGGCGCCAGCGGTACGCTGCTCGCCTTCGTCCGCGACTGGGCGAGCGCGCGCTTCACCACCGTCTTCGCCGCCGGCGCGATACTCTTCGGCATCTCGGCGGTGGCCGCCTTCGCGCTGGCCCAGCGCACCCCCTTCAACCCCCTCGAGGTGGTCTGGGACCCACGCCAGTTCCTCTATCTCCTGGTCCTTTACGTGCTGTTGGCGGTGCCCTTCCTCTGTGCCGCGTTCCCCATCGGCCTCAGCTACTACCGTTATGGCGAGCGCATCGGCGCGCTTTATCGTGCCGACCTGGTGGGCGCCGGCAGCGGCGCCGGGATCGTCATCCTGATGCTCTTCGTGCTGAGCCCCGAGCGCGCGCTCGAGCTCCTGGGGGCGCTGGGCTTCGTCGCCGGTGCCCTGGTCAGTCTCGAACGGCGGCGCGGCCTGCCCCTGGCACTGGCACTGATCGCGGCCGGCGTCCTCTCGCCTTACCTGTGGCCCGATTGGGCCGTGGCCTTTCGCCTTTCGCCCTACAAGGCACTGAGCCAGGCCTTGCAGGTGCCGGGAGCGCGGGTGGTGGCGGAGCGCTCGAGCCCGTTGGGCGTGCTCACCGTGGTGAGGAGCCCGATCATCCCGTTTCGCCACGCCCCCGGGCTGAGCCTGATGAACCAAGCGGAGGTGCCGCCTCAGATCGCCGTTTTCAGCGACGGCGAATCACTGACCGCGATCACGCGCAGCGAGGGCGGGCGCGAGGATGAAGCGCGCGAGTCGCTCGGCTATCTCGACTTCCAGACCGCGGCGCTGCCCTATCACCTGCTCGAGCACCCCCGGGTGCTGGTGCTCGGAGCGGGGGCCGGCGCCGACGTTCTGCTCGCCCGCTTTCACCATGCCGACACGATCGACGCCGTCGAGCTCAATCCCCAGATCGTGGCCCTGGTACGCGACGATTTCGCGGACTTCGCCGGGCACCTCTACCAATCGCCCGGGCTCCGCGTGACGGTGGCCGAGGCGCGCCGCTTCGTCACCGCGAGCCGCGAGGCCTACGACCTCATCCAGATCTCGCTGCTCGACTCCTTCGCCGCCTCGGTGGCCGGGCTCTATGCGCTCAACGAGAGCACGCTCTACACCGTCGAGGCCTTCGAGAGCTATCTCCGGCGGCTCGCGCCCGGCGGCTTCCTGGCCATCACCCGCTGGCTCAAGGTGCCGCCCCGCGACAGCCTCAAGCTGGTGGCGACCGCGGGCGCGGCGCTGGCGCGCCAGGGCGTGGCCGAGCCGGCGCGGCAGATCGCGCTCATCCGCGGCTGGAACACCTTCACGCTGCTGGTCAAGAACGGCGCCTTGAGCGACGCCGAGGTGGCGGCGGTGCGGGCGTTCGCCGCCGCCCGCGCCTTCGACCTCGCCCATCTGCCGGGGCTCTCGGAGCACGAGGCCAACCGCTACAACCTGCTCGCCGAGCCCTACTTCCACGCCGGCGCCCGGGCCTTGCTGGGGGCCGACGCCCGGGCCTTCGTGCGCGACTACAAGTTCGACGTCGCGCCGGCCACCGACGACCGCCCCTATTTCTTCCACTTCTTCAAGTGGCGGCTGCTGCCCGAACTGGTGGCCCTGGGCCCGGCCGCAGCCCCGCCGCTCCTGGAGCTGGGATATCTCGTGCTGGTGGTGACACTGGTGCAGGCGGCGCTCGTCGGCGCGGTCCTGATCGTACTGCCGCTCGGCGTCCTGAGGCGCGCGGGCTCGGGGCCCGGGGCCGGGCCGCGCCTGGCACAGGTGTTTCTCTACTTCGGCGCCCTGGGCCTCGCCTTCCTGTTCATCGAGATTGCCTTCATCCAGCGTTTCGTTCTGTTCCTGGGCCACCCGCTCTACGCCGTGGCCGTGGTGCTCGCCGCCTTCCTGGTGTTCGCCGGAGTCGGCAGCGGTCTCTCGCCCCGCCTCAGGCGGAGCGCCGGCGCGCGAGCCACCCCGCTCGCGGTGGCGGCCATCGTTCTCCTCGCCCTGCTCTACATCGTGCTGCTGCCTCCGCTCTTCGATTGGCTTGGGCCGCTCCCCATCGCCGTCCGGATCCCGGCCTCGCTGGCGCTGATCGCCCCGCTCGCCCTGGCCATGGGCCTGCCCTTTCCGCTCGGCCTCAGGCGCTTGGCGGAGGCGGCCCCTCATCTCGTCCCCTGGGCCTGGGCCGTCAACGGCTGCGCCTCGGTGCTCGCCGCCGTCCTCGCCACCCTGCTCGCCATCCAGTTCGGCTTCACCGTGGTGGTGGTGGTGGCGCTGGCGCTCTATCTGCTGGCGGCCGCCGTCTCCACCGGTCGCCGCTTCGCCCCGGCCGGCTAGAGCAATTCCAGGTCACCTGGAATCGCTCTTGATTCTTTTCGCTCACGGCAGCGGACCCAAGGGTCCGCACCTGCGCGGGCGCGCCGGAGGACCGGCGGGCCGCAGTCGCGGCCTGAGAGCGGTTCCAATTGACCTTGAACCGCTCTAGCCCGGCGGCAGGCTTCCTGCCTGCGGGTGCCTTGGTAGATCGCATCGTGGTCGGGTAAGCTCGATTTCCCGGTCCGCCGGGGGCCGGCGGCGCTGTGCTATCGCCGCTTCGGGCCCACACCGTCGCCTCGAGGAGAGCCCGATGATCCGCCTTGCCGTGCTGCTCTTGCTATTGCCAAGCGCCGCCTTGGCCGACGCCGTCGGCTCGGCGCGGGTGATCGACGGCGAGACCATCGAGGTAGCGGGCCAGCGCTTCCGCCTCTACGGCATCGACGCGCCCGAGCCCGGGCAGTCCTGCGAACTTCGCGCCAAGACCATCCGTTGCGGCTACATCGCCAAGACCGCGCTCATGGACTTGACCGCGGGGGCCACGGTGTCGTGCGCGCCCCGCGCAGAGGCCGCGGGCGGAATCGCCGTGGCGACCTGCCTCGCCGATGGCTTCGATCTCTCGCGCAACATGGTGCACACCGGTTGGGCGCTCGCCGACCGCGGCGTCACCACGCGATACGTCGCCACCGAGGACAAGGCCCGAGCAGCCAAGCGCGGCCTGTGGCGGGGCCGCTTCGTGCCGCCCTGGGAGTGGCGGCGCGGCAAGCGGCTGGCGACGGAGCAGTGAGGGCGGCTCGAACCCCTTGCTCGCCGCGCCCGCGAAGGGCCGGATCGGGTGAGTTCAGCGCGCCTCGCTCGCGGCCCTGGCCCGGGCCATGATCTCGTCCGGGTCCAGCACCCGGCCGCCCTTGACCACGCGATGAATGCGTCGCGTGTTGCGAATGTCGGCCAGGGGATCGGCATCGAGGATCACCATGTCCGCGAGCTTGCCCGGCGCGAGGGTGCCGAGGTCGCCGGCGCGGCCCATGACCCGGGACCCGCCCCGGGTCGCGGCCACCAGCACCGCCGCGGGCGTGAGGCCGGCCACCACCATCAGCTCGAGCTCGCGGTGCAGCGCCGGGCCGTGCAGGGTGCCGATGTTGCCGGCGTCGGAGCCGGCGGCGACGGTGATCCCGCGCGCCCACACCCGCGCCAGGTTGGCGCCGACCACCGGGTCGAGCGGCGGGTCGAGCGGCGGGTCGAGCGGCGGCGGCGAGCGCGGGCGCAGCCACGACGGCAGCAGACGGCGAGACAGGGTCTCGAGGTCGCGAAAGCTGGCGATCGCCTCGGGATCGCCCAGACGGCGTTCGATGTCGCTCAAACGGAGGTCGAGGCCAAGCACCTCGCGATAGCCCTCCTTGACCACGATGGTGGTGGTGTAGACCACGTCGCGCGCCTTCATCAGCGCCAGCAGCCGGTCGTCGACGGGGCCGTCGTCGATGCTGTGCGCGAGCACGTCGACGCCGGCCTCGATCATCGCGCGGGCGACCCGACGCTGGGTGGCATGCGCCACCACGCGCACGCCGCCGGCGTGGCTTTCCGCCACCGCGGCCCGCACCCAGGCGATCTCCGGCCCGAGCTCCCGAGCCGGAAAGACGAACCAGATCTTGATCAGGTCGGGGTCATGGACGAGCTGGCGTCGGACCTCGGCGCGGGCCTCATCGGGGGTGGCGATCCTGACGATCGGCGGGTCGGCGGCCGCCAAAGCGGGCGGCGCGTAGGTCGCCAGCAGCGGCCCCGCCACCGCCACCCGCGGCGCCAGCGGCGTGCGGGCGGCACGAGCCCTCACCTCGAAGTTCCACAGCGGTCCGCCGACGTCGACCACCGCGGTGACCCCGCTGGCGAGATAGCGGGCCAGGGTGAGCTCGATCCGCGCCTTGACCCCGGCCACCTCTTCGGCATAGGGCCGGTGAGCGCGCAGGTCGATGATATCGGGACGGGTGTAGGCGCCGCCCGACTGAAAGAAATGGATGTGGGCGTCGACGAGACCGGGAATGATCCACTTGCCGCCCACCTCGACGATGCGGGCCCGGGCCGGAAGCTCGAGCGCCCGGCCGCGGGCCACGGCGACGATGCGCTCGCCCTCCACCAGCACCGTGGCCTCGGGGAGCGGCGCGGCGCCACTGCCGTCGATCACCGTGGCGCCGACGAAGGCGATAACCTCGCCCTCGGCGCGGGCCCCGGAAACGGCCAGCAGGATCAGGGCGGCCGCCGCGAGCAGCGGCCGCCCATGCCCGATCCGGTTACGCTGCATGACCTCGTCCCGGTCCCGACCCTCGCGCGGCCCGAAGGCCTACTCTAGCGCCGAACGTGAGACCGCGGGCAGAGCTTTGTGTTGTTGGCGGCCGCTTGGGATGCGCTGTTAGGTGATCTTCTCGCGCAGCGCGACGAGCAATCCCTCGATGTTGCCGCCGGCGCTCTGGATGATCGAGGCGAACTCGGAGCGTTGGGTAATCGCCATGCTCACGCCGCTGACGACCACGTCGATGATGCGGTATCCGGTGGCCGACCCGCTCACCAGCCAATTCACTTCCACCGGCGGCATGCCGGGGCGGGGGCGGTGGATGAGGCTCTTGACGATGACGATGTTGCGCCGGCTGGGCAGGGCGCCGGTAATTGCCAAGCTCTCGCCCGAGTACTTGGCGATCCGGCTGATGTAGACCGAGACGATCAAGGCCTCGAACAGGCGCCGATACTCCACCTGCTGCGCCGCCGTCGCCCGTCGCCAATGGCGGCCCAACACGATGCGGCTGATGGTATCGACATCGAATCCCTGCACCAGGACGGCGCGCAGGACCAGGACCCGTTGCTCGGGCGTCAGCGAACGATCGCTCATCGTGGCGATGGTGCGGTCGCTCAAGGCCTTGACGAAGCGCACGGCGCCTTGGATCGATACCTTCCCAGCGCTCGGCGCGATGCTGCCGAGTCGCCAGGCCTCGGCGTCCTCGGCGATGTAGGCCGAGGGCTGCCTGGCGCCGGCGTCGACCGCCGCGATCCTGGCCGCGCTCTCATCCGCTAGCGAGCTCGCGCAGCCCGCCAGCAGCACCGCCATTGAGGCCAGCACGTGGAAGCCAAGCCGTGACCCTGCCCGACCGCGACCGCCTGTCGGCTGACTCGTCCGATCGCGGCGCGACGCCCGATCTAACCCGAGATTTTGGGCATTCTTACCCCAACGCAGAATCATCTTCATCGTTGAACACCCCAGCCGTCCAAGAATGACAGCATTAACCGGCACGCCTTAAGGACGCGTTAATCGCCCCGCTCGCCGAGGCGCCGGCCGATCGCCGGGCGACTGGCCCGAGCGCTATTCGTCGCAGGGAAAGGCTTCGCTCAACGCCGCCGTCACGGCGGTCGCCGCCGCTTGGTCCAGGGTCTCGGAATGACGTCGTGCCCAGTCGGCGAAGAGAAGGCGCATCTCTTCGTTGTTCAAGGTCCCGCCCGGGAGGCAGAAGCGGGCGCGCGCGTCGTCGGTCTTCGCCACCAAGGCATGGGTGTCGCCGACCCCATTGAGGAAGCCGTAACACAGCACCAGCGCGAGCGCGGTGGGCATATCGCCCTCGGCGTCCGCCGGGTGATGGTCGCAATACCGCGCCAGGTCCGCGGCGTCGTGAATTTCCTGCGCCGAGGCCGCCGGAATGAGTCCGGCGAGTACCGCGGCTATGCCTGCAAGTCGCTTCATGGGAGCTGCCCCAGACGGCGCAAGAATCAGTGGATATCGTAGAGCGCCCGGGAGGCGCGGGCAATCCAACAGCGCGCGCCGACGGCGATGGCTGCCAATCCCGCGGATCGCGGAGATCGGTCATCATCCGATCAGGCCTGGACGTAGTCGCGCTCGGCCGGATCGTCGTGCCGCACCCACTTGTAGAGCAAGCGACGGGGATCGCGGACGCGCCCGCACTTCACGCACTCGACGACGCCGTAACCGCGCAGGGCGAAAATCGTGTGACCGCAACTACATTCGACGTCGAAACCCGTCGGGTTCTCTTCGGTGATCTTCATGACAGGCCTCCAGGCTTTGAGCGGCGGGCCGTAAACTGCCGCATGGCGTCTTCTACGACCTCAAAGATGGCACGAGAAGGGCCGGGAGCCAGTGACCAACGTCACAGGGGGAGACGTTCTTGGCGGTGCGGTGTGACAAGGTCGGCACGAAAACGGAAAATTAACCAACCACACGTATCGTCGCAGCCACTTCGGTCGGGGTTGACCTTTAGATGGTCGTGGCCAAGCCGGCGGCGACTCGCCGGGCGCTGAGGCCGGCGGTTGGGGCCCAACGAGACAGAGTGCCGGAATGGAGACAAGCGGCGTCCAATACCTGGAGAGCCTGGCCAAGCTGGCGGAGGAGCGATCGCCCGAAAAACGTCGGGTCCTGCTCGAGCGCATCTCGGATCTGTTCATCGCCTCGGGGCAGGAGGTGAGCGACGACGAATCGGCGCTCATGGGCGACATTCTCAATCGGCTGGTCCACGACGTGGAGATGACGGTGAGACGCACCCTCGCCGAACGTCTGGCCGACCTCGACAAAGCGCCGCGCGAATTGATCACCACCCTGGCCAATGACGAAATCGATGTCGCCGCGCCAATCCTGTTGAGTAGCGGCGTGCTCCAGGACAGCGACCTCATCGAGATCGTCAGACACCGCACCAAGGAGCACTTGATGGTGGTGGCCCGGCGCGACGCCATCAACGAGCCGGTGAGCGACGCCTTGGTGGACAACGGTGACGAGGACGTCATCGAGACCCTGCTCTATAACCATAACGCGATGATCTCGCGCCGCGCGATCAGCTATCTCGCCACCGAGTCGCAGCGGGTGGATCGCTTCCAGAAGCCGTTGCTGACCCGCCCCGACCTGCCGGCCAACCTCGCTTACGAGATGTTCGATTGGGTGTCCGCCGCCTTACGCCAGCACATCCTCAGCAGCTACGACATCGACGAGACGCTGGTCGACGGTGTGCTCGAGGAAACGAAAAGGACGGCGTTGGACGATGACGACCTCGGCGCCGCGAGCAACGAGGCGATGAAACTGGTCCAGCGGCTCGAAAAGGCCGGGATGCTGACGGAAAGCTTTCTTGTGCAGACGCTCCGGGACGGACGGATCGGCGTCTTCATATCCGCGCTGGCCACCAAGAGCGGCATCGACCTCCAGACCGCCCGGCGCATCTTCTTCGACCGCGGCGAGGAGGGGCTGGCCATTATCTGCAAGGCCAGCGGCTTCGATCGCTCGACCTTCGCCTCGCTCACCCTGCTGCGGCGGAAAAGCGCCGAGCAAAGCGGACCCATGGCGCCCACGGTGCTGGAGAAGTTGATGAGCATGTACGACACCATCACCGCGCGCAACGCGCGGCGCGTTCTGCGCTTCTGGAACATCCGACAGCACGAGATCGGGACCCCGCCGGCCCAGGGTAGCGGCGCGGCGGTTGCGACAAGCATGTAACGGCGGATCGATCCCGGGTGCCGGCGGGCCCGGAGACACCGGCATAGCGGCGGAGAGCGAGATCGTGCGCAGGTGTATTTCAGCTTCGGATACCAACGGGACCTTCATCGGGTCAACAAGATCCGCCAGCTGCCGTAAATCATTGCCGGCGCGGCGGCGGGATTTTAGAGCGCCAAGATTTGGCAGGAGGCAAAGCGCAACGGCGATGGGGCGGTCCGTGGCCTCATCAACGACGCCCTCAGTGGCACCAACGTCACAGGGGGAGACGTTCTTGGCGGTGCGGTGTGACGAGGTCGGCACGAAAACGGAAAATTAACCAACCACACGTATCGTCGCAGCCACTTCGGTCGGGGTTGACCTTTAGATGGTCGTGGCCAAGCCGGCGGCGACTCGCCGGGCGCTGAGGCCGGCGGTTGGGGCCCAACGAGACAGAGTGCCGGAATGGAGACAAGCGGCGTCCAATACCTGGAGAGCCTGGCCAAGCTGGCGGAGGAGCGATCGCCCGAAAAACGTCGGGTCCTGCTCGAGCGCATCTCGGATCTGTTCATCGCCTCGGGGCAGGAGGTGAGCGACGACGAATCGGCGCTCATGGGCGACATTCTCAATCGGCTGGTCCACGACGTGGAGATGACGGTGAGACGCACCCTCGCCGAACGTCTGGCCGACCTCGACAAAGCGCCGCGCGAATTGATCACCACCCTGGCCAATGACGAAATCGATGTCGCCGCGCCAATCCTGTTGAGTAGCGGCGTGCTCCAGGACAGCGACCTCATCGAGATCGTCAGACACCGCACCAAGGAGCACTTGATGGTGGTGGCCCGGCGCGACGCCATCAACGAGCCGGTGAGCGACGCCTTGGTGGACAACGGTGACGAGGACGTCATCGAGACCCTGCTCTATAACCATAACGCGATGATCTCGCGCCGCGCGATCAGCTATCTCGCCACCGAGTCGCAGCGGGTGGATCGCTTCCAGAAGCCGTTGCTGACCCGCCCCGACCTGCCGGCCAACCTCGCTTACGAGATGTTCGATTGGGTGTCCGCCGCCTTACGCCAGCACATCCTCAGCAGCTACGACATCGACGAGACGCTGGTCGACGGTGTGCTCGAGGAAACGAAAAGGACGGCGTTGGACGATGACGACCTCGGCGCCGCGAGCAACGAGGCGATGAAACTGGTCCAGCGGCTCGAAAAGGCCGGGATGCTGACGGAAAGCTTTCTTGTGCAGACGCTCCGGGACGGACGGATCGGCGTCTTCATATCCGCGCTGGCCACCAAGAGCGGCATCGACCTCCAGACCGCCCGGCGCATCTTCTTCGACCGCGGCGAGGAGGGGCTGGCCATTATCTGCAAGGCCAGCGGCTTCGATCGCTCGACCTTCGCCTCGCTCACCCTGCTGCGGCGGAAAAGCGCCGAGCAAAGCGGACCCATGGCGCCCACGGTGCTGGAGAAGTTGATGAGCATGTACGACACCATCACCGCGCGCAACGCGCGGCGCGTTCTGCGCTTCTGGAACATCCGACAGCACGAGATCGGGACCCCGCCGGCCCAGGGTAGCGGCGCGGCGGTTGCGACAAGCATGTAACGGCGGATCGATCCCGGGTGCCGGCGGCACCGGAGACAGCGGCAAAGCTTCGGAGAGTGAGATCGTGCGCAGGGTGTACTTCAGCTTCGACTACCGATGGGACCTTCATCGGGTCAACAAGATCCGCCAGCTGCCGCAAATCATTGCCGGCGCGGCGGCGGGATTTCAGAGCGCCAAGATTTGGCAGGAGGCAAAGCGCAACGGCGACGGAGCGGTCCATGGCCTCATCAACGACGCCCTCAGTGGCACCAGCGTCACCGTGGTCTGCGTCGGCCACACGACCGCCCATCGCAAGTACATCGTTTACGAGCTTGAACGGTCGTTCGAGCGCGGTAACGGACTGGTGGGGATCACCATCAACCACCTGAGCGATGGACAGGGGAAGTCCGACCCCGAGGCCTCGATTCCCCCGCTGCTCACGATCTCGGAAGCAGGCATCTACAAGTACAGCAACAAGCGGGATCTGGTGAATTGGATCGAGCAGGCGGCGGAAGCCGCCGCGCGAGAGCGCCAGCACGATTATCAGCATCAGCTCGTGATCCAGGGCAGCCCGGCCTAAGAGAGCGCGATGCGAGCGCTGCCCCGCTCAGGGCGTGAAAGAAACCTCGGTCGGCAGCTCCACCCCCTCGAGCGCGACCACGCGGGCCGGCGCGCCATCCAAGCCCTCAAGTTTGAGCGGCAGGGCGAAGATCACGCAGCGCGGGCGCGAGATCGCCGCCAGATTGCGCACGTACTCGACGTTGCAGATGTCGTGGCCCAGGAGGCGGTGGTGAACGCTGCAATCCTCGGCGCGAAAGCCCGGCTGGCGGACCACGTACTCCTCGGAGAAGTCATAGACCACGGCCTTGACGCCGCGCTCGACCAGCCAGTCGGCGCCCTCCACCGTGAGGTAGGGGCCCTCGCGCCAGAACCTCTCGGTACCCCAGCAGGCATCGCTCCAGCCGGTGCGCAGGACGGCGATATCACCTCGTTTGGTGTGACGGCCGCGGTCCTCGAGCGTGTCGCCGGCGATGCCGGCCTCGGGGCCGTGATCGCTGAGCTCAATCACCGCCGCCGGCCCCACCAGCTTGGCCAGCGGCACCGCGTCGATCGCGGCGCCGCCGGCGATGAAGTGGCTGGGCGCGTCCACGTGGGTGCCGTAATGGCAGAACATGCTGAAGGTCGAGCCCGCCCAGCCCGCCTCGTCGAGGCGATACGGGGTTTCGAACGCCACCTCCAGGCCCATGCGGCCGTCGCCGTGGCGAATGGCTATCGAAAGGTCGATGAGGTCGGCCATGTCAGGGGCTCCCGGGACCGGACGGTAGGCCGCGAAGGCGCGCCGCCGCCGCGCGAGATTGGCTGGGGCGGCAGGAATCGAACCTGCGATCGCGGGACCAAAACCCGCTGCCTTACCACTTGGCTACGCCCCAGCGGAGGGCGGCGCGTGGACCATAAGCAGAACTCATCGGCGCTTCAACATCGCCCGACCACGGCGCGCCGGTGAGGTGCCCGATTTGGGCCTCCGTCTCGGCGCCGCTCCGGCGTCAGGCGATGGTGCGTGTTTGCTGGGCGAAGATCCTGTGGCTCGCGCCGACCACAACGGCGTAGTAGCTCAGCGTCAGCAGCACCCAAAGGAGGGTCTGCTGGGGCCACGCCAGGGCCATCAGATTGGGCAGCGCCACCATCGCCAGGTAGACCGGCAAGGCCCGGCGCCAGGGCATCAGCCGCTCGAGAATGTGGTGCAGGTGGTCGCGGTCCGAGGTGAACGGCGAGCGGCCGCGCAACACCCGGGTTGCCATCAGGCGCAGACAATCCACCACCGGCACCAGGAACCAGAGCGCCACGATGTCGGCGGGCAAGGTCGCGAAGTTGACCTGATAGCAATAGATCGCCAGGAGACCGACGGCGATGCTCAGCGAGTAGGTCCCGGAATCACCCAGGAACAGGCGCCCCGTCAGGTTGAAGACGAAACCGATGGCAAGCGTAATGGCGAGTACGGCGAGCAGGGGATAGAGGTGCCCCGGCGCGTAAGCGAACAACAACATGGTCCACACCAACGACAGCCCGAGCACCAGCCCGTTCTTGCCGTCCGCCATGTTGACCGCGTTCTGCAGCCCCACCAGGCAGAGCAAGGTGAAGATCGGCCCCACCCAGCCGTCGAGGAACAGGGCCCGAGGCAGGAAGCTGAACTTCAGGAACGAGATCTCGAAGGCGGGGACCGAAAGGATCACTACCAGTCCCAGGGTGAAGGACGCCGCCAGCCGCCATACCGGTCGAATGTGCTTGCGGTCGTCGACGAAGCCGAGCCCCAGAAACGCCGCTAGCGCCACCAACAAGGTGACGTAAAAGGGTCCGAACTCGGTGGTGGCGGCCTGGATCGCGGCCATCGCGCAGACCGAGACCATGATCGCCAGCCCGCCGACCAACGGAGTCGGGCGATCGTGGGTCTTGCGCTGGCCGTCGGGCAGGTCGACGACGCGCAGCCAGCCGCCCACCGGGGTCGCGAACGCACACACCAGGAGCGTGAACGCGCCCAGCCCCAAATAAGCCGCAATCATTTGGAATTGCAGTCCAGTCCCAACCCGGTCGGCATCGGACGCCAACGGCGATGCCTTGTCAAGGCCAATGATCGCCCGAATCCGGCGCGATTCGGGGCGCTCAGTCGGGCTCGAAGGCCGCGCGATAGTCGCGCTTCAGCTTGGGATCCTGGTGGTCTTTCTCGAGCAGGCAGTTGCCGGCGATCAGCACCTCGACCTCGGTGCCCATGAAGCAGCGAAAAGCGTCCTCGGGCGTGCACACGATGGGCTCGCCGCGCACGTTGAAGCTGGTGTTGACGAGCACCGGGCAGCCGGTGCGCGCCTTGAAGGCGCTGATCAGGGCGTGGAAGCGCGGGTTGGTCGGCTGGTGCACGGTCTGCACCCGGGCCGAGTGGTCGACATGGGTGACCGCCGGGATCTCCGAGCGCGGCAGCTTGAGCTGCTCGATGCCGAAGAGCTCGGCGTCGGCGGCGCCGGTCTCGCGCCAGCGCTTCTTGGCGACGTCCGCCACCAGCAGCATGTAAGGGCTGTCGCCATCGAGCTCGAACCATTCGGCGACGTCCTCGCGCAGCACCGCCGGCGCAAAGGGGCGGAACGATTCCCGGTACTTGACCTTGAGGTTCAGCACCGACTGCATGGTCGGCGAGCGGGCATCGCCGAGGATCGAGCGCGCGCCCAGCGCCCGCGGCCCGAACTCCATGCGCCCCTGGAACCAGCCCACGGCCTTCTGATCGACGAGCGCCTGGGCGCCGGCCTCGATGAGGCCCTCGTCGTCGAGCACGGTGAAGTTGGCGCCCGCTTCGCCGAGCCGGCGCTCGATTTCGGCCTGATCGAACGAGGGCCCGAGATAAGCGCCCTTCATGGCGTCGAGACCCGGTGTCGGGGTCCGCCCCTGGTCCTGAAACAAGTGATAGGCGCAAAGCGCCGCCCCCAGCGCCCCACCGGCATCGCCCGCCGCCGGCTGGATCCACAGCCCCGCGAAGCGGCCCTCCCTTTGCACCTTGCCATTGGCCACGCAGTTGAGCGCCACGCCGCCGGCAAGGCACAGGTTGCGCGAGCCGGTCTCGGCCGAGAGCGCGCGGGTGAGGCGCAGCACCACCTCCTCGGTGACCGCCTGGATCGAGGCCGCGAGGTCCATGTGGCGCTGCGTCAGCGGCTCGCCGGGAGCGCGCGGCGGGCCCCCGAAGAGGCCATCGAAGCGGCCGTTGGTCATGCTCAGGCCGGTGCAGTAGTCGAAGTAGGCGAGGTCGAGCCGGAACGAGCCGTCGGCCTTGAGATCCATGAGGTTGTCGAGGATCGCCTGGCTGTAGCGGGGTTCGCCATAGGGCGCCAGCCCCATGACCTTGTATTCGCCGGAGTTGACCTTGAACCCGGTGTAATAGGTGAAGGCCGAGTACAAGAGCCCGAGGGAATGGGGAAAATGGATCTCGCGCAGCATCTCGAGCCGATTGCCCCGGCCCCAGCCGACCGAGGTGGTGGCCCATTCCCCGACTCCGTCCATGGTGAGGACCACCGCCTCCTCGAAGGGCGAGGGGAAGAAGGCGCTGGCGGCGTGGCTCTGGTGGTGCTCGGCGAACAGCAACCGGCCCGCCCAATCGAAATCGGGAGCGTAACGCTCGAGCTTGCCACGCAGCAGGCTCTTCTGAAAGAGCTTCTCCTTGAGCCACAGCGGCAGCGCCATGCGGAACGAGGTGAAGCCCCTGGGCGCGAACGCCAGATAGGTCTCGAGCAAGCGCTCGAACTTGAGGAACGGCTTGTCGTAGAAGGCCACGAAGTCGATCTCGTCGAGGCCCAGACCGGCCTCCTCGAGGCAGTATTCGATGGCCCTCTCGGGGTAGCGCGAATCGTGCTTCTTGCGACTGAAGCGCTCTTCCTGGACGGCGGCGACGATCTCGCCGTCCGCGATCAGGGCCGCGGCGCTGTCGTGGTAGAAGGCCGAGACCCCGAGGATGCGCAAAGCCGTCCCAAGCCTCAGAAGATGGTGTAGATGAAGGGCGCCACGGCGCTCCCCTGGGCCAGCACCAGGAGCCCGCCAAAGATCAGCATCACCAGGAGGACCGGCATCAGCCAGTACTTCTTGCGCACCCTCAAGAACAGCCACAGCTCGGCGAGAAAGGACACCGGCCCGCTCCTCAGAACTGGTGACGCATGCTCTCGGGCGCCGGACCCGGCGGGCGGCGCTCGATCCAATAGCTCTCGGCCTCGGGCTCGAACCGCCGCCTCAAGGGGTCCTTGCCGAGGAGCCGCATCACCAGGGCCGTCGGCGTCACCGCGAGGTAGAAGATGACGGCCATGACCAGGGGGTTGGTGAGGCGGTGGAGAACGAGGCCCAACCTCGCCCAGGCGCGGTTCAAGGGCGCCAGCACGCGGGGCCGCGCCAGCGCCGCCACCAGGAAGAGCGCCGCCAGCAGGCCCAGCCACCAGCGCGGCGGCGCGCCGTCGAGCAGCGGCCACAGCGCCAGCCCGCCGAGGACGACGGCGAAAACCAGGCCGAAGGACCGTTCCGAAGATGCTTTCGTCTCGTCTCGTCCGCTGAAGTCTTCGTGCGCGCTCAAGGTATTGACCTCGCCAGCCCGGGCAAGCCCGCCACTGGGGGCCTTCCTTAGCCCCTCGCGGCGGCGATTACAACGCCACCATGGCGCGCCGGCCGGGCGACGCGGCGAGCGCCGGAGCGGCGCCACGCTCCCGCGCCTCGTCCAGCGGCTCGGGCCAAGCGCCTGAACGCGGTTCCATCTTCCTCCGGCCCCGGCCCCGGCCCCGGCCCCGGCGCCGTCACCAGGGCGCCAAGTCCAAGCGCGCCAGCATCTGCCGCTTGGCGCCGGAGGCCGTCTTTTCCTCGATCAGCTCGCCCTTGGTGTCGAAGGCCCTGACCGTCACGGCGTGGTTCGCCTTGTCGACGTCGATGCGGCAATAGTTGTCCTTCTGGGTGAAGTTCCAGGCCCGGTAATTCATCTCGACGCCGCCCGAGAGCGAAAACGGATCGCTCTGCCCGGGTTTCCGTGAATCGTGGACGTAGTGCGAGGGCTCGCCGTCGGCGAACCAGAAGGGCCAATAGAAGGCCGACGAGGTGATCGCGAACGCCTTGATCGCGGCGGCCGCGTCGGAGCCGGAAAAATCCATCTCGGCCACGTTGGAGCAGTGGATGTCGCCGGAGACGAAGACGACATTCTGAATTTCCTGCTCGACGATGCGGTCCAGGAGCGCCTTGCGGGTTTGCGGGAAGCCCGGCCAGGAGTCGGTCTGTTCCATTCGCTTGGGGCTCGATCCGGCCCGCGCCAGCATCGGGTTCGGCACGAAGACGCTCGACGAGACGATGAACTTGGGAACGTTGCCGCTCTCGTTCTGCTCGGTCTCGAGCCAGGCCAGCAAATGGTCGAGCTGATTCGGCTCGTCGGAGTCCAGCGAGGGACGGCCGAGCAAGTGATTGTCGTCGAGGCTGTCCTCGATATCGTCCATGTATCGCTGGGTGCGGGTATCGAGGACGAAGAACGGATAGCCGTCGCAATCGAAACGGCAGAACAGCCGGTTGTCGAAATCTCGCGGACCGTGGCTCCACTGGTAGCTCATGTAGGCGCCGATCGCGAGGTTGAAGAGCCGCCGTTTTTCGCTCTTGCGGATGCGGTCCTGGCTCCAGTTGTCCTCGATCTCGTGGTCGTCGAGGATCATGTAGGTGGGCACCAAGCGCAAAAGCTTGCGCATGTTGGTGGAGCCGAAGGCCTTTAGGTAGCGGTCCTGGAACTCTTCGTAGGTGTCGGCGAGTCCGATTGGGATATGCCGATTGAGCATGTCGGCGTAGATCTGATCGCCGACCATGAGCACGAAGCTCACCGGCATGCCGTCGACCTCGGCCCGGACCTCCTCCCTGAGCGGGCGGAAGATCTGGTCGGCCTGCTTGACCTTCCATAGCAGGCCGGGATAGCGGCACGAGCCGACGATGAAGCTCAGTTGGTCGAGCGGTGCTTCGGCGGCGACCCGGAAGGTGCGCAACACCGCCTCCGATTTCTTGGCCGGCAAGTTCTCGAGTTCCTGGCGCCAGATCTCCGGGCTCGGCAAGCGGTCGACCAGATCGTCACTCTCGACGATCTCGTCGTCGCTGAAGGGGTCGTCGATGGTCAACGTACCGATGCGCACGTGATACTTGGAATCCGCATCGAGCGGGTAGACCTCGCCGCGCTCGCCGAGACCGCGCTCTTGGCCCAGGTCGAACGACCCGGTGCGATCGTATTCGCGGCGCAACCGGAAATAGAACACCGGCGGCTCCGCGATCTCGGCGTCATTCTTCTTCAGCACCGTGAGGACGCCGACGGTGCGGCGTTCGGACGACAGGCTCGCGCCCTCGTCTCCCGGATCGCCGGCGCGGATCCAGAGCCGGCAGGAGTTGGTCGTGGTGTGTCCTATGATTGGGCCCAGCCCGGGCGCACGTAAACTGCTCATGTTCACCTCCCAACCATCATTGGCCCTCGGTCGACTTTCAGCGATCGGTTCTCGAGCGGGCGTTGATGGTTGTGAGACTCTACAAGAAATTCTCTTGGCGAGTCTTGCGAATTATTCCGCTGGTGGCGCGATGGAAGGCGCCAAGCAATTGGTTCGGGGTGCAACCCAATCCTGACCCTTGGGCGCGGCCGCGATTGGCTCGACTCAGGGTGCCGAGGGGCGCAGGGGGAGCACCAGGTAGCGGCACTCGGCGGTGTTGTCGATCACCCCGACCTCGACCTCGGGCGCCAACTCGGTGCCGAACTCGGCGAGCACGCCGCGCGGCTCGAACACCACGTGGTGGACCTCGGGCGTGTTCTCGAGCACCACGATCTTGGGGCCGGCGGTGTCGATGCCGAGCTCCGCCGCGGCGGCGTAGACGTCGTCCACCAGCGCGTCCCGCGCCGGGCCCTGGTAGGCGGGCCAGATGCGCTCCTGCTCGAACTGCACGTGGTAGACCGGCGGCTCGGGCAGACCGTCCTTGCCGAAGGCGTGCTGCTCGGCGTTGCGGTACCAGAACAGCACCCGGGCGAGGCGCGCGCGCACCTCGGCGAGCTTGGCCGCGATCTCGTCGATGTTGAAGATCTTGCGGCCGGGGTCGAAAAGGAGCTGCATCATGGCGTCGATGCGGCGCCCTGAGAGCGAGAGCCGATGCTCGCTCTGGTCGATGGGGCCGGCCTCGAGGCCGCCGACGTCGTGGATCGCGCGCATGCTCCTTGCTCGCTCCTCTGACCGCGACAAACCAGACGCTGGCCCGGCCGCGCTCAAGCCTGGGCGGCCGTGGCGCCGAATTTGACCTTGGTATGGGTTCGCCATCGGCTATGCTGCGGCGCGGGGCGAGTCCGGGACGATGGACCTGAAGACTTTTTACGATGCCGAGTTCGCCGAGCACGAGGCGGTGCTGCGCGCCACCCTCGAGGCGGTGCGGGCGCCTTTCGCGCGGCTCTTGGAGATTTGCGCCGAGGCGATCCGCGCGGGCCACAAGATCGTCCTCTTCGGCAACGGCGGCAGCGCCGCGGACGCCCAGCACCTGGCCACCGAGCTCACCGTGCGCTACCGCAGCGAGCGCCCGGCGATCGCCGCCCTGGCGCTGACCACGGACAGCTCGGCGCTGACCGCGATCGGCAACGACTTCGGCTTCGAGCGGATTTTCGCGCGCCAGCTCGAGGCCCTCGGCAAGGCGGGCGACGTGGCCCTCGCCATCACCACCTCGGGGGCCAGCGAGAACGTCATCCTGGGCCTCGAGAGCGCCCGCGGGCTGGGGCTGGTTGCGGCCGCACTCGCCGGCCATGACGGCGGCCGGCTGGTGGGCCTCGCCGATCCGCTCTTGATCGTGCCGTCCAGGACCACCGCGCGCATCCAGGAGATGCACATCCTCCTGGGCCAGATGCTGTGCGCGGCGCTGGAGATCGAGCTCGGGCTGGTCGAGGGTTGAGGCGGGGGCGGGGCAGAGCGCCGCGCGCCGCTTGACCGCGGGCGTGGGCGGCGTTAGGTTTCCGCCATCGGCCCCGGCCGACCATTCCCGAAATCTAGCCTGGCGGGGAAGCGTCGCTTCACCCGAAGTGCGGAGCTTGGCAAGCGCCCGCGTCTGATTTTTCGCGCGTTGGAGCGCGGCGGGCGGGCGCAAAGCCCCGGGACGAGAGCACGACATGGAGCTATTCGGCAAAGATTTGGATCACGAGATCGCCCTCGTTGCCGAGATCGGCGTCAACCACGAGGGCGACGTCGAGAAGGCCTCAGAGCTGGTGCGCCTGGCTTCGGAGTCCGGGGCCGACGCGGTCAAGTTCCAAAGCTTCACCCCGGCGCGCTACGCCTCGGCCTCGGATCGGGCGCGGCTCGCCCGCGTCACCGGCTTCGCCCTCGACGAGGCGGCGCACCGGCGGCTGGCGGCGGAGGCGGCGAAGCTCGGCGTGGTGTTCTTCTCGACCGCGGTCTCCGAGGACCTGGTCCCGCTCCTGGCCGAGATGTGCCCGGCGATCAAGATCGCCAGCGGCGACCTCGACTTCGAGCCGGTGATCCGCGCCGCGGCGGCGACCGGCAAGCCGCTGATCATCTCCACCGGACTCGGCACCCTCGACGAGGTCGACCAGGCGGTGGATTGGGTGCGCGACGAGGTCGGCGCGGCGGCGCTGCCCGAGCGCCTGGTGCTGCTGCAGTGCGTGAGCGCCTACCCGACACCCGTCGAGGAGGCCAACGTGCTCGCCGTGCCCTTGCTCGCCGAGCGCTACGGCGTCCCGGTCGGCTTCTCCAACCACGTGCTTGGGCCCGAGGCCTGCTACGCGGCGATCGCCCACGGCGCCAGCCTGATCGAGGCCCATTTCACCGACGCCAAGGCGGGGCGCTCGTTCCGCGACCACGAGCTCAGCTTCGAGCCCCAGGAGTTCGCGACGCTGGCCGCGGCCGCGCCCAGGATCCGCGCCGCTCTGGGGAGCGGCGCCAAGGAGCGCCAGCCGAGCGAGAGCGCTATCCTGGCAGCGGTGCGCAAGGGCGTGGTGGCGGCGCGCGACCTCCCGGCCGGACACGAGCTCGCGGCCAAAGACCTGATGTACGCACGCCCGGCGACCGAGTTCGCGGCCCATGAGCTCCCCACCCTGGTGGGGCGGCGGCTGGTGGCGGCGGTGGCCACGGGCGAGCTCATCGCCCGCGACAACGTGGCAGGGGTCAAGTCTTGACATTTATCATTTTCCGGAGGTCGCGGCCGGTGGCGGAGGTAAAATGATAAATGTCAAGACTTGACCCCTAAAGACTAAAGATGTGCGGCATCGCTGGATCGTTGGGGCCTGTGGCGCCGGCGCCCGAGCGCGTCGAGGCCACGCTCGGCCTGATGCGGAACCGCGGCCCCGATGCCTCGGGCACCTGGAGCGGCCGGCTGGGCCAGTCGACGCTCACGCTCCTGCACACCCGCCTCTCGATCATCGACCTCGACCCCCGCGCCGACCAGCCCTTCGAATCGGGCGACGTGGTGATCGTCCACAACGGCGAGATCTACAATTATCTCGAGCTCAGGGCCGAGCTCGAGGGGCTGGGCCACCGCTTCCGTACTTCGTCGGACACCGAGGTCATCGTCGAGGCCTACCGTCGCTGGGGCGAGGCCTGCGTCGAGCGCTTCGAGGGCATGTGGGCGTTCGCGCTGCTCGACCGTCGCGCCGGCCGGCTGATCTTGAGCCGCGACCGCTTCGGCGAGAAGCCGCTCTACTGGATGCGCTCGGGCGGCACCCTCTACTTCGGCTCCGAGGTCAAGTTCCTGGCCGGCTTGAGCGGCGCGGCGCCGGTGGTCGACGTCCAGCACCTGAGGCGCTATCTGGTCAACGGCTACAAGGCGCTCTACAAGCAGCCGGCCAGCTTCCTGGTGGGCGTCTCGGAGCTTCCCCCGGCCTCCTCCGCCACCCTCACCGGCGCCGATGAGCCGGCTCCCCGGCGCTACTGGCAACTCGCCTACGAGCCCCGCGACATGACCATGGAGGAGGCCATCGCGGGCACCCGCGAGCGCCTTTACCGGGCGCTCGAGATCCGCCTCAGGGCCGACGTGCCGGTTGCCTTCTGTCTCAGCGGCGGCATCGATTCGAGCGCCCTGGCCTCGATCGCCACCAAGCACTTCGGCCAGCGCATCCACGCCTTCTCGATCATCGATTCGGATGAGCGCTACGACGAATCGGCCAACATCGAGGCCACGGTCGCCGACCTCGGCTGCGACCACCACGTGACCCGGACCAGTACCGAGGGCTTCTTCGAGCGCATGGCGGAGCTCGTCACCTATCACGACGCCCCGGTGGCGACGATCTCCTATTACGTCCACGCCTTCCTGTCCGAGGAGATCCAGGCGCAGGGCTTCAAGGTGGCGCTCTCAGGCGGCGGCGCCGACGAGCTCTTCACCGGCTACTACGATCACTACGGCTTCTGGCTCGCCGAGATGCACGGCTGCGAGGACTTCCCCGCGCTCCTCGACGACTGGCGCCGAAGCTACGGCGTCTTCGTCCAGAACCCCCTCCTCCAGGACCCGCTCGCCTTTCACCGTGACCCCGGCCAGCGTGGACATATCTACCTCAACCGCGAGCTCTTCGCCTCCTTGCTCAGCGAGCCCTTCGACGAGGAATTCACCGAGACCGCCTACTGCTCGAGCCTGTTGCGCAACCGCATGCTCAACGAGCTCCACCACGAGGCGGTGCCGGTGATCCTTCACGAGGACGACCTCAACTCGATGCGCTATTCGGTGGAGAACCGCTCGCCCTACCTCGATCGGAATCTGGCCGAGTTCCTGTACTCGGTCCCCAGCGAGCACCTGATCAATGACGGCTATGCCAAGTGGTTGCTACGCGCCGTGGCCAAGGGCGTGGTCAACGACCAGGTGCGCCTCGACCGGCGCAAGCGCGGCTTCAACACCTCGATCGACTCGCTCATCGACCGCGCCGACCCCGAGACCCGCGAGCGCCTCTTGGCGCCCAGTCCGATCTTCGATCTGGTCAAGCGCGAGGCCCTCGAATCGTTCCTCGACCGCGACATGACCGACAACAGCTTGTCCAAGTTCCTGTTCTCCTTCGTCTCGGCCAAGCTGTTCCTGGAATCGGACCTGGTCGCCGGCGCGCGTCCGGCGCGCGACGCGGCATGAGCCTGGTCGGCATCATCGACTACGGCCTCGGCAACCTGCGCTCGGTGGCCGGCGCGGTGGCCAAGGTCGGCTTCGAGCCGGTGATCAGCGCCGAGGCGGAGACCCTGTGGCGCTGCTCGAAGCTGATCCTGCCCGGCGTCGGCGCCTTCGGCGACGGCATGAGGAACCTGGAGCAGAGGGGGCTGGTGGCGCCGCTCACCGAGATGGTGACGGAGGGCGGCAAGCCGGTGCTCGGCATCTGTCTCGGCTCCCAGCTCTTGACCCGCTCGAGCGAGGAGTTCGGGGAGCACCAGGGCCTGGGCTGGATCGCCGCCCGGGTACGGCAGTTCAAGCCCGCGGACCTTGAGCTCCGGGTGCCGCACGTGGGCTGGAACGACCTCATCCAGGTGCGCCCCAGCGTGCTCTTCGAGGAGGTGCCCGAGACGGCGCTGTTCTACTACGTGCACAGCTACTTCATCGAGGCTGAGTCCCAGGACATCGTCGTCGGCGAATGCGACTACGGCGCCCGCTTCGCCGCCGCGCTCGAGTGCGGCAATATCTATGCTACCCAGTTTCACCCCGAGAAGAGCCAGCGTCACGGGCTCACCCTGCTCGAGAACTTCCTGTCGAGGACCTGAGGCGATGCTGAGGAAGCGCCTGGTCACGGTGCTGACGTTCTCGGACGGGGTGCTGTTCCGGACCAAGCTGTTCACGCCCGACTACCGCTATACCCTCAACTTCGTCGACGCCTGGTCGGTGGACGAGATCGTGGTCCTCGACGTGACCCGCCCCGGCCAGGGCCGCAAGGAGAGCTTTTTCGAGGTGATCCCGGAGTTCGCCTCGAAGTGCTTCGTGCCCTTGGCGGCGGGCGGCGGCATTCGCACCGCGGAAGACGTCAAGACCTACCTCGGCCTCGGCGCCGACAAGGTGGTGGTCAACACCGGCGCCTTGCGAACGCCCGAGCTCATTACCGAGATCGCCGAGTCCTACGGCAGCCAGTGCGTGGTGCTGTCGATCGACGCCAAGCGCGGCGCCAACGGCGCCTACGAGGTCTACTCGGACTTCGGCGCCAAGCCCTGCGGCCTCGAGCCCGCCGAGTGGGCGGCCAAGGCCGAGGGCTTGGGCGCCGGCGAGGTCCTGGTCACCTCGATCGAGCGCGACGGATCGTTGCAGGGCTACGACCTCGAGCTCTGCCGCCGGGTCGCGGACGCGGTCAGCGTGCCGGTGCTGATCCTGGGCGGCGCCGGGAGCTGGAAGCACTTCGTCGAGGGCTTCAAGGAGGGCGGTGCGGCGGCGGCCTGCACCCAGAACATCTACCACTTCACCGAGAGCAGCATCCAGAGCGCCAAGGCCTACCTCAAGAATGCCGGCATCGATGTCAGGACCTGAGTCCGGTTCCGCGGCGGCGGCTGCCGCCTCGGGCGCCACCCGCGTGCGCTATTGCCGGGCCTGCCTGATGCCGGATACCCGGCCGCGCATCGTCTTCGACGAGGCCGGGGTCTGCAACGCCTGCCACAACGCGCGCGAGAAGCGGGCGATCGACTGGCAGGCGCGCCGCGCCGAGTTCCTGGCGATCGTCGAGCAATCCCGGGCCGAGGGTCCTTACGACTGCATCGTGCCGTGGAGCGGCGGCAAGGATTCGAGCTCCATCGCCCACAAGCTCAAGTTCGAGTTCGGCCTCAACCCGCTGCTGGTCACCTTCTCGCCGCTGCAGCCCAACGAGGTCGGCGTCCACAACCGCGAAGAGCTCCTCAAGTTGGGCTTCGACCACCTCATGGTGCGGCCCGACCAGCGGGTCAGCCGCGCGCTGGCGCGGCGCTTCTTCGTCGAGCGCGGCAATCCCAAGGTGCACTGGGACGCCGGCGTCAACGCGGTGCCGGTGCAAGTGGCGGTGAACTATCGCATCCCGCTGATCTTTTACGCCGAGCACGGCGAAAGCGAGTACGGCGGCCGGGTCTTGAGCGAGGAGCACAAGAAGATCCGCGACCTGGCCGAGGTACTGGAGCATCAGATCGGCGATCATCCGCTCAACTGGGTCGACGACCAGGTGGCTGAGAACGATCTCGCGCCCTACGCCTATCCCGAGCCCGACGAGGTCGAGCGGGTGGGCGTGAAGGCGCTCTATTTCGCTTACTTCTTCAAGTGGAGCATGTTCGAGAATTACCAATACATCAAAGACAAGATGGATTTCCGTACGGTTCCGGCGGGACGCACGGACGGCACCTTCACCGACTTCGATAGCCTCGACGACAAGATCGACAACCTCTACTACTACATGCAGTTCATCAAGTTCGGCTTTGGCCGCGCCACCCGCGACGCCAGCCGGATGATCCAGAACGGACATCTGGAGCGCGCCGAGGGGCTCGAGCTGGTGCGCAAGTACGACGATGAGTTCCCCGCCACCTTCTTCGACGAGAACCTGGACTACCTCGGATTAAGCGAGACCGAGTTCAGGGAAACCGTCGACCTCCACCGCAATAGCGAGATCTGGGAGTTCGCGGGCAACCAGTGGAAGCTCAGGTTCCCGCCCGAGTGAGGTCGGGGCCGGGGCCGGGAACGATGCCCCCGCCCCCAATCCAGCCGAATCACGAAAATCATGAGCGACGAGGATTTCGCGACCTTCGACTGCGACCTCTGCGGCAGCCCCGACGCCGAGGAGATCGCCGTGGCCCGCAACTACACCGGCGACCAACCCATTCACGTTTGCAAGGGCTGCGGCTTCGTCTACGTCAGGCGCCGCCGCTCGGCTGCCCGCATCGCTGACGACTGGTCGGACGAGCTCTATGCGAGCAAGTACACCGCTCGCATCCCGGCCATCAAGGCGCGCCACGTCTACGTCGCCGAGTTGATCGACACCACCATCGGGTTGAAGGACAAGGCGCTGTGCGACATCGGCGGCGGCGAGGGCCAGTTCGCCGACATGATCCGCGCGCCCGAGTACGGCGCCCGGGTCTTCGCCATCGAACCCTCGGCCGCAAACTGCGAGCGCATGCGCGACCTCGGCATCGAGAGTTTCACCGGCACCATCGAGGACTATGTGGCGGCGCCCGAGCATGCCGAGCGCAAGTTCGACATCGTCACCGTCATGTGGACGCTCGAGAACTGCCAGTCCTGCCGGGGCATGCTGGACGCGGCCTACCGGATCCTCGAGCCGGGCGGACACATCGTGCTGGCGACCGGGAGTCGCATCCTGGTGCCCTTCAAGAAGCCGCTACGGTACTACCTCGGCCCCAACCCCGCCGACACCCACGCCTTCCGCTTCAGCGCCAACACCTTGAACGGCCTGCTTGCCGTCAGCGGCTTCGAGGCCGCCCACGTCAACCGCTACATCGATAGCGACATCCTGTGCTTGGTGGCCGCGAGGACCGAGCGCGCCAAGGAGATCGCCTGGGAAGGCGACGACTGGCGCGAGGTGGTGGACTTCTTCGATCGCTGGGCCCATGAGAGCGAAGCCTATTATGCCGACGCCTAGGGCCGCGCCGGAGGCCGCCACGGCGCCGGCGGCGAGCGCGGCGGCGGCGCTCCACTGGCGCCCCCAAGCCTTCGACTCGGAGCATCTGGGCGCGCCCGTGGCCAGGCTCACGGTCGAGGGAGTGGAAACCGCCGCGGCGCTCGAAGGGGCGCTGCCGGGGCTGGTCGAGGCCTGGCGCGAGCGTGGGGTGTGGCTGGTCTCCTGTCGCCTGCCGGCGGAATGGACCGCGGAAGGGCGGATGCTCGAGGCGGCCGGCTTTCGCGCCATCGAGACCCTGATCACCTACGCTCGCCCGCTGCTCCGGCTGCCCGAGTCCGCGCTTGCCGTTGCGCCGGCGCGCGCGGCGGATGCCGAGACCTGCATCGAGATCGGCCGCACGGCCTTCCGCTTCGACCGCTATCACGCCGACCCCGAGATCGATAACGGGGGCGCCGACGCGCTCAAGGCGGCGTGGGTCAAGAACGCCCTCGGCGGCCGCGCCGACGCCTCCTTGGTGGTGCGCGAGGACGGCGCGGCCAGGGGCTTCGTGCTCTGCCTGCGGCGCGGCGAGGAAGCCGTCATCGACCTCATCGCCGTGGCGCCCGGGTACTGGGGGCGGGGTTTGGGAAGGGCGCTGGTGGTGGGCGCGCTCGCCCACTACGCCGAGGCCGCCCACACCATGCGGGTCTCGACCCAGGTCACCAACCGGGCCTCGACCGCGCTCTACCAGGGGCTGGGCTTTCGCGAGCTCGGGCGCGCCCGCACCTACCACTGGATAAACCGGGAGGCGCGGCCATGAAGCGGCTGCGTGTCGGCGTCGTCGGCCTGGGGGTCGGCGAGCAGCACGTGATCAGCTATCGGGCCCAGCCCGAGGTCGAGGTCGCGGCGATTTGCGACCTCGACCCCGAACGCCTGCGGGCGGTCGGGGAGGCCCACGGCGTCGCCGCCCGTTACGCCGATTACCGCCGCCTGACCGAGGACCCGGAGCTCGACGCGGTATCGATCTGCTCCTACGACGACGCCCACGCCGAGCACTGCGTCTCGGCCTTCCGTAACGGCAAGCACGTGATGGTGGAGAAGCCGGTGGCGCTCGACCGCGACGAGGCCGAGGCGGTGCTGCGGGCGCAGCAGGACTCGAAGCGTATCATCACCTCGAACCTGATCCTGCGCCAGAGCCCCCGCTTCAGGGAGGTCAAGCGCATGGCCGAGGCGGGCGAGTTCGGCGACATCGTCTGCATCGAGGGCGACTACATCCACCAGATCCTGTGGAAGATCACCGAGGGCTGGCGCGGCAAGATGGCGTTCTACTGCGTCACCTACGGCGGCGGCATTCACCTCATCGACCTGATGCGCTGGATCGTCGGCCAGGAGGTCGACGAGGTCTGCGGCATGGGCAACAAGATGCTCAGCGCCGGGAGCGCCTACCGGTTCGAGGACACCATCGCCAACCTGCTGCGCTTCGCGGGCGGGACGCTCGGCAAGACCCTCACAATCTTCGGGCCGCGGCGGAGCAAGTTCCATTCCCTCAACGTCTACGGCACCAAGAAGACCTTCGTGAACGACATGCCCGACGGCAAGCTGTTCGACGGCGAGGAGCCGGAGGACGAGCATGTCATGGCCGCGTCCTATCCGGGCATGGAGAAGGGCGACATGATCCCCGAGTTCATCGCCGCCATCCGCGAGGATCGCGAGCCCGAGGTCGGCGCCCGCGACGTCTTTCGGGTCATGGACGTGTGCTTCGCGGCCTGGGAGTCGGTGCAATCCGGGCGCACCGTCAAGGTCAGCTATCAGATCTAGCCGAGGCCGGACTTATCCTCGTGAGCAACGATCCCATCCCCTTCGGCCGGCCCATGCTCGACGCCGAAGAGATCGCGGCCGTGACCCGGGTGCTGTCGGGCCCGACCCTGGTGCATGGGCCGGTGAGCCACGCGTTCGAGCAGCGCTTCGCCGAGCGCATCGGCAGCCGACGCGCGGTCAGCGTGTCGTCGTGCACGGCCGGGCTCCACCTCTCGCTCCTTGTCAACGACGTCGGCCCCGGGGACGCGGTCGCGGTGCCGGCGATGACCCACGTCGCCACCGCCCACGCGGTCGAGTTCTGCGGCGCCCGGCCGCGCTTCGTCGACGTCGAGGCCGACAGCGGCAACATCGATCCGGAGGACTTGGCCGAGGCCGTAACGCCCGAGCTCAAGGCGATCATGGTGGTGCACTATCTGGGCCTGCCCTGCGACATGGACCGCATCCTGGCGCTAGCTGAGAAGGCCGGCGCCTTCGTCGTCGAGGACTGCGCCCTCGCCGTCGACGCCACCTACGGCGGGGCCAAGGCCGGGACCCTGGGGCTCACCGGCTGCTTTTCGTTCTACCCGATCAAGCACATGACCACCGTCGAGGGCGGCATGGTGACCACGGACGACGAGGACGTGGCCGCCGCGATCGCCCAGCGCAAGGCCTTCGGCTACGACCGCGCACTGGGCCAGCGCGCCAAGCCCGGCATCTACGACGTCACCGCGCTGGGCTACAACTACCGCATGAGCGAGGTCCAGGCGGCGGTCGGGCTCGCTCAGCTCGGCAAGCTCGACGCCTTCCAGCGCGCGCGGGCGGAGAACCACCGCATCCTCAAGTCCGCGCTCGCCGAGATCGACGAGATCACCGTGTTCGAGCCGCTCAAGGGCAAGGCCGTCTCGTCGCATTACTGCCTCAACGCGGTGCTGCCCAGGGACCGCAGCGTCGCGCGCGACGCCGTGGTGGCAAGCTTGAAGGAGGCGGGCGTCGGCACCAGCGTCCACTACCCGCGGGCGGTGCCCCTGATGACCTATTACCGTGACAAGTACGGCTATCGGGAGGGCCAGTTCCCGGTCGCGGAATGGCTCGCCGAGCAGACCATCTCGCTGCCGGTGGGGCCGCACCTGAAGGAGGGCGACGCGCTGCGCATCGCCGAGGCCTTCAAGGAAGCGGTGCGCCGCGCCCGCGCCTGACCCCTGCCCCGTCCCGGAATGAACCGAACATGAGCGAAATTTCCCTAACCACCATCAAGGAGAAGCTCGGCGGCGAGCGCGTCCTGCTGGTCGGCGGAGCCGGGTTCATCGGCCACAACCTGGCGCTGGGGCTGCGCGAGATCGGCGTCGAGACCATGGTGGTGGACAACCTCATGATCAACAGCATCGTCGACAACGTCTACGCCGACCACAAGAACTCGTTTCAGGGCCAGGCCTACCTCAACTTCCTCTTGGACCGCTTCGCCCTCATGCGCGAGGCCGGCGTCGAGCTGCGCAACGCCGATGCCCGGCTGATGATCGACCTGGCGCGGGTGTTCGACGAGTTTCAGCCGAGCAAGGTGGTGCACCTCGCGGCCATCGCCAGCGCCGTCGAGGCGCACAAGGATCCGGGCCTGTGCTTCGACCTGCAGCTGCTGACGTTGCGCAACGTGGTGGAGCTCTGCCGCCTCAGCCACGACCAGGTCAACCAGGTGGTGCTGTTGAGCTCGAGCACCGTCTACGGCGACTTCGAGGGCCCCAGCGTCGACGAGAATACCCACCCGCAGCCGCGCGGCATCTACGCCAACACCAAGTACATGGCCGAGCGGCTGATCCGCACCTACCACTACCAGCATGGCCTGGGCATCACCATCATCCGGCCCAGCGCGCTCTACGGCGAGCGCTGCGTGAGCCGCCGCGTGAGCCAGGTGTTCATCGAGAATGCCCTCAATGGGAAACCACTGTTGCTCGAAGGGGGCGGCGACGGCCGTCTCGACTTCACCTACATCCGCGACCTGGTGGACGGCATCAACCGCGCGCTGGCGCTCCATGGCGGTCCGGCGAGCTCGGAGACCTTCAACATCACCTACGGCAGCGCGCGCACCATCGCCGAGCTCGCCGAGGTGGTCAAAGGCGTGGTCCCCGACGTCGCCCTCGAGGAGCGGCCGCGCTCCGAGGAGAAGCCGATTCGCGGCACGCTGTCCACCGTGCGGGCCGAGCAGGAGCTCGGCTTCAAGGCGCAATGGCCGCTCGAGATCGGCTACCGGACCTATTGTGAGTGGTATGCCGAGCAATGGGAACGCGCGGCCAGGGAGCTGAGCCGAAATTGAGCGATTGTGCGCTGGTCGTCTTTGCGCGCCACGATTCGCGGCGCCTCCCCGGCAAGGTGCTGATGGATATCGGCGGACGGGCGATGCTCGGTCGCGTGATCGACCGGCTGCGGTTGGTGCGGGGAGGTGGCCCGATCGTGGTCGCCACCAGCGCACGGGCGCTCGACGACCCCGTCGCCGCTTACGCCGAGAGCGAGGACGTCGGCGCCTTCCGCGGCGCGGCGGAGAACGTCGCCGCGCGCGCGCTGGCTTGCGCCGAAGCCAACGGCTTCACCTGCTTCGTGCGCATTTCGGGCGACAGCCCGTTTATCGATCCCGAGATCGTGGCGCGGCTGATCGAGCGCCACCTGACGCTCGACCTCGACCTCGCCACCAACGTCTGGCCCAGGAGCTTTCCCGCCGGCGCCAGCGCCGAGGTGATCTCGACGCAGGCGATGCGGCGGGCGTGCGCCGAGATGGACGACGACGAGGAGAGCGAGCACGTGACCCGCTACTTCTACCGCCACCCGGACGCCTTCCGCATCTTCAACTTGAGCGCCCCTGACGACCGCTACGCGGGCGTGCGTCTCGCGGTCGACGACGGGGACGACCTCGAGCGCGCCACCTGGATCGCCGAGCGCCTCGAGGACCCGGCCGAGGCGGCCCAGCTCGACGATATCGTGGCCCTGGCCCGCGCCTGGCAGCGGGGCCGCGGGCCCGCGGCCGGCGCGGCCAAGGCGCGGCGGGCCTGAGCGGAAAGCGGCATGATCAGGTACGGAAAATCGAACGCGGAGTACATGCGCCTGAAGTCCGTGTTCTACGACCCCGAGCAGAACCGCCGCTGGGCCGAGCTGGCCGAGAGGGTGTCGGGCATGTACCGCGAGCAGCCGCGCCGCGAGGCCTGCGTGGCCTGCGAGAAGGCGCTGGGCGAGCCGCTGTTCACGCTGCGCGGCGTCGACTACTGCGTCTGCGAGCGCTGCGGTCACTTGAACGGCGTGTTCGAGGATACCCTCGAGTTCGCCGAGTACCTCTACAAGGAGAGCGCCGAGGGCCAGACGCTCGACGTCTACGCCGACCAGGACCTCGAGGCCTACCGCCATCGGGTCGCCTCGATCTACCTGCCCAAGGCCGAGTTCATGTGCGACGCCATCCGCGACGACGGCACCGATCCCGGGTCGCTCAGCTTCGCCGACCTGGGCGCGGGCTCGGGGCACTTCGTCATGGCCATGCGCCAGTGCGGGCTCGACAACGCCATCGGCTACGACGCCACCCTGGAGCTCGTCGAGCAGACCAACCGCATGCACGGCGCCGAGATCCTCAGGCACAACGAGATCGACGAGCTCAACCGCATTGCCGCCGGCGCCGAGGTCGACGTCATCACCATGATCTTCGCCCTGGAGCACGTCAGGGGCCTGCGCGAGTTCCTCGGCGCCGTGCGCTCGAACCCGCGGGTGCGGTACTTCTTCTTCGCCGTCCCGGTGTTCAACCCCAGCGTCTTCCTCGAGGTGGTGACGCCCGAGGTGATGCCGCGGATCCTCGGTCTCGGCCACACCCATCTGTTCACCGACCGCTCGCTCGAGCTCCTGTGCCGGGAGTTCAAGCTCAAGCGCAGCGCCGAGTGGTGGTTCGGGGCCAACGCCTTCGACCTGCACCGCACGATCTCGGTCCAGCTCCAGGCGCTTGCCGCGAGTCCGGGGGCGCCCGAGGTGTGGAACGAGATGATGCTGCCGATGATCGACGCGCTGCAGCTGGTGTTCGATCATCAGAAGCTCTCGTCGGAGATCCACCTGTTGACCTCGATCGAGCGCTGAACACTCCGCGCCAGCGTGATCTCGATACGACAGCGCTAAATTGATGAATGATCTCGCCATCCTCGGCGGCACGCCGGTGCTCGAGGCCGAGCTGCCGCGTTACCGCTCCATGGGACAGGCCGAGCTCGACGCCGTGGTCGAGGTCATGGAGTCGGACTGCCTGTCCGGGTTCTACGGCAGCCCCGGTCCCGAGTTCCTGGGCGGCGCCAAGGTGCGGGCCTTCGAGAAGGCCTGGAGCGAAAGATTCGGCGTGCGCCACGCGGTGTCGGTGAATTCGGCCACCTCGGGCCTGTTCGCGGCCATGGGCGCCATCGGCATCGGCCCCGGCGACGAGGTCATCCTGCCGCCCTGGACCATGTCGGCCACGGCCATGGCGCCGCTCGTCTACGGCGGGCTGCCGGTCTTCGCCGACGTCGAGGCAGACACCTTCTGTCTCGATCCCCAGGCGGTGCGGGCCGAGATCACGCCCCGGACCAAGGCCATCCTAGTGGTCAACCTGTTCGGGCATCCGGCACGGCTCGAGGAGCTGCGCCTGATCGCCGAAGCGCACGGGCTGTGGCTGGTCGAGGACAACGCCCAGGCGCCGCTCGCCTCGGAGCACGGCCGGGCCGCCGGCACCGTCGGCCACATCGGCGTCTTCAGCTTCAACTTCCACAAGCACATCCACACCGGCGAGGGCGGCATGTGCGTCACCGAGGACGACCGGCTGGCCGAGCGCCTGAGGCTGATCCGCAACCACGGCGAAAACGCGGTCGAGGCGGGGGGGGGCGACGAGCTCGTCAACATGGTCGGCTTCAACTTCCGTCTCACCGAGCTCAGCGCCGCCGTGGGCCTGGCACAGCTCGCCGACATCGACCGCCACGTGGGCCGCCGCGAGCGCGTGGCCGAGGCGCTCACGGCCGGACTCGATGGGCTCGATGGGCTGCGCGCGCCGATGGTGCGCGAGGGCTGCCGGCACAACTACTATTGCTGGTGCGTGCGCTACGACGAAGCGGCGATGGGCTTGAGCCGGGACGCCTTCTGTAGGGCCCTCGCCGCCGAGGGCTTTCCCTTGGGCGTCGGTTACGTGCGCCCGCTCTACCTGCTGCCGCTGTTTCAGGAGCGCATCGCCATCGGCGCCGAGGGCTTCCCCTTCAGCCTCAGCAACCGGACCTACGCCAAGGGCCTGTGCCCGGTGGCGGAACGATTGCACGAGAAGGAGGCCTTCCTGTTCGAGCCCTGCGCCTGGTCGCTCGACGAGCGCCACACCGAGCTCCTGGTCGAGGCCCTGCGCAAGGTGCACGGGCGGGCCGGCGAGCTCGCGGCCCTCGAGCGACAAGGCGAGGCGGCGTCGGCCTGAGCATGCCCCGCGTGGTCGCTAGCATCGAGGCTCGCATGGCCTCGTCGCGGCTGCCCGGCAAGATCCTGTCGGACATCAACGGCGCGCCCTCGCTGACACGGCTGGTGCGTCGGCTCAGGCGCTGCCGGCGGCTCGACGGCATCGTGCTCGCCACCACCACCGCGTCGAGCGACGACGCCACCGCGGCCTGGGCCGAGGCGGAGGGCGTCACCTGCTACCGCGGCAGCGTCGACGACGTGCTCGAGCGGGTGGTCGAGGCGCAGCGCAGCATGGAGTCCGAGATCGTGGTCGAGGTCGGTGGCGACACGCCCCTGCTCGACCCGGGCATCATCGACATGGCGATCGAGACCTTTCTCATCAACGACTGCGACGTGGTCAGCAACACCTGGAAGCTCACGTTCCCGCAAGGGGTGGACGCGCAGGTGTTCCGGCTCGGCGCGCTCGAGGAGGTGGCGCGGGCCTGCGACGACGCGGCGGTGCGGGAGCACGTCTCGCTTTACTTCTACGAGCACCCCGAGCGCTACCGCATCCTCAACCTGGTGGCGCCGCCCCGCTGGCGCGCCCCGGAGCTTCGCTTCCAGCTCGACTACGCCGAGGACCAGAGCTTCATCAACCGCGTCTATGCCCTGCTCGAGCCCGAGCACGGGGACGACTTCGGGGTCGAGGAGATCCTGGCGTTGCTGCGCCGCCAGCCGGCGCTGGCGGAGATCAATCGGCACTGCGAGGAGCGCGCGCCGAGATGACCCCGCGGCCGCTCCGCACCGCGCTCATCGGCTTCGGCATGGCGGCCGACGGCTTCGGCGCCGACCCCCTGATGGCCCGGCACTTCAGCTACGCGAGCCACGCCCAGGTGCTGGCCGCGCACCCGGCCTTCGCCTGGCAGGCCGTGGTCGACCGCTCCGAGGAAGCCCGCGAACGCGCCCGGACCAAGTGGTCTATCGGCCACCTGGCGGAGACGCCCGAGGCGCTGTGCCAGAGCTTCGACCCCGAGGTCGCGGTGATCGCGACGCCGCCCCGGGGCCGCCGCGAGATCGTCGAGCGGCTGCCAAACCTCAAGGCGGTGGTGGTGGAGAAGCCGCTCGGCACCTCGCTGCCTGAGGCGCGGGCCTTCCTCGACCACTGCCGCGCCCGCGGCATCCTGGTCCAGGTCAACTACTGGCGCCGCGCCGTCCCCGGCTTCCGTGAGCTGGCCGACGGCGGGCTGGTCGAGCTGATAGGCCGGCCGCAAGCGGTGTTCGCCACCTATGGCAACGGCCTCCTCAACAACGGCTCGCACCTGGTCGACTTCGTGCGCATGCTGCTGGGCGAGGTGGTGTCGGCCGAGACGATCGGGGGAGCGGTTGCGGCCGCCGCGGCTTCGGCTGAGGGCGACGCCGAGGTCCCCTTCACGCTTGGGCTCGCGGACGGCGCCGTGGTGATGGCCCAGCCCCTCGACTTCCGGCATTACCGCGAGGTCAGCCTCGACATCTGGGGTCGGGCCGGACGCCTGGCGCTGATGCAGGAGTCGCTTTCGGTGCTGCACTACCCGCTCGGCGACAACCGGGGGCTCGCCGCCGAGCGCGAGGTGGCGTCCGACCGGCCGCGCCGCATCCCGTGCCCGGTGGATCGGGCGTTCTACGAGATCTACGACAACCTGTGGGCCGCAATCCAGGGCACGGCGCCGCTCCTGAGCCCGGGCGACTCGGCCCTCGCCAGCGAGACCGTGGTGCACGGTCTGCTGGGCCAGGCGGCGAGCGACGGACCCGCGCTCGCCCGCGCCGGAGGCTGAGCGGAGAGCCGGCATGTCGTCCGCGACCGACGTTCTCATCTTCGTCGAGGATCCCGGCGCCGCAAACTACGTGGCGCCCCTGCCGGCGGCGCTCGGCGCGCGGGGCCTTCGGTGCCGGCTGGTGGCGGGCGGCGCCGGCGCGCAGGTGCTCACGCGAGAGGGGACGGCGTTCGATCCTTACGACGGCGGCAGTGCCGAGGCGATGCTCGCGGCCACCAACCCCCGGCTGCTGGTGGCCGGAACGGCCGAGGCCGCCGATGCCACGGGCCTCGCGCTCATCGGAGGGGCGCGGGCGAGGGGAATCGTCACCGCCGGCGTGGTCGACAGCCCGGCCAATCCGGAATTTCGCTTCCGCGGTCACGGGCAGGCGCCGCTCGCCCACGCGCCCGAGTGGATCCTGGTGCCCGACGGCGAGACGCGCGCGGCGTTCGTCTCCCTCGGGGCGCCCGAGAATCGCGTGGTGGCTTGTGGCCACCCCGCGTACGACGCGGTCCGAGAGGGGCGCGCCACCCTCGAGGCAAGGGGCCGCGACGCGGTGCGGCGCTCGCTGTGGCCGGAAGCGCCCAGCGGCGCGCCCGTGGTGGTCTTCCTGGCCGAGATCTCGGGCGGTCCCGACCCCGCCCTCTATCGCCGCGGCCCTGACTACACGCTCGAGGGCACGAGCCGCAACGATGGCCGCACCGAGATCGTGCTCGAGGAGTTTCTCCACGCAATCGCGGGATTCAATCCCCGCCCACATCTGATCTTGAGACTTCATCCGAAGAACACGGCCCGGGAGTTCGACGCCTACCGCGCGGACCTCGATCGGATGAGCCAAGCGGACCCCATCGACGAGGTGATCTTCGCCGCCGACCTGGTGGTCGGAATGACTTCCGAGCCAATGCTGCGGGCGGTGCTGCTGGGCCGGCCCACCCTCTCGATCCTGCCGCGCGAGGTCGAGCGCGAGTGGCTGCACACAATCGTCGCCGGCATCACGCCTTGCGCGACCTCGCGCGAGGCCGTGCGCCGGGAGCTCGCCCGAGCGCTGGGCGCGCCGGAGCTCGAGCCTGGCCTGGTCGAGCGCTGGCTCCCGGCCGGCGCCACGGCGCGCGTGGCCGACCTGCTCGAGGGCCTGTTGCGCGACCGCGAGCGCTCGGCGGAACGGCGCCGTGCGGGCGCGCTCTGAGGCCATGGCGACGCCGCCTGAGCTCGAGTGCGAGCGCCTGCGCCTGGTGCCCTTCGCCGAGCAGCACCTGAGCGAACGCTACGTGGGCTGGCTCAACGATCCAGAGGTGGTGCGGTTCAGCGAGCAGCGCCATCGCCAGCACAGCCTCGAGTCGTGCCGCGCCTATTGGCGCTCCTTCGAGGACGCGCCCAACCTGTTCTGGGCCATCGTCGCCCGCGACCCCGGGCTCGGCCATATCGGCAATCTGAGCGTCTATGTCGACCCCCCCAATCGGCTCGCCGACGTCACCATCCTGATCGGCGAGAAGCGGGCCTGGAAGCGGGGCCTGGGGTCCGAGGCCTGGTCGGCGGTGTGCGACTACCTGTTGGCGGCGGGCGGCATGCGCAAGGTCTCGGCCGGCACGCTGGCCGAGAACGCGGGCATGCTCGGCATCATGCGCCGCGCCGGCATGGTCGAGGACGGCCGGCGGCGGCGCCACTACCTGTTGGAGGATCGCGAGGTCGACGTGGTCCACCTCGCCCTGTTCCGGAGCGTCCCGCGAGGGCATCGCCTTGCGCCCGACCTTGAGAAAGCCCGCACATGACCAGTCCCGACCCTCTCGCCTCAATAGGCTTTCGCTCGGGCATTCACTACCGCTATCTCCTCGGTGACGTGGCCGCTTTGCTCAAGCAGCGGCACGGCAGTGCCATCCACGTATTTTGCGCGACGCCGCAGGACGCGAAACATTACAGGGATCTCAACCAGGACGGGCGGTTCGACTCGATCACCGTCGAGGTCATTCCGCACCGGGTCGATCTCGAGACCGACCTCGATCGCGAGGTCGTCGTCGCCGAATCCGAGGCCTGGGAGGAACGGCTCGGCATAACCATGAATTCACTGATAATGGGGAACCGCCACCTGGGACGAAGCTACTCGTTGGGTGGCTTTTATAATCCTCGCTCGCGCTTCTCAGAGAACGTGAATTACATCCAGGCGCTCCATGGCTTCAACAAGACATTGGAATTCTGGGAACGCCATGTATCCGAAAAGAAAATTTCACTCGCTCTTAATACCAGCAAGGAGCTCGCGGTAATCTGTCGGTTGCTCGGGGCTCTTCAGCGATCCCTGTCGTCATCGGGCTACGAGGGCTATCATTTCTGGGGCGAAAACGAGTACTTCGAGAATCCGACGTTTGAAAAAGCCTACCATTTGGCGACGGGCTCGGAAACAGCTGAGATCGATAAACCCTATGTGCAGGCCATGGCGACCAGGAGTAGGGCCCTGGAAATGGCCACTGCCTTCTCGCTTGTGCGGGATCTGGCACGATACGCGGCACAACACGCGTACGGCAGGATTCGACGTTACGACAAGGCAAAGGAACACATACTGTGGCAAGTCGTGAAGTGGCGCTCGAAGATCTATCTTGACTTCAAGGGTCTGGCCTCCCGGCAGAGTGTCACGCTTGAGGAGCTCGGCGAGTCACCGTTCGTTTTCTACCCCTTGCATGAGGAGCCGGAGACCACGCTCACCGTGGGCTCGCCGGAGTACTTCAACCAGATGCAAGCGATCGCCACCCTGGCACGGGACCTGCCGGCGGGGGTGCTGCTGGCGGTCAAGGAAACGCCGTACGGAGTGGGTCGCCGGCCCGATAACTTTTACGATCAGATCACCGAGTTCAAGAACGTGGTTTGGCTCGACATGCCCGAATTGGGCCCCAACGTGGTACGAAAAGCCGCCGCCGTCGCCACCATCGCGGGGACCGCGGGGTTCGAAGCGGCTGTTTTGGGCAAACCGGTGATCAGCTTCGGGCGCCACAACAGCTACAACTTTCTTCCTCACGTTTTCGTTGTTCAATCCGAGGATGAGCTAGCGGCACATTTGCGGGCGGCGCTTTCCGAGGGCTTCGACGGCAAGCGGGCCAAAGCCGACGGCGCCCGATTCCTCGAGGCGGTGGTCACCGAGTCCTGCGACCTTTTCGGATACGATTACATCAACGTCCGCGATTACGAGCAAGAGACGGTCGAAAACGCCTATGGCGGCCTGTTGAGAAGCCTGTCGATCGAACGCCGAGACGAAAGCTTGAGACAAGTTGGTTAGTATGGCGTCCCGAGCCGGCGAAGGGTGCGGGAGCTCGGCATGGGCCGCATGGGCTCTAGAGCGAGTCCAGGTCAATTGGAATCGCTCTCAGGCCGCGACTGCGGCCCGCCGGTCGTCCGGCGCGCCCGCGCAGGCGCGGACCCTCGGGTCCGCTGCCGTGAGCGAAAAGAACCTAGGGCGGTTCCGAGCAATGCGGAACCGCTCTAGGCGGCCGCGGGCACCACGATGGGCACCGACTCAGGGCACACGGTCGCCGCCAGACCCAGCAAGGTGTAGTCGCCGTAACGCGGCGCCACCAGCTGCAGGCCGAAGGGCAACCCATGGGGCCCCGTGAACAAGGGTAGGCTAAGGCTCGGCGCCCCCGCCAGGGTCCAGATCAGAGCCGAATCGTCCGCTTCGACACCCTCGCTCCATTTCGGCGCTTCGCCGGCGACCGAAAGCGTGATCAAGGCGTCGAAGCCGTCCATTACCTCATGGAGCTGGCCCTCGATCGCACGCTGGCGCGCGGTCGCCGCGAGATACTCATCGGGCGTGATCCGCGCCCCTTCGTCGGTGATCTGGCGGAAGATGTCGCTGACCTTGTCGGGTTGCTGAAGTTCTTTCTCGAAGTAGTAGGAAAGCTGCTTGTGATAAATCGTGCGCAAGGTCTGGTGGGCGTCGGCGAAAAGTTGTCGAAGGTCGAGCTCCTCGACGCTGACGTCCGCACGGTTGGCCAACTGATTGGCGAACTCGACGACCCCGTCGCGGGCATAAGCTTTGGCGCCGTCCCAAGTCGGCGGCAGCCCCAGTGCCACCTTCCAGCCCTGCGATCCCTCGCGCTTTGCCGCCGCGCGCGCGAGTCCGCGCTTCATCATCGGATAGTCGCGGCCCCGTACGCGCAGGGCCTCGAGCATCAGTCGGACATCGGCGATGCTCCGCGCGAGAAAGCCAATGGTGTCGAGCGTGTCCACGGTCTTCAGCACGCCGGTGCGTGGGATCAGTCCGAACGACGGTTTGAAGCCGACGACACCGCAATAGCTTGCCGGGCGGATGATCGATCCCGCCGTCTGGGTCGCCAACGCCACCGGGACCATGCCGCAGGCCACCGCCACCGCTGAGCCAGTCGACGAGGTGCCGGGGATGCGATCCCGGTCACGTGGATTGCGAGTCGATCCCGGCGCGTGGGTGGCGAACTCCGCCGTGACGGTCTTGCCCACCATCACCGCGCCCAACAGCTTGGCGCGGGAGATGACTCGGGCGTCGTTCCCGGGGGTGAAACCGCGCCACAGGTCGCTGCCCATGGCGGTCGGCATGGCGCTGGTATTGAAGCAATCCTTGACCGCCACAGGTACGCCGGCGAGCAAAGGTTCGGGGCGGACTTTCGCCCACTCCACGCCATCCCGGTCGCGGGCAGCGTCGCGGGCAAGGGCGTGGTCGAGAAAGGCCCAGGCCCGAGCCTCGTCCTCGATGGCGGCGATGCGCGCCAGGCAGGCCTCCATCCACGCGCTCGGTTCGAGTTCGCCGGCCCTGACCCGGGCGGCACCTTCCGTAGCGGTTAGCGATACGAGGTCCATCGGCGACTCCGCGGTAACCGCCGCGCGGTCGGGCGTGTTACGTCGCGCCGTCACGAGCCGCCTTGCGCCGGGCCGCATCCTCGAGCGCCGCCTGAATTTCCTCTCGCGTCAGCGCCCCGAGCGCCTCCCGGTGACCGTCCATGATGGCGAAGAACTCGTCCCGCGTGTAGCCCGCGCTCTCGAGGTAGTAGTCCAGGATCCCGGGCTCCACCGAGTCGGTCTCGCGCACCAGCTCGTAGCCCTCCTCGAGGGTCATCAGGCCGGCGCGGACGTCAAGCGCCATGTGGTCGGTGCCACGCCCGTAGCCGCGCTTGAGGAACTTGGTGAAGTCGTGGACGCCCGGCATGCGGCACTCGACGCTCTTGTAGCACTTGTAGGTGCCCTCGACGGTGTCCTCTTGCCAGCCGTAACGGTCGCGCAGGAACTCCATCTGCCGCTCGCCGTCCCAGAAGATGTAGTTGCCGAGGTGGAGGCCGAAGAAGCCGCTCTCCTTTATCTCCTCCTTGCTCGGCACCTTGAACGGCGCCAGGTCGCGCTCCGGCAGGTAGTCGCAGGCGAACTCCTCGGGGTAGTAGAACGCGGAGACCTTGGTGAAGTAGTCCTGGTCGTACTCGACGATGTTCTCGTAGTCGGCGGTGGCCGAGGCCTCGGCCGCGGACTCGCCGTATACCATCAGCGGGATCTTGAACCTCACCGCCGCCTGCACCGGAAAGGAGCCGACGCCAGCGTGGCAGTGCCAGCACGAATCGCCGATCATCTCGAGCGAGCGCCGGGCGCAGCGGTTCACCAGGCCGCGGCTGGGCGTGAACATGACGTGGTCGACGTCGAAGGTCTCGAGACACCACTGCAGGTTCTTGCGCCCGGTGTCGGAGAACCAGTTGTGGCTGAAGGTGCAGGCCAGCGGCTTCATGTCGTAGACCTCGGTCATGAGGTAGAGCTGGAAGGCGCTGTCCTTGCCGCCGCTGATCGGCACGATGCAGTCGTAGTCGGAGCCGTCGCGGCGGCGAAAGCGATCGAGAATGGCGCGCAGCTCCTTGTCCTTCTCGCGCCAGTTTATGTGCATCTTCTGCTCCGACGCCCGGCACGCTACACAGACGCCCAGTTCGTCGTACTTGGCCTCAGGCTCGGTGCTCGGCATGCCGCACCGGATGCAGTAATGGAGGCTCGAGAACATTGGTGATTTCGGGTCCGGGTTGTACGCCATCCGTCGGCCTCAGCGTTGCATGTTGCACGAAACCTGCCGGCCCGGGCTTGACCACTCGGGTTGAGTTTCGGCCTCCCGCTGACCGCAGGCGGCGACCCGACTCAGGCGACCTAGCCGCATCGCTACCGGTTAGCGCGTTCCCGAGAGAATGTCAATTTGCCCGGTTTTGGGCGCCCGGCGTTGAAGCGAGCCCCCGCACGGAGAGCGCATACACGTGCTAACGAAGATATTCAGTCTGCTCACCAGACCTTTGCAGCTCGAGGCCCTGGCGGTGCTCGTGGCGAGCCTGGTCATGGCCGCCGTCGAGGTCGTCGGCGTGGGCTCGATCTTCTGGTTCATCAAGCTGGTCGCCGAGCCGACGATCATCCAAGAGAACCAGTGGCTGGCCCGAGTCTACCGCGACTACGGCTTCTCGGACACCAAGGAGTTCCTGATCGTCGGTGGGCTCGCGTTGCTCGCAATCATACTGTTCCGAAACGCGTTTGCCGCCTTTGCGCTCTGGCTGCGCACCCATTTCGTCAACGTCGCCAACCTGGCGATCTCGAATCGCTTGCTCGGCAGCTATTTGCGTCGGCCCTATGCCTACTTCCTCGCCACCAACAGCGCGCGCTTGAGCAACAACGTCCTGGTCGAGGTCTCGAACGTCGTCAACGGCGTCATCATGCCGACCGCGACCCTGGTCTCCGACGGCGCCGTGGCCATTGCAATGCTGGCGCTCCTGGTGTGGCACGACCCGCTGCTCGCAACCTCGGTCACCATGGTGATGGGAGTCTTGTTCGCGACGATCTATCTCCTGGTGCGATCTCGCCTCGGCCACATGGGCGCACTACGCAAGCGCGCCAACGACGGGCGTTTCAAGGCCACGAACGAGGCCTTCGCCGGCATCAAGGAGGTGAAGTTCCTGGGGCGGGAGCAGTACTTCGAGGAGGGCTACGCCTATTGGCATCGTATCTTCGCCCGGCTTCACGTGGTCAGTGCCTTGATCAACCAGCTGCCGAGGTTCGGGATCGAGGCCCTGGCCTTCGGCGGCATGATGGTGATCCTGGTCTACACCATCGCGCAGACCGACAGGGTTTCCGAGACCGTGGGCGTGCTGGCCCTTTACGGGGCCGCGGCCTATCGCCTGATGCCGTCGCTCAACCGCATTTTGAGCGCGCTCACCTCGATGCGCTTCAACCAGGCCGTGGTGGACATCATCTGCGCCGATATCGAGGAAGGCGAACGGGTCGCCGTCGCACGCGCGGATCGGGTCGAGCCGCTGCCGTTCGAGCGCGAGATCCGTCTGCGCGACGTGAGCTTCAAGTACCCGAGCGGCGACCGGGAGGTGCTGAGTTCGTTCTCGCTGTGCATTCCGCGCAACCTCTCGGTCGGCCTGGTGGGACCCACCGGCGCCGGCAAATCCACCGTGGTGGACGTCATCCTCGGCCTGCTCTATCCGAGCCAGGGGACGTTGGAGGTCGACGGTCGGCCGGTGACGCCGGCGACTCTTGCGAGCTGGCAGGCCAGCGTCAGTTACGTGCCGCAGCACATCTTCCTCACCGACGACACCGTGTTGCGCAATATCGCCTTCGGGATGCCCGACCACGAGATCGATCGCGAGGCGGCGATCGAGGCCGCGAAGCTCGCGCACATCCACGACGTCATCGTGGGCGAGCTTCCCGACGGCTACGACACCACTCTCGGCGAGCGTGGGGTCCGGCTGAGCGGCGGACAGCGCCAGCGCATCGGCATCGCGCGCGCGCTCTACCGCCGGCCCAAGCTCCTGGTGATGGACGAGGCCACCAGCGCGCTCGACGGCATCACCGAGGCGGTGATCAGCGAGGCGGTCGCCGACCTCGCCGGTAACATGGCCATGATCATCATCGCCCACCGGCTCAGCACGGTGCGCCAATGCGACGTGCTCTACCTCATGGAGGGCGGGCGCATCGTCGCTGAAGGAACCTTCGACGAGCTGATGAGCACCAACACCACCTTCCGCGCCATGGCCCGTCAGGTCAGCTAGCCCAGTGTCGACATCCTCGCCACCGTTTCGGGAACCGGATCTCTCGAGCTTGCCGACGTTGTGCCCAGAAGCGTTGGAGCGGCTGGTCTACCTCGTCGGTCCGGCGCGCGGGGGCACCTCGATCATCAACGAGGCGATCGGCATCCACCCTGAGGTTCTAGGGCTGCCGAACATGAGCCATTTCGTGAACAACGTCTGGAACCACCGCGCCAAGGTGAGCGCCAAATTGTTCCGGACCATCTTTCGGTTTCCGCGGTACTTCGAGCTGCCGGAGCTCCTCGAGACGCTGTCGGCGGAGCAGGCGGAAATGCTGGCCCGACACGTGGTGCGGACCGTCAACGCCCGGCACAAGGACTTCCGCCGGCTTTACCAGCTCTATCCGCTGCTCTATGCAATGACGGCGGCGAACCGGAAGGATCCGGCGCGCATCGTCTGCTGGCACGACAAGAGCAACGACTGGCGCAATATTCGGCCGGTGGCCCGGTATCTTCCCGAAGCGCGCTTCGTCTTCGTGACCCGCGACCCGCGCGGATCGACCGCCTCGTATGCCGATCGCATGACGAAGAAGACGGTTCGCGACGTTACGGCCGGTAGGAACGTCCACGACGTGATCGACGGGGCCGTGTACTGGCGGATCATGATGGAGCAATTCCGGAGCTTCGCCCGAAGGCGGCCGGGCCGCTCCCTCTTGGTGCGTTTCGAGGACTTCATGCAGAAGCCCGAGTCGACCTTGAACCGTATCTTCGAGTTCGCTCTCGGCAGCCCGTTGCCGGACGAGGTCGTGCGCCAAGGCCTGGCGCGCCTCGGCGGCGGCGCCACCAACGACCCCAACGAGCTCTACCGCGGCATCAGCAGCGCACCGCTCGAGCGCTGGAAAGACCACTTGAGCGAGGACGAGGTCGCCCTGATCGCGGCCATCGCCGGCGACACTGCGCGCAAGCTCGGTTACCCGATCGAGCCGGCGGCGTCGGCGACCACCATCCTGCGGGTGGCCCGGCGGTTGAGCGGCGTGCGGCGCAAGACGATGTTCGGCGCCAAGATGCTCTACGCCAATGCCGTGCCCTTCATCGCTTGAACGTCGACCAGCCTCGCCGCTCACCCGGCGCCTGGAACAATGAGGTTTGAAGCGGCCCGATGACCGCGCTGCCCTGCATTCACATCGGTTATCCCAAAGCGGCCAGCAAGACGCTGCAAAACGGGCTCTTCGAGCCCCACTCGCAGATCGAGTGCGTCGGCAAGCCCTTCAAGAGCGAGAAAATCGAGCACTGGCTGGCCTCGATCCACGCTCAGGACACGATCGAGTTCGATCCCGAGGCGTGCCGACAAGGGTACGAGGCCATCATTGCGCCGCTCATGTCCGGCACCAAGCCCCTGGTCGTCACGTTCGAGCTCTTCACATTGCCCAATCACGCCGACCGCGGTGTCGTCGCCCAGAGGCTCCGCGATCTCTTTGGCGAGGCCAAGATCATCGTCAACATCCGCAGTCAGCCGGACTACTTGCAGTCGATGTACAGGTTCCAGTGGGGCCGGGCCAAGCATTCCTACTCGTTCCAGGAATACCTTGACGAGTACTGGGACAACCGCGCCAACGGTTTCGTCTTCCACCTCGACTACTACAAGCTGATCAACGTCTACGCACGTCTCTTCGGGCGGCGGAACATCGGCGTCTTCCTGTTCGAGGAGTTGGCCCGCGATGCGGAGGGCTACGCCCGGAGGATGTGCGACTTCATCGGCGTCGACGCCGAGGAGGGCGTCCGGCACCTCGCCGGCAGGCACGACAACCGGGGCCCGAGCGCGGCGCTCTCGGCCTACACCCGCATTCGCAAGTTGGTGCTGCCACAGGTACGCGTAAGACGGTTCGTGCCCGCGAACATCGCCGACGGCTTCAAGGAGCTTCTCAACAGGGGCCCCCGAGCGAACGTGAGAGCCTCGGCGGCTCAGCTCGAAGCGGTGGGGGCCCGTTTTCGCGACAGCAACCAGCGTCTGGCCCGCGAGTACGCCTTGCCACTCGAGGACTACGGATATCCCCTGTGAGGCGCGGTCGGAGCCCTGCCGCCCAATCCCGCCGGCACCCCCCGGCGGCGGCGCGCCTGCCTGTTCGCGGAGACGGCCGATGCCGCCACGCAGCGCTCACCGGGTGTCTGATGCATCGCGGCTAATTCGCCACCATGCTTTTCAACTCGTTCGAGTTTATCCTGGTGTTCCTGCCGATCGTGCTGATCGGCGCGTACCTTCTGCTGCGCTCCGGCAGGGTGTCTACCACCATGGGCTGGGTGGTGGTGTGCTCGCTCGCCTTCTATGCCTATTGGAACCCGGCCCATATCTGGGTGATTACCTCGTCGCTGCTGATCAACTTCGGCCTGGGCAGCAGCATCTCGCGCCACTGGGAGCGGGCGGGCACGAAGCGATTGCTGCTGTTCGTTGGCGTCGCCTTCAACCTGCTGCTGTTGGGCTATTTCAAGTACCTCGGCTTCTTCGAGAACGTCTTCACGGTCCAGGAGGCCACCGATTTCACCAGCTTCATCGTCAGCCGGGCCCTGCCCATCGGCATATCCTTTTATACCTTCCAGCAGATCGCCTTCCTGGTCGACTGCTACCGCGGCTACCGCTGGACCTACAACCTCGTCGAATATGCCTTCTTCGTCACCTTCTTCCCGCAACTGATCGCCGGCCCGATCGTCCACCACGCCGAGGTCATTCCGCAGGCCAGGCGCATTGCCGAGCGGGTGCTGGGTTCGAACTATGCGGTGCGCTACTTGGCCCCGGGTCTCATCGCGTTCACGCTCGGTCTCGGGAAGAAGGTCGTGCTGGCGGACACCTTCGGCGGCTTCGCCGACAAGGCCTTCGGGGCCGCGCTCGCGGGACCGGTGAGCTTCCTCGAGGCCTGGGGTGGGGCCAGCGCCTATGCGTTTCAGATTTACTTCGACTTCTCCGGCTACTCCGACATGGCGATCGGTCTCGGCCTCTTTTTCGGAATTCGGCTTCCGGCCAATTTCTTGTCACCTTACAAAGGGAGATCCATCATCGATTTTTGGCGTCGCTGGCACATCACGCTGTCGCGCTTTCTGCGCCACTACCTCTACATCCCACTGGGCGGGAATCGTAAGGGCCCGGCTCGGCGCTACGTCAACCTGCTGGCGACGATGATACTCGGTGGATTCTGGCACGGCGCCAACTGGACCTTCATCCTCTGGGGGATGATCCACGGCGTCCTGCTCGCCCTGAACCACGGGCTGCGCAAGTTCTGGTCGTGGCGTCCTCCGGTGGCGCTGGGAATAGCCGCCACCTTCATCTTGGTGGTCTTCGCCTGGGTGCCGTTCCGGGCCGACAACCTGGAGGTGACCTGGAACTTCTACACGGCCATGGTGGGCACGCACGGCATCGCGGTGCCTGGACGCTACGAGGCCGTGATCACCCTGCTGGGGCCGCTTGCCAGGTGGCTCAACGTCCATACCGGCGTGGTCGCGAATCTGGGCGGCCTGCAACAGGTCGCCTGGACCGCGGTCGGGGCGATCATCGTGTTCGTTTTGCCCAACACCATGTGGCTCATGGATCGCCGGCGCTGGCGCTGGCTGCTCACGAGCCGGTCGGTGCCGGCGTGGGGCGGCTTCGTCCTGGCGTTGTCTCTGGCGATCATGTTCTTCGGCCGGAACACGACCTTCCTCTATTTCCAGTTCTAGGTGCCTGCGGTGGTGGCCAAACAGGGACGAAAGGGAGCTTTCCTCGCCAGGTACCTAGCTTCCTTCGTCGTGTCGGGCCTGCTCTTCGTCGCTATCCTGGTAGTCTTTCTCGCCGCCACGAACGAGCTGTTCGTGTTCAGCCGAGACAACATAGAGACCGACGAGGACCTGTTGTGGGGAGCGGCATTCGGCCAGTCGCATGACGCCTACAAGCTTGCCAGGGCGCGCTACACGAAGCCGGACCTGTTGATCGTGGGGTCATCGCGCGTGACTCAGTTTCGCGATGTTATGGCCCCCGGCGCGCGTTTCTACAATGCCGGCCAGGTGAGCGACGCCTTCACCTCGACATTCCGTTTTCTGACCAACCTGTATCAATATCACAAACCTAAAGTGGTTATCCTCGGCATAGATCCCTGGTGGTTCGATCCCGGCAGGCAGGACGATTGCGTTGTCGATAGAAGCGTGTGCTTCCGCCAAATCGATTTCGACTACCGAGGCCTAGTCACGGCAGCGGTGGCGGAGGGTTTCAAGCCAAGAATCCTCCTCGCCACCCTGCGCGGCAAGGTGCGGTTCGAGGAGGACTTTCTCGGCCACAGGCGTCCCGTCGGGCTGCGCGCCGCCACCACGGGGCAGGGCTTCCGACCCGACGGCAGCGACCAGTTCGCTGCCGTCGTGCTCAATGAATCGTTCTACAGACGGTGGGACGGTTACGGATATGATGACGGCTTCCGGTTCCACCGCCGTTTGATCGAGAACCACAAGGGTCGCTTCTCCTACACCGGACCTTTGTCGCAACCGGTCAAAGAGCTGTTCCGTGATATTCTGAGATTCAATCGTCAGAACGATGTAAATACCGTCATCTTCCTACCACCTATCTCTAAGTTGATATACGAAGTAATAAACCGCAGCCCCGAACATCGAAAATACATCGCAAGATTTGAAAGAACAGTAGATTTTATTTGTCGGAGCGAGGGTATACCTTTTTTCAATTTCCAAGATATTATGACTCTCGAACTTACGGACGAACACTTTTACGACGGTGTCCACGGAGACGAGGTTGTTTATCTAGAAATAATGCGGAAACTTACCGCTAACGTACCGGAGCTACAAAGCCTCATCGATGTCGACCAGCTCGAAAGAACCGCAGTTCAAATGCGTTCCGAGAAGAGCCGTTACAATTTCTACACACTCCTCCGTTGAGGATCGGCCGTCCGGCCGGCGAATCAACTGCCTGACCCGAACTCAGGGCCCCGAGCGAAGCCATGACCCACGTGGGAAGTTTTCCTGGATCGAGATCCGTCACCGTTATCTCTGGGCCGTTTGAACACAAGCGGACGTGGATAACGGCGGCGATCCGATCGCTCATAACTTGCGCTGCCGTGGCGGTAACCTGAGGGCGGATATGGCTCGTGCTGGATCGCAATTCGGCAACCCGGACCGTGCGGTCAGTCGCCATCCGGTCGCCAGCTCAAATGCGAAAACAGCGACAGTATCGTGATCCCGGGTTGGTATCGCCGCCGCTCTTGCGGTTCCTACGTTTCCTTCGTTGTGGAGCTAAGCCCACGACCATCGAAATCTCTGTGGCGGCCGAGAACTTCTTGCCGCCATTATGGCCCGTCGTCGACGCTAGATCATCTCGCCCCCTCGGCTCCGGTCGAACCTGACAGGCCGCCATGCGAATACGACATGCGATCGCTCCTGCCAAGTAAAGCTGTACCCAAATGAACGGCGAAACTTCAGTTTCCGGTAAGTTGAAGTTCATCCGTAGCCGCGACATAATCTATCGTTATGTTCTGCCACGCCTTCCCGAGAGCTTCACTGGGTTCGCACGGAATAACCGCGCTTTACGGCAGGTCTTCTATACATTCCTCAAAATCACTCGGGCAAAAGACATAGACCGTTCGATAAATCTAGGGACAATACCAAAATCTGGAACGAATTATTTCTTACAGTTTCTTGGGAACTACTTGCTTGTATTATACGAAAATCGAGACCACCCACTGCTCAATCGGGAGATTCAGAGGATATTCACGAACAATCGGCCTTCAATCATTCGAGGGCATAGAAAATACAAGAAATCTCATCCTGTGTTTTCAAAGACACCCTACGCAGATCTCTATTATGGTCACGATATAGTGTTCCTAGAGTATGTAAAAGGAAAGACAATAATATTATACAGAAATCCGCTAGATTATTTGGTTTCTTGGTATTATTACAGATATAAGAAGCGAGGAAGTGACACGACGCTGGAAGAGTGCGTTCGTGATTGGCTTCCACGGTGGATTGATAGGTATTTGAAGATTAGAGAATTACAGCATAGGCCAAACGTTCTCGTCGTCGCCTACGAGGATCTGGTATCCCAACCTGAACAGGTGTTCTCTGGGATATTGGAATGGTTAAACATTCCAGTTCGCCGCGATGCAATGAGAAGAGCTCTTGAGTTCGCGAGCATGGATACACTAAGAAGGGAGGAGGTCGAACACGGTCCAATCCAGGGTCTAGAAAGGTTTGAAGGATCGTTCATTCGATCGGGAAAGATTGGCGACTGGAAGAAAGAGATCGATTCCACGCTCGTGGCGTTGATATCAGAAGAGCTACGGAGTCACGGCATTGAGCTCTCCGAATTCATTCTCACGTCGCCGCCCGCCGCCGAGGCTCAGCAGAAGTCGACTCGCGGGAATAACGGATAACAGCGCGCTTCGGCTGTCATCGGAAAGATGCTTAGGGATTAGCGGTGGTGGGTTACAAGGACTGGCTCCGGCACATTGCCTTCGAACGCCAAGCAGACCTGCCCGCACCATACCGGCAGGCGGTCTTCGACGAGGGATTGAGAGCGCACGACGAGGTCGTGCGGGCGCGTGGCCTCGAGATTCGGAAAGTCTTGGTTATCGGCGGCGCGGGCTACATCGGCACGGAGTTGACGAGTCACCTCTTGGACCACGGCTATCTGGTGCGCGCCACGGATGCCTTGCTGTATGACAACCACGTCTGCGTCCTGCCGTTTCTACGCCGCGCTAGCTACGACTTCATGTACGGTGACCTCGTCGATACCGAATTCAACGCCAAGACTTTAGAGGGAGTCACCGATGTCGTGATTCTGGCTGGATTGGTCGGCGACCCGATCACCAGGCGATATCCTGAAGCATCCGAAAAAATTAACGCGGAGGGAATAAGGCGTCTGATAGATCAGCTCGATGGCTGTGGACTCAATAAGGTAATATTCGTTTCTACTTGCTCGAACTACGGGTTCATGTCAAACGATGAGATCGCCGATGAAGACGCCAATCTGAAACCGTTATCGCTTTACGCAGAAGCGAAAGTCAAAGCGGAACGACATCTTTTGTCTCTCAAAGGTAAAGTCGACTATCACCCGATCGTTTTGCGGTTCGCGACCGCCTTTGGACTGTCGCCACGGATGCGCTTCGATCTTACGATCAATGAATTTACCCGGGAAATTTATTATGGAAACGAGCTCTTGGTGTATGACGCGGAGACCTGGCGACCGTACTGTCATGTAAACGATTTTGCCCTGGTTATCCGGCGCGCCTTGGAGGCGCCTATCGAGCGGGTCAGCTTTGAGATATTCAATGCGGGAGGAGAGGCAAACAACCTCACAAAGAGAATGGTTGTGGAAACGATCCTGGGTTTTCTGCCAGGTGCGAGTGTACGATATCAAGCGCACGGTGGAGATCCTCGGAATTACCGAGTGAATTTCTCGAAGATCAGGAAAATTCTTTACTTCGAGACGACTTACAAGGTGGAAGACGGCGTTCGGGAGCTCATTACCGCGTTGGAACAGAATTTGTTCCGGCGGGTCGATGAGAACCGCCGCTTCTACGGTAACTACGAGATTGAGTACTGAGCGAGAGGCTTGGCGCGTGCCAAATGACGCAGTACCGCCCGCAGGCACCCGGCGACCGTCCTCGCTGTTTCGTCCCGAATCCGTGATCGAAGCTTTGACCGCGATTCTGCCCCGCCCGGCCGCCTTGCACGAGCCGGAGTTGGCCGGCAACGAGTGGGCCTATGTCAAGGAATGCCTGGATTCGGGCTGGGTGTCGTCGGCGGGGGAGTTCGTCGATCGCTTCGAGGCCGAGCTGGCCGAGTTCACCGGCGCCGGCCACGCGGTCGCGACCGTGAACGGCACCGCCGCCCTGCACGTCTGTCTCAAGCTGGCGGGGGTCGAGCCGGGAGACGAGGTCCTGGTTCCCGCGCTCACCTTCGTCGCCACCGCCAACGCGGTGGCGTATTGCCATGCGCTGGCGCATTTCGTCGACAGCGAGGCCCGCACCCTCGGCGTGGACCCGGCCAAGCTCGACGACTATCTCGGACAGATCGCCGGCTCGGCGGGGTCGGGCTGCGTCAACCGCGCCAGCGGCCGGCGTATCGGGGCGATGGTCTGCATGCACACCTATGGCCACCCGGTGGATCTCGACCCGCTGGTGGAGGTTTGCCGACGTTTCGGCCTGGTCCTGATCGAGGATGCCGCCGAGTCGCTGGGCTCCTATTACAAGGGCGCCCACACCGGCAACCATGGGCTGTTGTCGGCGCTCAGCTTCAACGGCAACAAGGTGATCACGACCGGCGGCGGCGGTGCCATCCTCACCAGCGACGCCGGGCTCGCCGAGCGGGCCAAGCATCTCACCACCACCGCCAAACGCCCCCATCGCTGGGAATACCTGCACGACGAGGTCGGCCACAACTACCGCATGCCGAACATCAACGCGGCCTTGGGATGCGCTCAGCTCGAGCAGCTTCCCGGCTTCCTCGAGCGAAAGCGCGAACTGGCCGAACGCTACCGCCGGGCCTTTGCCCCACTGTCCGGCGTCGGCCTCTTCGTCGAGCCCGAGTTCGCGCGCTCCAACTACTGGCTCAACGCCCTGCTGCTCGACCGCGATCACGCGGAGGACCGCGATCGGTTGCTGGAGCGCAGCAACGCCCAAGGGATCATGACCCGACCGGTGTGGCAACTGATGCATCGGACGCCAATGTACCGCGACTGCCCGCGCATGGATCTGTCGACCGCCGAGGACCTGAGCGCGCGGCTGATCAACCTGCCGAGCAGCCCTCGCCTGGTCGCCGGAGCCGATGCCACGGGAGCCGATGCTACAGCGTAGGATTTGCGCGGTCAGCGGCGGCCGCGCCGACTACGGGCTGGTCAGGCCGCTGCTTGATCTGCTCCGCGACGAGCCCGGGTTCGAGCTGCAGATCGTGGTTACGGCCATGCACCTGTCGCCGGAGTTCGGGCTCACCTACCGCGAGATCGAGGGCGACGGGTTCGCCATCGACGCCAGAGTCGAGATGTTGTTGTCGAGCGACACGCCGGTCGGCACCGCCAAGTCGATCGGGCTCGGAACCATCGGCTTCGGAGAGGTGTTCGAAAGGCTGGCCCCCGATCTCGTGCTGCTGACCGGCGATCGCTTCGAGATGCTGGCCGCCGCGCAGGCCGCGCTGGTGTTGCGCCTTCCGGTGGCGCACATCTTCGGCGGCGACGTCACCGAGGGCGCCTTCGACGAGGCCATCCGGCACAGCATCACCAAGATGTCCCACCTGCACTTCGTCAGCAACGCCGAGTCCGCCCGGCGGGTGCGTCAGCTGGGCGAGGACCCGGCGCGAATCTTCGACGTCGGCAGCCCGGGCATCGACGCTATCAAACAAGTGGCTCTGCTCGACAGGGCGGCACTCGAGCGCGAGCTGGATTTCGCCTTTCGCCGGCGCAACCTGCTGATCACCTTTCACCCGGCCACCCTGGCGGAGCAGCCGGCGGAGCGGGAGTTCGCCGAGCTTCTCGGGGCGCTCGAGGGGTTGGGGAACGAGGTCGGTCTGATCTTCACCCTGGCGAACGCGGATCCCGAGGGACGCAGGCTCATCGGCATGACCGAGGCCTTCGTGGCCGGGCGGGAACACGCCCGCGCCTATGCCTCGCTCGGCCAACGCGCCTACCTCAGCACCCTCGCCGCGGTCGACGCGGTGGTCGGTAACTCCTCCAGCGGGCTTTACGAGGCGCCGTCCTTCGACACCCCCACCGTCAACATCGGCGAGCGCCAAAAGGGTCGGCTCAGGGCGACCTCGGTGATCGACTGCCGGCCCCAGGCCGAGGCCATCGCGGCGGCGATCGAGGAGGCGATGGCCATGGATGTGAGCGCCACCGTGAACCCTTACGGTGACGGCACCGCGGCCCGCAAGATGCTCGCCGAGTTGACCGGCGTGAGCGACTGGACGGCGTTGCTCCGCAAGCGCTTCTTCGACCTGCCGTCGTGATCGGCCGGGAGCTTGGGCTTCGATGATCGACGGCGAGAGCGTACTCGGGGTGATCCTGGCCCGCGGCGGATCCAAACTGGTGCCCCGCAAGAACGTCCGCGAGGTCGCGGGCAAGCCTCTGATGGCCTGGACCATAGAGGCGGGGCTGGCGTCCGAGCACGTGGATCGCCTGATCCTCTCTTCCGACGACAGCGAGATCGCCGAGGTCGCCCGCGGTCGGGGCTGCGAGGTGCCGTTCCTGCGACCGAACGCGCTTGCCGCCGCGAAAGGGCCCCGGCTACGAAGAGCAGTGGCGGCGCAACCACGGGATTCCCGAGGATGCTCCGTCGACGCTCTATCGTGATCCCGCGGCGCTCAAGCTGGCCGGTTGAGGGGCTGGAGCCAACGCCCATCGCCGGCCCGCCTTTTCGCAGCGTGGGAGCAACGGGTCTGGAGCCGGCGACGCCATCCGCTTGAACGGGCGAGACCCGATCGTGACCACCGTCTACATCATCGCCGAGGCCGGCGTGAACCACAATGGCTCACCCGATTTGGCACGCCAACTCGTCGACGTGGCGGCGGACTCAGGCGTCGACGCGGTCAAGTTCCAGACCTTCAAGGCCGATCGCCTGGTCACGCGTAGCGCCATCAAGGCCGAGTACCAGACCAAGACCACCGCGCCGGAGGAATCGCAGTTCGACATGATCAGACGCCTCGAACTCGACGAGGCGATGCATCGCGAGCTGGTCGAACGTGCCGCCAAGCGCGGCATTCAGTTCTTGTCCACGCCCTTCGACCTCGAGAGCCTGGACTTGCTGGCGTCCAGGCTCGATCTTCCGCGCCTCAAGATTTCCTCGGGAGACGTCACCAATGGACCGCTCCTGCTGGCCGCGGCGCGAACCCGCAAGCCGGTGATCCTGTCGACCGGTATGGCGAACATGGCGGAAATCGAGGCGGCCCTCGGCGCGCTGGCGTACGGCTACCTCGAGGCGCCGGGAACTCCTTCCCCTGCCGCCTTCGAGGCGGCGCGCTGTTCGGCGGAGGGACGAGCCGCGCTGGCCAAGAGCGTCTGTCTCCTGCACTGCACCACCGAGTATCCGGCGCCGCTCGCCGAGGTCAACCTGCGGGCCATGGACAGCATGGGCGCCAGGTTCGGGCTGCCGGTGGGATACTCGGATCACACGCAGGGGATTGCCGTCGCCATCGCCGCCGCCGCGCGCGGCGCGACGGTGATCGAAAAGCACTTCACGCTCGACCGCGGCCTGCCCGGACCCGACCACGCCGCCTCGCTGGAGCCGGACGAGCTCGAGGCGATGGTGGCTTCGATTCGCGATATCGCAGTGGCGCTGGGCTCCGAGGAGAAGCAGCCGACCGCCGCCGAGCTCAAGAACATCCCGGTGGCTCGCAAAAGCCTGGTGGCGACCAAGAACGTCGCCGCCGGCGAGCTGTTCACGCAAGGCAACCTCGGTGTGAAGCGCCCAGGCACCGGGATCTCGCCGATGAAGTTCTGGGAGATGCTGGGCAAGGCGGCCCGGCGCAGCTATCACGCGGACGACCTGGTCGACGAATGAGGTCGCCCGTAATCGTCATCGGCGGTGGTGGCCACGCCAGGGTTCTGATCGACGCCCTTTTGCTGCAGGATCTTGAGATCGCCGGGATCAGCGACCCGGCGCTGAAGGTCGGGCAGGCCGGGCCGCGTGGCGTCTCGGTTCTCGGCGATGACGAAGCGGTGCGCCGCTTTCCGCCCGATGGCGTGCGGCTGGTAAACGGCGTCGGTTCCACAGGCTCGACGGCCCGGCGGCGGGAGATCTTCGAGCGTTTCGTCGCTGCCGGTTACCGCTTCGCCAGCGTCATCCACCCCTCGGCGGTGATCGCCGAGGAGGTAATCTTGGGACACGGTGTGCAGATCATGGCCGGAGCCGTGATCCAGACCGCAACGGCGATCGGCGACGACGCGATCGTCAACACCAGAGCCTCCGTGGACCACGACTGCCTGGTCGGCGATCACGTGCACCTGGCTCCCGGGGCCACCCTGTCAGGCGGCGTAAGCGTCGGCGCGCGCACCCACGTCGGCGTCGGTGCCATCATCATCCAGTCGATCAGCATCGGGCCCGACAGCTTGATCGGCGCCGGCGCCGTGGTGGTCGAGGACGTACCGGAGGGAACGCGGCTGACCCCGCGCAAGACGTAGGATGGGAACGACGGTGGAAGGATGGCGAGATTCATTGGTGGCGGCCGATACGCCGATCATCGAGGCGATTCAGAGGATCGACAGCAGTTCCCTGCAGATCGCGCTGGTGGTCGACGGCGATCTACACCTCCTCGGCACCGTCACCGACGGCGACGTGCGGCGCGGAATTCTCAAGGGAATACCTCTGGACCGCCCCGTGCGCGAGATCATGAATCGGTCGCCGATCATGGCCGCTCCGGACGAAAGCCCCGAAACCATCCTGGCCCGGTTGAAACAGCACCTTTTGCATCAGATCCCGGTGGTCGATGTCGAGGGCCGACTTACCGGGCTCGAGACCATCGATCACATGCTCGAGATGGGCACGCGGGATAACTGGGTGGTGCTGATGGCGGGTGGGCAGGGCGCCCGGCTGCGCCCGCTCACCGAAGCGATTCCAAAACCGCTGGTGCAGATCGGCTCCAAGCCCGTCCTGCAGACGATCCTGGAAAGCTTTATCGAGCACGGCTTCCGGCGCTTTTACCTGTCGGTCAACTACAAGGCCGAGAAGATCATGGAGCGCTTCGGCGAGGGCTCGCGCTGGGGGGTGGAGATCCGCTATCTCTGTGAAGAGGCGCCGATGGGCACGGCGGGCGCGCTTAGCCTGCTGCCCGAGCGGCCCAGCGAGTGCTTCATCGTCATGAACGCGGATCTCCTCACCAAGGTCGACTTCAATCAGCTGCTCAGATTCCACACCGAGCACGACGCCCAGGCCACCATGTGCGTGCGCGAGTATCAGACCCGCATCCCCTACGGCGTTGTTTCGGTGGATCAGCACCGCTTTGTGACAATCGAGGAAAAACCCCTGCAGCGCTATTTCGTCAACGCTGGTATCTACGCCCTGGAGCCCTCGGTGCTCGACGCGATCGACGGGCACGAGAGTCTCGACATGACGGACCTGTTCGCCCGCGTATCCGAGACCGTCGGCGGCGTCGTGGTGTTTCCGATCCGCGAATACTGGATCGACATCGGCCAGCGCGAGGATCTGGAGCGCGCCCAGACCGACTACGACGCCCATTTTTCGGAAAACGGTGAATGAGCAGGGTGGCGGTCGTGGGTTACGGCTCGATCGGAGCCCGACACGCTCGCATCCTAGGCGAAATAGGCTGCGAGGTGGCGGTGGTAAGCCGCCGGCCCGATGCCTACGATCGCTGTTACGCCACGATCGAGGACGCGCTCGAGCGCCACCATCCCGAATATCTAGTGATCGCCAACGAGGCCTCGCGGCACCGGGCCACGCTGGACGAGATCGAGGCCGCGGGGTTCGGGGGTCCGGTGCTGGTGGAGAAGCCCCTCTTCGACACCCCGGAGCCCGGGTGGACCACCACCAATCCGAATCTATTCGTGGCTTACAACCTCCGCTTCCACCCGCTGCTCCTGGAGTTGAAAAAAAGGACCGACGAGAGCGAGTCGATCTCGGCCGAAATCCATGTCGGTCAGCATCTGCCAACCTGGCGCCCCGATCGGGACTATCGGGAAACGGCAGCGGCCCGGCGCGAGGCCGGCGGAGGTGTGTTGCGCGAGCTGAGCCACGAGTTCGATTACCTCAACTGGCTCGTGGGTCGCTGGCAGCGGCTGACCGCCCTGGGCGGCCGCTTCAGCGAACTCGAGATCGATGCAGAAGATGTCTTCTCCGTGCTGCTGGTGACGGACCGCTGTCGGCTGGCCAGCGTGACGATGAACTTTCTCGACCGTAACGTCAGGCGACACATCCTGCTCAACACGCGCGACGACACCTTGTTCGCCGATCTCGTCGCCGGCACGCTCGAGAGCGGCGCGACGCGAAAGCTCGACGGCTTTGCCGTGGCGCGGGATTACACCTACCAGGCCGAGCACGAGGCCGTACTGTCGGGACGGCACGAGGAGCTCTGTACGTTTTCCGAGGGTTTGGAGGTGGTGCGCTTGATCGACGGCGCCGAGCGGGCGGCAAAAGAGCGACGCTGGATCGAACGGTGAAGCGGATCTGCACCATCGCGGCCCGGGGCGGATCGAAGGGCGTCAAGAACAAGAACATCCGGCCGCTCGCGGGCAAGCCGCTGATCGTTCACACCATCGTGCAGGCGGAGGCGTGCGGGCTTTTCGACAGCATCGCGGTGTCGAGCGACTCGGACCGGATCCTGGCGCTGGCGGCGGATCACGGCGCCGTCGACCTGGTCCATAGACCGCCCGAACTGGCCCGCGACGAAAGCTCGAAACTCGCCGCGATCCGGCATTGCGTGGCGACCATCGAGGAGCGCAAGGGGGAACGGTTCGACACCGTCGTCGATCTGGATGTGACCTCGCCGTTGCGGGGCATCGAAGACATCGTTCGCTGCCTGGAGGTGCTCGAGAGCTCCGGCGTGGGCAACGTCATCACCGGCTCGCCGGCTCGCAGGTCGCCCTACTTCAATATGGTCGAGGTCGACGAGAGCGGCGTCGCCCGACTATCCAAATCGCCGAAAAGGCCGTTTTTCCGGCGCCAGGATTCACCCGCCTGCTATGACATGAACGCGGCCGTCTACGCTTGGCGCCGCGATGCTCTTTTCGGTGGCGGCGACACGGTCTTCCTCGCCGACACGGCGCTCGTCGTGATGCCCGAGGAACGCTCGCTCGACATCGATGGCGAGCTCGACTTCGCCATGGTCGAGTTCTTGATGGATTGGGGCAAAGGCCGATGACCAAAGGCAGATACCAAACCTTGTTCGATCTCACCGGCAAGACGGCGCTGGTCACTGGGGGCGCGGGCTATCTCGGCCGTGAGTTCTGCAAGGGCCTCGCGGAGTGTGGCGCCAGGGTGGCGGTGGTCGATATCGACGGCGACGCAGCCGCGGAGTTCGCCGAGGACCTGAGACGCAGCTATGAGGTGGACGCCGTGGGTATCCCCGGCGACGTGGCCGACCCCGACACGGTCGCCGAGATGGTGAACCGGGTGGTCGAAGAGTTCGGCGAGATCAACATCCTGCACAACAACGCCGCCACCAAAACGCATGACCTCGATGCCTTCTTCGCTCCCTTCGAGGAGTTCAGCCTGGAGGCGTGGCGCGAGATCATGGCGGTCAACATCGACGGGATGTTTCTGATGGCGCAGGCGGTGGGCAAGCAGATGATCGCCCAGGGCAAGGGGGGATCGGTGATCCAGACCGCCTCGATCTACGCCCTCCTGGGGTCGGACAAACGAATCTACGAAGGCTCGTCTTTTGGCGGCCGCCCGATCAACAATCCGGCCGTCTACTCGGTGAGCAAGGCGGCGGTCATCGGGCTGAGCAGGTGGCTCGCCACCAATTGGGCGGAGCACAACATCCGGGTGAACACCTTGATCCCGGGCGGCGTTCAGGCCGACCACAACGAAGCCTTCATCAAGCGCTACAGCGCCCGCGTGCCGCTCGGACGCATGGCTGAACGCCACGAGATCGTGGGCACGGTGCTCTACCTCGCCTCCGATGCCTCGAGCTACGTCACCGGACAGAATTTCTGGGTGGATGGCGGCTTGAGCGCATGGTAAGAGCCACCGTCCGCGCCGCGGACGCCGGCAATGGGAAGGGCGGCTCCGGCCTCGGAGATCGCCGTCCGCGGCGACCTTCCATTCGCATGAGAGAGGCGACAACGTCGTGAAACCCCTCGGTTCCCGCGACATCGATCTCAGTGACTACCGGGTCGGGATAAACGCGCCCAAGGTGAAGTACGGCCTGCCTTCCGAGGTCGAGTTCTGCACCACCTGCGTGATCTCCAATCAACGTCCGAACTCCGCGGTCGAGTTCGCGCACACCGAGGAGACTCGGAAATCCACCATCCACTTCGACGAGGACGGCGTCTGCGACCCCTGCCGGCTGGCGCAACGAAAGCGCGAAACGATCGACTGGGAGGAGCGCGAGCAACGCCTAAGGGAACTCTGCGATCGCTACCGCCGCGACGATGGCTGGTATGACTGTCTGGTTCCTGGTTCGGGCGGCAAGGACAGCTTCTTCGCGGCGCACGTGCTGAAGTACAAGTACGGGATGCGTCCGCTGACGGTTACTTGGGCGCCTCACATCTACACCGACTGGGGATGGCGCAATTTCCAGGCCTGGATCCATGCCGGTTTCGACAACTACCTTTGCACCCCGAACGGCAAGGTGCACAGGCTGCTCACCCGCATTGCGATCGAGAAGCTCTTCCATCCTTTTCAACCATTCATCCTCGGCCAGAAGCAGCTGGGGCCCAAGATGGCGGCCCATTTCAATATCCCCCTGGTGTTTTACGGGGAATCAGAGGCCGAGTACGGCAACCCCATCGCCGATGTCACCACCGCCCAGCGCGATTACGCCGCCTTTGCCGTCGGCGACCGCTCCGGAGTCTTCCTCGGCGGCGTCTCGGTGGCCGATCTGAGGGCGCACTTCGGGCTTCACGCCAACGACCTGGAGCCTTACATGCCGCCCAATCCGACCGATCTCGAGGCGGCGGACGTGGACGTGCGCTACCTCGGCTACTATCTCAAGTGGCATCCTCAGAGCTCCTATTACTATGCGGTCGAGCACGGTGGCTTCGAGGCTTCGCCGGAGCGCACCCCCGGCACCTATAGCAAGTACAATAGCATCGATGACCGCATAGACGATTTTCATTACTACACGACGTATATAAAGTTCGGAATTGGCCGCGCCACTTACGATGCCGCGCAAGAGATTCGATCGAGTGACATAACGCGAGAGGAAGGCGTGGCCTTGGTCAGGCGGTTCGACGGCGAGTTCGGCGAGCGCTTCGCCGAAGAGGTGTTCCGCTTTCTCAGCATACCCCCGGACGAGTTCCCGGTCGCCAGCAAAATGTTCGAACAGCCGATCATGACCCGCGAGTACTTCGACAAGCTGGCCGATCAGTTCCGATCTCCGCACATTTGGATGCACCAGAACGGCGAGTGGCAGCTTCGTGGTACCGTGTATCAGCACACGCCGGCCGAGTTGACGGGCGAGTATGTCTAACCTGCGTCTCATCGCCCGACTCGACATCAAAGCACCGAATCTCATCAAGGGAGTCCATCTCGAAGGCTTACGGGTCATCGGTGACCCCCAAGAACATGCCCGACGCTATTACCAAGCCGGAGCCGACGAGCTCATATATCTGGACATCGTCGCCAGCCTCTATGAACGCAATAACCTCACCGACCTGGTTCGGTATACGGCTGAGAACGTCTTTATTCCTCTCACCGTGGGTGGCGGCCTGCGATCTTTAGGCGATGTCGAGACCATGCTGCGCAACGGTGCCGACAAGGTGGCCATCAACACCGCCACCACCAAGCGGCCGGAGCTAATCGGGGAGGTGGCGCGTCGCTTCGGCTCCCAGTGCATGGTGCTGTCGATCGAAGCCAAGCGTACCGGCGACGGCGGTTGGGAGGCCTATACCGACAACGGACGCGAGCATACCGGCCTCGATGCCATCGAGTGGGCCAGGCGGGGCCAGGGGCTCGGCGCCGGTGAGATCCTGCTCACCTCCGTCGATCAGGAAGGCACGCGGAAGGGCTTCGATGTCGAGCTTTGCGCCGCCGTTTGCGCCGCCACCTCGATCCCCGTCATCGTCAGCGGCGGCATGGGCACGATCGATCACCTGGTCGAGGTGGTGCGGGAGGGCGGCGTGGACGCGGTCGCCGTCGCCGACGCCCTGCACTACAACAGGATGACCCTCGAAGAGATTCGCTCGGCCGCAGCCGCGGCGGCGCTTTCCGTGCGCGAGCTGTGACCAAGAACGTCGTGGTGGTCGATCATGGGATCGGCAACCTGCTCAGCGTTCGCCGTGCCTTCGAGCATTGCCAGGCGACGGTGGAGCTTTCCAGGGACCCGGACCGCGTCGCCGCTGCCGATCGCCTGGTCCTACCCGGCGTGGGCGCCTTCGGCGACGTGATGATGGCTTTGAGGAAATACCGTCTGGTGGAGCCCATCTTGCGCTACGCGGAGCGCGACCGCCCCTTTCTTGGCATCTGCGTCGGCCTGCAGGTGATGATGGATAGCGGAACCGAGTTCGGCGCCCACGACGGTCTAGGGCTGATCCCCGGCCGTTGCCTCGCCGTCCCGCCCACCTCGGCGGACGGAACCCCCCACAAGATTCCGCATATCGGCTGGAACAACCTGATCAAGCCAGCGACCTGCGGCGGCTGGGAAGGGACCGCGCTGGAGGGCGTGGGGCCGGCGAGTGCGGTGTATTTCTTGCATGCCTTCAGCGCCGAGCCGGAGGACGACGATCACCGCCTCGCCGACAGCGATTACAATGGCCGTCGCGTCACGGCCGCATTGCAACGCGGCACCCTGTTCGGCTGTCAGTTCCACCCGGAAAAAAGCGGCCCCGTCGGGCTCAACATCATCGCCCGTTTCCTGTCCCTCTAGATCGTCGCCCGCGGACGACTCAGAATGACCAAGGTCGCGCATTCCCACCCACCCGCGGCGAGTCCGTTCAGCCTGGCAGGCCTCGATCGCTTGCCGGCGTGGCGGGACTCGCTGGTCTGGCCCGTCGACATCAAGGATTTTGCGCGGCGGGCGATTGAAATCGTTGGCAATTACTTGACCTTCGTGTCCGCATTGCCGGATGGGTTCGAGCGCCGGGTCGCCATCGCTGCTGGGGCAAATCTCAGCGGCCTGGCATTGACCCTTGCCGAGGGCGCCCTGTTCGCCCAAGGCCAGGCCGAGCTGGGCCTGCATGTCGTCGGCGCACCGCCCGAGATCGACCGCCTCGGGGGCAGATCGGAAGACAGAGAAGAGCGCTACGACCAGGGATTTACGCGCTCCGTCCACACCCTGAAGACGATCGAGCGTCCCTTCCTGCGGAGACTTGCGCGCACTCAAAGCTGGTGCCCCCTGCACCGCCTTCCGGCGACGCTGGTTCGGCCTCAGGCCACCGCCGTGAGCCACAATCCGATCCTCAGAGACTATCTCTCGGGATCGGCGCAACGCGTCGATTTCCGTCATGTCGACGTGCTGATGGCCGAGGTGCGTCGCCGCGCCGGCGAACCGGCGATCCCGGCTCGCTGCGCCGACCTTGGCGATAAGATCGCCGCCGCAATGAGCGAGATAGAGGGCCTCGCCGAGCCGTTCGTCTCCAGGCTTCGCGCTCTCTACCTCGACCGGCTGACGCCGGTGCTGGCTCGGGCCGCGTCGGATCTGCTCGCCCTCGAATCGGTCAGGGGGCTGCCCGACCGGGTTATCGCCGCTTCCAACGGCTATTTCCCGACCCGCGAGCTGTGCACCGAGGTGCGGCGGCGCGGCGGCAGCGTCATGAGCTTCGATCACGGCGGCACCACGGGCATCAGTGAGCGAGTTCCGGTCACGGCCATCGTCGAGCTCAGCACGAGTGATCATTTCGTGCTCGGCACCCAGGGCATGGCCGACCTCGTGAAGTCGGCGCGGACCGATGTCCTGGTGCAGGCTTACAATCGGCCGCGAATCACGGGGCACACGGGCGACCCGACGTTCAAGCGATTTTGCTTGGACGGCGAGGCCTGCCGCCGCACCCGCCCCATGGTCCTCTACCCGACGGTCCGCTTCCGCGGCTTCCGCCAATACGGGATCGCCGACCTGCCCGATCCGGTGTACCTCGATTTCCAGTTCCACCTGGTCGAGGCGTTGAAAAAGCTCAAGATCGACCTCCTGTGCAAGCCGCATCCGGAAGGGGTGCTCGAGGGCAAGCCGCATCCGCTGGAAGACGTTGCGCCCACCGCGTATGACAAGTTCGAGACCTACGTCGCCGGTGCCGACGTGTTCCTCTTCGATTCCCCTTACTCCACGGTATTTGGCGAGGCACTGTGCACGGATCGGCGAATCGTGCTCATCGATTACGGTTGCTGGTACTTCAATCCAGGGGTGGCGCCGAGGATCCACGAACGCTGCCGCATCGTGACGGGTCGGTTGGACGATCGAAATCGACTGCGCGTCGACCCGGTGGAGCTCGGGGAGGCCATCCTGAGCGAGGGCGGGCGACCCGATCCCGGATACTTCCGCGCCCTGCTCGCCGGGGTCTGAGCGCGGGCGCGCCGCAGCAGTCCCAGGCCATGTGCGGCATCTTCGCGTTATTCCTGAAACGGCCCCTCACCGAGGCCGACATCGCGCTCGGGCGCGCCGGCGTGGCGGCGCTCGGTCACCGCGGTCCGGACGGGCACGGCGAGTGGATCGACCGCCAGGCCGGCGTCTACCTGGGGCACCGGCGGCTCGCCATCATCGACACCAGCGCCGCCAACGCCCAGCCCATGGTGCGCGACGGCGGGGCAATCGCCTACAACGGCGAGCTCTACAACTTTCCGGCGATCAAGCGGGAGCTCGAGGTGAGCGGCGAGACCTTCTCCACCACCGGCGACGTGGAGGTGCTGCTGCGCGCCCTGCAGCGCTGGGGACCGGGCCCGTTCGACCGCCTCGACGGCATGTTCGCGCTGGCCTATTGGGACGGCGAGGCGGCCACCCTCGCGGTCGACCCCTTCGGGGAAAAGCCGTTGCTCTGGGCGGAGCAGCGCGAGGGCATCTACGTGGCCTCCGAGATCCAACCCCTGGTGCGGCTGTTGGGTCTGGAGCCCGAGCTCTCCGAGGAGCTGCTCGCCGCCTATCTCGCGCTTGGCTACATCCCCGCGCCCCGGACCTCGTACCCGTCGCTGCGCAAGCTGGAGCCGGCGACGAGCTTGCGCATCCGCGACGGAGTGGCGGGGGAGGCGCGGCGCTACTGGACGCCGCCGATAGGATCGCCGGGGCGGCGCCCGGCGCGGCCGCTCGACGAGCGCGCCATAGATCGCCTGCGGGACGCCCTGCTCGGCAGCCTGAAGGGCCGGCTGATCGCCGACGTGCCGATGTGTTGCTTCCTCTCCTCGGGCGTCGATTCCGGCCTCGTGGCGGCGATGGCCAAGCGGGACCTGGACACTGACCTCGAATGCGTGACGGTGGCGTTTCCAGGGGCGCCGGTTGACGACGAGGCGCCTATGGCGGCCGAGACGGCCCGGCATCTCGGTCTCGTTCATCGCCGCGTGGTCAGCAACGCGGACCCGGAAGCGAGCCGAGCTGCGGACGTTCTCGAGCTCTTCGGCCAGCCCTGCGACGCCACGACCGCCCTCTCGATCCAGCAGATGACCCAGGTGGTGGCGGCCGACTTCAAGGTGGGGCTGACCGGTTCGGGCGGAGATGAGATCACCTTCGGGTACGGTAAGCACGCTCATTTCAATCGCTTCCGAGGGCTCTATGGCCTGCCCCAGACTGTGCGGCTGGCCATGGGTGGCGCGGCGCGGGCGGCGCGGCCGATTTCGCGCCGGCTCGACCGCATCGGCTTCGATATCGGCACCCGCGACTGGGAACGCTACATCGCCCAGAAGAACTATCCGGCAATCGACTGGCTGCGGCGGCTGCCCGCGTTCTCGGCGTGGTGCCACGGCCGCTTCGACCATGGCGAACCGAGCCTCGAGCTGGCGGTCCCGGGCTACGAGATCGCCGACGTCATGCCCAACAGCCGGCTGATCGCCATGGACCTGGGCAGCATGCGATCGAGCGTCGAGCTCCGCACCCCTTTCTTGAGCCGCCAGGTGCTCGAGACCGTGGCCGAGTTCGACCCCCGGGCCATGATCGCCTTCGGGCAGAAGAGCGTCTTGCGTCGGCTGCTGACCCGTTACCTGCCCCGGGAATTCGTCGAGCGGCCCAAGCGCGGCTTCGTCTTTCCCGCCCATTACCTGATCGCCGCCTACGGGGGCAGGCCCCCGGCGGTCCCTGGCGTGGCGGCCTCCCTTGCCGAGGATGTCTGGCGCCGGCTGCCCGAGGGAAAGGGATGGCTGCGCCTCGCCGTCCGCCTTGCGCTCTTGCACGAGTTCCTCGACGGCAGCGGTGCCCCGGAGAGCCGCGCCGAGAACGGGGTCCGCGCGCACTCTTGAGCACTTGAGCATCGGCCCCTCGACCGCCGATACGACGCTCACAGGCAACGCGAAATCCGCTTCGCCAGGCAATGCAGAAGATCTTCACCGCGACCACCGGCCGCGCCGGCAGCCATAACCTGGTCGAGGTCTTCAACCGCTTCGGCAAGGACTGCCTCGCCGAGCACGAGCCGCCCCAGTTGCTGCTCCAGCAGCTCGGCCAACGGCCCTTTTTTCGTGACCGTGGCTGGTTCGGTCCGCAGTCGCGGATCGCCCGTTATGGCCGCGATTTTCAGCGCAAATACCTCACGACCGACGAAGCGTTGGGCCGGGGCCAAGCGCTGGAGTGGTACGACCGCGGTGAGACCGACAAGCTGAAGGCGCTGGCGGCGAGGAAGCTGCGGCGTATCGAAAGGTTCGAGCGCAGGGGCTACCGGCACTACCTCGAATCCAGCCAATACTTCGTTCGGACCCACTGCCACGCGCTCGCGGAATTGGCTCCCGGCCTGGCCGTGATCAAGCTCACCCGCGAGCCGCTCGGCACCGCCAAGAGCCTCGCCAACCGCGACAAGGCCCTGTTCGTCCAGAGCCTGCCGCCGGATCGCCCGAGCAACCTGTTTTGCGTCGTCGATTGGCGCGGCCTCAATGCCTATCAACTCTACCTCCACCTGTGGATAGAGACCGAGCTTCGTTACCAAGCCTTCATCGAGCGCTGGGAAATCGAGCGGCGCTTCGAGATCGAGACCCACGAGCTTCTTGACGCCGGCCGGGTGAAAGCGATGTTCGAGTACTTCGGCATCGCCCACGACGAGATTGGGGCGCTGACCCCGACCAATGCCAACCCGGTGCCGACGCGGATCACCGAGGCGGATGTCGCCGCATATTATCAGGTCCTGGAAATGTTGCCGCCGACCCTGCTCGAGCGGATCGAATATCTCAAGGGCTTCGATCCGCGGCCCAGCGACGAATAACCCGGAACAGGCGTAATGTCACCGCGTCGCTTCTTGGGCTCCTCGGACCTCGGTAGGGTGTTAGCCGAGGTGCCGATGACCTGCCTCGACGTCGGCGCGCGAGGTGGCTTCACCACGAACCTGCTGCCCCTGGCCTGGGCCGTCGACGGCTATGGTTTCGAACCCGACCCAGAGGAGTGCGAGCGCCTCAACCGAGCGGCCATTGAGCAGCCGGGCGCCTGGCGGTCCTTGCGCTTCGTGCCGACGGCCCTGAGTGGCAGCGGCGGCAGCCGCACGCTCTATCTCACCCGCCGACGCGGCACCTCGTCCATGCTCAAGGCCGATCCCGGCGCGGGAGAGAAATTCTCCCGGGGCGACTACTACATCGTCGAGGGCCAGGTCGAGGTGCCCACCATGCCGCTCGACGAAGCGGCGGCCGAGTATCGCTTCAGCGACGCCGTCTATATGAAGATCGACATCGAGGGGATGGAGCTCGAGGTCTTCCGCGCCGCTCCAAAACTGCTGAGCGGGTTGTTGGCGCTGAGAGTGGAAATCGGCTTCCTCCCTTGCCGCAAGGGCCAGCCGGGGTTTCACGACATCGAGGCCTGTCTGCGCGAATACGGTTTCGCGCCGATGGGATTCGCGGAACTGCACCACTGGCGGCGCTCCACCAGGCTCAAGCATCCAAAGCTCTCGCGGGGCCCGATCCCCTACTCCCGGGGACAGCTCGCGCACGGCGACATGTTGTATTTCCGCGATCCAGACAGCATGCCCGACGACAGTCCGGAGGCCATTACCCGCCTCTTGCAGATGGCCTTCCTCGCCATGACCTACGAATTCGTCGACCACGCCGCCTATATCCTGGGGCGACCGGCGGTGGCCGCTCACCTTGCCTCGGCCTACGCCGGCCTTGACGTGGAGGCCGCGCTCGGCACCGTCTCGCGGACCCTGCTGGCCAGCTACCGGCAACGCCGACGTCGTCAAATGTGGATTGATTTCAAAGGCGTGGTCGGCCGCCGTCTCGGCGTCCTCGAGGGATGACGACCATGAAGAGCGGGGCGGAGCCGCTTCGCTACCGGCTGTCGCTGCACCCGTCCGTCGAGCGCTACCGTCCAGAGCTCGAGTTCGCCTGCGCTTTCCTCGACCTCTGCTACCCTGTGAAACGAGCGCCGGAGGCTGCGACCGTGCTGCACTACGGGCCCGAGCCGCCGCCCGGCGCGGTCGCCGTCCCGGCGGCGCTGTTCCCCGACGCGGTGCGCGTCGACGGCGACGGCATCCACCCCGAGCGGCCAGGTCTGGCGCGCGCCGAGGATGGCCGCGCCGGGGCACTGCTGCCGCCGGCAGACGCGATGGAGGCGGATGGCAAGAGGGTTCGGCGGACCCTCGGCTACGACGCCCTGGGCCTCGTCTTCCTGTTGCTGTCACGGCTCGAGGAGCGCGGCTTCGTCGGAGGCGACCGCTACGACCGCTTCCCCATCGAAGCGTCGCTGCTGTGGCGGCGCGCGCGGCCCGACCTGCCGCTCGCCGACATCGCGGTCCGGGATCTGGCGGCTTCGTTGCTGGGTGCGGAGAACCCGCTGAACGCCCGCACTTACCGGGTCTGGCTGACCCACGATCTCGACAGCTTGCGGGGATATCACTATCCGCTCGCGCCCTTGCGCAACGCGCTCGGCGACATCGTCAAGCGACACGACCCGGGGTCGGCGCTGAGACGGCTGAGAGGCAGCTATCTCGGGGGCGATCCCTGGCGCTCGTGCCGCCACATCATGGAGCTCTCCGAACGCCATGGCTTCACCAGCAGGTTCTACTTCATGGGCCCGACGCGGGACCCCATGGACAGCCCCTACGTGGTGAGGGAACCCAAGGTCGTGCGCCGCCTGGCCGACGAGATGGTCGCGCGCGGCCACGTCGTGGGTTTTCATCCCGGCTTCCAAACCCGGCGCAACGCCGAGGAGTGGCGGCGCCAAAAACAGGGCCTCGAAGCGGTGCTCGGGCGCAACCTGAGCGAAGGCCGGCACCACGGCCTCCTGTTCGACGCCGAGAGCACTTGGGACCTGTGGGACGGGGGCGGGATGGAGATGGAGGCGAGCCTCGGCTACCCCCAGCCTTCGGGCTTTCGTTCCGGCACCTGCCGAGCACACCCCACCTACAGCCTGCAGCGGCGGCGGGCGCTCGACCTGATGGCCTATCCCACCGCCATCATGGATTTCGGCTTCTTCGGCGGCCGCTATCGGGACCTTACGATGGAGGAGGCGCTCACCGAGTGCCAGCGTATCGTCGAGGTCTGCCGCAGCTATGGTGGTGACCTGGTCGTGCTCTGCCACCCAACGCAGGTGTCGCCCAAGACCAAGTCCTGGTACGAGCGACTCATCGAGCGATTGTGAACGGCGATGAGCGCACCCGTGCCCGACTTCACCCTCGCCGGCTACCAGCGTCTGATCGAGATCCTGGCGGCCAAGGGTTACCGGTGCGTGCCTTACGCGGACAGTGACCCGGCGGCCCGACACTTGATTCTCCGGCACGACATCGACATGGATCCGGAGGCGGCGGTGAGGGTGGCCGAACTCGAAAACCGGGTCGGGGTTGTGGCGACCTACTTCGTGCTGGTGCGGTCCGAGCTCTATAACCCGGCTTCCAAGGCGGGCACCCGAGCGGTCCATCGTCTGATCGAGCTGGGGCACGAGGTCGGCCTCCATTTCGACGCCACCCTCTATGAAAATGACCTCAGGGTCCTGGCGCAGGGCGCTGAAAGCGAACGGCGGGTGCTCGAAATGACCACCGGCCAAGCGATCCGCACTCTGAGCCTACACCGCCCCAGCCCGGTCCTGCTCGACCGCGAGTTCGCCGTGCCCGGCCTGATCAACGCTTATGAGCCGCGCTTCTTCGAGGAGTTCGCATATGTTTCGGACTCGCGCGGTGGCTGGCATCACGGCCACCCCCTCGACAACCCGGCCATCGCCGAGGGGCGGGGGCTGCATCTGCTGACCCATCCCATATGGTGGACGGAGGAAGGCGCGTCGGTGCAGAACAAGCTGGAAAGTTTCCTCGCCCGGCGCTATCAACGCCTCGAACTCGATCTCGCCGCGAACTGTTCCGCGTTCACCCCCAGAGGTTCGCCACCAAGAGGTACCGAATGAGTCACGAAGTCCGCGTCGGCGTCATCGGTACCGGGCACTGGGGCAAGAACCTGTTGCGTAACTTTGGCGCACAAGGAGCCCTCGGCGCGCTCTGCGACATCGACAACAACACGCGGGAATGGGCCACCAGTTCCTATCCCGAGGTGCCCTCTTACGTGAGCGCCGAAGACCTGTTGGGTGATTCCGGGATCGACGCCGTGGCCATCGCCACGCCGCCGGCGACCCATGCCGACCTCATCGTTCAGGCCTTCGACGCCGGCAAGCACGTGTTCGTCGAAAAGCCCCTTTGCCTCGATCTCGCCGAGGTCGAGCGCGTGCGGGCCCGCGCGTCGGAGACCGGGCTCAACCTGATGGTCGGTCACTTGCTGCTCTATCACCCCGCCTTCGTCGCCCTGCAGAAGGCCGTCCGCGAGAACCGCCTGGGCATGCTCCGCTACATCTATTGCAACCGCCTGAGCCTGGGGAAGATCCGTCGCGAGGAGAACTCGCTTTGGTCCTTCGCCCCGCATGATATCTCGATGATCCTGGCCCTGACCGGGCGCATGCCGAGGGAAGTCATAACCAGCGGCGGCACCTATCTCAGCGAAACCGTCGCCGACACCACGCTTTCGCACTTGAGATTCGAGGACGGGATGCAGGCGCATATTTTCGTCTCCTGGCTGCACCCTTACAAGGACCACCGCATGGTCGTCGTGGGCCTCGACGGTATGATCGTCTTCAACGACGTCGCGGAGGGCGTGGACAAGCTCTTGTACTACCCCCATGAGGCGAAATGGAAAGGGGACCTCCCGGTCGTCCACAAGGCAGCGCCCCAGCCACTGGCCTACGACGACGCCGAGCCTCTGGCCGTGGAATGCGCCCACTTCCTCACCTGCCTCGTCGAGGGCAGGACGCCGCTCTCGGACCTCGAGGAGGGACGGCGAGTGCTGGCGGTACTCGACGCTTGTCAGCGCTCGCTCGACACGCGACAACCGGTGCCGCTCGACGGGCTGCTCGAGACGTGAGCGAAACGTTCATCCACCCCACGTCGGTCGTCGACCCCGGCGCGGAGATTGGCGCGGACTGCAAGATCTGGCATTTCTGTCACGTCATGAACGGGGCCCGGATCGGCGAACGCTGCGTCCTGGGCCAAAACGTCATGGTCGCCCGCAACGTGCGCATCGGCAGCGGGGTGAAGATCCAGAACAACGTCTCGGTGTACGAGGGCGTGACGCTGGAGGACGACGTCTTCTGCGCCCCCAGCGCCGTGTTCACCAACGTACTGACGCCGCGCGCCTTCGTCGAACGGAAGTCCGAGTTCCTGCCCACGCTGGTGCGCAAGGGCGCCACGGTAGGCGCCAACGCCACCGTCGTCTGCGGCGTCACCATCGGCCGCTATGCCATGATCGGAGCCGGCGCCGTGGTCACGAACGACGTCCCCGACCACGCCCTTATGGTGGGCATGCCGGCGCGCCGCCTGGGCTGGGTCAGCGCCAGCGGCGAGCGCCTGGCGCAGGACCTCGTCTGTCCCCGCACCGGCGAGCAATACGTCGAGACCGAGAACGGTCTCACCCGGAAAACCTAACTCCTTAGGATCTCAGAGTGTCCCGCAACCGGAACACGGGGATGCCCGCCATCCCCTTCGTCGACCTCAAGGCGCAGTACGCCCGGCTCAAGCCCTCGATCGACGCCAGGATTCACGCAGTGCTGGACCATGGAAAGTTCATCATGGGCCCCGAGGTGGCCGAGCTCGAAGAGGCGCTCGCCGCCTTCGCCGGGTGCCGCTTCGCGATCGGGGTGTCGAGCGGCACCGACGCGCTCTTGATCGCCTTGATGGCCGAGGGCGTGGGCCCGGGCGACGCGGTGTTCCTGCCCTCGTTCTCGTTCACCGCAACGCCCGAGGTGGTGGCGCTGCTGGGGGCGACGCCGGTGTTCGCCGACATCGACCCGCATACCTTCAACATCGACCCAGCCGACCTGGAGCGCCGCATCGACGAGACCGTTGCCGCGGGCGAACTGAGGCCGCGCGTCGTCATGGCCGTCGATCTGTTCGGCCTGCCGGCCGACTACCCTGCGCTTCAGGACATCGCCCGGCACCACCGAATGCTGCTCCTGGCCGATGCCGCGCAGAGCTTCGGCGCCGCGCTTGACGGCAGGCAGGTGGGCCGCCTCGCCCCGGTCACCGCCACCAGCTTCTTCCCCGCCAAGCCCCTGGGTTGCTACGGCGACGGCGGCGCCATCTTCACCGACGACGAGGAGGGCGCCGATGCCATGCGCTCGATCCGCCTGCACGGCCGCGGCCAGGCCAAGTACGACGTCGTGCGACTGGGCCTCAACGGCCGCCTCGATACCCTTCAGGCGGCTATTCTGCTGGCCAAGCTCGAGGTCTTCCCGGGGGAGCTCGAGGCGCGGGCGGCCCTCGCCGACCTTTACGACCGACGGCTGGGCAATGCGGTGGCGATCCCGAGGCGGCCGGCCGCGGCGCGGTCGGCCTGGGCGCAGTACTCCATCCTGCTCGACGACCGCGACGCCGTCGCCGAGAGCCTGAAAGGCCAGGGCGTGCCGACCATGGTCTACTACCCGCGCCCGCTGCACCTGCAGCCGGCCTACGCCCGGCACGGCGACGGCGCGGGCTCGCTTCCCGTCAGCGAAGAGGTGAGCCGGCGGATCCTGAGCCTGCCCATGCACCCGTACATGGACGAGGCCACCGGGCACCGCGTCTGCGACACGCTGGTGGCGGCGATCGGGTGCCGGGAAGGGGAGGTCGACGTTCGCCCCGATCCGTTTGTTGCGGGAAGCGAAGCCGACTAGAGGCCCGCCATGGCAAGTCGAATGAGCGTCACCTCGCTCAATCTACACGGCAAACCGATCGTCATGACGCCCTTGCACATCGCTGACGAATTGCTTCGCGAAGAGCACGTACATCTCGATAACCTCGTCGTCGGAGACCGCTTCTTCCGCAAGCGAGCCTCGTCCCGAGAATCGCCCTCGGCTTTGCCATTTTGAAAGAATCATCGAACGATGACGATCCCGATAACGACACCATACTTCTCGGAAGCGAGCCGCAAACGCATTCTCGAAGGCATCGATGAGATTCTGTCCTCCGGCCGACTCATGATGGGACCGTATACGGAGAAATTCGAGACCGCTTTCAAGGAGTTGGTCGGCGCGCCGTATGCCCTGACCGTCAACACCTGCACCACGGCTCTACAGATCTGTCTACAGTTCGCCGACGTCGCGGAGAGCGAGGTTCTGGTGCCGAGCGGCTCCTTCGTGACCGATATCAGCGTCGTGCGCTGGGCCGGCGGCAGGCCGGTGCTGGTGGACATGAACCCGGATACGCTGTCTTTCGATCTCGACGATCTCGAGCGCAAGGTCACGGCCGACACAAAGGCCATCATTTGGGTCCACCTGACCGGACTGATTTCGGCCGACTACCCGGAGATCGTCGCCTTCGCAAAGGAGCACAAACTGTTTCTCATCGAGGACTGCGCCCACGCCCATGGCGCCACCATCGACGGAAGACACGCGGGGTCCCTGGCCGACGCCGGCTGCTTCAGCTTCTATCCGACCAAGGTCATCACTTCGGGCACGGGGGGCATGATCACCACCGCCAACGCCGAGCTCGTGCACTACGCCAAGGAGGTCCGTCTGCTTGGACGTGACGCCGAAACGGGTGATACCGTGAGGGTCGGCAACGACTGGTTCATGGACGAGATCCGCGCCTGTGTGGGCTACCATCAACTGGATGAAATCGAAGAGAATCTGGCGCACCGGCGCGCTGTCGCGGCCCGTTACGATACGGCGCTCCGCAATCAGCCCGGCATGAGCTTGTTGTCGGTGCCCGAGAACGCGCAATCCGCCTATTACCAGTACCCCGTATTCTTGAGCTCGTCGATCGCGCGCGAACGACTGATTGCGGCGCTCAGGGAAAACCACGACGTGGTCGCCAAGCAGATCTATCTCCCGACGCACCAGGAAGCCATCTTCCAGGAGCTGGACGACGGCACGCTGAAGAAGACCGAGGAAACCATGTGTCGGGCGCTGTGCCTGCCGATGTCGGCGCGGATCACCCACCAGGAGATCGACAAGGTGGCCGACGCCCTGATCGCCGAGGTAAGAGCCCTGCTGTGACTGTGAGGCTGCTCGTCACGGGTGCCAATGGCTTCCTGGGCGCACGACTCATCGAGCGATTGATCGCCCGGGGCGAGGTTACGATCACCGCGACCTTCCGCCGTGGCAAGGATCGCCTGCCCCCGCCGGTGGACGGCAATCCGGTCTATCTGCGCTGCGACCTCGCCGACGGCGCCGAGGTGGTGCGCCTGTTTGCCGCGCGACCGGTCGACGCGGTGATCCACGCCGCCGCCCTGCCCGGGCGCGATGTCGACGACCTGCGGGCCGCGCTGCGCGACAACGTGGCGGCCCAGACCAACCTGGTACACCAGGCCTTGGCGCAGCGCTGCCGCCGCTTCATCTATTGCTCGACGATCAGCGTCTACGAAGGAACGGCAAGCGAGCGCGATGCGTTCTCCGAGGGGGACTCGGTGCACCCGTCGAGCGTCTACGGCCACAGCAAGTACGCGGCCGAGCAGGTGCTCGCACTGGCGCTCGGAAACCAAACCTCGATGACCGGCGCCAGCCTCCGCCTGGCAGGAGTCCATGGGCCGGGTCGCGACAGCGGCGTCGTACACCACATGCTGCGGGCGGCCCTCGATGGCCGGCCGCTGGTTGTCGAGGAGCCCAGGAGCCGCTTTCGGATGCTGTTCGTGGACGATGCCGTCGAAGCGATGTTGTCGGCGCTCCGAGCCGGCGCATCCGGCACCTCGTCCTGCTACAACGTGGCCGGCAAAGAGATTCTTACGCTCGAGGAATTGGCGACAAAGGTCCTCGCGGTCAGCGGCTCGTCCAGTGCGATCGAGGTGCGGGACAACGGCCGCAGGCGCAACCAGGTGATGGATATCACGCGGATCGAAAGCGAGCTCGGCTTCCGTCCCCGACCCCTGGAGCACAACCTCGCGCACTACTGTCGCTATCTGAAGGCGGCGGCGTAGCGCTCCGAGGGTCGCGCCGCGTCCTCACATCACGGCTCGCGCCCCGCACCAGTCCAGGCTCGATGATCGTCGCCATTCACCAGCCCAACTACCTGCCCTGGCTGGGGTACTTCCACAAGATCGCGGTCGCCGATGTGCTGGTGTTCCTCGACGACGTCCAGTTCCCGAAGAACAGCTACACCAACCGGGTGCGCATACTGGCAGACGGCAAGGCGCGCTGGCTCACGGTGCCCGTTACGGTGCACCTCGGCGAGCCCATAAACCGCGTACGACCGGCGACAGGCGACTGGGCCACGCGCCACCGCGACACCGTGTTCGGCTGCTACCGCCGGGCTCGAGCGTTCCGCGAGGTGTGGCCGCGCATCGAAGAGATGCTCGTCGGAGCGCCCGAGGCCGACCTCGCCGCCATCAACCGCTACCTGGTGGAGGCCCTGGCCGCCGAGTTGGGGCTCGCGTGTCGCTTCCTGGCCTCGTCCGAGCTCGGCATCGAGGACCAGACCGGCGACCAACGATTGGTCGCGTTGGTGGCGGCCGTCGACCCCTCGGGCAGCTATCTCTCGGGCCGGGGCGGCGCCAAGTACCAGGACGAAGGCAGGTTCGCCGAGGCCGGGCTCGGGTTCCGCTATGCCGAGTTCGCGGATCGGAGCTACGACCAGGGTGGGGAGGGCTTCGTCGCCGGCCTTTCGGCCCTCGACGCGGTGATGCACCTGGGCTGGGCGGGCGCCGCGGAGCTGATCGCCGGCGCGCGGATGCGGCAGTGACGCAGGCACCGCTCCGCGTCCTGTGCCTGGACATCGAGGGCGGGCATGGCGGCTCGTCACGCAGTCTTCACGAGTCGCTGCGACACATGGATCGGAGCCGCGTCGCGCCCGAGGTGTGGTGCCGCCGGGGTGGCCGCATCGAGGCGCTCTACGCCGAGCTCGGCATCCCCTGCCGCGTCGAACCCGCGCTGCCGAAGGTCAGCTCGCTGCCGCGCATCTCCCGCAACCTGATCGCCTACGCCGGCGCGCTGCCGGGCTTCGTCGCCGGACGGCCGGCGCTGCAGGCCTTGGCCCGCGAGGTCAACGATCGCTTCGAGGTCGTGCACTTCAACCACGAGGGTTTCTGGCTCCTTGCGCGCTGGCTTAGACCGCGCGCGCCGGCCCGCCTCGTCATGCACATCCGCACCAATCTGTGGGACACAGCGTTCGCCCGCCGGCAAATCCGCAGCATATCGCGCATCGTGGACCGCTTGGTGTTCATCACCGAGAATGAACGCGCGCACTTCCGGTCGCTGGGCGGGCGGGGGCAAGGGACGGTGATCTACAACATCGTCGCGCCGCCCCAAGAGGGACTCACGCAGCACGCCGATATCCCGCGCGACGAGCGCTTCAAGCTCGCCTGCCTGAGCACCTATACCTGGAACCGGGGGCTCGACCGGCTGGCCGACGTGGCGGCGGCGCTCGAGGCCGCCGGACGGAGCGATTTCCTGTTCGTGATGGCGGGCGACATGCGGCTCAGCCGCTCGCTCCCCGGCCGGCTCGGCGCCATAGGCCGGCGCGGTGGTAGCCTCGCGGACTATGTCGCCGAGCGTGGCCTCGCGGACTCGTTCCTGTTCCTGGGTCACGTGGCGCAGCCCGAGCGCGTGCTGGCGGGTTGTCAGGCGCTGGCCAAGCCCACGCGCGAGGACAATCCCTGGGGACGCGACGTGCTCGAGGCGCTGGCCTCCGGCAAGCCGGTGCTGTCGGTGGGCTCGTGGGAGATCTTCGTCGAGGACGGCGTGACGGGTTTCCTCAAGCCCAGCTTCGACGCCGGGGAATGGGCGCGTGCGCTGATCCGTCTGGCCGACGATCCGGAGCGGCGCCGGGCGATGGCCGAGGCAGGCAAGGCGCGCGTCATGAGCCTTTGCCACGGGCCGTCGCGGGCGGCCGAGCTGGCCCAGGTATGGCAGTCCGCGGGGCGCGCGTCGGGCCAGAAGACCTCGGGTCGGGTCGGGTGAGCGTCGTCGCGCCCTCGGACCCGGGGTCCACGCAAGGACCGGGCGGCAACGCCGGCGCGTTGCCTCGCGGTCGGGCGATGCCGACGCTTCTCGCCCAGCTCAGGCACATGCGTGCCCGCCGCCGGGCGCTGAACCGGGCCTTCTCGGTCGCCTCCGAGTTCGCCGCACTGGAGGAGTCCTGCATCCCCTCTTACCTCCACCGCAACCCGGTCCTGGCCTATGGCGCATGGTGGCGGCTGTTCGCGGCGGTGCGCCTGGGGCTGAGCGCATCGCCGCCGGGCCCGGTGCTCGACTTCGGCGCCGCGGCGGGAGAGCTCCATCACCTCCTTCCCCAGGACACCGAGTATTGCTTCGTCGAGCACGACGAGAGACTGGCGCGAGCCCTCGACGAGGCCGTCCCCGCGGCCCGCCGGCTCCGTCTCGAGACCCTCCCCGAAGCCCGGTTCGCAACCGTGTTCGCGCTCGATTCGCTCGAGCATAACCCTTACCGGGTGGAAATCTTGCGGCGCCTCAGAGAGACTCTTGGCCCCCGGGGCGTTCTTGTCGTATCGGGACCCACCGAGAACGTGCTCTATCGCTTGGGGCGCGGGGCAGCCGGTTTCCGCGGCCACGGCCACGAGGCCGATATTTACGCCATAGAGGACGAGATCAGCCGTCTGTTCCAGAGGAGAAAGCTGGTCTCGGGTCCCTTTGGACTGCCCTTGTTTCGCATCTCCGTTTGGGGGAAAAACTAGCGTGAAGCTGAGCCAAGTCCCGTATCGGAGCGCCCTCTTTGTTGCGGTCGTGATTGCCGTGCTCGTACGCCTTTTGGTGTTTGTGTTCGCAATCTACAATCCAATTCCCGACGAAAAAGGGGCGCCGGTCTCTCCGACCCTGGTCACGTCTTCAGTCGATTTCGGTTTCTATAGCCAGGCTGTTGAGACCTATTTCGGAGGTAACACCGGAACGATTATTGAATCTTTGCGTTCCTTCTACCAAGATCCCCGGAAGAACGGTACAGGATATATCGCTCCAGCTCCGCTTTTTCCTCTTTTCATCCTTGGTTTTCGTTACGAGAAAGGTAACACGCTACCTCTATCCATCTGTTACTTGATACTCTCATGCGTGTTCTGCTGGGCATGGCTGAAGTGGCTGGATTCGAGACAGGTCTCGGGTCTCTGGTTAGGCCTTTTTGCCCTCGTTCCAAATCCGATCTGGTACATGCTGGTCGTCTCTTCCGATTTACTATTCGCGGCGCTGTTTTGCGGATTCTATCTCTACTATTTCAAGGTCAGCTGGTCGACTCGGGATATCCTGTTATGGCTATTCTTCGGGGCGGCTTTGTTGCTGACCCGTCCGAACGCGACCTCGATCGCGCTGTTCGTGGTTGCCGATATCATCAGGCGACGGTACAGAGGCTCTCGAATGGGGCTTCTGATGATTGGCGGGTTCATTCTCTTCTCGGCCATCATGGTGGTGTTCTTTTATCCCTACTTCATCGTCTTCGTGAATGCGTCCCAGAAGCTCCCGTACTTTGGTTACGCCCCGGCCGACTACGTCTCGGGCATTTACGAGTCCTTGCCAACCTGGTTAGACCGCGTGCTATCCGGCCTCAGTCTGGTCTTCGCGAAGATCTTGTACGCCGTGGGACTGCGGCCCTCCTACGGCGACACGCCTTTCCATCTCGTGGTGTTGCGATCCGCCCTCGGGATCGTGCTCCTGCCCGGTCTGATCTACATCGCCGTCAAGGGGGATTGGGCTCACCGGCTGTTGGTGGGCCTGGCGCTCGTGCCGGTTCTGGTCGGCGCGTCGCAGGACCGATATCTTCTGTTCATTCAACCGGTCATCTTCTTCTTCGGGGTTAGGGCGTACGGAGCGACGTGGGCGCTGCTCAGAGACCGACCGGCGTTTCGGGCCGTTCGGGCGCTCGCGGGGAACCGCGACGGGCGACTGGGGGCCGAGCGAGCGCCGCCGGAAGACCACCGGCTAAACCGACCTTGACGGCGCGTCCGGCTTCGCAGGCGCCAACGCATGGTGTATCGTTTTCATGCCGGCTCTTGGCCGGTGGGCGGCGGCGAGGCCGCGGGGCGGTGAGCTCGCGCCGGCGATTAAGCGCCGCGGAGAGATATGAAAGACCAACGCAACGGATCGGCTTCCAGGGTTCTGGTCTTCGTCCCGACCTTGAACGACACGGAGCTCTTGGCCGAGATCGTGGTCGGCGTGAGGCGCCTGTCGAATCGCTACAGCGTGTTAGTGCTCGACGACGGCTCCCACGCCGCCCACCTACCGGCGCTCGAGGATCTCGACTGCCTGCTCTTCCGCCTGCCCGACAACCTCGGGCTCGGCGCCTGCACGAACATCGCCTTCGACCACGCGCTCAGGCACGACTACGAGGCCGTGATCCGGATCGACGCCGACGGCCAGCACCCGATCGAGCGCATTCCTGAGCTGCTGGCGCCGCTGGAGAGGGATGAGGCGGACGTGGTGGCGGGCTGCCGGGTCAACCACAACTTGGGCACGGGCGCCTCGGCGCTGGCGCGTAGATTGATCAAGTCCTACTTTGTCGGGGTGGCCAAGATACTCACCCGCGGCAGGGCGCCAAGCGACCTCAACACCGGCTTCTTCGCCATGAACCGGCGCGCCGTCGCGACCATCAATCAGCACCAGCTCGAGCGCTTTCCCGAACCCCAGCTTTATATTCTGGCCTGCCGCGAGCAGCTGCGGGTGACCGAGGTCCCGATAGAGCAGGTCGAGCGCAAGTTCGGCTCTTCCACGCTGAACCTGGCCCAGGCGGCGGCGATGTTCTACCGCTTCAACATGTTCGTTCTGGGCGAGCTGTTGCATGGCTCGCGCCGATGATCAAGCTGGCGATCATCCTGTTCCTGGCGCTGGCCCTGGTAATGCTGGTGCGGCGCGGCCTGATCCAGGTGGACCTCTCGTTTCCCTGGTTCCTGGCGATCGTCGTTCTCGGCCTGCTCAGCACCCAGGAGACCTTCGTCGGTTGGATGGCGGCGCGGCTCGGCATCCTCTATGCGCCGATCGCCATCGTCTTCGTCACCATCTTCATGCTCCTTGGGCTGGTGACCGCGCTGCTGGTCGGGCTCACCCGGCTCAGGCGCCGTCAGATACAGATCGTGCGCTATCTCGCCGCCCTGGAGCTCGCGGGTCAGGAAGCCGCGGGCTCGGGGCGCGGCCCGGGCGCTCAGCGGCCCGCCAACAAGGCGCGATAGACCTCGAGCGTCGCCGTCACCACCCGGTCCTCGGAGAAGCCGGCCTCGACCAGCTCCCGCCCGCGGTCGCCCATCCGCCGGCGCAGGGCCGGATCCTCGATCAGCCGAGCGAGCGCCGCCGCCAGCACCTCGACGTCGCCGGGTGGCACCAACAAGCCGTTCTCGCCCTCGCGGGTGATCTCGCGGCAGCCCGGGATGTCGCTGGCGACGATCGGGCGGCCGCAGGCGGCGGCCTCGATCAGCACCTTGGGCACCCCTTCGCCATAGGTCGAGGGCAGGCAGACGACATGCGCCCCGGCGAACACCCGGGCCATGTCGGTGCGCCGCCCCCACCATTCCACCCCCCCTTCCCGCGACCATTTCTCGAGCGTCGGCTCCGGCACCGCGCGCGGGTTGCTGGCCTTGCTGTCGCCGATGAGGGCGAAGCGGGCCTCCACCCCTCGGGCGCGCAGCAGCCGCGCCGCCGCAACGAACTCGGCCACCCCCTTCTCCCAGATCATACGGGCGGGCAGGATGACGAGCGGCGGGCCGGCGGGCTCGGGGGAGGGCGCGAAGGCGCTCAAGGAAACGCCGGAGCCGCGGATCAGCACCATGCGCTCCGGCTTGACCGCGCCGCTCCGCGCCAGGGTCTCCATGTCGCCGGCGTTCTGGACGATGACCCGGCCGTTGGGATGGCCGGTGGCGATCCGGTAGGCCATGACCGCGAGCCGGCGCAAGAGCCCCGCGCCAGCGCCCGTGGAGACGAAGACCTGCCCCAGACCGGTCACCGCCGCCACCACCCCCGGCACGCCGAGCAGCCGCGCCGCCAAGCCACCATAGAGCAGCGGCTTGATGGTGAGCAGGTGCACGAGCTCGGGGCGCAGCCCGCGCATCAGGCGCCAGAGCGCGATCAGCGTCCTCACCTCCTGCCACGGGTTGGTGCCGCGGCGCGACAGCGGAATGGGGTGGAAGGCGAAGCCGGCGTCGCTGAGCGCCTGGACCGTGAAGCCTTCGGGCGCCCAGACGTGATCCTCGGGCGCTGCCACGTGGACCTGATAGCCCGCGGCGCGCGCCGCCCGGGCGATGGGCAGCCGATGCGACATGAAGAAGTAGGACTCGTTGACGATGTAGAGCAGCTTCGCCATCTCGCCCCCGCGCGCCGAGCCCCGCCTCAACCGAGCAGCAAGCGAGAGAAGCTCGGCGCCACGCGCTCGAGCTCGAAGCGCGCCGGCAGCAGGCTCTGCCGCGGCCGCGAGACCGCTGCCGGCGCCACCCGGGCCATCGCCTGGACGAAGGCCTCGCCGGCCTCGGCCAGCGTCACCGCCCCTTCGGGCGCCGCCGCGGCGACCTCGGCGATGCCGCCGGCTTCCGGCGTGGCGATCACCGGCGTGCCGCAGGCCAGCGCCTCGAGCGCCGCGTTGGGCATGCCTTCCCAGCGCGACGGCAGGAGGAAGGCGTCGGCGCCCGCGTAGGCCGCCCAGGGCGCCGCCACGAAGCCGGCGAAGGTGAGGCGATCGCGAAGCCCGAGCGCCGCCGCGCGACGCCTCAGGGGCTCGAGCTCGGGACCGTCGCCGAGGATGGTCAGGCAGGGCTCGCCGGCCAGGCCGGCGAACATCCCGAGCAGGCGATCGAACCCCTTCTGCCGCGAGAGCTTGCCGGCGGCGACGAAGCGGGGCCCCTCTCCCGCGACCCGCTGGGGCGAGCGGGCAGACTGGCGCAGCGCCGCGACGTCGACCGGATTGGCGAGATAGGCGATCGATTGGGGCGCCACCGCGAAGTCCCGCACCAGCTCTTGGCCCATCAACCGCGACTGGCAAACGATGGTGTCGGCGCGGCGATAGAGCAGCCGGTAACCCAGGCGAAGCACCCCGCCATAGGCCAGATCGGGCAGGCTCTTGGACGGCGTGTTGGGCTCACGAATGACCACGCGGAGAGGCCCGGGCAGCAGTGGCTTCATGGCCAGGAGCGCCAGGTTGGCGTGGCCCATGGTGGCGCACACCACGTCGGGCGCAAGCCGCCGCAAGGTACGATAAAGCGCCGGCAGGGCGGCGCGCAGACGGCGGCGGCCGAGATCGTGGAGCGGCACGTCCTCGGGCAGGGCCGCGGCCAACGGGCCGCTGGTGTCGAACACCACGAGCTCGGGCGCGATGCGCTCGCCGTCCACGGCGCCCGCCAGGGTCAGGAGCACGCGCTGGGCGCCGCCCCCGCTCAGCGAATGCAGCACGAAGACGACGCGAAGTTTGCTCATTCGCGCCGCCAACGACCATGAGCCATTCAGACGCGCCCTTGGGACGGGCCCAATACCGGCTTCGCATTGCCACCGCGTCCGGGTGTCCCCGCTAGCCAGGACGCATACACCTCGCGAGAGGTCAGGAAAGTGAAAATGAAAACGACGAGTACCAAGTACCCGGTCCGGTAGCGTATGGCCGAGCCTGGATTCATGATTCCCAAGGGATAAGTCGAAAACAAAATCCAAAACGTCGTGAAAAGCCCGAGAATGAAATTATAGACAGGAACTTCTGGCAAGCGCTTAAGAAGAAAAAAGAGAAACATCGCGACCAAAATCGTACTTTCGATGAAGGACGAGATCTGTAAGATGCCCGTTGCCGCTTCGCTTAAGGTGGGACCGAAGAAGCTCTGGAACATGCCATAAGGCGCCTTCCAGAATACGTCGTATTGCTCCGTCCAATAGGGTTCTCGGGTCATTCGCCCAAAACCTACATTGAAATGACGTATGACTTCAAAGGAAAGTGCATCGATTTTATCACGAAAGGTATAAAGCGGAACAAGAGAAACAATGCCCACAGCTAGGGCGACGAACGCCTTCTGGCGAACCCGATATGCGATCTTCGAAACACCGATCAAGAATATGAACGCGATCACATACGGCAGCTTGAATATTGCGAGTGCTGCAAACGCAACTATGTGCAAGACGCTCAACTTCTCTCGATTGTAGTACATGTCAACAACATAGGAGCAACTAACCCCCACCGCGAAGACAACGATTGCTTCCTTTCCGGGAATCGAAGACCACACAGAAAACGATGGGAATAGAAGAATAAGTGCTACTCTTTTTCTGAACTTGGGCTCCAACGACATTAAGAACTTGACCAGCCCCACGAAAGCAACCGCCTGAAAGAACATGAAGATCAAAAGCTCATTGCCGAAGCTGAGTATCTTAAAGAGACGTCCAAGATTCTGCGCTATGACGATCGCTATACCGCGCGATCCCTGGAGCGGGTCCGCCCCGAGCTGGACCACGTCAATCGCGGTGAAATCGGCACTGATGATTCGCGCTACGTCGCCGAGGCCGGTCAGGCGCGAGACGACAAAGAAGGCTAACGCGGAGTACGCGCAGCGATAAATGAACAGGAACACGTAGAAAGTGGGCCAGCCTATTGCCATTGCTCGAATTTCGGACGCCGGCAAGGTTAGAGCTACAGGCCGCGGACGCAGAGCCCCAGCATTGACGAGATCACCCTTCTCGCCGAAACAGGGCGACCAAAAGGATAAGCACGACGGCCAAGCCGAGCACGATCGCCACCGGAATTCCAACCGATGCCGTCACCGAGGGCGAGGTCGGGATGTCGGAAACGAAGGCCGGCTCGATGATGCGGCCGGCGTAAGGCAGGGTGCTCTGAAGCATCATGGCGGTATGCTCCTCGTTGGTGAGGAGCCCGATGAGGACGTCGCGCGTCTCCAACATCGAGGCGCTTCGCAGCTGTTCCTGAAGATAGGCTCGCCGTTCCGCAGTGGTCGCGCGATCCTGCTGGCGCAACAGCTCGTCGGCCTCGGCGTACACCGTGGTCAGGAGCTCGTAGGCAAAGTCGGGATCGGTGTGGGCGAACGAGATACGCCGGAACGGCTCGAGCTTGAGCGTCTTGATCTCGATCGACGATTTGAGATACCTGGCCAGCGATTCGACCGTGGGCTCCGACCAGGTGCCGAGATGAAAGAGCCCCCGGAGGCGTTGTTCCCATTCGAATCTCCTGCCCGTGGGCCGGATCCATTTCCCTTCCTCGGGCGCCCACGATGCTTCGTAGACCTTCTGGAGGTACCCGTACTTCTGCTGCAGCAAACGAGCCAGGGTAAGCGAGGAGATCACCAGCTCCAGACGGTCGAAGGTCGTCGCCTGCTGCCCGCCGAGGTCGAGTCCGAAGCTCCTCGCCACACCCTTGAGACGGCTCGTCTGGCCGCCGGACTGCCCGATCGCGCCGCCCTGGGAGGGCGCAACGATCATTGCCGCCTCGAACTGCGGCACGAAATTGCGCATGTCCCTGAGGCCGTAGAGGGCGCCCAGGAAAACCAGCAGAAGGAGCAGCCATTTGCCGCGCCACACCGACCCGACGAGAACCCGCAGATCGATGAGCTCCTCGCTCACGGGTCCGGCGACGGCGGTCGGGGCCGGGACGACGCCGGGGCTGGCGACCCGCGGCGAGCCTTGGGCCTGGTAGTCGGCGGGCTCCGGAACCTGCTCTGCCATGCCTGTGATCGAGGTTACCTTGGCGACGACACGTGCACCCCGCGACAGCCACACCCGCTGCCCCCGCGGCCGGCCGAAGAAACCAGGGCCCTCGTGGGCAATCGCGGGATTGCACAGGATCGTCGCAACTTGCGGGAACATGCCTAGCATACCTGAAGCGGTTATTGAACAGTCGTGCATTCGCCGCCCGCCCGCATCGAGCGCGGGAATGGCCGGACGCGGTGCCTGCGGCCGGGGCAGCGGGGCGCTGGCGCGCGAGGCGCTCGCTCCCGGTTCTCCGGCGGCTTGATCGAGCGGGCCCGGCGCATCCCGGCACCTTGACCAAGCCGAGAAGCGCCAGCACTCTGCCTTCCGCGATGACCCCCACCCCTCGGACCAAGATCTGTCACGTCATCACCGGGCTGCCGACGGGCGGCGCCCAGTCGATGCTCGCCAACCTGATCTCGGGCTGCGACCGGGAGGCCTTCGAGATGGAAGTGATCTCGCTCACCGAGATGGGCCCGGTGGGGGAGCGCCTGGCCCGAATGGGGATCGCCGTCGCCGCGCTGGCGATGAGCCGCACCCTCCCCAACCCGGCCGATCTCCTTCGCCTCGGGGTCTGGCTTCGCCGCCGCCGTCCCCATGTGGTGCAGACCTGGATGTACCACGCCGATCTCGTCGGCGGCCTGGCGACGCGGTTTGGTGATCTGGCACCGGTGCTGTGGAACATTCGCCACAGCACCCTGGACCCCGCGGGCACCAAGAAAATGACCCGGTGGACGGCGCGGGCCTGCGCGCGACTGTCGCGCCACCTGCCGAGCCGCATCGTCTGTTGCTCCGAGGCCTCGCGAACCACCCACGCGGCGCTCGGCTACGCGGCCGACAAGATGCTGGTGATCCCCAACGGCGTCGACCTGTCCAGGTTCCGACCCGACCCGGGAGCGGCGGCCTCCTTCCGCCGCGAGATCGGAGTGGCCGGCGCGACGCCCCTGGTCGGATTGATCGGCCGCTTCCATCCCCAGAAGGACCATCGCGGCTTCGTCGCCGCGGCGGCCCGACTCGGAGCGCGCTTTCCCGAGGCCAGGTTCGTCCTTTGCGGCGATGGCATCACTTGGGAGAACGGCGAGCTCGTAGGCTGGATCCGGGAGTCCGGGTCGGCCGACAGGTTCCTGCTTCTAGGGCCGCGCGACGACGTGGCGCGAGTCGCCGCGGCGCTCGACCTCGCGGTCTCGTCCTCGGCCTTCGGCGAGGGCTTCAGCAACGCCGTCGTCGAAGCGATGGCCTGCGGCGTGCCTTGCGTCGTCACCGACGTGGGCGACTCCGCCTTTATCGTCGCTGACACCGGTTGGGTGGTGCCGCCACGGGACGCTGAAGCGCTCGCCGCCACCTGCGCCGAGGCCCTGGAGATGGCGCCCGAGCGCCGCCGGGAGCGGGGCTCGGCGGCGCTCAGGCGCGCGACCCGGCATTTCGACCTCCCCGGGATCGTCGAGCAATACCAGCGACTCTATCTGGAACAGGCGCGCCAACCGCCCACTTGAGCGCCATCCCCCCACCACCGGGCCGCGACCCTATCCGACCCCCAAGATAGGCTCTGAGGTCAATCGAGGATTTTGCTCCAGTAGCGGGCGACCGACCTGAGGCTGCCCTCCTGGGTCAGGAAGTAAAGGCGGTCCGGCACCGAGACCATCTGACCGCCGTCGCGCGTGAGCGGGCGGAAGCTGAACAGACCCTTCGCGCGACTCGAGCGCAGCAGCAACGTGTCGAAGGGTATGGTGATGAAAAAGCCCTTGTCGAAGCTGCCCTCCCCGAAGTCATCGAACGAGACATCGGTGAAGGTGGTCCAGGCGCCGACGCGCATGCCGCTGCGAAACTCGCGGGAAAGCGTCAGGGTGACGCCATGGTCGCCGGCCAGGTAACGACCGACCTGGACCATGCCGAGCAGGTTGTACCAGGGCATCTCGTAATAGAGGCTGAGATGGCCGGTGATGACGTCGTAGCCCCGGAAGTCGAAAAGCTGGTCGAAGTCGCGCTGACGCACGTAATTGACGTCGAGACCGAGCGCCCACCGCGCCCCGAAGGGCCGGTAGAGCAGCTCCGCCCCGACGCCGCCGAACATCTCCTCGAAGATCCCCGCGCTGACGCGGGCGTACCACTCGGGCCGCGGCGAGAAGACATAGGACGCATGCATATTGATGATGTTGTTCTTGCCTTCCTTCAAGTACCTCTGGATGTCGCTTCTCACCCGGGGAAGCTTGCTATCGGACGGGGTCCGCAACCGGTCGAAGTTGTCGACCATGTTGACGCCGAACCTGGCGGTGAGGCTCAGGCCCCTCATCACCTCCACGCGGCTCGAAAAGGAGGTGAAGAGCTGATAGAGATAGAACGACTCCGGCCCGCCGATGTGCTGGCGCAGCGCCGGCCGGATGTCCCAGCTAAACGCGGGATAGCGGTCCGGGTTGAGCGAGGCGTCATCCGCGATCTCACCATCGGCCGGCCCCAGGCTGGCGTTGCTCCAGATCTCCTCCGGGCTCCCATTACTGGCGAGCGCGGCCTCGAGATCCCGGCGCATGATCGTGACCCGACTGAGCTCCATGCCCCGGGCCATGGTGACGACGCCGATCTCCTCGACCGAGGCCGGGGCGTGGTTGGCGACGACGCGGGCGGCGCGGCCGATGTTGCGGGCGGCCTCGGAAAACCGGGTAGGGGTAATGTAAACGGTTACCCGTTGCTCGGTCACGTGCACGGCGTCGGTCTCGAGGCCCTCCTTGGCGAGATCCTCGATCAGCGCCGCGTTATCGATACCCTCCGGGGCCCGCTCCGAAGCCGTCGGGCCCGCCGCCGCGGCTTCCCCTTTCTCGGCGACCTGAAGATCGCCGCTCGCGGGGCCTGAGTCATCGGGCGAGGAGCGGCGGAGCGTCCAGCGCCGGACCTCCGCTCCGGCGTGCATGCCAACCACCGTGATCTCGTCCATCGGTTCGGGCACCGTGTTCGACACGATCTCGGCCGCGGTGCGGTAGTCGGCGTCGCCGGACATCCCCGGGGCGGAGATATAGACGGTCGTGGTGCGGTGGGAGATGTCGACCGATTCGAGATCGAAGCCCTCGGCCTCGAGGCCGTCGAAAAGGCTGTCGGCGACGGCGCTGCGCTTCATCTCCTCGCGGCGCAAAACGACGCGCTCGCGTTCGACCCCGGCGGCCACGGTGATGATCCTGACCTGCTTCACGGGCATCGGCAGCGTTCTCAGCACCAGCCGGGCGGCCCGGCGATCGGCGAGATGGCCGCCGCCGCTGGGCCCGCGCGAGACGTAAACCTTGGCCTCGGAGTGGGACAGGTCGAGCGATTCGACCTCGAAGCCCTGGGCCTCCAGGCCGTCGAAGAGATAGTCGACGATGGCCATCTCCTCGACCTGACCGCGCTCGAAGGTGACGCTCTTGCGCTCGCCCTTGGCGACCTCCGCCACCAGCGTGATCCTCTCGACCGGGCTGGGAACCGCTTCGGCCACCAACTGCGCCGCCCTGGCCAGGGCCAGGGAATCGTCGTTGAGCGCGCCGCGCTCGAGATAGACCCGGGCCTCGACGTGGGAAAGCTCGACCGAGGCGACCTCGAAGCCCTCGAGCTCCAGTCCGTCGAACAAGCGGTCCACCGCCGCCTCCCGGTCGCCGGGGGAGGGCGCCGCGCCGAGGGGTCGGTCCGCCTCGGGCGCCGGTGCCGTGGTGGGTAGCGAAGGCGCCAGCACCTTAGCCAGCGCTTGGTCCGCTTCCGGAACCTCGGGCAGTGGCGCCGGTGACTCGGCCTCGGAGCCGGGACGCGGCCCCACCGCCGGGGGCGGCCGATCGAAGGGCTTCGGCAACCCCGGCGCATTGAGGTCGGAACGCACCGCGAAGCGCAGCATCAGCGAGTTGCCGCGTTCAAGGCCGATCGAGGCGTCGAACCACCGGAACGGCCGATAGTTGAGGGCGAAGTTGATCGGCAGGTCGACGTCGAACCGGTTGGCGAGGGGCTCGCTTTTGTAGTCGTTGCCGTCGAACTCGAGCTTGGCGGTGAGGCCCCTGATCGGGGTGCGGTATTCGACCCCAAAGAACGGTGAGACGCTCCTGCCGGCGAAATAATCGTCGAATGAGGGCCGCCCGCCGCGCCCGCTGTCGGAATCGCGGCGGTTGAAGAGGCCCGAGAAAACCCTCATCGGATTGGGCCACAGCCCGCGGCTGCCGGCATTGCCCCAGGCGATGCCGAAACTGAAGTCGAAGTCGTAGTAGCGCTTGCTGGCGACGATGTACTCGCTGGAGAACAGCCCCGTCCCCAATCCATCCTGGATGCCCACGGCAAGGGCCGGAAAATACTGGCTCTCGCGCACGAGCCTGATCTTGATGTCGGCGCCGCGATCCTTGAGCGTCTGATCGCCGCTGAACGCGGCACTGGAAGAGAACAGGCGATTGCGGATGTCAGTGTACCGAAAAGTCGCCTCGAGCCAGGGTAGGGCGTGGAGGTTTATGAAGTAGCGGCGGTACTCATCGACCAGGGAGGCGCCCACGTCGAGCTGCCCGTCGGGGCCGAAACGGGCGGTGCGTGTCTGGAGCAGCCCGACGCCGCCGAAATCGCTGCTCGAGACATGGTCTTCCAAGGGCGCGGTGCTCGGCTGGCCGACCGCCGGCGGCCCCGTCAGCAGCGCCAGCAGGCCGGCGCAGGCCGCGACAGCCTTGGGATTCGCCGCCACGCGCTTGCGTCGCGAGCCACGAGCCCGTTTCATCAATCCGATATGGTCGCGACGCTGGGCCATGTGGCCTCAAGCAAGGAGCGAGGAGCGCAGGCCTGGGCGGCCATCATAAGCGATGAGCGACGACGGCTTGGGAGCAAAAACGGTACCTCGATTAACCTTGCGCCGGGCGTCGGCAGTCACGTCACACCGGCTCGACGATGCAACCGGCATCGCCTTCGCCGCAGCACCTGCCATCCGCCGCCCTTCGGAAAGGTCTAATTGCTGCTTAAGACGGCGAGGGATGCCGCCGTTATGGCTACCTGGCTCACCAGCAGGGTCATGTCCTTGGCGAACTGCAACAGGTTGAGCGGCGCCGGGTCCTTCGGCACCACGATCGAGCTCCCGGGCGGTATCTGCACGGGCGTGAAGTTCCAGGCGCTGACCGACACCGGCTGCGCCTCGCCGTTGGGATAGACCACGAAGACACGGCTTTCATCGGCGGAGCGCTGGAAGCTGCCGGCCTGCTGAATATAGTCTTGGGCGGTCTTGCCGGCGGCAAATTGCAACGCCCCCGGGTTGAGCACGTCGCCGGTCACCGAGACGAAGTTGGGGCGCTTGGGCATGAACAGCCTGTCGCCCGGCTCGAGCACCGTATCGAGATCGGGACGCACTTGCAGCACCGTGGGATCCGCCTCGATCACGACGCGGCCCAACGCCTCGACCGACTGCACCTGCTGCGACAGCTCCTGGAGCGCCAGTACGCCGCGCGGGTCCGCTCCCGACTGCGCCGCGACCACGGCAAGGGCCGAGTTGAGTTCGCGGGCGGCGCGATTGAAGCCCACCTGCTGGGCCTTCTTTACCCGTTCGCGGGTAAAAACCGCGCCATAGGGATAGGCCTGCGCCGTCAGGCCGCCGGCCCGGGCGACGAGTTCGGAGAGGCGTTCGCCGCGGCGAATGTGATAGAGGCCGGGCCGCAGGAACTCGCCCGAAAGCAAGACCGGCCCATCGTCGCGGTCGCTGAAGATGGCGTTGACGCGGATGACGTCGCCGGGATTGATCGCGACCTGTTGGGTCTCGGCGGCGCCCATATCGACGCGGCGGCGCGAGATCGCGGCCGAAGCCTGCCCCGGGTCGCTGGGAAACTGGGACAACTCCACCTGCGAGAGATCGGCCTCGCGGGTCAGGCCGCCGGCGACGGCGACCAAAGAGGAGAGCGGCGTGCCCGGCGTGATCGGATAGGCGCCCGGCCGCCGTATCTCGCCGTTCACCGCCACCACGTGCTCGAGCAGGAACGGCAACATATCGGGGAACTGGTCGTAAAGCGGGGGACACGGCAGGCGGTTGGTGAAGGCCAGTTCGCTCTCGACGTCGATGGCGCGGACGGCGTTGGAAAAGCGTCCCTTTCGGCTGCCGGAAACGATCGCGGCGACGACCCGCAGGCCCGCGCAGACCTCTGCCACCGGTTCTTTCTTCTCGTCGCTCTCGAGGACGATGCCCTTCCGGATGCCGGCTTGACGGCCACCGGTGTCCAAGAGACCCTCCAACAGGTCGCGGCGATCGCCGCCCGCGGCGGTCTCCCGATCCGAGTCCTCGGAACGCTGGCGACGTGCCTCGGTCTCCGCCTGCCTGCCGACGATCGCTCGTTTGGCGCGCTCGAGCCCGGGAACCGGCCGTCCCAGCAGCACGTCCTGAACGTCGGTCGACGAGAGATAGCGGACGTCATCGGCGCTCAGCACGATCAGCCTGTCGCCGTCGCGCAGGGAGAAATCCTCCTGGTTGCTCAGGACGCGCTGCAGGTTGATGGGAAAGAGGCGCCGCGAGCGGGTCGACGGATCGGTGGTCTCGAGCACCGCGAACAGGAGATAGGGGTTGTCCCGCAGCCGGTCCGGAGACGCGACCAGCGCCCGCACCGTCGGAGAAGATGCCAGCGAGCGCCGCCCCGGGACCCCAACGTGCCCCACGAACTCGACCGACCCGAGCTGCACGTCCACGCGGCGCTGAACGATGACGATGTCGCCATCTGATACCGGCACCGAGGGGTCTCGTCGCTCGCTGACCTGTTGACGCCCGGTCTGATCGAACGAGATGTGATAGAACACGTTTCCGCGCGGCCGCAGCGCGCCGCCCGCGTACCCGAGCAGGTCGGCGATGGTGATCTCCGAGCGGCCCTCGGCGAACTCATAAATGCCCGGGCGCTTGGCGTCGCCCCCAATGGCAACCGTCGAGCTGATCGACGGTACGAAGATGCGATCGCCGTCAAAAAGACGCAGGCTTCGCCCCACGTTGCCCGAGATCAGCAGCTCGTAAAGGTCGATCCAGAATATCTCGTCACCGCGGTGGACCTGTATGAGGCGAAGGCTTCCGGTCTTCTTTACGCCACCGGCGAATCCGATGGCGTCGATTATCGTCGACAACCCGGTAAGCTGGTGCAGCCCGGGACTGCCAACCTCACCCACGACAATCACCGAAATCAGTCGCACCGAACCCACCGAGACGAAGACGTCGGTACCGAGCAGCGCCGTCGCCGTGCGCGCCTCGAGCTCGCGACGGAACTCGCCGAAGGTCCTTCCGGCGGCGGCAATGGGCGGCATGTTGCCGAGCACCACCCGGCCCTCGCGATCCACCAGGACGGATTGGGTGCCGGTCTCCTGGCCGAGAAAGGTGATGATGAGCTCGTCGCTAATGCCGAGAATGTAGTCCTCCGAAATCGCCCCCGTGGTCAGCTCCTCGAGCTCGAACTCGCCATCGAAGAGCTCGTAACCGAACTGCAAGAGCGTTTCCTGGGCGCGGGTGCAGTAGTCCCGCTCGAGCCTGGAGAACTTCTTGAGGGTGCGGACCAGCCGTAGGTTTTCCTCGCTGATCTCACCGCGGCAGAAGTCCTCGACCAGCATCAGCTCGATCTCGGTGAAGCTGTTGCGCAGTTCCGGAGCGAAACCCAGGATCGATGATTCCCGGCGCGGCCGTTCTCGCCGCTCGATCCCGGGTCGGCTGCCGGCGCGGCGCGCGCGCTCGAGCTCGTTGGTGGCGCCACCCAAGATGGAGCCCCTGCCCCGCCCGCCCCCCTGCTGCAGCGTGTCGAGCTGCTGGAGGAAGTCGAGCAGCCCGCTGCCTGCTTGTTGCGCTTGCACGCGGTGGGCCGCCGCGTATGTCGACAACCCGACGACAAGGGCGCAAAATATGACCGCTGGCCTCGCCCACCGCTGTCTACCTGTCCGTCTCATGCCCAAGACCCCAAATACTCAGCAGAGGTTCGGCGAGGCCGCGCTCCCGCGACGACGCGTGCTCGCTTGCGGCACCGCGTTCCTGCTTGCTGGGTGCGCGGACGTTCCGGTGCTGGCCAACGCCGTCGATGCCCTGAGGATTGCGGTCATCGGCGCGCCCGACCCGCCGATCGAGCGGGCCGCGATCGCGAAATTACCATATGCCTCGATGAGCGCAAAGATCGGAAAGGGCGCGCGTGGCATGCTCGTTCTGGGGCGCTACGATGGCGACGATTTACACTGGGTCGCGGGCGGTTCGGGCATCATCGTCACGCGCCACGGACGCGTGGTCAAGACCGCTGGCCTTCCCGTCAACCTCAAGGACACCCGCGCCTTCCGCGAGGACCCGGTGGCGACGCGGCTGCATCGGCTGGAAAAGCCGGTGGAATACGTCCGTTACGTCGATATCGAACCGGGTCACCGTTACGACCTGCCGATTCGGTCGCGGTTCGAGACCGTTGGACCGCAGCGTATAACCATCGTCGAGATCGAGTTCAAGACCGTGCTCGTGCGCGAGGTCAACGAAGCCGGGACCATGAACTGGAAATTCGAGAACCTCTACTGGGTCGATATCTTCGACGGCTTCGTATGGAAAAGCCGCCAGCATATCGCGCGCGGGATGCCGCCACTCGAACTCGAGGTGCTCAAACCGGCGGCATAAGCGCCTGACCGGGGGCGCCGACCCGCACAGGCCTCGGCCTACGCGGCGCAGGCTCCGGTCCTCAACGTGATTCGATCGCTTCGCGGTCCGGATCAGCGTCACTGCGCCGGCGCATTGGTGGCGGGGGTGGCCGTCGTGTTGTTGTCGGAGCTCGTGGCGCTAAGGGCGATGACGATGGCGATCGCCGCGGCGAAACCGACGCCCGTGGCAACCAGCGCATCACGCAGCCTGTCGTCCTTATCGCTGAGGGCGCTCACGCCCGCGGCCGCGCCCTTGCCGGTATTGGTGGCCTGGGATTGGGCAAGCGCCGGCCCTGGGGAGGCCCCCAGCACCAAAGCAGCGAGGTACGAGATCAAGGTCTTCTTTGAAACCATGTCGAATCACAACGACCCATCCGCCGCTGCGAGCATTCACCCCCTAGCGGACGAGCGGCACCAAATTATCACAGATCGTCTTGCCGGCCAAGCTCAGGTCAGGTCGGGCCTGGCGCCCCGGCGCCTGGTCGATGCCCCCGGGTTGCGAAGGCCAGGCCGCGAGAGTCGCTGTCGTCGCGCGACTATCTGGTCTGGGTGGCGGTCGAGGAGGTGGTGGCAGCACCCGGGGAGCGGTTGCCGTCATCGAGGGCGAGGGCGAGAACAGGCAAGAGCAAGGCCTGCCCGCCCAGCCCCAGGAACTGGAATGGGATCGCCAGCTTCAGCGCTTGCTGCACGCCCGCGACCACCCCGAAGCCGGTCTTGGTGGCCTGGGACCTCGCCTGACCCGCAGACGGAGCGCCGGCGAGGACGAGCGCGAGAGCAGCGACGATCTGAATCTTCCCCGGAATCACGGTGTTAGCTCTAAGTGCTTCGCCCCTTAGATCGTAATCCGACTGCCACCTTGATCGCAAGTGCACTGGCCCGACGGAGGAATGAGCCGCGCCGCGCCGGACCCGCCTCCCGCCTCGCTGGAATGACCGCGGAGACGCTAGGCGCGGCCATCCCGCGGCAGCGCGCCCGACCGCGAGCGCACCAAGCGCGGCGCCTCGGAGGACCGCGGCGGAGGCTCGATTCGCCGGCGGCCCGGAGCCGCCCGGGGCCTCGATCGCGAGCCTCGCGGACACCGCGTCGAGCAACTGTTTGCTTGCCCGAAGCTCGAGAGCCGTGTTATCTGGCTCCCCGCACCGCCGCATCGGTTTGCGCCTCTCCCCGCCCGTCACTCGGCAGCGATCATCCGGTATGAGGTTTCTCGGCTCCCTTATTGCCCTGGTCTTGGCGCTGGTCGTTGCCGGGCAGCCGTCGGCCCGCGCCGAGCAGTCGAGTCGCTACCACATCGGCTATGAGATCCTGCTGGCGGGGTTTTCGGTCGGCAACATCGAGGTGACGGTCGAGCTCTCCAAGAGCGAGTACCATGTCATTGCCGATACTCGGAATTCAGGCTTGCTGCGGCTGCTGGCCGGGTTCACATCGCGGGCCGAAAGCAGCGGCCGGACCAGCCTCGGGGAGGTAAGACCGCTAACCCATCGGGCCGACAACGTGTGGGTTGGCGAGAAGAGATACGTTCGCAACGCCTATGGCGACGATGGCGGCGTGAGCGTGGAGGTGCTTCCCTCCGCCGCCGCCGACGGGCGCGACCAGGTCCCCAGTCACCACCGGGCGGACACCATCGATCCCTTGAGCGCCGCTGTGCAGGCCAGCCTTCGGGCCGTCGGGGCGCGGGCCTGTCAGGGCAGCCTGGCCGTGTTCGACGGGCGGCGGCGCTACGACCTGCACTTCCGGCCCGTGGGCGAGGAGGAAGTATCGGGGCCGTTCTACAGCGGACCCGCCCTTCACTGTCATATCGATCTCGAACGCATCATCGGTTTCTCGCGCGACCCCTGGCTGCCCCGGGCCAAGTCGTCGGACGCGGCGGAGATCTGGTTCGCGCCCGTCGCGGCCGACTTGCCGCCGCTGCCGACGAGAATGATGACGGACCTCGGGCTGGGCACCGCCGAGGTCATCCTGGTGTCGCTGACCCCCGCCCCGGCGCCCCCGCGCGACCACGAAGCGCGGCCCTCGGCGCCCACCAAATCGGGAGCCGACAGAGCCGGTCAGGTCTCGCCGTCCGGGGGCGATGTAAGCGGCGACGCCCTCACCCAACTTCTCGAACCGAGGCGCCGCCCCTGAGCCGAGCGCCGCCGCGGCGGCGGGGTCAGAAGCGAAACGTCCAGGTCGCCTCTATCGAGGCCAGGAAATCGCTCGTGCCCGGCGTGTTCGGTTCGTCGTCCTGGAGCCGCAGCTCGATGCCGAAGGTGCCCTTGCGCCAGGGAACGTTGAGGCCGATTTCAAACAGGTTGATGTCCTCGTTGTTGAGGCTCAAGGGTCGAGGGCTGGCGCTACCGCGATTGAGCTCGGCGTGATGGTAGGCCAGCCGGTAGGTCCAGTCGCGCAGGTCGGTCAGCGTGCCCACCACCGAGAACAGACGGGCGTCACCGTCGAGACTGTGGCCGAGGGCGCGGCGGCGATAGCGATAGCCGCTCTTGTAGATGAAGTGGTTGTAGAAGACGCCGAGACGGGCGTCGCTGAGGGGCAGGCCTCCCTGATAGGAGGTGCTGTCCGAATACTCGGTGGTCAGGCGCCACAGCCCCCCCTCGCCACCGATGCCGCCCCACAACGTCAGGCCGACAACCAGCCCCGCCAGGTCGGGATAGATGAGAAATTCCTCGGCCTCGCCGATGAGCTGACCGTACAGGGTGAAATACTGGCCGGCCAAACTCGAGGAGAAGCGCAGGTCGAGGCCCTCGAGCTGATTGCCGGGATCGTTGAGGGGATCGCCGGTGAAATCGTTGCCGATGAAGGAGTCGACGAAGGTGTCGAACTCGCAGGGCCGGCCGCCACCGCAAATCATCAGCGCGCGGGTGGCGCCGATCTCCAGGCCGGGCAAGGGATTGAACGCCACCCGGAAGCCGAGCACGAGCGGATTCGAGATCACCCGCCCACCCTCCTCGAGGACGCCGCCGAAGGCGTTGAACTGCCACGGTCCGATCCAGCTCAGCCACGGGTTCTCGAACGCCGTCGGGTTGCGGCGCATCAGCCCCACCCGGGGGAAGGGGCGCGCGTTGTTGGAAAGGATCAGGCTGCTCACCTCGCCCGGTCCCCACCACTGATCGAGGGTGCCGCCGTAGACGATCCAATTGGCGATGCTCAGGGCGAAGTAGCTGTCGTCGAAGGCAAGATCGCCGCCGCCGAAATCGATATCGCTCTGGTAACCGACGCTGAGCCGGGCAGCCATGGTCCTGGTCATCCACTCGGCCCGGGCCCGGGCATCGATCTCGCGCCGCCCGCTGGGACCGAAGTCGCGCACCAGCGCGGGCTCGCTCGAGAACCTGCCGATGGCTTCCATCCTGAAGCGCTTGATGGCGGTTTCCCGGGCCATGCGGTTCCGCACCCGCCTGAGGCTGCGGCGGACGTGCGGCGGCAGTCTGGACGCGTCCTCGACAACGAGGCGATTGGAGATTTGTGCCCAGGGAATCGGCCACGTCGTGACCAGGCCGTCGATCAGGCCGTACTGGGTGAGCACCTCGATATCGCTTCTCAGCACCGCGTCGCCGACCTCGGCCCACGGCGACGCCGAGGCGGGCGTCGGAGCGGCCGAGAGGGCCCCCAGCAGGCCCAGCAAGCCGACGATCAAGGCCGCCCGAATTCTCGCCATTCACCCGTCTCCCGAGCCCCTCGAACGCGCCGCCCAACAGCGCCGGGAGCTTCGCGGCAAGCCCCCCGCTCGGGGGGACGCTAGCACGAAAGGAATTGTTCGGCCATCCGAGGGCACCGGCGTCCTCATCCGGGCGGCGGCGGCGGCCAGGGCGGCACGAGGGTTCGGGCGCCCCGCGATCGGGCGGCCCAAGCGGCCGGCCGGGCTCACCAGCGGCGATGGCGGTTGAGGAAGGCCAGGATCGTGGCCACGTTGCTCGGGTCCTTGAAGACGTCGTGGCCGCCGCCGCCCGCGAGCACGATCGAGCGCGCGGCCGGCCGGCGCGCCATGAAGCGGCCGCAGTCCCCGCCCTGGCCGCGGGTCCGATTGGGGGCGTACCAGGGGTCGTCGCGGTGGACGATGGCCAGGATCGGCTCTTCGGGCGGAGCGGCGATGCCGCGGACGATGGGCGCGCCGTTGCAGGTCCACTGGGCGATCACGCGGGCGTTGAACTCGTCGCCGCGATAAAGCGCGACGGCGACCCCGCCCTCGCTGGAGCCGATCAGAAACAGGTTGCGGCGGTCGACCCACCCGAGCTCGACCGCGCGCCGCACGGCGAAGGCGATCTCGGCCAGTCGGAACTCGTAGACGAACAGGTTGTGGCCACCGGTCTTGCTCTCGGGGTCGCACTGCAGGGGGCGATAGCGGCGGGCGAAGCTGTCGGGCGCGATGACCGCGAATCCCGCCGCCGCCAGTCGCATCAGGAAGTCGAGGTCGCCCAGGCCGGTGCAGCCATGGAGGTAGATCACCGTCGGCAGCCTCCGCGTCGCGGCGCCGGCGCTGGCCGGGTCACCGAAGGCGCTCTGGCCCATCTTCGCGTGGTGGATCGGAGTGCCGCCCATCGGCGGCAGGACAAGGGTGGCCCCGTCCCAGGTGCGCGCCAGATCGGACGGCGAGTCCGACGGCGAGTCCGACCGCCAGACCGCGCCGCAGGCGGCAAGCACGAGCAGCGGGAGGATGGCGACGGCCTTCAGCATCGATGCGAGCGAACGCCGGCGCTCAGCGGCCGACGGCAAGCTTCGCCGGGTCGCGGCCCTGGCCTCGCGCGCGGCCTGCGATCAGCGGCGCCACCGCCACCCACCACTCCGGCTGGAGGGCGCGGGTCGCCGCCGCCGCCGCCTGAGCCGCCCGGGCCTCGGGAAAGATGCCGAAACAGGTGGCGCCACTGCCCGACATCCGCGCCAGCAGACAGCCGGGCTGGTCCTCGAGCAGCCGCAACACTCGGCCAATCGCCGGGACCATCGCCGCCGCCGGCCGCTCGAGGTCGTTGCGCCGGCTCGCCAACAGCCCGGCCAACTGCGACGCCGAGGTCGGCGTCTCGGCGAAGCGCCCGGGCCCCGACGGCGCGCCGCGCAAGGCAGCGAAAACCTCCCCGGTCGGCGCCGGCGGTCCCGGGTTCACCAGCACCACGTCGACGGGCGGCAGCTTCTGAGCCGGCGCCACCTTCTCGCCGACGCCGCTCACGAAGACGGTTTGCCCGGCCAGGCAGGCCGGCACGTCCGCCCCCAACGAGAGCCCGAGCGCGCGCAACTGGTCCTCATCGATCGCGAGCCCCCATAATTCGACCAACGCCCGCAGCGCCGCCGCCGCGTCGGCCGAGCCCCCGCCCAGCCCCGCCGCCACCGGCAGACGCTTCTCGAGCGACATCCGCGCGCCGGCCTCGACCCCGGCGGCGGCGGCCAACGCGCGGGCGGCTCGCATCACCAAGTTGCCGTCGTCGTCCGTGACCAGGGAAGCGAAAGGTCCGCTGACCGCGAGCGACAGCGCTGCCGCCGGACCCACCTCGAGGGCGTCGCCGACGGCGGCGAAGGCGACCAAGCTGTCGAGCAGGTGGTATCCGTCGGCCCGCTTGCCGACAACGTGGAGGTAGAGGTTGATCTTGGCGGGCGCGGCGCGGCGGACGACTCGCTCCTCCACGGGCGCTCAGCTCCCCTCTTTGGCGGGCTCGCGGGGCGTCAGGCCCAGCTTCAGCTTGGCCTCGATGGCCGGTACGAGCTCCTCGTCCGGGGTGAAGGAAAGCGCGCGCCGCCATTGGAATCGGGCCTCGTTAACACGATCGACGCGCCAGTATGCGTCGCCCAGATGGTCGTTGATGGTGGGGTCCTCGGGCCGCAGCTCGACCGCGCGCTCGAGCTGCTCCACGGCCTCGATGTAGCTGCCCATCCGGTAGTAGACCCAGCCCAGGCTGTCGACGATGTAACCGTCGTTGGGCCGCAGCTCGACCGCCTTCTCGATCATCCCCAGCGCCCGCTCGAAGTTGTCCCCTTGCTCGACCCAGGAATAGCCCAGGTAGTTGAGCACCAGAGGCTGGTCCGGCTTGAGCTCGAGGGCGTGGAGGAAATCGGCCTCGGCGCGAGTCCACTGGCGCGAGCGCTCGAGGGCGATGCCCCGCGCGTACAACAGCGACCAGTGGCGCTCCTCGAACTCGGAAATGCGCTCGAACACTCCGTCGTAGGCGTCCGCCGCCTCTTGGTAACGCTCGCGGCCGCGCAAGATGTCGGCCAAGGTGACCAGCGCCTCGATGCGCCCGGTGCGCTCCTCGGCCATCTCGCGGAGCCGCTCCACCGCCTCGTCGGTGCGATCGATTCGATCCAGCGCCGAGGCGACGCGTAGGCGCGCGTTCCAACCATAGGGCGAGTCGCGGCCTATCTCGTCGTAGGTCTCGATGGCATCGTCCCAGCGGCGCTCGCCTTCGAACAGCTCGCCGAGCAGCGTCCGCGCCACCGCCAGATCGGACTGCATGAAGAGGGCGAGTCGGGAGTAGTTCTGAGCCGAGTCCTGCGCGTTGTCCTGTGCCAAGGCACTGGCGACGTCGAACAGCGCCTCGGCGACGCCGCTCGAGGGGTCGGCAACGAGAGCCCGCGGCGGCATCCCCTTGTCGAACCGCGCCAGGGTGTCCGAGATCACCGGATTATCGGGTCTGCGCTCCAGGTACTCGAGGTAAAGCTCCCGCGCCTCCTGCCCCCGACCGTTCTTTTCGAGGAACGAGCCGAAGGCCTCGATCATGCGTTGGGTGCCGCCGGAGGTCTCCTCGACGGCCTCCCGGAAGGCCGCTTCGGCCGCCTCGTCGCGCCCGGCGAAGTCGTGAATCAGGGCGCCATGAAAGGCGCGAAACGAGGCGAACGACTCGGTCTCCGTGAGTGCCTCGAGGGCGGCGACCGCGGCGTCGTACTGCTCGCCCGCGGCCAGCGCCCAGGCGCCGAGGAGTGGCACGAGCAAGGTATTGAAGCCCGAGCTCGGCGCTGCCTTCAGGCGCCCCAGCACCGATTCGTAGTCGCCCTTCTTGAAGTCGCCGAGCGCCGCCACCAAGTGCGCGATGCCGGTGCGGGGGGACTGCTCGACGACCTTGATGGCGAGCGGCATCGCCTCGTCGATGCGGCCGTCGGCGACGAAGAGGAAGAAGGTCCGGCGCAGCAGCGCCACGTTGTCCGGATCCTCGGCCAGCGCCATGGCGTAAAAATCGGCCGCCGCCTCGATATCCTTGCCCGAGCGGGCGAAGCGTCCCGCCAGATAGCTGCCAAGGGGCGACTCGAGCCGGGCCTCCGGCATCGGCGCCGGTGCCTGCGGGACTGGCGCGGGTGGCGGGAGCTCCGATTGGGGCACGCAGGTGGCGATCAGGCCGAGAGCCAAGGCCAGCGCCACGGTCATCGCCGCGGTCGTCAACGCCGAGTGTCGTCGCACCAATCGTATCCCTTGGCTCTTGCCTTCAGGCTCGATTCCCGAGCCCCGTCATAGCCGCCATTATACACAGGTCCGACGCGGTCATGGACCCGTTATGCAGCCGCCCGCGAGAGCTCCCGGAGCCGCTTACATGTTGGGATAGTTGGGCCCGCCGCCGCCCTCGGGCACCACCCAATCGATGTTCTGAGTAGGGTCCTTGATGTCGCAGGTCTTGCAGTGAACGCAGTTCGGGGCGTTGATCTGCAGCCGCGGGTTGCCGCCGTCATCGTCCGCGACGATCTCGTAGACGCCGGCCGGACAGTATCTTTGTTCCGGGGCGTCGTAGCGCGCCAGGTTGACGGCGATGGGCACCGATTCGTCCTTGAGCCGGAGGTGGACCGGCTGGTCCTCCTCGTGGTTGGTGTTGGAGATGTAGACCGACGACAAGCGGTCGAAGCTCACCACCCCGTCGGGCTTGGGATAGTCGATCTTCTCGCACTCGGCCGCCGGTTTGAGGCTGAGATGGTCGGGATGGTGGTGAAAGGTCCACGGCGCGCGACCCCTGAGGAGCTTGAGCTCGAGGCCGGTATAGAGGGTTCCGGCGATCAGGCCCCAGCGGAACGCAGGGCGCACGTTGCGCGCGACGCGAAGCTCGTCGTGGAGCCACGAGCCTGCGATCAGCTCGGGGTAGCGGGAGAGCTCGCGGCGCCCCTCGGCGCCCGGGCCAAGCGCCTCGAACACCGCTTCGGCCGCCAGCATGCCCGACTTCATGGCGGTGTGCGTGCCCTTGATCTTGGGTACGTTGAGAAACCCCGCCGCGCAGCCCACCAGGGCGCCGCCCGGGAACACCAGCTTGGGGACCGACTGCAGACCGCCCTCGTTGATCGCCCGCGCCCCGTAGGCGACGCGTTCCCCGCCCTCGAAAGTGGGCCGGATCGCCGGGTGGGTCTTGAAGCGCTGGAACTCATCGAAGGGCGAGAGATGCGGGTTCTGGTAATCGAGGGCGACGACGAAGCCGACCGCAACCTGATGGTCCTCGAGGTGGTACATGAAGGAGCCGCCATAGGTCTTGCGGTCGAGCGGCCAGCCCGCGGTGTGCATCACCAGCCCCTGGCGGTGCTTCTCGGGCGCGACCCGCCACAGCTCCTTGATGCCGATGCCGTAGATCTGGGGATCGGCGTCCTCGCGCAAGGCGAAGCGCTCAAAGAGGGTCTTCGAGAGCGAGCCCCGGCAGCCCTCGGCGAACAGCGTATGGCGCGCGTGGAGCTCCATGCCGGGCATGAAGGTGTCCTTGTGCGAGCCGTCGCCGGCGACCCCCATGTCGCCGGTGGCCACTCCCTTGACGCCGCCGTGGGCGTCATAGAGCACCTCGGCGGCGGCGAAGCCGGGATAGACCTCGACCCCCAGCTCCTCGGCCTGAGTGCCGAGCCAGCGGCACAGGCTGCCCAGGCTGATGACGTAGTTGCCGTGGTTGGCGAACTCGGGCGGGAGCAGGAAGTTGGGCACCTTGAAGGCGCCGCCGGGGCCCAGGAACATCATCCGCTCCTCGGTCACCGGGGCGTTGAGCGGCGCCCCGCGGGCCTCCCAGTCGGGGATCAGCTCGTTGAGCGCACGGGGCTCGAGCACCGCGCCCGAGAGGATATGGGCGCCCACCTCCGAGCCCTTTTCGAGGACGCAGACGGTGACCTCGCGAGCGCTTTCCTGGGCCAACTGCTTGAGCCGGATCGCCGCGCTCAGGCCCGCCGGACCGGCGCCCACGATCACCACGTCGAACTCCATCGACTCGCGTTCCATCGCCACCCTCCCGAGCGCTCGCCACCGCCCTCGCCGCCCTCCGGGTTATGCCCCCGAAGCCCGGCGGCGGTCAATCGGGCCTGAGCCATAAACTAGGGCGCGGCACCGCCTTTGTCAGCGCCCGGGGCCTTGCCGCGGCGCTCAATGCGCGCGCCGCTCGAGAGCGTCGCCCGAACGGTGCGACGATGGCGGCCCGGCGCGGGGACGGCTACAATCGCCGTGACCCGAGGGCTCTCCTGGACTGGGCGCCAACCAGGGGCGCTCGGTTTGCTCCGGCGCCAGCCAAAGGTCTCGCCATCGCCATGCCAGAGGCCCGAGACTGATGACGTGGAAAGGCACCCTCGCCGCCGCGCTCGTGGCCGGGCTCGCCGCGGCCTGCGACGATGCGCCCAAGGACAAGCCCTACATCGAGTTCGCCGGCGGCGGCTTCATCTTCAACTACCGCATCGCCGAGGCCTATTACGGTTTTGTCGCCAGGGTGGTCCGCGAGCTCCCCGAGGGCACCGTCCTCGAGGCCGAGCTCGAGAACCCGAGCGGCGGCGCTCCCTTCATCGTCAGACGCCTCTTCCACAAGACGCAGATCACCTACACCTTCGAATCGCCACCGCTCGAGGGCGTCGAGGCCGGCCGCGACTATGGCGTCGAGCTGCGGCTCCTCGATCCCGGCGAGCAACGGCTGATCGCGCGTTACAGCCGCACCTTTCGCAGCGAGCTTGGCCAAGAGGCGCTGCCCAAGCACCCGCTCACCGTCGGGCCCGGCCACCAACCCAATCCCGACAGCCGAGCCCCGGCTCCCCTGACCAAGGAATGATACGGCAGCGCTGGCGAGCCGCCGTTTGGCCATGATACTGTGGCGCCATGGCGGCAACACCCGGGTTGCGCGAGCTCCTCGAATGGTACCTCGAGGCCGGCGCCGACGAGGCCATCGGCGAGGCCCCGCGCGACCGCTACCGCGAGACGCCGGCGGCGGCCCCGGCGGAGGCGAGGAGGGCCTCGCCTGAACCCTCGCCATCACGAGCCGCGGCGCAGCCCCCCGCGGCCAGAGCGGCGCCGCGCCGACCCGCCGGCGACCTCTTGGCAATGGCCTCGCCGCATTCGGCGGCGCAGAGCGCCGGCGAGCTCGCCGCCGCCTGCGGCACGCTCGACGAGCTGGCCGAGGTGGTGCGGAACTTCGAGGGCCTGGCGCTCAGGGAAACCGCCACCAACCTGGTCTTCGGCGACGGCAACCCGGAGGCCCAGGTGATGATCGTCGGCGAGGCGCCGGGCGCCGACGAGGATCGCCAGGGGCTGCCCTTCGTCGGCGTCTCGGGCCAGCTCCTCGACCGCATGCTGGCCGCCATCGGCCTCGACCGCCGCCACGTCTACATCACCAACATGCTGCACTGGCGGCCGCCCGGCAACCGCAAGCCGACCACCGCCGAGATCACCGCCTCACTGCCCTTCATCGAGCGTCAGATCGAGCTGGTGGCGCCGCAAATCCTGGTGCCGGTGGGGGGCACCGCGGCAAGCACGCTGCTCGGCACCTCGCAAGGCATCACCAAGCTGCGCGGGCGCTGGTGCTTCTATCGGCGGCCGGGCGTCGAGATCCCGGCGCTCCCGACCTATCACCCGGCCTTCCTTTTGCGCCAGCCGGCCCTAAAGCGAGACTCCTGGCATGATCTGCTGGAGATAAAAACCAAGCTAAGTTAACCATATTGTTTTGTTATTTGTTGGGAATTTTAATAAAGTCTTAGCGAATTCTTATCTTTCGCGAGTTCTTTTTAATTGCCATCTACGCGTTAACAAGTTATTAATAATTGTATGAGCGCTGATCGGACCGCGCCGAGTGGCGCGCATTCCCGTTTTACCCTGTGCCCGCCGCTGCTGGCGGGCGCATTGGTGGCTGCCTGGGCGCTCGCCTCGCCGACCACCGCCACCAGGCTGGCGGCCGCCGAGCTCGAGACCGCGGCCCTGGTGGGCGACGGGTTGCGCGGCCCAGACAGCTTCGAGACCGTTCCCCTGGCGCCGGCCAACGCCTCGCTCGCCACCGCCTCGCTCGCCACCGTCGCCGAGCTGCCGCGGGTGCTCGGCGCCAGCGACATCGCCCGCTTCCAGAGAATCTTCGCCTATCAGCGAGACCAGGACTGGCGCGCCGCCGAGCGCGAGGCCCAGGGGCTCGACGATCGGCTGTTGATGGGGCACGTGCGCTTCGAGCGCTACATGCATCCCACCGGCTACCGCTCCAAGTACCCCGAGCTCTACGCCTGGCTCGAGGTCTACGCCGATCACCCGGGCGCGGACCGGGTCTATCGCCTGGCCCTCAAGCGCCGCCCGAGCGGCTGGAAGCGGCCGAAAAGGCCCGCCGTCAGGCAACCGCGATCCGCGGAGGCGATGCCGGGGCCGAGCGCGGAGGCCACCGCCAAGACCCCCTCGTCGGTCAAGAAACGCACCAAGGCGCAGGCCAGGATGGCGCGTCGCCTGGCGCGGAAGCTGGAGCGATACTTGGCGCGGGGCAGGATCGCGGCGGCCGAGAACCTGCTCCGCCACAAGCAGGTTCGCCGGGTGCTCGGTGAGCGCGAGCTCGACGTCGGGCGATCCAAGGTGGCGGCAGCGCTCTATTACACGGGCCAGGACGCCAAGGCGCTGAAGCTGGCACAAGTCGCGACGCGCTCGCGGGCGCAAGTGCCGCTCGCCGATTGGACCGCCGGCCTCGCCGCCTGGCGCCTCGGCGAGACCGAGCGCGCCGGCCCTCACTTCGAGGCCCTGGCCCATTCCACCACGGCCTCGGCCTGGAACGTGGCCGCTGGCGCCTATTGGGCGGCGCGGGCGAGCGCCGAGCACGGTGCCCGGGGCGAGCGTGATCGCCTGCTCGAGATCGCGGCCGCCCACCCCCGCACCTTTTACGGCCTGTTGGCGGGTCGCGTGCTGGCCTCGGATACCCCCTTCGCCTGGCAGCCGCTGCCGCTCGGGAGCGACGAGCTAACGCGGCTGATGGCCGACCCGGCGGTGCGGCGGGCGTTGGCGCTGGCCGAGGTCGGCCGCCACGATCTCGCCCAGCAGGAGATCGATCTCGTCCGCCGCGGCGCTGATGAGCCCCTCGCCCGGACGCTCCTGGCGTTGGCCAGCCGCCTCGGCATGGCGGCGATCGAGATGCGCCTCGGCAGCACCCTGGTCGACGCAAGAAGCCCCTATTTCGACAGCGTCAACTATCCGCTTTCGCCGTGGCGGCCCGAGACCGGCCTCAAGCTCGATCGTGCCCTGCTCCACGCCTTCATGCGCCAGGAATCGCGCTTCAGCAGCCGCGCCCGGAGCCGCAAGGGGGCGCACGGTCTGATGCAGTTGATGCCGCGAACCGCGAGCGAGGTGGCCGGCGACCGCTCGCTGGCGGGCCGCAACAGGCAAAAGCTGTTCTCGCCCGAGTTCAACCTCGAACTGGGCCAGAGCTACCTCATCAAGCTGATCGATTCCAAGACCGTTCGCGGCAACCTGTTGCTGCTTGCCGCGGCCTATAACGCCGGCCCCGGCAAGCTCAAGAGCTGGCTCAAGACCGTCAGGCACGGCGACGACCCGTTGTTGTTCATGGAAAGCGTGCCGGTGCGCGAGACCCGCTTGTTCATCGAGCGCGTGATCACTAACTTCTGGATCTATCGCCACCGCTTGCGACAGGATTCACCCTCGCTCGACGCCGTCGCGAGCGGCAATTGGCCTTACTACGTGACCCTCGACCGCAGGCACATCACGGTAGCTCGCAATGACAGTCGCTGACAACGAGCGGTCCTTCCTGCCCGTCAACATCGCCGTTCTCACGGTCTCGGACACCCGGGAGCGCAAGGACGACACCTCCGGCCAGGTGCTGGTGGATCGCCTGACCGCGGCGGGCCACCGCCTCGCCGATCGGGCCATCGTGCGCGACGACACGGCCGGCATCGTCGCTCGCTTGCGCACCTGGATCGACGACGATCGGATCGACGTGATCATCGCCACCGGCGGCACCGGGCTGACCGGGCGGGACGTCACGCCCGAGGCCTTCAAGGAGGTCTGCGAGAAGGAGATCGCCGGCTTCGGCGAGCTCTTCCGCATGCTCAGCTTCGAGAAGATCGGCACCTCGACGATCCAGTCACGGGCCACCGCCGGGGTCGCCCGCGGCACCTATCTCTTCGCCCTGCCAGGCTCGCCCGGCGCCTGCAAGGACGCCTGGGACGGTATCCTCCTTTCCCAGCTCGATTACCGCCACCAGCCCTGCAACTTCGTCGAGCTGATGCCCCGGCTGTTGGAGCACCGGCCCCAGAAGATCGCCTGAGCCGGACCGCGAAGCGGCGAGGGCCCGGCGCCCGCGGCGACTCACTTCCCCCCGAGATCGGGAGCGTTTCCATGACCGATCCGTTCATCTTGCGCCCGGGCGAGTTGACGCTCGGCGACCTGCGCCGACTCGACGATCCCGGACTCGCCGTGGTCCTCGACGAGGGCTGCGGCGCGGCGATCGCGGCGGCCCACGACGCCATCACCCGGGCGATCGCCGAGGAACGGCGCATCTACGGCGTCAACACCGGCTTCGGCAGCCTCGCCGACACCCTGATCCCCGAGGACCAGATGCGCGAGCTGCAGCGCCGGCTGGTGTTGTCGAACGCGGTGGGAAGCGGCCCGTTGCTGCCCGACCGCGTGGTGCGGCGCATCGTGGTGCTCAAGGCCAACGCCCTGGCGCGGGCCCATTCGGGGGTCCGCCCGCGCCTCGTGGAGGCCCTGCTCGAGCTCTACAACGCCGGCCTCCAGCCTTGCATTCCGGGCAAGGGCTCGGTCGGCGCCTCGGGCGATCTGGCGCCCCTCGCCCACCTCGCGGCGGCGCTCATCGGGGTCGGCGAGATGCGCGTCGACGGCGAAGTGGCGCCGGCCGCCGAGGCGCTGGCCCGCGCCGGCCTCGAGCCCGTGGAGCTGGCGCCCAAGGAGGGGCTTTCGATGCTCAACGGCACCGAGGTCTCGACGGCGCTGGCGCTCGACGGCCTGTTCGCGCTCGAGGCGGTGTTCGCCGCCGCCCTGGTCGCCGGCGCGCTCAGCGTCGAGGCGGCGCTGGGCAGCGAGATCGCCTTCGCCGCCCCGATTCACGAGATCCGCGGTCAAGCGGGCGAGATCGAGGTCGCCGCGGTCTTGCGCCGGCTCCTGGCGGGAAGCGAGTTGCGCGTCCGCGCCGGCGAGAAGGGCCGCCTGCAGGACCCCTACAGCCTGCGCTGCCAGCCCCAGGTCATGGGCGCCTGCCTCGACAGCCTGCGCTTCGCCGCCGAGGTGCTGCTCCGCGAGGCCAACGCGGTGGGCGACAACCCGCTGGTCTTCGCCGAGGGCGGCGAGATCCTCTATGGCGGCAACTTCCACGGCGCCCCGGTGGCCATGGCGGCGGACCTGCTGGCGCTGGTGATCGCCCAGGTGAGCGGGCTCGCCGAGCGTCGCGTCGCCCTCCTGACCGACGCCAACATGAGCGGCCTGCCGCCCTTCCTGGTGGAGGGCAGCGGCCTCAACTCGGGCTTCATGGCGGCGCAGATCGCGGCCGCGGCCCTGGCCAGCGAGACCAAGGCCCTGGCCCATCCCGGCAGCGCCGACAGCATCCCCACCGTGGCCAACTTCGAGGACTACGTCAGCATGGCCACCTACGCCTCGCGCCGGCTTTCGGAGATGGCCGAGAACGCCGCCACCGTGGTCGGGATCGAGCTCATGGCCGCGGCCCAGGGGTTCGGCTTCCACCGCCCGCTCACCACCAGCCCGGAGCTCGAGGCGGCGCTCGAGGCGCTCGCGGCGCGCGTCCCCCGCTTCACCGAGGACCGCTTCATGGCGCCCGAGATCGAGGCCATCAAGGAGCTGGTGCGGAGCGGCCACTTCCTGAGCTACCTGCCGCCCGGGCTCCTGCCCAGCGCCGCCTGACCGCGCCCGGCCCCGATCAGGCGCCAGCGGGCGTAGTCGGCGGCGTTGTCGACGTCGCTCAAGCGCTCGACGAAGGCCACCGAGAAGCGCGGCCCCAGGTTGGCCAGGGTGTCCTCGAGGGCGTGGACGCTCGACCAGCGCACGGCGCGAAAGAGGTCGGCGGGCGGCGGCGGGCGGCGCCGCGCCCCCACCAGCCAGTAGCCGCCGTCCTCGGCGGGGCCGAACACCAGGTCGTGGCGGCCGAGCGCGGCGAAGGCCCGAGCGACGTGGCCGGCGCCCAGGCCCGGGATGTCGCTGCCGACGATGACCACCGGCCCCGGCGGCAGGATCTTGAGCGGCCGGGCCATGCGCTGGCCGAGGTCGCCCGGGCCCTGGGGCAGGCGGGGCAGACGCCTGGGCCAGAAGGCGCTCGCCGCGGCGAAGCGGTCGGGCGTGACGGCGAGCCAGCAGCGCCAACGCGGGTCATGCCCCAGGCGCGCCAGCACCGTGGTCGAGGTGGCGCGGTAGAAGCGCCGCGCCGCCACCGCGCCGATCTCGCGCGCCAGCCGGCTCTTGACGGCGCCGAGGCGCGGCGCCTTCACCATCACCACCAGGTGGTTGACCAGGCCCATCGCCGGGCTCAGCCGTAGAGCCGCACCAGCAGCCGTGGCGGCACGCCGATGAAGTAAAGCCCCAGGCAGGCCAGGTTGCGGAGGCTGCGGCGCAGGTAGCCGGCGCGGCGGTAGCGCGCGGCCGAGGTGAGGGCGGCGGCCTCGAGCACGACCAGTCGCCTGGCGCCGATGCGGCGCACGATGTCCACGTCCTCCATCAGCGGCAGCGGCCGGAAGCCGCCGACACGCTTGTAGAGATCGCGATGGATCAGGAGGCCCTGGTCGCCATAAGGAAGCCCCAGCACCCGGCAGCGCCAGGCCACCAGCGCCTCGAGGCGGCGCGCCGCCACGTCCTCGTCGACGACGACGAAGCGAAAGACGGCGGCGCGCTGCGCGCTCCCGGCCGCGGCCATGAAGCTCCGCGCGGCCGCCTCCCAGCCCGCCTCGAGCGCGGTATCGGCGTGGAGGAACAACAACCACGGGCTGCTGGCCGCCTCGGCGCCGGCCGCGAGCTGGGAACCCCGCCCCCGCGCCGCCACGACCAGCCGCGCGCCGCCGCCCGCGGCGACGCTCGGGGTTGCGTCGCTCGAGCCGCCGTCGGCCACCACCACCTCGGCGACGAGGCCCGCGCGGCGCGCCGCCGCGAGCGCCGCGAGCGCGCGGCGAAGCTCGCCCGCCGCCTGATAGGCCGGGATCACCACGCTCACCTGGGCCACCGCCCGACACCACCCGATCGCTTGAACATTCCCCGATCATAGAGCAGATCGCCGGGGCCGCGGAGCAGCGGCTGCTTCTCGGGTCCCGCGCATGATCAAATGTTCTTGTTTTGTTCGCTTCGTTCTGCTAGCTTCGCCCCATGGTCGATCTCGCGGCAAATCTGGCCGAGCCGGCGGCGCAACACGGGCGCGGCGCGCTCTCCAACGCCAGCGGGCGTTTCGAGCGCCTGAGCCGGGAACTCATCGACGACGGCTGGGAGCGGCCGGAGCCGGAAGCGCCGCGGCTGCGCACCACGGTGAGCCTCGACGCGAGCCGCAGCGTCATCGCCCACAACGACTCGCCCGACCTCGGCTTCGATCGCTCGATCAACCCCTACCGGGGCTGCGAGCACGGCTGCATCTACTGCTTCGCCCGGCCCAGCCACGCTTATCTGGGGCTCTCGCCGGGGCTCGACTTCGAGAGCCGCCTGTTCGTCAAGGCCGACGCCGCGCGGCTCCTCGAGGCCGAGCTCGCCCGGCCCGGTTATCGGCCGGCCCCGATCGCGCTCGGCACCAACACCGACCCCTACCAGCCGATCGAGCGGGAGTGGCGGGTGACCCGGGGGGTGCTGCAGGTGCTCGCCGCCCACGGCCATCCCGCGACCATCGTCACCAAGTCGGACCTGGTGACCCGCGACATCGACGTGCTCGCGCCGATGGCGGCCCAGGGGCTGGTCAAGGTGGCGCTCTCGGTCACCACCCTCGACGGACGACTGGCGCGCCGCATGGAGCCCCGGGCACCAAGGCCCAAGCGGCGGCTCGAGGCGATGCGCGCCTTGAGCCGGGCCGGGATCCCCACCGGGGTCATGGTGGCGCCGCTGATCCCGGCCCTCAACGATCCCGAGATCGAGGCCATCCTCGAGGCCGCGGCCGAGGCCGGGGCGCGGGAGGCGGGCTACATCCTGTTGCGCCTGCCCCACGAGATAAAGCATCTGTTCCGCGAGTGGCTCGATCAGCACGCGCCCCACCGCGCGGCGCGCATCATGCGCCTGGTGCGCGAGATGCGGGGCGGCCGCGACTATGACGCCACCTTCCATGAGCGCATGACCGGGACCGGGCGCTACGCCGAGCTGATCAAGCGGCGCTTCGACCTGGGGTGCCGGCGCTTCGGCCTCAACCGGGATCCGGCGCGGCTCGAGAGCCGCCGCTTCCGCGCCCCTCAGGCGGCGGAGGACCAGCTCGCGTTGTTCTAGGGTGGCGCCCGCTCGAGGTCGCAACCCGCGCCATCTCCCAACTCGCGATCACGGCCTGTTGCACCCATCTCAGGGGCATGCAGGAACGGTGCAACTAGGTATCCAAACCCCACCAGACGAACAAATTCGCGGCGCGCCGGAGCCCCCTGATGGGGTGCCGCGCGCTTTTCACAAGCGCCGCCGGCCAACGCGAGAACGGATTATCGCAACCAATAGTCGGTACACATCAATGACTTCGACAAATCTTGGTCGGGCGAAAACGTGTCGGCGTTGGTGGAAAACCAAGCTGGGAAAAGCAAGAACTACGGTTGATTAGGCACCCAGAGAGGTATAGTATGCGTTCTTCGATCTAAATGCGGGAAAGTATCTTCTAGGTACTTTATGGTGATTGCGGCCTCACTCCCATTTTGTACAAATTCGGCTTAAGAATCAACATCTTGCAGCCGTGTTGCGAGCGAGGCAAGGGGATACCTGGAGGCTCAATTGAGTTAGGTCGCCTATCCAGACCGATTTTGATCGGCACCTTATGGTGAGTCTCTGAGCATAGAAGTCACCGCGGATGCCAGCCTGGTGGCTGTTGTGACCCAGACGAGACGCTCGGATTGACCGACATGTCCCAATCGATGCTTTTGGGGGTGTGGCACACGAGAGACTGTAGGTATACGAACTGGCGTCCGTTTCGGCACTCGGTCATTGGTTCTCTAGCCGGACGCCAGGACATCACTGACCCTGGCCGCTTTTCGCTCCTTCTGGTAACCGCGAGCCGCCCGTCAAACACTGGCGAGGCATTGCAATCAGGATTGGACCATAGAGGGAAGGTGTGGATCAGAACCCTCCGCGACGCAATCAGGATCGATTGGCATTTGACCGACCTGGTTCCCGGGCTTTGTTCGATAGCCAGAGACCAAATTGCGCATCGTTTATCACGTCTTGTTTCACGCCTGCTACAGGGTCAACCGCGCGCCCAATTCCCGGACCGCGGCTGTGGCATCATCATTTCCGGATTACCGGACAGGTCGAGAGGCTTGACGACGCGGCAGAAAATCCCTCCTGGGGCGCGAGCCAATCACTATGGCCATCACTCGCAGCTTCTTCTCACTTCATAGTGACCACGGTGGAAACAACTGGGTAACGTCGACTTTAGATCGGGAAGCAAAGGAGCACAAGATGTGTACATTTTTGAAATTTCTGCTTCTGAGTGTGAGTCTTCTGGTATACGCGGCCTATATCCCCGGGGCGCTCAGTCAAGACCCCAGTTTTGTAATGAAACGTGCGGTAAAGTATTTCGACGATACCGCCGTGCCGCAAATCATAGGAGGTACGATTGCAGATCCATCGGACTGGCCGGCAACGTTTGTATTTATTAGTCCTCAGGGTGGCGGCTGTACGAGCACTGCAATTGGCCCAAAGGTAATCTTGACAGCAGCTCATTGCATTGGCGATAACGCTAAGGGTATTGTGGAACTGAATGGACGCACGGTGGCAGCTGCATGCTATCATCATCCTGATTACCACAACAACGTGTCGGACACTGATCCGAAATGGTCCGAAAAGGTATCTCCAGACTTTGCACTTTGTATAACTGACGACCAGCTTGCAGGGTTAGATTTCGAGAACATCGATAAGGAGGGAACCGAGCTCAAGCTTGGGCAGACTATCCAACTTGTTGGTTTTGGATGCAATGCAATCGGCGGAACGGACAACGGGTTTGGCGTTCTATATGAAGGCAATTCCGCCGTCCAGAGCCTGCCCACGCCACCGAGCTACTATACGATAACACTCGGTGGTGCGGCTGTCTGTTATGGAGATAGTGGCGGTGGAGCGTACGTACTCTTAAATCCACCGGCAAAGGCACGTCGGGTTTTGATGGGTGTGGCCTCTCGCGGCAACATCTCCACAAGATCCTTGCTCTCGACAACTAGCTTGTCTGGCTTTATTTCTTGGGCTGATTCCTTAGCCGGGCGACACAACACGAAGATATGCGGGATAGATACCGGTGTTCCAGGGTGCAGATCGATGTAGGACCCGATTTACCTTCACCCTAGAAATCATAAGACCAATTGTGATGTCCCCGGCATAATGAGGAGTGTATCGGCATGCTGAGATTTGGGAATAGATTGACCATAATAGTAATTACCTTTTGTCTTACAGCGTCCACAAGTTCGCGCGGTGACATGGTTACCTTATTCGTTGTTAGCTCCGCGATAACAAAAGACGTCGTCGAATATGTGGCAAGAATCGGCAAGCCCCAACGCATACACGTGAAGAAGGGTCAGAGATTTTCGGATATTTTGAGAGCGCGATGCGGTCGCCTCAATAACAACTTCATTAATTTATTGAGAACGTCATCGGCGACAGAATTGGGAAAATTGTTGAATTTGGATTTTGCGTATGAAAGAGATCAATTTATAGAACTCCCTGCGTGTTTGAGTTTGCCACAATATACGGCCACAGAGAGAATAGTTGAAGAAGATGACAGCCCTTGGGATTATTTTTCCAATGACTCTGCAGGATTTATGTATTTTGAGACTCCATCGCCAATGGTGAAACGGATTGTGGCTACAGCGGCAGATGCTCCGACCACCTTTATGGACGCCTTTGGGCACTTGAATCCCGGCTTCACATCCTCGGGTATCATTCACGAAGGAGAAGTGGTTCAAGTACCAAAAACACCGGCTGTTTGGTCATCTCTGCAAATTCGGCCCGATATCGCAGCGTTTCTCGAGCCGGTCTCAGATGTCCTTGCTCGGCTCTTGATGGAAGGAGGACAAACCCGAGAAACTGCACTTATTGAGAGACCAGAAGAAATCATTCTGTATGCACCTCTAACTAATGCGCAGCTGGTTGAGTTTAAATCTTGTCAGGCATCACAGACCTCAACAAATCTTGACTATGCCTTTGACCCAATGGAGTTAACGAAAGTTATCACCGTCAACAAAAGGTTCCTCCAAGAAGAGCGGCGGTCGACCCCAGATAGGACGACAATAGTGATCCCGGATACTGGTCTCTATACCCATGGGAGGACACCATTTCATAACGGACGCTTGATACTGGTCGATCGGTATAGTCCTAGCGATCCCTACGCGAGCATTCGTCCTTCATCCAAATACCCGTATCGTCATCACGGCACCTACGTAGCTTCAGTAGCCCTGGGGGGCGCGAGCTTTCTGCAGGCATTCGATGTCATGGGAGTGGATATTAAGATTGCGCCTATTAATATAATCGAAGAAAAAGAAAGGATATGCTGGCGTTCAAATGCGGCTGCATACAGTTGCCCTTACCATCGCGTAAAGACGGAGGCTTTCAACAATGCAATGGCAAGTGCCGAGACTCACAATGCCATTCTCAATCTTAGCGTAGGGCGCCTAACACGATTTATCGGCCTTGAAAAATATCTGAATAAGGATAGTAGTATATTGTTCGTTGTGGCTGCTGGAAACGCCGGCCAGTCACTTTCGAAAAGAAAGACCTATCCGTCACGGTATGGCGGGAGCAATAATGATGGGAAGTACAATCTGATATCGGTGGCTGCGCTGGACTTAGACGGCTCGAGAGCTGGTTTTTCAAATTATGGAAGCGAATACGTTGACATCGCGGCACCAGGTTGTCGTCAGCGCGTGTTTGAATACAATGATGAGTCACGTAGCTTCAGCTTCCAGAGGAAATCGGGCACATCATTTGCAGCGCCGTTGGTCTCGTTTACTGCAGCATTGATCAAGTCCTTTTGGTTGGGCGCGTCGCCGCGTAAAATCAAACACCGCATTATCACAGCTTCGGATATTTCCGAAGAACTCTGGGGGAAGGGCGAAGTGGCCGGTGGGCGCATGCTAAATGTTGTGAAAGCGGTTTCTTTGTATCAAGACATAGTAGAAGCTAGAGCTGATGGAGAATCCAGACTTATTCGGGGTGAGATAGATTCAAATCATCGGATTTTCGAGTTTTGTGATGGGAGACTCACGCTTTACCGAAAGGATAACCCAGGGCGCCCGCAAATAAAGAAAATTACACCTATTGCAGACCCGACATCTCAGGAGCCGAGAATTCTGGTTTACTGGACCAATGTTGAGGGTGTATTGAGGCCTGAGATATGCGCGCAACAAGAAATTACCATAAAGATAACAGAGGATTTTACCGGGCGGGTATACGAGTTACCGACAGATAGTATAATCGACGTTGTTTTTTCGGAGCGGTTGAACTAGCGACGGCTACCAGAGATTCCTGGCCGGAGCGGTATTTCACTGCGGGGCCAAGTCGTGGAACAATGCTTCATTGGCCCGGCTACCGTGGCCTACCTCCCAACGAAAGTGCCCTTGCGGCGCTCGAGAAAGGCGCGGAGGCCCTCGGCCGCGTCGGCACTGGCGAAGAGCCGGCGCTGGGTGGGGCCGAAATCGGCGGCCGCCGCCTGGCGCCCATCGGTCAGTGCCTTGAGCGCCGAGGCGCGGGTCGCGGCGACGGCCAGCGGCGCCTGCCGGGCGATGGTAGCGGCGATCTCGAGGGCCCGGTCGAGCTCCTCGCCGGGCGCCGTCACCTCCTGCACGAAGCCCAGACGCAAGGCCTCGTCGGCGCCGAACTCGTCGCCGGTCAAGAGATAGCGCATGGCGTTGCCCCAGCCGGCGCGCTCGACCATGCGGATGGTGGCGCCGGCCGCCGCCATGATGCCGCGCGCCACCTCGTGCTGGCGGAAGCGGGTGTCGGCCGCGGCCACGGTGACGTCGGCGCCGAGCAGGAGCTCGATGCCGAGCGTCAGGCACCAGCCGCACACCGCCACCACCACCGGCTTGACGCGCAACGGCGGGCGCAGGCCGAAGGGATCGACGGTGCCCTCGGGCAACAGACCCTCGCCGGCGCCCATGCGGGCGACGAAGCGGTCGAGCTGGATGCCGGCGGTGAAGTTGCCGCCGTGGGCGAAGAGCACCCCGCATCTCAGGCCAGGATCGTCGTCGAGCTCCGAGTAGGCGGCCGAGAGCGCGGCCATCATCTCGGGCGTGAAGGCATTGAGCTTGGCCGGCCGGTCGATGCCGATCAGCAACAGATGGCCGCGCCGCTCGGTGGCGATCCGGCCCTCTGTGCCGAGCCGTGCCGGCGCCCCGTTCTCATTATCCTTGGTCATCCCTTCGCTCCGCTTTATCCCTGATCGCGGTCCCGTGCAGCGGCCGCAATACCTGCAACGATCATGCTATCGTCGATGTTGAAAACACAACATTTTTGTTGTATAAAGCCGTGGCGTGAATAGCAATCAGTTCAGAAGATGGCTGGCCAAGCAGGGCTGCACGTTTGGCAAGAAATCCGGCGGCCACATCACTATATTTCGCGGTGGCAGAGAAAGCCAAATGCCGGTGCACGGCGGCCGCAAGCAGCTCGGCAAAGGGCTTATGGCAAAGGTCAAGAAGGATCTAGGACTAGAATGAGGTACAGCTACCCGGTTGATTTGACGCCCGATGATAACGACACCCTGCTAGTGACGTTTCCCGACCTGCCGCCGGCCACCACGTTTGGCGAAGACGAGGCGGACGCCCTGCTCCATGCCCGCGACGCTCTGACCGCAATGTTCGTCCATTTCATGGACGAGCGCCGGGCGATCCCGCGTCCCTCGAAGCCCAGGAAGGGCCAGCGGGTTGTCGAGGTAGCGCCCCTGGTTGCGGCGAAGCTCGCCCTTTACGAGGCCATGCGCGCCCAAGGGGTGACCAAGGCGGCGCTCGCCCGGCGGCTCGATTACCACGGCCCACAGGTCGACCGGCTGCTCGATCTCCATCACAAATCGCGCCTCGAGCACCTGACGCGGGCTCTTGCGACGCTCGGCAAACGGCTGGTGCTCGAGGTTCGCGACGCGGCTTGAGACCGCGCCGGCGTGGGGTTGACGACCGGACGCCCGAGTGAGCCCAGACCCGCCATTCCGCGTCCGCCCCGACCTCCGATGCCTGACCTGAGCCTCGAGGCCCGGGCGCGGGGCCCGGCCGCCGGCATCGACGAGGCCGGACGCGGGCCCTGGGCGGGGCCGGTGGTGGCGGCGGCGGTGGTGCTCGATCCGGCGGCTATTCCCGAGGGCCTCGACGATTCGAAGAAGCTCAGCCCGGCCCGCCGCCGGTACCTGTTCGAGGCCCTGGTGCCTTGCGCCCGGGTCGGCCTTGGCGCCGCCTCCGTCTCCGAGATCGACCGTCTCAACATCCTCGGCGCCACCATGCTCGCGATGGCCCGTGCGCTGGCCCGCCTCGGCCTGGTCCCGGCGCTGGCGCTGGTCGACGGCAACCGGGCGCCGGAGCTGCCGTGCCCGGCGCTGACGGTGGTGGGGGGCGATTCCCGCTCGCTTTCGATCGCCGCGGCCTCGATCGTCGCCAAGGTCACCCGCGACCGGCTGATGGCGCGCCTGGCCGCGGCCCACCCCGGCTTCGGCTGGGAACGCAACGCCGGCTACGGCACGCCCGAGCACCGCGCCGCGCTCTATCGGCTAGGGGTCACCCCTCACCACCGCACGAGCTTCGCGCCCATACGTAAGATATTGAATCCACAAAGTTATTGACCTCGGGGACTCGCTGACTCATGCTCGGGGGTTATGCATGGAGGCAAAGGACCGCATCTCAACCGCGTCCTCTTGGGCGACTGCGTCGAGCGCATGTCGGAGCTCGCGCCCAAGTCGGTGGACCTGGTGTTCGCCGATCCGCCCTACAACCTGCAGCTCGAGCAGGAGCTCCACCGCCCCAACAACTCGAGGGTCGACGGCGTCGACGACGACTGGGACCGCTTCGACGGCTTCGCCGCCTATGACGACTTCACCCGCCGCTGGCTCGAGGCGGCGAGGCGGGTGCTCAAGGACAGCGGCACGCTGTGGGTGATCGGCAGCTACCACAACATCTACCGCGTCGGCGCGACCTTGCAGGACCTCGGCTACTGGGTCCTCAACGACGTCATCTGGCGCAAGACCAACCCGATGCCGAACTTCCGCGGCCGCCGCTTCACCAACGCCCACGAGACCTTGATCTGGTGCACCAAGAGCCGCCGGCAGCGGCGCTACACCTTTAATTACGCGGCCATGAAGGCGCTCAACGGCGAGCTGCAGATGCGCAGCGACTGGTTGCTGCCGATCTGCAGCGGACGGGAGCGCATCAAGGTGGAAGGGCGCAAGGCCCACGCCACCCAGAAGCCCGAGGCGCTCCTGCACCGCATCATCCTCGCCGCCACCAATGTCGGCGACGTGGTGCTCGACCCTTTCTTCGGCACCGGCACCAGCGGCGCCGTGGCGCTCAAGCTGGGGCGTGCCTTCATCGGCATCGAGAAGGAGAAGGCCTACGTCAAGCTCGCCGAGCGCCGCCTTGGGCGCGTCCGCCAAGGCGCGGCCGAGGATCTCGCGGTCACTCCGTCGCGGCGCGACCGTCCGCGCATCCCGTTCGGCACCGTAGTCGAGCGCGGGCTCTTGAAGCCGGGCGACCTGCTCTTCGACCAGCGCCGGCGTCATTGCGCCAAGGTCCGTGCCGACGGCACCCTGGTCAGCGCCGACGCGACCGGCTCGATCCACCACGTCGGCGCCTGGGTCCAGGGCGCCCCGGCCTGCAACGGCTGGACCTTCTGGTATTTCGAGGTCGGTGACGGCGAGCTAAGGTCGATCGACCTGTTGCGCGAGAAGCTCCGCGCCGAACTGAGCTAGGGCGAGGGCCCCGGGGCCCGCCAAGGGTGAGGATGAAGCGCATCGCGCGGGCCGCCCGCCCGGCCCTCGTGGCCCTGGCCGTGGCCCTGGCCGTGGCTCTGACCGTGGCTCTGACCGTGGCCCTCGCGCCGGCCGCGGCGAGCGCTGCCGGCGAGGTCCACCGCCAGGTGCCGGTCGAGGTGGATCCCGCGCGCAACTACCTCTTCTACCTGCACGGCGCCTGGATCGAGCGCCACGGCCTCGGCCAACCCCATCCCATACATGGGCCGTACCGCTTCGAGGACATCGCCGCGGCGTTTGCCGCGCGAGGTTTCGTCGTCATCGCCGCGGCCCGGCTCCGGGAAACCGTGGCCCCGCGCTACGCCGAGGGGATCGCGGATCAGGTTCGCCACCTGCTCGCGCGCGGGGTGGCGCCCGAGAACATCACCATCGCCGGCCATTCGAAGGGCGGCATGATAACGCTCGCCGCCGCCACCCTGCTGCGGGCGCCCACCATCAACTTCGTGGTCATGGCCGGCTGTGGCCGCGAAGGGAGCTCGTTTCGCCGCGGCTACGAGCGCTTCATCGCGCGCCGCGCCGCCGCGCTCCAAGGGCACATTCTCTCGCTCTACGACCGCGCCGACCGCGAGGCCGGGAGCTGCCGGCAAGCCTTGGAGCGGGCCATCCGGGTCGACGGCCGCGAGACCACCTTCAGCACCGGGCTCGGCCACGGGCTTTTCTACGCCCCCCGCGACCTGTGGATCGACGCGGTCGTGAGCTGGGTGGGCGGCTAGCCGTCGCCGACCCCGCCCTCCCGCACCGCGCGGTGGCAGGGCACGATGAGCGAGATCGGATTCGTGATCCGCTTTCGAAGCTATCGCGCGCGCTACTTCGAGATGGCGCCGTTGTCACGGCCCAAGGCTCTGAGAAAGCACGCCAGCCTAACTACTCGCATTCCCTGATCGACAACCCTTCCGGCAGCACCGTATCGCGATCACCGCAGGCTGTGTCGAGCTGATCCTGGACCAACCCCCTTGCCAGCTTGAGGTTGGCGCCGCGCAGGTCGGCATTTCCAAGCACCGTAGCGGTGAGAATAGACCTTGCGAGGTTCGCGTCCTTCAAGACAGCGTTCCTCAAGTCGGCTCCTTCAAGGTTTGCTCTCCCCAGATTGGACTTCGTCAGATTGGCGTCACGTAACACGGCTTGCTGTAGATTCGCTCGTTCCAGGTTTGCTGATTCCAGATGAGCACCTTGCAGCTGAGCGTTGCTCAGATCAGCTCTTTTCAGCTTGGCGCGGCGCAAGTCAACGCCGGTCATTATTGCTCCTCGCAGGATCGCCCTTTCCAATTCAGCAAATTCAAGGGTAGCTTTCGCGAGGTTGGCTTCGCTCAAGTCAGCCTCTTTCAGGTCCGCTCCATTCATTTTGCAGCCCGTGAGTATGGCGCGCACCAGGTTGGCTTTCTGCAGGTCCACTCGGCTCAAGTTGACTCGCTTGAGATCCGTGCCACTCAAGTCGGCTTTCTCCAGGTCGGCCCCACTCAACTTGGCCCCTCGCATTTTCGCCCCACGCATGTTGGCCTTTTCCAATATGGCCCCGCGCAGATCAGCACCCCCGAGCATGGCCCCTGCGAGGTTCGCCTTCGACAGATCCGCCCCGTTCAAGTTCGCGGAGCTCAGCATGGCGCGACTGAGGTTTGCGCCATGAAGATCGGCCCGTGCCAAGTTGGCCGAATTCAGGATGGCCCGACTCAGATCGGCGCCTTTCAGGCTGGCGTTCTGGAGATCGGCGCGCGCCAGATCGGCTCCTTTAAGGTCGCAATTCGGGCATTCTCTCGTCGCCCTTAGCACGTCCACGCTCTTCTTATCGAAGGCGTGGCCATTGACGAACGGTACAAGCACAGTCGCTACGGCGATAGACGCAATCGTCAGCGTCTTCAGTCGTAGTTTTCTGGTCATCACAGGTTCCTTCTCAAGTTCCAATCTGCTGAAAAGCCCCTCCTTTGTCACTGATTTGGGTGATACGTTTCCTTATCAAACCCTCCATCCGCATCCGACATTTGCGCCAATTGCCGTGCTCATGCTATCTCCGCTGGGCCAGTGGGCCGCCGAGAGCGAAGAGCATACCGTGGCCGAGTTGCCGCCGCGCGGCATCACTGCTCGGCGCGTCCTTCTCCTCAATTCGCCCATCAATCAATGATAGACATGGCGCCAGAAATGACAATCAGGATGTCCCCTTAATGTTCTACGTGAATCCCCTTAGCCAAGATCGCCCAGATGGCTTCTCCCGGCTGCCGACGGCGATAGCACAACGGACGTTCGTGCCACAACTCCCACACTAACCAGCACGGTAGGTCACGATCCTCCCTCTACCTGGCTGACTGAGTTGGCGATGGGAAACCCCGCCAAACCGTCAACTCAGGCGCCAAGGGCACGCCTCGCCTTGGGGCGGCCTTGTTTCGGTACCGGGAACCTTGAGATTGGCGCACCCCGTTCTCGGGACACAATTCATCGGCGCGCCTGAAGGCGTGGAGCGATGCGTCTCCGCCCTCTTGTTGGCTCGTCGAGCCGGCGCTGAATTTTCGGTTCTTCTCTCTAGAAAAAAGGAGCGACCCGGACGCCGCCCCTTAACTTTGCGCCGTTAAGCTTGCGGTCGGCCGCTGAGCGTTACTTCATCTTCGCCGCGCGATTGGCCAATTTAAGAGCCTCTTGAAGCATTTGCTCCGCTCTTTCGGAATTATGGAGACCCATGCTGCGATCAAGCAATACGAAGTTGATCATCGAGGCTGAAAACCGGTACTTCAACCCACTTCTTTAGGTGCGGCAAGGCCTTATTGCCTTCCTGATGGCACGCCATGCACGCGCTGCGAACACCGGCGAATTTTTGCGAGGCCGGTGTCGCGACCATGAAGGTATGGGAGGAGACATCCCTTGGGTGTGGTTTACTGGCGGTCTTGTTTGAGCGATACCCGATCGTCGCCATATGACAATCGACGCATTTGACGCCAGCCTTCTCCATCGGGCTTCCCGCATACATCTTGGCATTGGGCCGCATGGCATAGCCGTTCTCGGAATGACAACTTATACACAACTTTTCAGGCTTCATGCGGAGTTAAGCGTTCTCCCATTTGCCGTGGAAGGTGTGACAGGTCACGCAGCTCATACCGGCCGTATTGAAGTGGGTACTCTTAGTGAAATCCGGCCACTACGAAGTGAGCGTCCTTGAAAGAATCCTGGCCAGATTGAACACGTTGCGCCTCCCGTAGCATCGTCAGTGTGTCGGTGGGCGAATCTACGCTCCCGGTATCCTAGGCCAACGAAAATCCGCCCAGGAAAACGAGGTATGCACCTGCCAGAAATACCGAACTAGCCAGTCGAACGAGCCTCTAGAACGGTTCCAGGTCAATTGGAGCCGCTCTCAGGCCGCGCCGGCGCGGACCCTTGGATCCGCTGCCGTGAGCGAAAAGAATCTGGAGCGATTCCAGGCGACCTGGAATTGCTCTGGAATACTCGGGTCATTTCTTGAATTCTCTGGCCGATGCATGTGGGAAATGCAGCTATCTACTCGCATTCCCTGATCGACAACCCCTCCGGCAGCACCGTATCGCGATCACCGCAGGCTGTGTCGAGCTGATCCTGGACCAACCCCCTTGCCAGCTTGAGGTTGGCGCCGCGCAGGTCGGCATTTCCAAGCACCGTAGCGGTGAGAATAGACCTTGCGAGGTTCGCGTCCTTCAAGACAGCGTTCCTCAAGTCGGCTCCTTCAAGGTTTGCTCTTCCCAGATTGGACTTCGTCAGATTGGCGTCACGTAACACGGCATGCTGTAGATTCGCTCGTTCCAGGTTTGCTGATTCCAGATTCGACCGGTTCAAGTGAGCGTTGCTCAGATCAGCTCTTTTCAGCTTGGCGCGGCTCAAGTTAACGTCGGTCATTATTGTTCCTCGCAGGATCGCCCTTTCCAATTCAGCAAATTCAAGGATGGCTTTCGCGAGGTTGGCTTCGCTCAAGTCAGCCTCTTTCAGGTCCGCTCCACTCATTTTGCAGCCCGTGAGTATGGCGCCCTTCAGGTTGGCTTTCTGCAGGTCCACTCGGCTCAAGTTGACTCGCTTGAGGTCCGTGCCACTCAAGTCGGCTTTCTCCAGGTCGGCCCCGCTCAACTTGGCCCCTCGCATTTTCGCCCCACGCATGTTGGCCTTTTCCAAAATGGCCCCGCGCAGGTCAGCACCCCCGAGCATGGCCCCTGCGAGGTTCGCCTTCGACAGATCCGCCCCGTTCAAGTTCGCGGAGCTCAGCATGGCGCGACTGAGGTCCGCTCCATGAAGATCGGCCCACCCCAAGTTGGCCGAATTCAGGATGGCCCGACTCAGATCGGCACCTTTCAGATTGGCATTCCGGAGATCAGCGCGCGCGAGATCGGCTCCTTTCAGGTCACAACCCGGGCATTCTCTCGACGCCCTTAGCACGTCCATACTCTTCTGCTCGAAAGCGTGACCATTGACGAATGGTCCAAGCACAGCCGCTACGGTTATAGACGCAATCGTCAGCGCCTTCAGTCGTAGTTTGCTGGTCATCACAGGCTCCTTCTCAAGTTCTAATCCGCTGAAAAGCCTCTCTTTTGTCACTGATTTGGGTGATACGTTTCCTTATCAAACCCTCCATTCGTATCCGGAACTCGTGCCAATTGCTGTGCTCGTGCCATCTCCGCCGGGCGAGTGCACCGCTGAGAGCGGAGAGCATACTGTGGCCGAGTTGCGCCGCGCGGCATCACTGCTCGGCGCTTCCCTGTCCGGGCAGCCCCGCGGCCTCGCTTGAGCGGTGCGCGTCCCTCTCGAAAAGGGCTCGCGCTAGTCCATCCCGCCGCCGCGGACCCGCACGCGCCGTCCCGCCAGCTCCGCGATCACGGTGACCACGGCGATGGCCAGAAATATCAGGGCGCCCAGACCCCAGACCCGGATGCTGGGCGGCATGTAGATCATCGGGATGGTGGCGTAGAGCGTCGCCAGGACGCCCCATACCGCGAAGATGCTGCCGATGAGCAATGCGTCGAAGCTCTTCATGACCTTTTCTCCTTTACTGTGGTTCAGTGGCCGCCAGCGGCGCTGCCGCCCACGACGATGGGAACGCTTTCCAGAATCTCGAAGCTCACGGCGGTGAAGGCGTACATGGCGCCGATCAAGACGAACACGCAAAGCGGTCCGACCCAGGCGCCGTGCCGACCGATGGCCGCACCGCCCCAGGAGACGCTCGATAGATCCTCGATGCCTTGGCCCGCGCGGCCGACCTCTCCGACCAGACTCCGCACGAGGGCGTAGACGTACACCGCCAGCGCGACCGTCATGAACGTGGCGCCGATACCGACGACACCCATCGCCGTCCCCCAGACGAAGGGAGCATCGCCTTCATAGCTGAGGTCGAAGAGACGCCGCGGGACGCCCTTGTATCCGGCCACGAGACCGGCGCTGCCGAACAGCAGCAGCCCCAAGGTGGTGACGTAGGGCATCCTGGCGAGAAGCGATGGGCGCCAGATTCGGCCCCCCGCCAGCGCCGGGATCACGTAGATCAGGGCGGCAATGAAGGTGAGCGTGACCGTGCCCAACGTCAGGAAGTGGAAGTAGCCCGGTACGAAGAAGGTATCGCTCAACAACAGCGCCAGCTTCTCCTGAATGAGCACGAAGGAGAACACGCCGCCCAGGGCGAGATTGATCACCGCCATCCCGATCGCCGCCATCGCCGGATTGCTCCAGGGGAGCATACCCACCCACCCGAACAGACCGCGGGCACCTTGGGCCCTGGCGTGCGATTCGAGCGAGGCGACGATGATCAAAAACACCAAAATCGTCGGCACGGCGATGAACAAGGAGAGCAGTGACCCGGACATCCGCACGGCGTCGGCCAACCCGGGCTCGAGGAACATGTGGTAGAGCGAGGTGGGCGGCACGAAGATCAGGTACATGGCGAAAACGAATTTCGAGACGCGCGCTCCGAAAATCGATTTGACCCCGGTGATGACCTCGACCAGCACGTACCAGATCACAACCGTGGCCATGAGCGGCAGGTAGTGCATGTTGTGGAACAAGACGTGCCAGCTCATGGTGTAGCCGGAGACCTCGGGCCCGAGCCCGAACGCCCACAGCATGGCGGGCAGAAAGGCGTTGACGCCGGCGACGGCACTGACCATGAGCAACCCGGCCCAGGCCACGGAGGCGAAGGCAATCGAGGACCAGGTGTCGATCTTGCCCGCGAGCTTGGGGCGCAGCGCCGTCATCAGGCTCGAGGCGGCGACCACGAAGAGACCGGCACTGAGCAGGATGTAGCCGAGATAGAAGTAGCCCGCCTCGGTCATCTCGAACTCGACCAGCTCCGGATTGCCGTCGTAGAGCAGGATCGCTCCCAGGTTGGGCGCGATCTCGCTCAACACGAACCCCGCGGTCATCAGGATCAGGCCCAGCCACGCCAGCGGTCGCCAGGCGATGCCTTCGCTGCCATCGGTGTAGACGCTGGCCAGGATGAGCACGAAAGCCGCCTGCATGAAGTAGAGCCAGTAAAAGAAAATGGTGGTTCCATGCAGGCTCAGCATTGTGTACGCCGTCTCCGGCCCGAGCTCGACAAAGCCAGCGCGGTCGAAGGCCGAAAACGCGCCGTAGACGAGTCCCAAAGCCAGGGCGACGATGGCCAGGGCGGTGAAACTCAACAGCAGCCTCTTGTCTCCCTGGGGAAGGGCCTTCAGGCCCTCGACCAGTGGATTCTTGATCGCTTTCTCAGTCATCGTTCTGCTCCTGCCCTGCCGTCACTCGACGATGATCTTGCCCTTCATCATGTCGTGACCGAGGCCGCAGTAGACGGTGCAGTAGACCAGGTACTCGCCGGGCTCGGTGAAGGTCATGGTCATCTCGGCCATGGTCCGCGCCGGACGACGCATGATGTGCCCGGCAAATCCGACGTTGACGGAGGCGCCGTGGATGGCGTCCATCGACATGATGCGGAAGCGGTAGGGAAGGTCCGCCTCGAGCCGAAGCACCTCGGGCTCGTAGGCGTAGCGCATCGCCATCATATAGATGTCGATCGGCCCGGTGTCGTCTTGGCCCGGTGAGGTGCTGCCGTGCTCCGCTTCGGCTTCGTCGTGCCCCGCTTCGGCCGCGCCATGCTCCGCTTCGGCTTCGTCATGAGCCGGTGGGACTACGACGGGCTCCGACTCGGCCGCCTGGTGGCGGTCGCCCGTGGTCCCCATCGAGAGCTCCGCGACCCCCGCGATCGCCTGTTGCTGAACCTCGGTGAACGCCTGGGCCGAGATCTCGCCCACCGTGTAAGCACGGTAGGCCGCGGTCAGCTCCAATAGCCCGATCGGCGTGTGGACACGGCCCATTTGGTGCTCGTCGGCCATTGCCTCGTCACCGTGACGGGCAGGGGCAAGCGCCGTTTGGTCGTCGTCGCCATGACCGACGTCACCGGGCATGGCGTTTCGCCCGGACTCGGACTCCATATGACGCCTGGGTTTGACGCTGCCGTCAGGCAGACTGAACTTTTCGACGAACGCTTCGGTGCGGAGGCGGAAATCGGCCGGCGTCATTCCGCCGGCAGCGCCGCCGTGACCGCCGTGAACCGCTTTGCTTGCGCCGACCGCCTGTGCTTCGGACAGGAATCTGAAGCTGGTCGGCGCGGCATCATAGGCCGCCCATACGAAGTAGAGGCTGATGACGGCGAACCCGACCGTGGCAACGAAACCCCACCTCGTGGTGAAATGCCTTCTCGGGCTCTCGCCCGCGAGGCCTTCGTTCTCTTGCTCTGACATGACCCAGTCCCTCCGTGAAAGACATTGCTGCCACGCTAGCCCTGGCACCGCGACGGACCCCGCTCGCGGGGAGTGGGTGCCGCCCTGAACCGTGCTGGAGGCTGGGATCGCTTAGCTGCGGTGGCGCGACAAAACGCGGCGCCACGCGTCAACGACGACAGCCGGGGCTAGCACTGAGAGGGATGGTGGGGAGGGCCGCGGGCCCATCGAACGATCTGGGGCCTTGCGACCAAGACGCCGTCGCTGTCGGGCTCGCCGAGCGCCGGGACGACGCCGTCATGGGCCGTGGCGGTAGCGAGGGTCGCCAGGGCCAGCCCGCACGGCATAACGCAGGGACAGATCTGCGGGCAGTTAGTGCAAAATGCCTCTTGCGAACCGTGGTGCGAGGTTTCCCGAGCTGCGGCCGCCGCGCCCTCGTGGGGCGCGGACGGCATCGCGGCATGCACGAGTGGACCGCTGGCGACAGTAATCACCAGCAGGATCAGCAATAGGCGCTTGAGAAGCGGCGATATCATCTGCAACGTGCCGGGGTCGCCGCCCGGTTCTTGCGTCAGCCGTGGGTACCGGACGGCTCGACCAGCGCAACAATAGAACCATGATCAAGACCCGAGAATGTGACACGGTGTCCTGCGACAATTTGTCTCAATGATCTCGATCAATGGTTGCGGGAAACGCGCGACGCGCTGCGCTCCCGCCGCAGGTGATTTGGACGTCAGACGACCGCGCGAACGGCTATCGCCGCCGATCCGCCCGCGGTGCCGGGCCGAGGTTCGCGCCGGTCTTGGGCGGGCTCACCCGGCGGCGGCCCGCTTCTGCCGCGCGGCGGCGCGTTCGCTGGCGAGCAATGCCTCCTTGCGCTCGAGGCCCCAGCGATAACCGCCGAGACCGCCGTCCTCGCGCAGCGCGCGGTGGCAGGGCACGATGAGCGAGACCGGGTTGGTGGCGCAGGCCCGGCCCACGGCGCGCTGGGCCTTGGGTTTGCCGAGGCGGGCGGCGATCTCGCCGTAGCTCCGGGTCTCGCCCAGGGGGATGCGCTTGAGCTCCTCCCAGACCCGCCACTGGAAGGCGGTGGCGCGCACGTCGAGCGGGAGGTCGAGGCGCGGCTCGGCGCCCGCCAGGTAGCCGACCAGCGCCGCGCTCCAGCGCCCCAGGCCACGGTCGTCGCGGCGGATCTCGGCGGCCGGGTATTCCTGGGCGAGCTCGCCCTCGAGCTCGGCATCGTCGTCGCCGAGATAGACCGCGCAGACGCCGCGCTCGGTGGCGCCGACCAAGAGCCGGCCGAGCGAGGAGGCGACGACGCTGTAGCGGATGCGGGCGCCGCGTCCGCCCTTGGCGTAGGTCGCCGGGGTCATGCCGAGCTGCGTCGGCGCGCGCTCGTAAAGCCGGCTCGAGGAGCCGTAGCCGGCCTCGTAGAGCGCCCCCGTCACCGGCTCGCCGCGGCGCAGACCGGCCTTGAGCCGGCCCAAACGGCGGGCGTCGGCGTACTGGCGCGGGGTGATGCCCATGACGCGCTTGAAGGTGCGCTGCAGATGGTAGGGGCTGAGGCCGGCGTGGCTCGAGAGCTCGGCCAGCGTCGGCGGCCCGCCGTCGCCATTGCCGGCACCCTGGCCAGCGCCCTGGCCATCGATGTACCGGCACACCCGGCGCACCATGTCGAGGTGGGGATCGCCGGCCTCGGCGTCGCCGGGGCGGCAGCGGCGGCAGGCGCGGTAGCCGGCCTGCTCGGCGGCCTCGGGCACGGCGAAGAAGTGGACGTTCTCGCGCCGCGGCCGGCGGCTCGGGCACGACGGCCGGCAGTAGATGCCGGTCGAGCTTACGGCGTAAACGAAGCTGCCGTCGAAACCGGCATCGCGGCTCTCGACGGCGTGCCAGTGCTCATTCACGGTCATGGTCGTTGTCTCCGGTGGCATGATCTCGATCCCCGGTGTTAGAGCACGGGCGCGGGCGCCATTCTATCCGAAGCTTGCGCCCGAATCCTCCCCGGGCGCCGCGCCCCGGGCGTGGCGGATCACCTTCTTCATCAGGGTCGGCAGCGCCAGCGCCTCCAAACGCCCTAAGGGATGCCAGCGGGCGCCGTCGGGGGGCGCGGCCTCAGCCTCCGCCGCCCACCCCGTCATCACCATGAGCTCGAGGTGAAAGTGGCTGAAGGTGTGGCCCACCGAGCCCTCGACGAGGCGCCAGTCGGCGGCGAGCGGGGCCAGCGCCCGGGCCTCGGCGGCGTGCCACGCCCGCGCCCGCCACGGCGTCGAGGGCACCTCGGTCATGCCGCCCAACAAGCCGCGCTCGGGGCGCCGCCGCACCAACAGCTCGCCCGCTCCCGGAAGCGCGCGTTTGAGCGCCACGAAGGCGACGCCGTGGCGCCTCGGCCGCGCCGCCTTGGGGGCTCGCCTGGGCAGGCGCTCGGGCCGGCCCCGGGCGCGGGCGACGCAGGCCGCGGCCCAGGGACAGCGACCGCACGCGGGCTTGCGCGGCAGACAGATCGTGGCGCCGAGCTCCATCACCGCCTGGGCGTAGTCGCCGGCGCGCTCCGCGGGCGTGAGCCGCGCCGCCAGCTCCTTGAGCCGGGGCTTCGCCGCCGGCAGCGGCTCGGCGACGCCAAAGAGGCGCGCCATCACCCGCTCGACGTTGCCGTCCACCACCACCGCTCGGCGCTCGAAGGCGATGGCCGCGATGGCGGCCGCGGTGTAGGGCCCGATACCGGGCAGCGCGCGAAGCTCCGCCTCGTCCTCGGGAAAGCGCCCGCCCAGGCGCTCGCTGAGCTCTCGGGCGCAGCGCACGAGGTTGCGCGCGCGGGCGTAGTAGCCGAGCCCCTGCCAGGCATGGAGCACCTCCTCGAGCGGCGCCTTGCTGAGCGCGCCGAGGCTGGGCCAGCGGCCGACGAAGTCGTGGAAGTAGGGAACCACCGTGGCCGCGGTGGTCTGCTGCAACATGACCTCGCTGAGCCACACCCGGTAGGGGTCGGGGCGGGTCCCCGGCGAGGCCCGCCAGGGCAGCTTTCGGCGCTGGCGGTCGTACCAGGCCAGCAGCTCGGAAGGCCGCGGATCTCGCCTCGCCGTCTTGGACATTTCCTGTCACCCGAGGGGACGATTAGCTATATCATGGACGCGCCGCGATCGGACCTTCTGTGGGCGAGGGATGAGCATGCAGACGAGGCCGCAGGCCAGGGGACCAAGGCGCTTGGCGGCGGCGCTCTCGAAGGCGACCCGCGCCACCTTCCGCCGCCGCGGCTTCGCCCACGCCGGGGTCTTGAGCCGCTGGCCGGAGATCGTCGGCGACGAGCTCGCCACCATGAGCTGCCCGGAGAAGCTCAGCTTCCCGCCCGGGCGCGGCGACGGCGGGACCCTGCAGGTGCGCGTGGCGGGCGGCTTCGCCACCGAGCTCCAACATCTCGAGCCGCTGGTGATCGAGCGCATCAACACCTTCTTCGGCTACGCGGCGGTCGGCCGCCTGGCGCTGAAGCAGGGACCGTTGCCGGCGCGGCGCCAGGTACGCAGGCCCGGGCGGGCGCTGGGCCGGGCCGAGGAAGAGGCGCTCGGCGCGCGCGTCGCCGGCACCGCGGATCAGGGCCTCAAGTCGGCGCTGCTCGATCTCGGCCGCCGCATCGCCGCCCGCCTGCCCGCCGCGGAGCGGAGGGGATGAGCGCTGGCGCCGGCGGCCGGGCTCGGGGGAGGGCCGTGACAGGGGCCGAGATTGGGGCCGGCGCGGCGGCGTCCTTGAGCCCCGCCGATCGACAGCCTATACTAGATCTTGTGGTTAGGAGGATACGGTGACACTAAAGAGAAGGGATTTTCTTGCCTTCGCCCTCGGCGTCGCACCCTTCGCCGGGGCCTTCCCTTGGCGCTCTTCCGCGGCCTGGGCCGAAGCCTACGCCACCGGCGACATGGCGCTCGGTTCGCCGGACGCGCCGGTCACGGTGATCGAGTACGCCTCAATGACCTGTCCCCACTGCGCCTACTTCCATGAGGAGAGCTTCCCCGACCTCAAGTCCAAGTACATCGAGACCGGCAAGGTACGCTTCATCTATCGCGAGTTTCCCCTCGACGGGGCGGCCCTGCGCGCCTCGATGCTGGCCCGTTGCGCCGGCGAGAAGCGCTTCTTCGCCTTCATAGAGGTGCTGTTCCGCGAGCAAGACCGCTGGCGGCTCTCGCCCGACCCGATCGGGGCGCTGGCCAAGCTCGGCCGCGTCGGCGGCATCGGAAGGAAGGACTTCGAGGCCTGCATGAACAACAAGGCGCTGGGCGACAGCATCCTCTCGACGCGGCTTGTCGGCAGCCAGAAGTTCGACGTCCAATCGACGCCCACCTTCATCATCAACGGCAAGAAGCACCCGGGCGCGCTCAGCATCGATCAACTCGCCCGCATCATCGACCCCCTGGTGGGCCAGGACTAGGGCCAAGACGAACGACGGACCGCGCCGGTGCAATTCACCCGTTTGCGCCTCTCGGGCTTCAAGTCCTTCGTCGAGGCCACCGAGCTCCACATCGAGCCTGGTTTGACCGGCTTGGTGGGCCCCAACGGCTGCGGCAAATCGAATATCGTCGAGGCGCTGGGCTGGGTCATGGGCGAGACCTCGGCCAAGCGGATGCGTGGCGAGGGTATGGACGACGTCATCTTCGCCGGTACCGTCGACCGCCCGCCGAGGAACCTGGCCGAGGTCTCGCTCCAGCTCGACAACGCCGAGCGGCGGGCGCCGGCCCAGTTCAACGAAGCCGAGGTGCTGGAGGTGATCCGCCGCATCGAGCGCGGCAGCGGCTCCGCCTACCGCGTCAACGGCCGCGAGGTGCGCGCCCGCGACGTCCAGCTGCTGTTCGCCGACGCCACCACCGGCGCCCGTTCGACGGCCCTGGTGAGCCAGGGCCGGGTCGACGCCCTGATCAACGCCAAGCCGACCGACCGTCGCGCGCTCCTGGAAGAGGCCGCGGGCATCACCGGCCTCCACTCGCGGCGCCACGAGGCCGAGCTCCGTCTGCGCGCGGCGGACGTCAACCTGGAGCGCCTCGACGACGTGATGGCGGCCCTCGAGACCCAGCTTCTGGGCCTCAAACGCCAGGCCCGCCAGGCCTCGCGCTATCGCAATATCTCGGGCCACATCCGGCGCACCGAGGCGACCCTGCTCCATCTCCGCTGGGCCGCGGCCAGGGCCGAGACGCAAGCCGCCCAAGCGCGGCTCAAGGAGGCCGAGGCGGCGGTCGCCCGGCTCACCGCCGCGGCCGCCCGGGCGTCGAGCGCCGAGGCCGCGTCGGCCGCGCGGCTGCCGGGGCTCAGGGACGAGGAGGCCAGGTCGGCGGCAGGGCTCCACCGCCTGGCGGTGGCGCGCGAAGGTCTCGAGGCCGAGGAAGAGCGGGTGCGCGCCGACCAACGCCAATTGCAGGCACGCCTCGATCAGATCGCCGAGGACACGGCCCGCGAGCAGGAGCTGGCGGCGGACGCGGCGGGAGCGCTGGCACGGCTCGAGGAGGAGACGGTCCGGCTCGAGGCAGCGCGAGGCGACGAAGAGACCGCCCGTGTCGCGGCCGGGGAGCGGCTCGACAAGGCGCGCGCGGCGCTCGGCGACCACGAGGGCGAGCTTCAAGCACTGACCGAGAAGGTCGCCGCCTCTGGCGCCCGGCGTCAAAGCCTCGGCCAGCGGATCAGCGATCTCGGCGAGCGCATCGCCGAGCTATATGGGCGTGCCCAGACCGCGGCGGCGGAGCGCGAGGGGCTCGAGGGAGCGAGCGGCGGCGACGACAGCGGCGCCGATGAGGAGGCCCTTGCGGCGGCCAAGGGGCGCGCCGGGACGGCCCGCGAGGCCGCTCGAGAAGCCGAGCAGGAGCGCGAGCGCGGCCAGGATCTGGAAGGCGAAGCGCGCGAGCGGCTCAAGGGCGCCGAGGAGGAGGTGGCCAAGCTCCGCGCCGAACGGGACGCGCTGGTCGCCCTCCTCGCGGTCAACGAGGACGACATGTGGCCGCCCCTGATCGACGCGGTGCGGGTCGAGGGCGGCTATGAGCGCGCCCTCGGCGCGGCGCTCGGCGACGACCTTTCGTTTCCCGCCGACGAAGCCGCACCGGTGCACTGGAAGGTGCTCGAGGAAGACGACGAGGCCCCGGCCCTGCCCTCGGGCGCCGAAGCCCTGAGCCGCTTCGTCACGGCGCCGGCGGCGCTTACGCGACGCCTCGCGCAGATCGGCGTGGTGGCCGACGGCGAGGGGCCGAAGCTGGCGCTCGGGCTCAAGCAGGGACAGCGCCTGGTGACCCGTTCGGGGGCGCTGTGGCGCTGGGACGGCTACACGGTCTCGGCCGGCGCGCCGACCGCAACCGCGACCCGTCTCGGCCAGCGCAACCGGCTCGACGAGCTGCGCCAAGCGCTGGGGCCGGCGGAGAAGCGCGCCAACAAGGCCCGGGACCAGTTCGACGCCGCCCACCAAGCCGCCCTGGCCGCGGTCGAACAGGATAGGGCGGCGCGCGCCGCCCTGGCGCAAGCCGACGACTCGCTACGCGCCACCGGCGAGGCCCGGGCCGAGGCGATCCAGCGCGCGGCCGCCGCCGCGAGCCGGCGCGCCGCCCTCGAAGCGACCGCGGAGCGCCTCACCGCCGAGCTCCAAGATGCCGAGCGCCAGCGCGCCGAGGCCGCGGCGGCGGTGGCGGCGCTGCCCGGAGAGGACGCCGACCGCCATGCCCTCGCCGAGCTCCGCGAGACGGTCTCCGGCCTGCGCGACCGCTTGGGCCAAGCGCAAAGCGTGCACGATCGCCAGGGCGCCGAGGCGGCGGCTCGGGCGGCCAGGCTCGAGGCTGTGGTCGCCGAGGCGGGCTCGTGGCGGCGCCGCGCCGAGGCCGCCGGGCGCCAGCTCGAGGAACTGTCGAAACGCCACGCCGAGGTCGAGGCGGCGCTCGGCGCGCTTGCCACCCGCCCGGGGCAAATCGCCGAGAAGCGCGCCGCCCTCTTCGCCCAGATCGGCAGCGCCGAAAAGGAGCGCGACCGGGCGGCGGATGCGTTGGCCGCCGCCGAGCGCGAGGTCGCGGATCTCGACAAGACCACCCGCGAGGCGCAGCAGGCGTTGACCGAGGGACGTGAGGACGGCATCAGGCGCGAGGCCGCGGCGAGCCAGGCCGACGCCCATGAGGCCGAGGTGGTGGCGCGCATCCGCGAGGCGCTCGACTGCGAGCCCGAGCGGACCTTGGAGCTGGCCGAGCTCAAGGATCCCGACAACCCGCCCGACCTCGAGTGGGCCGAGACCCGGCTGGCGCGGCTCAAGCGCGAGCGCGACAACATGGGCCCGGTGAACCTGCTGGCCGAGCAGGAGGCCCTGGAAGTGGGCGAGCAGCTCGAGACCTTGCGCACCGAGCGCGCCGACCTCGAGGGTGCGATCGCCCGGCTGCGCCAGGGCATCAGCGCGCTCAACCGCGAGGGTCGGGAGCGCCTGCTGGCCGCCTTCGGCAAGGTCGACGAGCACTTCCGCGAGCTTTTCGTGCGCCTTTTCGGGGGCGGCCACGCCGAGCTCGCGCTCACCGAGTCCGACGACCCGCTCGAGGCCGGCCTGGAGATCATGGCGAGCCCCGCCGGCAAGCGGCTCCAGATGATGTCGCTGATGTCGGGCGGCGAACAGGCGTTGAGCGCGCTGGCGCTTCTGTTCGCCATGTTCCTCACCAACCCGGCGCCGATCTGCGTCCTCGACGAGGTCGACGCGCCCCTCGACGACAACAACGTCTCGCGTTTTTGCGACCTGGTCGACGAGATCGCCCGCGCCACCGCCACCCGTTTCCTCCTGGTCACCCACAACCCCATCACCATGGCCCGCATGGACCGGCTCTTCGGGGTTACCATGGGCGAGCTCGGGATCTCCCAATTGGTCTCCGTCGACCTCGCCAGCGCGGAAGCCCTGAGGGAGGCAAGCTGAGCCTCGCTATTGTCAAAATTCTCTTCTATTTCAATAACTTAGAGGCGATCCCGCGGACCTTGACAGGCCCCGAACGAGCCCCTATCGTGCACCCGCTTCTGCGGGGGGCCGGGGGCAAACCTGGGCTGCGGGGCGCCGGTATAAGGTAATGAGCGAAGACGGCAGCCCTCCATCGCTCGAGGACCTCGACAGTCGCTTGAGGAAGGCCCGCAAGGCGCGCTGGCCGGAGCGCGACCCGGCCCAGCCAGGGAGCAACATGGGCCTGGGGTTGCGCCTCGCCATCGAGATGGCGGCGGCGGTCGCGGTGGCGGTAGCTATCGGCTGGTTCTTCGACGGTTGGCTGGGCACGCGTCCGTGGCTCATGATCGTGTTCCTGGCCTTCGGGTTTGCCGCCGGGGTATTGAACGTTTACCGTGTCGCCTCCCGCCAGGTAGGTTCCCCGGCCGCTCGGACGAGAACAGACGAATCGCGGGAAAGCGAAGAGAGTTAGCGAAGCCTGGGCGAGCGGATGCTGGAAATCGGTGACCCCCTTCATCAGTTCGAGATCGGCCGCCTGATTGCGGTCGAGATCGCCGGTCTCGACGTGTCCTTCACCAAGTCGTCGGCCTTCATGGTCATCGCGGTGGTGCTGATCACGGGGTTTCTCACCGCCAGCATGCAGGGCCGGGCGATGGTGCCGGGACGCTGGCAGTCGCTGGCCGAACTGAGCTACGAGTTCATCGCCGGGATGTTGCGCGACAACGTGGGCACCGAGGGGCGACGCTACTTCCCCTTCGTCTTCAGCCTGTTCATGTTCATCCTGTTCTCCAACGCCCTGGGACTGCTTCCCTACAGCTTCACCGTCACCAGCCACGTCATCATCACCTTCGCCATGGCGCTGGTCGTCTTCATCGGCGTAACGATCATCGGCTTCGTCAAACACGGGCTTGGCTTTTTCGGCTTCTTCCTGCCCCACGGGGTGCCCTGGTACATCGCCCCGGTGCTGGTTCCGGTCGAGATCCTGTCCTACCTGGTGCGGCCCGTGAGCCTGTCGCTGCGGCTCTTCGCCAACATGATGGCCGGCCACACCATGCTCAAGGTGTTCGCAAGCTTCGTCGTCGCGCTCGGCTTCTTCGGCGTGATTCCCTTCGCCCTGCTCATAGCGCTGACCGGCCTCGAGATCGTGGTCGCGTTCCTCCAGGCCTACGTGTTCACGATCCTCACCTGCGTTTACCTCAACGACGCGCTTCACATGCACTAGAGGGAAATGCGCCCCGATCCGGTGTTCTCCGGATCTTCCAGTGACGAACAACAACGGCCAGTGCCGAACAACAACGGAAGGAAACCAAGCGATGGAAGCAGACGCTGCAAAGCTGATTGGCGCGGGATTGGCGGCGATCGGACTCGGCGGTGTGGGGGTCGGCATCGGCAACGTCTTCTCGTCGATGATCTCCTCCGTAGCCCGCAACCCCGCGGCGGCCCCCGACGTCCAGCTCTTCATGTGGATCGGCTTCGCGTTGGTCGAGGCGGTGGCGTTCTATGCCCTCTTGATCTCGCTCTTGATCCTGTTCGTCTTCTAGGCCCGGGCCCGGCCCGCTGCGGTTCGAGCCCAACAGACGGGACCCGAGATGCCCCAGCTGGATCCAACCACCTTCGCACCCCAGCTGATCTGGCTCGCGATCACCTTCGTCGCGCTCTATCTGCTGATGGCGCGGGTGGCGCTGCCGCGCATCGCCCGGGTGCTCGAGGAACGCCAGGATCGCATCGCCGACGATCTCGAGCAGGCCGAGAAGCTCAGCGAGGAGGCGCGCGCCGCCGAGGCGGCTTACGAATCGGCGCTGGCGGAAGCCCGCGAGGAAGCCCACGCGGTGGCTTCCCATGCCCGCGAGCGGGCCGCGGCCGAGGCCGCCGAGCGCGCCGCGGAGGACGGCCGCGCCCTGGCGGCGCGGGTCGCCGAGGCCGAGGCGCGCATCGCCGAGGCCAAGGGCGAGGCGATGGCCGAGCTGCGCGCCACCGCCAGCGACATCGCCCGGGCGGCGACGGCCAAACTGATCGGCCTCGAGATCGAGGCCGAGGCCGCGGCACGAGCGGTCGAGGCCGAGGGCAGTGGGTGATGGACGCCAGCTTCTGGGTCGCCGCCGCCTTCGTCTTGTTCGTGGCGTTGATCGCCAAGCGGGGCTACCAGTTCATTACCGAGGGCTTGGATAAGCGGGCCGCGCGCATCAAGACCGAGCTCGAGGAGGCGGTGCGCCTGCGCGAGGAGGCGCAAGCCCTGCTCGCCAGCTATCAGCGCAAGCAGCGCGACGCGGTCAGGGAGGCCGAGGAGATCGTCGAGCGCGCCAGGCGCGAAGCGGCGCGCATCGCCGAGCAGGCGGAGGAGGACCTGGCGGCAGCGCTCGAGCGCCGCACCCGGCTGGCGGAAGCCAAGATCTCCCAGGCCGAGGCCCAGGCGCTGGCGGAGGTGCGCAACCAGGCGGTCGACATGGCGCTGGCGGCGACCCGCCGGCTGATGGCCGAGAACCTCGATGAGAGCCGCGCCGAGGCCCTCATCGACGAGGCCATCGCCGAGCTCGGCGACAAGCTGAACTAACCTTACTCCGCGGCGTCGCTCACCGGGCTGCCAGCGCAAGATCGGCTGGCGCGCGGCCCTGGTCTCGTCGAGGCGGCGGCGGGGCGCGAGCCGGGGCGCGCCGGTGAAGCGCTCGACCTCGCCCGCCTTGGCGGCGAGCGCCAGCGCCCTCAGTGAGGCGATGAAGCGATCCAGGCTCTCCTTGCTCTCGCTCTCGGTGGGCTCGACCAAGAGCGCGCCGTGCACCACCAGCGGGAAGTAGATGGTCATGGGGTGGTAGCCCTCGTCGATCATCGCCTTGGCGAAGTCGAGGGTGGTGACGCCGGTCGCTTTCAGGAAGGCGTCGTCGAACAGCACCTCGTGCATGCAGGGACCGGGGTAGGCCGGGCTCATCACGTCCTCGAGCCGCGCCAGCACGTAGTTGGCGCTGAGCACCGCGTCGTCGGCCGCTTTCCTCCGGGAAAACCGCCACCGGATTTCCGCAGGGTGTAAATTTCAAATTGGTAACTCCCTCAAGGAAAGGTTATACTTTTCTGTCCCTCAATCCAGAGTGAGCCTCTGTGTGCGGGCCCGGGACGATGAAGATGATCAAGAGCGATCATGGGATCCGCGCTTCGCGCTTTGGACAAAGAGAACGGGAGGCAGCCATGCCCAGTTCCGGATCAAAGTCTCATTCAGACGAGAACCGTAAGATCCATCCCAAGCTTCGGATGATCGTCAATGGCGACACGACGGTAAATGCCCTCCGCGCCGAACAATGCGGAGCTCTGGCCGGGAAATCGCGGGCAGTTATTGCCGGAATTCCAAGGTCCCGTGGCGACGAGGCCAAGCCTTTGACCAAGATTCCAGTGAAGGTCAAGGCTCCACCGAAGTTAAAGCAGGTTTCTAGCGACATTCTGGTCAACGTGTTCGTCGAACTTAACGAGGGCAACGAAGACTCGAAGCCCATCGTCGGAGAAACCGGCCGAATTGGGAACGTGGCGACCGCGCAACTCCCGTTGTCTGAAGTTGGCCAGTTGGCGGCCGATTCGAGAGTCAACTACGTAAGTGCCGGCGATGTCATAAATGCGCCGACTCCGGAGGTCTCTCTAGCTCACGTCGCTGCCCCTCGTCGGCCAGAGGCGGCTACCCAGCTCAAGAGCTTGCACAAGAATGGGCAGAACGTACTGATCGGCATCATCGATGTTCAGGGATTTGACTTCACCCACGTCGACTTCCTGGACTCCGCCGGTCAGACCCGCTTCGTACGGATCTGGGATCAGGGCGGATCCGCGCGCCCCAGCCCGGATCAGGGAATGATCGCTCCTTATGATTATGGGGCAGAGTTCACCGGCGATCATCTCAACTCCGCTCTTGTCGCAGCCGCCAGTGCGGGGGTCTCAGCCATTGATCTCGAGCCGCAATCGCAAAGGGCCGACCAATCACATGGCACACACGTCGCCAGTATTGCGGCGGGCAACAAAGGCATCTGCTCGCAGGCCATGATCGCCGGCGTTCTGATCGACCTAGCCGAGGAGGATGTGGACCGGCGCTTGTCGTTCTACGACTCCACCCGCATCGCCCATGCCGTGGATTACCTGTTTCGCTTGGCTGACCATCTGGACGTGCCAATATCCGTCAATATCAGCCTGGGGACGAACGGGCATGCTCACGACGCAAGTAGCGCCGTCAGCCGTTGGATTGACTATGCCCTTGCTGTGCCGAGACGGAGCATCTGTGTGGCGGCCGGCAATGCCGGCCAGGAAGCGCCGGCCCACGCCGACGATATTGGATTCGTAATGGGCCGAATTCATTCAAGCGGCCGCATTCATGCTAGTGGCCTCGACCACGACATATTCTGGAATGTCGTCGGTAACGGCGTTGCCGATGTCTCAGAGAATGAACTCGAGATCTGGTACGAACCGCAAGACCGCCTAGCCATCTCCATCCGCCCCCCGGGTCTTGACTGGATCGGCCCGGTTGAACCCGGTGAGTTCATAGAGAACCATCAGCTTAGCGACCTCAGTTTTGTCAGCGTCTACAACGAGCTTTATCATCCTGCCAACGGCAGCAACTACATCTCGATCTATCTCAGTCCCTTTTTGTCAACCAACTTCGGGCAGGTGGCGGGTGTCCGCGCGGGTACCTGGATGGTTCGGCTGCACGGTCGCGAGATTCGCGACGGGCGCTTCCATGGCTGGATCGAACGAGACGATCCACGACGGATCGGAACCACCAACATCTGGCGCTTTCCCTCTTTCTTTTCGCCCCAATCGAATGTCGACAACTCATCCGTGAGTTCCCTTGCGTGCGGACAGCGGATCATCTCGGTCGCAAACCTGGATGAGGCGGCGGAAGAAATTAATATCACCAGCAGCCAGGGTCCCACCCGCGACGGCCGCGCCAAACCTGAGGTTGCCGCGCCCGGAACCGACGTTGTGGCCGCGCGCGGCTTCGGCCCCTCTAACCAGCATTGGATCTCGATGACGGGCACGAGCATGGCCAGCCCCCATGTCGCTGGGGTAGTTGGCCTAATGCTCGCCGTGGAGCCGCGGATGACGGCGGCTCAGATCGGCGGGATCATCAAGCGGACCGCGCGGCCCCTGCCGGGCCACGATTTCGCTTGGGTCAACGACGCGGGATTCGGCCGAATCGACATCGAGGCCTGTATTCGCGAAGCGCAGAATGTCGCCACGCAACGGGAGGTTCGGCCATGAAACTCACCATCTTCCAATCGGACAAGGGCGACTGCCTGATGCTCAGCGCGGGGGGCAGGCGCATATTGGTCGACGGCGGCATGCGAGACTCCTACACCCGGCACGTCGCTCCGAACCTCGACAAGCTGCGAATGAACGGCGAAAAGCTCGACTTGGTCTATGTGTCGCATATCGACCGCGACCATGTATTCGGCATCCTGCAGATGATGGAGGATCTGGTCGCTTGGCGCGTCTACGACTTCCACCAGACCGACCCCGGTGGCAACCGCAACTGGCCAAAGCCCAAGGTGCGACGTCCGCCCGAGATTGGTGGCATCTGGCACAATGTTTTCCACGAGCTTGTCGGCCGCAATGCCGGGCGGATAAGCGATATGTTGGCGGCAAGTACCTACGTGTTGTCGGGGATTGACGCGAGGGACCTGGCCGAGTCGTCAGACGACGAGTTCGACCTGACCAGACTTCCGGAGACCTTCCAGAACCTGACGTCAAGCATGGCCGACGCCGTCGAACTGACACGCCGCGTGGGCCCTCGACAGCTGGGTATTCCCGTTAACAAGGAGTTTGGTCGCAAGTTGATCTTGCGGCGCAACGGGCAAGAATCCGTGCGGCTCGGCACGATGAAGATCCACGTGCTAGGGCCGTCGGGGAGCGACCTGAGCAAGCTGCGTCGCAAATGGAACCAGTGGTTGAAATCGGAAGCGGGCGCACGGCAGTTACGAAGGATACATCGAGAGCACCGACGAGACGAAGAGATCCTCGAAGCCGCCGATATCAGGGACATGTTGGCCTTACGCCTTACGCTCGCAGCAGAGCTGGGCCAGCGGTCCAAAGTGACTCTCCCGAACCTGGCCTCGCTCATGCTGCTCGTCGAGCAAAACCAGAAAACCGCTCTGCTAACAGGCGATGGTCACTCCAATGACATCATTAGCGGGCTTGAGCATGTCGGAAAAATCAGGCCCGACGCCGGTGCACATTTTAGTGTGCTTAAAGTGCCGCACCACGGATCGGAGAACAACGTGACGCGGGAGTTTTGCAGGCGCGTGACTGCTGACCATTACGTCTTTTGTGGTAATGGCGCACATGAAAATCCTGATCTTCGAGTAATTGATTCTTTCGCGAAAGCCCGCATTGGCGGCCCCAGGTCACGAAGTCGTAACCGAGAAGCAACAAACGTCTGTACCTTCTGGTTCAATTCATCATCCCGATATCCACATGGGAAGCAGGACAACCTAAAGCATATGAGAAAAATCGAGAAGAAGATGAAGGGCATCGAACGGGCAAGCGCGGGGAGGATAAAACATAAATTCCTCAGATCGGACTCGTTCGAGATCTCTATCTAGAGCAATTCCAGGTCGCCTGGAATCGCTCTAGCTTCTTTTCGCTCACGGCAGCGGACCCAAGGGCCCGCGCCTGCGCGGGCGCGCCGGACGACCGGCGGGCCCGAGGGTCCACGGCGGCGCGGCCTGAGAGCGGTTCCAATTGACCTGGAACCGCACTAAATCTTGCTCCTCGAAGACACCTTCGACAGAGACCTGTTCGCGGTAGCAGACGGATCGCGCGTGATTGATTGGGGCGCCGGACTATGCCCCTACTCGGCGGCGTCGCTGACCGGGGGCTGCCAGCGCAAGATCGGCTTGCGCGCGGCCCTGGTCTCGTCGAGGCGGCGGCGGGGCGCGAGCCGGGGCGCGCCGGTGAAGCGCTCGACCTCGCCCGCCTTGGCGGCGAGCGCCAGCGCCCTCAGTGAGGCGATGAAGCGATCCAGGCTCTCCTTGCTCTCGCTCTCGGTGGGCTCGACCAAGAGCGCGCCGTGCACCACCAGCGGGAAGTAGATGGTCATGGGGTGGTAGCCCTCGTCGATCATCGCCTTGGCGAAGTCGAGGGTGGTGACGCCGGTCGCTTTCAGGAAGGCGTCGTCGAACAGCACCTCGTGCATGCAGGGACCGGGGTAGGCCGGGCTCATCACGTCCTCGAGCCGCGCCAGCACGTAGTTGGCGCTGAGCACGGCGTCGTCGGCCACCTGCCTGAGGCCGTCGGCGCCGTGGCTCATCATGTAGGCGAGCGCCCGCACGAACATGCCGATCTGGCCGTGGAACCCCTTCATGCGCCCGAAGGGGGTGGCGCCCTGGGCCGCGCTGGCGTGCTCGACGAGGCGAAAGCCGCCGTCCTCGCGCACCACGTAGGGGAGCGGCGCGTAAGGGATCAGCGCCTCGGCCAACATCACCGGGCCGGCCCCCGGGCCGCCGCCGCCGTGGGGCGTCGAGAAGGTCTTGTGCAAATTGATGTGCATGGCGTCGACCCCCAGGTCGCCCGGCCGCACCCGGCCCACCAGGGCATTGAAGTTGGCGCCGTCGCAATAGAAGTAGGCGCCCGCCGCGTGCACCGCCTCGGCGATCTCGATGATATCGTTCTCGAACAGGCCGCAGGTGTTGGGGTTGGTCAGCATGATCGCCGCCACCTCCTCATCGAGCGCCGCCTTGAGCGCCCGGGCGTCGACCCGGCCGCGCGCGTCCCCGGGGATGGTCTCGACGGAATAGCCGCAGAGCACCGCGGTCGCCGGGTTGGTTCCGTGCGCCGACTCGGGCACCAGCACGCGCCGGCGCGCGCCACCCCTGTCCTCGAGCGCGGCGCGGATCGTCATCAGCCCGCAGAGCTCGCCATGGGCGCCGGCGCCCGGCGACATCGCCACCCCCGGCATGCCGGTGAGCGTCACCAGCCAGCGCGCCAACTCGGCGATGAGCTCGAGCGCCCCTTGCACGGTGGCCTCCGGTTGCAGCGGATGGAGGTCGGCGAAGCCGGAAAGCCGGGCCAGCTTCTCGTTGAGCCGCGGGTTGTGCTTCATGGTGCACGAGCCGAGCGGATAGAGGCCGGAATCGATGCCGTAGTTCTTGCGGCTCAAGCGCACGAAGTGGCGCACCACCTCGGGCTCGCTGAGACCCGGCAGACCGATCGCCTGGCGCCGTTCGAGGCCGCCGAGGCGGCTCTCATGCCGGCCCGGCTCGGGCAGGTCGACGCCCGAGCGTCCCGCGCCGCCGCTCTCGAAGAGCAAGGGCTCCTCGTGATCGAGGCCGCGATGGCCGCTGAAGGTCGCGGGCGCGGCCGCCGTCGCTCTCGACCGGTCCTCGATGCTCATGACAACACCTCCCCGAGCCCCTGGACCAGGGCGTCTGAGTCGGCCTCGGTCGTGGTCTCTGTCACCGCCACCAGGAGCAGCTCGCGGAGCGTCGGCTGGTCGGGGTAGAGGCGCGACAGCGGCACGCCGGCGAGGATGCCTCGCTCGGCCAGCGCCGCCACCGCCGGAGCGGCCGGTTTGGCGAGCCTCAGCGTGAACTCGTTGAAGAAGGCGCCGTTCAGGAGCTCGACGCCGGGCACGGTCGCGAGCCTCTCGGCGAGCGCCACCGCAGCGGCGTGGTTGAGCTCGGCCAGGCGGCGGAGGCCCGCCTCGCCCAAGAGCGCCAGGTGGATGCAGAAGGCGAGCGCGCAGAGCCCTGAGTTGGTGCAGATGTTGCTGGTCGCCTTCTCGCGGCGGATGTGCTGCTCGCGCGCCGAGAGCGTCAGCACGTAGCCGCGCCGACCCTCCTCGTCGACGGTCTCGCCGCAGAGCCGGCCCGGCATCTGGCGCACGTACTTCTGGCGCGTGGCGAGGAGGCCGAGGTGGGGGCCGCCGAAGTTGAGCCCGACGCCCAGGCCCTGGCCCTCGGCGGCGACGATGTCGGCGCCCATCTCGCCGGGCGGGGTCACGGCGCCGAGCGAGATCGGCTCGGTGACCACCACCACCAGGAGCGCGCCCTCTTGGTGACAGGCCGCGGCAAGGGGCGCCAAGTCGCGGAGCTCGCCGAAGAGGTCCGGGTTCTGCACCACCAGCGCCGCGGTCTCGGCATCGACCTGGGCCGCCAGCTCCTCGTCCGCCCCGAGCCCGGGCGGTCCCAGCACGATCTCGCGGTCGCTGAACTGGGCGTTGGTGCGGCTCACCTCGCGGTAATGGGGGTGCAGCCCGCCCGAGATCAACACCCTTCGCCGCCGCGTCAGGCGGCTCGCCATCATCACCGCCTCGGCGCAGGCGCTGGCGCCGTCGTACATCGAGGCGTTGGCGACCTCCATGGCGGTGATCAGCGCCACCTGGGTCTGGAACTCGAACAGGACCTGCAGCGTGCCCTGGCTCACCTCGGGCTGGTAGGGCGTGTAGGAGGTGAGGAACTCGCTGCGCTGGATCAGGTGGTCAACGGTGGCGGGGATGTGGTGGCGATAGGCGCCGGCGCCGAGGAAGCTCGGCACCGAGCCGGCCGCCAGGTTCTTCGCCGCCAGCGCCCTGAAGGCGCGCTCGACCTCGAGCTCGCCCTGATGAGGCGGCAGGTCGAGCAGCCCCTCGAGCCGCGCCGCCTCGGGCACGTCCCGGAACAGCTCGTCGATGGTGGCCGCGCCGATCGCCGCCAGCATCTCCTTGCGGTCGGCCGCGGTGAGCGGCAGGTAGCGCATCAGTCTTGCTCCGCTACGAACTGGGCGTAAGCCTCCTCGTCCATCAGCTCGTCGAGCTCGCCGGGATCGCTCAGGCGCAGCTTGAAGAACCAGCCGGCGCCGGTGGCGTCCTTGTTGACCAGGCCCGGGTCGTCGGCCAGCTTCTTGTTGGCGGCGACCACCTCGCCGGTGACCGGGGCGTAGATCTCGCTCGCCGCCTTGACCGACTCGACGACCGCCACCTCGTCGCCCTTGGACACCATGTTGCCGACCTCGGGCAGCTCGACGTAGACGATGTCGCCGAGCTGCTCCTGGGCGTAGTTCGAGATGCCGACGGTACCCACGTCGCCCTCGATCACGATCCAGTCGTGATCCTCGTTGAACCTCGGATCAGACATCACACCGTTCCTCCCATTCTTGATTGCAGACCAATCGACCCTACCCTTCTACCCTTGACGTAGCGGCGTGGCACGAAGGGCAGCCGCGCCACCCGTGCCGCCAGCGCCTTGCCGCGGACCACCAGCCCCAGCGCCGTCCCGGGGTCGGCGAACGCACTCTCGACGTAGCCCATCGCCACCGGGCGCCCGAGGCTCGGCGCGAAGCCGCCGCTGGTCACGCTGCCGATGCCGGCGCCGTCGCGATCGACCACCGGCGTGTGTTCGCGGGCCAGCGCCCGATCCTCGGGCTCGATGCCCACCCGCCTGCGCGCGACGCCCGAGCTGATCTGCTCGAGGATGCGTGCCGCACCGGGGAAGCCGCCTTCGGCGCGACGGCGCTTGCCGATCGACCAGGCGAGCCCGGCCTCGACCGGCGTGGTCGAGCTATCGATGTCGTGGCCGTAGAGGCAGAGGCCGGCCTCGAGCCTGAGCGTGTCGCGGGCGCCGAGCCCCGCCGGCGCCACCTCGGGCTCGGCCAGCAGCCGCCGCGCCAGCTCGAGCGCCCGCGCCGCCGGCAGCGAGATCTCGAAGCCGTCCTCGCCGGTATAGCCCGAGCGGCTGACCAGGCAAGCGATGCCCGCGACCGCCATGGCGGCGGCGCTCATGAAGGTGAGCCGGCCGGCGCCGGGCGCGTGCCGTGCCAGCACCGCGGCCGCCGCCGGACCCTGCAGGGCGAGGAGCGCGCGATCCCTTAGCGGCTCCACCTCGGCGCGCGCGCCAAGCGCGCTCCGCAGGTGGGCGATGTCGTCGCGCTGGCGATCGGCGTTGACGACCAGCAACAGATGGTCGGCGCCGCGGCCGACCACCAGGTCGTCGAGGATGCCGCCCTCGTCGTTGGTGAACTGGGTGTAGCGCATCCCGCCCGGCGCCAGGCTCTGGATGTCGCCCGGCACCAAGCGCTCGAGGGCCGCCGCCGGGTCACCGCCATTGAGCCGCACCTGCCCCATGTGCGAGACCTCGAAGAGGCTCGCCGCGGCGCGCGTGTGGCGGTGCTCGGCGAGGATGCCGGCCGGGTACCTGAGCGGTAGCTGGTAGCCGGCGAAAGGCACCATCTCGGCGCCGAGCTCGCGGTGAAGCTCGAAGAGGGGAGTGCGTTCGAGGGGCGCGTCGCCCTGCTTGCTCACCAGATCCTCCAACAAAGCGGCATCCACCGTCGGCACCTAACGCCTGCCGCGGCGGCCTCCTCTGTCGTCAGACCTGAGAGATTGACCAGCGCCGACCTTCACTCGCGGCGCGGGCTTTCCCCTTCGGTGAGGCCCCGTCCCGCCGGCGGCGGGGCGATGCCTGCTTTCCAGAGTCCCATCCCCCCACGGTCCGGGTGCCTGAGAGTTTCCGAGGCGGTTGCTCCTTCGGCGCCGGCCAGGCCTCGCGGCCCGCCGAGCTCTCCCGCAGGGTTCGCTTGGCTTCCCCGAGCCCAATACGCGAGCCCGAGCCCGACCATGATAGCCGCTGCCCGCCCCGAGTCAACGCGGGCGGCGGATCACAGGCGGTTGCGGCGGTTGAACTCGATCTGCTCGCGGGTCAGTTGGAAGCCGACGTAGATCACGAAGTGGCTGCCATCCGGGGCCGAGCCCAGCGGGATCACCTGTTCGATCCTCTCGACCGTCGAGCTGCGCTGCTGATCGCCGCCGAGCTTGACCTTGGCCGTGAACACCTTCTTGGCGAGGATGTTGTCGAAGCGGTCGGCGACCGCGACGAAGTAGGGAAACTCGACCTCCAACCGGCCCTCGCCCAGCGCCGGACCGCGCGCCGCGTCGATGGGAAGGTCGAGGTCGACGAGCGCCATTCCGTCCTCGATGGTGCAGCGCGCCGCCGGTATGGTGATGCGGACGGCGATGCGAACGTCGGCGGCGGTGCTGCCGCCGGGCGCGAAATCGTAGAGATGGCGGGCGTCCGAGACCACCACGGCCGAAGGACAGGTGGCTTTCTTGGCCTCGGTCCCGAGGATGCCCTTGAGGGTATCTTTGGCGCCCTCCTGACCTCCGCAAGCGGCGGCGCCGAGGCCCGTGGCCAGGATCAGGAGCGCGCCTCGGACGGAGCAGCCAAGGTCAGGCATGCGGCAGGTCAAAGACGACTGTGGCTGCCGTCGCAGAGCGGCTGTCGGCCGGTCGTCTTGCAGCCGCAAAAGAACACGGTCCTCGATTTATCGGCCTCGAACTTCACCGGCGTGAACTCGGTGCTCTTGTGCGAGCCATCGCAGAACGGCTGCTTCTGGCTGCGGCCGCAACGGCACCAAAAGTAGCTCTTCCCCTCGACGACCTCGACCTCGTAGGGACCCTTTTGCGCGATCACCGCGTCGGCCATGCCATAGCCTTTCCTGAACTCGGTCTCTGTAATACTGTCGCGCCGGGGTGTCCGGGCGGCCCCGACTTTAATCAAGCGCCGATGGCAGCACAAGCGGACGAGGCCACCCCCCGGGGCCCGTCCGGTCCGCGGAAAGGGAACGAATTTGCCATGACCGCCCCGACCGTCGATGGCTGTCCGCGCCCGCGGCCACAGGCACACCTGAGCCCCCGCGGCACCTGCCTGGCGGCGGGGTAACGGCGGGACGCGGGCGGAGCACCCAACGACATGGCGGTCTATACCGAGGTCTCGGATCGCGAGCTGATCTCCTTCGTCGCCGAGTACGACATCGGTGGCGTGGTCGCCTGCAAGGGCATCGCCGAGGGGGTGGAGAACTCGAACTTCCTGCTCCAGAGCGACGCCGGCACCTACATCCTCACGCTTTACGAGAAACGGGTGCGGCGCCAGGACCTGCCCTTCTTCCTTGGCCTCATGGACCACCTGGCGCGGCGCGGCATCGCCTGCCCGACGCCGATCAAGGGGCGCGACGGCGAGGCCTTGAGGGAGCTCGCGGGGCGGCCGGCGGCGATCGTGAGCTTCCTCAAGGGGGTCTGGGTGCGGCGGCCCAGCCCCAAGCACTGCGCCCAGGTCGGCGAGGCCATGGCGCGCCTGCACCTGGCCGCCGCCGACTTCGCGATGGAGCGCCCCAACGCCCTCTCGCCGGCGGGTTGGCGCAAGCTCTACGAGGCCTGCGCCGGGCGCGCCGACGAGGTCCAGGCGGGGCTCGGCCAAGAGCTCGCCGACGAGCTCGAGGAGCTCGAGGCCACCTGGCCCTCGGGCCTGCCCTGGGGCGTGATCCACGCCGACCTCTTCCCCGACAACGTCTTCTTCCTCGACGACCGGCTCTCGGGCCTGATCGACTTCTACTTCGCCTGCAACGAGGTCTCGGCTTTCGATCTCGCCATCTGTCTCAACGCCTGGTGCTTCGAGCCCGACCACGACTTCAACATCACCAAAGCGCGCCACATGCTCTCGGCCTACCGCAATCTGAGGGAGTTCTCTCAGCCCGAGCTGGAGGCGTTGCCGCTGCTGGCCCGGGGGGCGGCGCTGCGTTTCCTGCTGACCCGGCTCTACGACTGGCTCAACCAGGTCGACGGGGCGATGGTGAGGCCCAAGGATCCCATGGAGTACCTCAAGAAGCTGCGCTTCCACCGCGGCGTCCGCGGCCCCGGCGCCTACGGTCTCGATTAGGGGCTGGAGCAGCGGCGATGGTACGGGCGGGGGCGGGGCGCGAGCGCGTCGAGATCTATACCGACGGGGCCTGCTCGGGCAATCCCGGCCCCGGCGGCTGGGGGGCGCTGATGATCTTCCAGGGCCGCGAGCGCGAGCTCAAGGGCGGGGCGGCCGCGACCACCAACAACCGCATGGAGCTCAGCGCCGCGATCATGGCGCTCGAGGCCTTGAAGCGGCCGTGCAAGGTGCGGCTCACCACCGACAGCACCTACCTCAAGGACGGCATTACAAGCTGGATCGCGCGCTGGAAGGAGAACGGCTGGCGCACCGCCAAGCGCAAGCCGGTCAAGAACGTGGATCTGTGGCAGCGGCTCGAAGCGGCGCTGGCGCGGCACGAGGTCGAATGGCTTTGGGTGCGGGGCCACGCCGGCCACGCCGAGAACGAGCGCGCCGACAAGCTCGCCCACGAGGGCATGGCGGGAGCGGAGGGCTGAGGGTGGGGGGAGTTCGGATCAGAGCTCCGTTCTTATACGCCATTGACGTATATGCGCCAATGGCGTATATATGATCGGAACTTGGTGGCAAGATGGCGAAGTCATGACTCGGCGGCCGCTTCATACCGTCGTCGAGACACCCGAGTTCCGCAAAAGGGTGGCGAGGCTGTTGAGTGCCAGGGAGCGAGACAAGTTCATCGACTACATTGCGGGAACCCCGGACGCCGGGGACAAGATTCCAGGAACGGGTGGCGCCCGAAAGGTCAGATGGGGTGCGGGCACACGGGGCAAGAGTGGTGGCGTCCGTGTCATCACCTTCTACAGCGGTCCACCCGTACCGGTGTTCCTGCTCACAGTATTCGGTAAAGGTGAAAGGGCGAATCTTACAAACGCCGAGCGCAACGAGTTGCGCAACGTGCTGAGTGACCTTGTGGCGACGTATGGGATGGGAAGTAAAGAGCGATGACAAAGGCCGGCGACAGCGTGCTTCGGGGCGCCCGTGAGGCGCTTGCCTACGCCAAAGGCAAACGCGAAGGGTTCGTCGCCCATGTCCCTGAGGACGTCGACGTGAAGGCGATTCGCCGCCGCATGGGCCTCTCTCAGGCACAGTTTGCAGCGCGCTTTGGCTTCGCCCTCTCGGCGGTGCGAAACTGGGAACAGCATCGGCGCCAGCCGGACTTGGCCGCCCGGGCGTTCCTGACCGTGATCATGCTTGAGCCGGAGGCCGTCCAGAGGGCCCTTTCCGACTGATCCGCAGCCTGGGAACAGCCGCGCGCCCCGGGACGACCGCTTACTCCGCCTTCGCCTCCCAGTCGCGCACCAGGGCTTCGGCCGCGGCGATCTCGGCGGCGCACATCAGGGCCGCGATCTGGTCGCGGCGCCGCGCCGCCCAGGTGCGCCCCTGCTGCGCCGCCAGGCTGAGCCAGAGGTAGGCCTGAACGAGGTCGCGCCCGAGCCCCAAGCCGTCCGCGTACATGTCGCCGAGGTTGAGCTGGGCGCCGCCCTCGCCTTGGACCGCGGCACGGCGGTACCAGGCGGCGGCGCGGACGTGGTCCTCGGGCACGCCCTGGCCGAAGCGGTAGAGGCCGGCGAGGGCGGCCTGGGCGGTGGCATCGCCACCATCGGCAAGGGCCCGCCACTCCTCGATCGCGGTGGCGTAGTCGCCACCGTCGTAAGCCGCCAGGCCGTCGGCGAAGTCGGCCGCCGCCGGCGCCGCGAGGGCGGCCAGGAACACCGCTGCAAAGAGGAATCGCTTCATCCCAGGATCCCGCGCGGGCCCCTCGCTGGCCCGCCCGGCGATTCTAGCACTGGCTCAGATCACGACCGATCACGTTGCCTCGACGGCGGCGCGAGCGCGGGGCGCGGGTGGTGCGATGGGTCGGCGAATCAAAGCTCGGAAAGGATCGCCTCGGCGCCGCTCACGGTCATTTCGGCCGGGCTCGCCTCGACGCTCAGGTGGCTCACCGTGCCGTCGTCGACGATCATGGCGAAGCGCGTCGCCCGCACCCCCATGCCGCGCCCCGTGAGGTCGAGGTCGAGGCCCAGGCTCTTGGTCAGCTCGGCCGAGCCGTCGGCCAGCATGAGCACGCTGTCGCCGACGTTCTGGTCCTTGCCCCAGGCGCCCATGACGAAGGCGTCGTTGACCGAGAGGCAGGCGATGGTGTCGACCCCCTTGGCCTTGAGGGCGCCGGCGTTGGCGAGGTAGCTCGGCACGTGCTTGGCCGAGCAGGTCGGCGTGAAGGCGCCGGGCAGGCCGAACAGCACCACCTTCTTGCCGCCGAAGAGCTCGGCCGTAGTGAGCGGCGCCGGCCCCTCGGCCGTCATCTGCATGAGCGTCGCCTCGGGCACCTTGTCGCCGACTTGGATGGTCATCGCTCTAGTCCTCCTCCCTTGGGCCGGCGCTCGGGGCGGCCGCGACCCGGTTGATAACGATTCTCAAATCCCCGCCATTAAAGGCCCGGCGGCGCCCGGGATCAAGCCCAAGCGAGAGCCGGCGCCGCCCCTCGGGCAGACGAAAGGGGGTGGCCTCGGGCCGGCGGCGGAGCGGCGGGCGCGGTTCAGGCGGCGATGCCGAAAGGCGCCTGCTCGATAAGGGCCAGCGAGCTGTGCCCGGCCTCGATCTCGAACTTGATGCCAGCGGTGCCGCTGACGGTGGCGTGGGCGACCTCGGCGCCGCGGTGCTCGAAGCCCTCGGGCATCACCACCTGGATGCGGTGGGGCGCCCCTGTCACCGGGTTTTTGATCGGCTCGCTCGTGGTCTCGAGCACCCCCGGTATCGAGACCCGGGCGGTGCGCGCCTCGAGATCGAACTCGAACTCGATGGCCGCGAAGATGGGCGTCAGGTTCTTGGCAACGATGAGGCTGTAGATGTGGAACATCGTGCCCTCGTCGGAGTTGTCGCCCGAGAGGATGCCGAACAGGGCGTTGCGCTGCTCAGGGCTCGCCCGCTCGTCGATGAGCGCCTGCATGGTGCCGTTGCCCTCGTGCAGGGGACCGGGGAAGTAGAACGTGGCGATGAAGCACAGACCGTCGAGCCTGACCTCGCCGAAGTAGCCCTCGGCGATGCGCATGCCGGCCATGCCGGTGCAGGGGCCATGGGTGGGCGGCGCGTTGAAGTCGCAGGGACAACCGTAGGCGCAGTTGCAGTTCTTGATCCATTCGCCCTTCATTCGCCAGTCCGTGTGCGCCATCACCGCTCTCCTCTAGGACCGCTCAATTCACGCCCGCGGCAGCGCCCGTCAGCGAGCCCCGATCCGACTCCCGGGGCGCCGCGGCGGCCGAGCCTAAGGCAGGCGGGGAGCGGTGTATACTGCTGTTTCCGAGCCGGGCGCCGGCGCCCGAGAGTGAGTCGTGAAGCGAGAGCGGAGGACGGACCATGACCCTTCATCCGCAGGCGGCCTGGGTGCTGGAGCTGGCGGAGAAGAGCGAGCGGCCCAAGCTGTGGACGCTCGATCCGCCGGCGGCGCGGGCCCAGTTCGACGAGATGGTGCCCATCCTCGACGCCAGGGACGTGCCGGTCTGGCGCTGGCAAGAGCGCGACATCCCGGGCCCCGCCGGCGCCATAAAGCTGCGCCTCTACTGGCCGCGCCAGACCAAAACGGGCGAGGCCCTGCCGGTGCTCGTCTTCATGCACGGCGGCGGCTGGGTCATCGGCAGCCTGGCGAGCCACGACGCGCCTTGCCGCCGCCTAGCCGGGGTGGCGGGGTGCATCGTCGTCTCGGTGGCTTACCGCCTGGCGCCCGAGCACCGCTTCCCGGCGGCGCTCGAGGACTGCCTCGCTGCCACCGCCTGGGTGGCGGAGAACGCCGGCGAGCTCGGCGCCGACCCGGCCCGGATCGCCGTCGGCGGCGACAGCGCCGGCGCCAACCTGGCGACCACGGTGGCCCGGCTCGCCGCGGCCCAGGGCGGGCCGGGGCTCGCCTTCCAGCTCCTGATCTACCCCGCGACCGATCTCTCGCGGACGATCGGGCCGGACCACCCCTTGGGCCAGGGCTACCTGCTCGATCATCGCTTGATCGCCTGGTTCCGGGACCACTATCTGGCGCGCGCCGAGGACGCCGGCGACCCCCGGGTCTCGCCGCTCCTGGCCGACGACCTCTCGGGCCTTCCCCCGGCGATGATCATAACCGCGGGCTACGATCCCCTGTGCGAGCAGGGCACCGACTACGCCGAGCGCCTGCGCGCCGCCGGCGTCGCCGTCGAGTACCGCTGCTACGAGGGCCAGATCCACGGCTTCGTCTCGATGTCGGGCGCGCTCGAGGAGGGCCGCGAAGCGCTCGAGCGGGCCGGCACCGCGCTCAAGCGCACCATGGGCGGTGCCCCGCCCGCTACTTCATCCGCCGCCGCAGATAGTTGAGCAGGTCGATGCGGGTGATGACGCCCAGGAACTCGTCGCCTTCGACGACCAGCGCCACCAGACTGCGCTCGAAGATCGGCAGCAGCGCCTCGATGGGCACGGTCGGGGCGACGGTCTCCAGATTCCGCGTCATGGCCTCGGCGACCGGGTTCTTGAAATGGTCCTCGTGGTCGTAGACCGCGAGCAGGATGTCGGACTCGTCGACCAGGCCGACGATGTGGTCGTCGTCGAGCACCGGGAGCTGGGAGACGTCATAGAGCTTCATGCGGGCATAGGCGGTGAGCAGGGTGTCGCCCGGGGTCACGGTGTAGTCGGTGTGCTCGAGGTGACGCCTGGCGATGAGATCGCGCAGGTCGCCCAAGCTCTCGCGCTCGAGGAAGCCCTGGTCGAGCATCCAGAAGTCGTTGAACATCTTCGACAGGTACTTGTTGCCGCTGTCGGGGACGATGGTCACGACCCGTTTCGGCCGCTCCTGCCGGCGGCAGTAGCGCAGCGCGGCGGCGATCAGGGTCCCCGCCGAGGTGCCGACGAGCGCCCCTTCCTCGAGCAGCACCTGGCGCGCGGTCATGAAGCTCTCGGCGTCGCTGATGGTGAAGGCCTGGGCCACCAGCGAGAGGTCGCAGACCGGCGGGATGAAGTCCTCGCCGATGCCCTCGACCAGCCATGAGCCGGGCTCGCCGAGCGCGCCGCTCTCGATGTAGGGGGCGAGCACCGAGCCCTCGGGATCGGCCAGCACCATCTCGACCTGCGGCGCCACACGCTTCATGAAGCGGCCGATGCCGGTGATGGTGCCGCCCGAGCCGATGCCGCACACCACGGCATCGAGGTCGTGGTCCATCTGCTCCCAGATCTCGGGCCCCGTGCCCTCCTCGTGGGCGCGCGGGTTGTGGGGGTTCTCGAACTGGTTGACGTAAAAGGCGCCGGGCGTCTCGGCGGCGAGGCGCGCGGCCACCTCCTGGTAGTGCTCGGGATGGCCCTTGGCGACGTCGGAGCGCGTCATCATCACCTCGGCGCCGAGCGCGCGGAGGTGGAAGACCTTCTCTTGGCTCATCTTGTCGGGCATCACCAGGATGAGGCGATAACCCTTGCGCGCCGCCACCAGCGCCAGCCCGATCCCGGTGTTGCCGGCGGTGGCCTCCACCAGCGTGCCGCCAGGTTGGAGGCGCCCTTCCGCCTCGGCGCCCAGCACCATGCTGAGGCCGATGCGGTCCTTCACCGAGCCCCCCGGGTTCTGGCTCTCGAGCTTGGCGAACAGCCGGCAATCGCCGCAATCGAGATGGCGGAACTCGACCATCGGCGTGTCGCCGATCATGTCGAGGACGTCGCCGTAGGGTGGCTTCGGTGCTTGCTTTGTCATCGCTCCAGGTTGGGCGCGGGACGCCCTCGCTCGGCCCGCGCCGCCCCCTTTGGCCACCGCGCCGTTCGCGGGCTTAGCGCGAGCAGCACCTGAGCGCCTTGTGGAGGGCCTTGGCCGAGATCGTTGAGCCCATCAGGTTGGCGCGCCACAGGTCGACGCCGGCGAGCTTGGCGCCCACCAGGCGGACGCCGCGCATGTCGGCGTGGCTCAGATCGGCCCGCTCCAGGTTGGCGCCCTGGAGGTTGGCGCCCTCGAGCACGGCGTCGGTCAGGTTGGCGCGCCACAGGTCGGCACCCCGGAGGTCGGCGCCGGCGAGGTTGGCACCCGGCATCTCGGCGTCACGCAGGTTGGCGCCCTTGAGCCGGGCCTCGCGCAGATCGGCGCTGACGAGATCGGCGCGCCGGCCCTCGCGATCGCCGGCCAACCACATCTCATGGGCGACCAGGATATCCTTCAGCGCTTCATTGTTCATAACGACTCCTTCATGGCGTCTTCTCCCCGCGGCGCTTTGATCGCTGCACTGTGCCACAACAGCCGTGGCGCGGTAAACGCGGAACCCGGGCCCCGAGCGGGCGGCGCCGGCGCTTGCGCGCGCCTCGAGCTTACGCGAAGCTACGCCCTCCTTCGCCGAGGCCACGATCATGACCGCCCCCAGCCGCGACGACTGCGCGGCGCTCGACCGCCGCGATCCGCTGGCCCGATATCGCGACCAGTTCGTGCTGCCCCATGACGTCATCTACCTCGACGGCAACTCGCTCGGCGCCTTGCCCAGGGCGGCGCCCGAGACGCTCTCCGCGGTGCTCCGCGAGGAGTGGGGCGAGGGCCTGATCCGGAGCTGGAACCGGGCCGGCTGGATGGCGGCGCCCGAGCGCCTGGGAGACCGCCTGGCGCCCTTGATCGGCGCCTCCGCGGGCGAGGTGGTGGTCACCGATTCGACCTCGGTGAACCTCTTCAAGCTGGTGGTGGGCGCCTTGCGGCTGCGCCCCGGGCGCCGCCTCGTGCTCTCCGAGGCCGGCAACTTCCCCACCGACCTCTATGTCGCCCAGGGCGCCATCGAGGTGCTGGGACGGGGCCACGAGCTGCGCCTGGTCGAGGCCGGCGAGGTCGAGGCGGCGCTCTCGGACGAGGTCGCCCTGGTCATGCTCAGCCACGTCGACTTCAAGACCGCCGCCGTGCACGACATGGCCGCCATCACCGCCGCCGCGCACCGCGCCGGCGCGCTCATGCTCTGGGACCTCGCCCATTCGGCGGGCGCGCTGCCGGTCGAGCTCGGCCGCGCCGGGGCCGACCTCGCCGTCGGCTGCGGCTACAAGTTCCTCAACGGCGGCCCCGGCGCCCCCGCCTTCCTCTACGTCGCCGAGCGCCTGCAGGGCGAGCTCGAGCCCGTGCTCACGGGCTGGATGGGCCACGCCCGACCCTTCGACTTCGCGCCCGATTACGTGCCGGCGCCGGGGATCCGGCGCAACCTCTGCGGCACCCCGCCGATCCTCGCTCTGGCGGCGCTGGAGGCGGCGCTGGAGCTGTGGCAGGAGGTCGACCTCGCCGCGGTGCGGCGCAAGAGCATGGCCCTGGGCGAGCTCTTCATCGGCCTCGTCGAGGACCGTTGCCGGGGCCAGGGCTTCGCCCTCGCCAGCCCGCGCGACGGAACGGCGCGCGGCAGCCAGGTCTCGTTCCGCCATGCCCAGGGCTACGCCATCACCCAGGCGTTGATCGCGCGCGGCGTGATCGGCGACTTCCGCACCCCCGACCTGATGCGCTTCGGCTTCGCGCCGCTCTACACGCGTTACGTCGATCTCTGGGACGCGGTCGACGCCCTCGTCGAGATCATGGCGAGCGAGGTCTGGGACAGGCCCGAGTTCCGGCACCGCGCCTTCGTCACCTGAGCCCTCTACCAGGTCAACGAAACCATGGCCGCCAGCGGGCGCAGGCCGGCCTCGGCACAGGCCGCCTCGAGACGCTCCGGCGCCGGCGCCTCGCCCGCGCTCGCGCCGAGCTCGTCGGCCTCGATGCCGCCGGTGACCAGCACCGCGTCGAGGCCCAGGGCCTGGGCGCCGGCGATGTCGGTGCGCAGGCTGTCGCCCACCACCAGGGTGCGGCGGCGCGCCAGCCCCTCGAGGCGGCGGAAGCAGAGCTCATAGGCGCGCCGGTAGGGCTTGCCGTGATAGCGCACGTCGCCGCCGCGCGCCGCGTAAGCCGCGGCCAGCGAGCCGGCGCAGAGCACCTCGCGGTCGCCGCGCATGACGCTGAGATCGGGGTTGACGCAGACCATCGGCAGTCCCCGGTCGACGCCCTCGGCGAACATCTCGGCGTAGTCGTCGACGCCTTCGTTCTCGTCGTCGAAGAGGCCGGTGTTGAGCAGGAACTGGGCCGCCTCGAGGGTCGCGGCGGCGGCGTAGTCGAGCCCGTCGAGCAGCCCAACGTCGCGCTCGGGGCCGATGTGAAGGTAGCGCCGGCCGAGCGCCGCGTGCCAAGCGTCGTCGCGAAGCAGAAGGGCCTCGCGGGTGACGTCGCCCGAGGACACCAGGTCGTCGTAGTGGCGCCGCGCGACGATGCCCATGGCCTCGAGGAAGGGCGCGATGCGCGCGGCACGGCGCGGCGCGTTGGAGAGGAAGAGCCGGCGTTTCCCCGCCGTGCCCAGGCGCTCGAGACAATCGAGCGCGCCGCGATAGGGCCGCTGGCCGTCGTGGACGACGCCCCACAGATCGAGGATCAGGGCGTCGTAGCGCCCGGCGATGGGCGCCAGTCCGGCGAGAATGGGAATCGTCATCGACCCGCGCTTGTCGCTGCCGCTCGAAGGGGTCGCCGTTCTGCCACGGGGCGCGGCAAAAGTGAAGGCCGGCAGCCGCGAAAGGCGGGAGCCAGCGACCCGGCGGGCGCTGGCAAAAGGGACTTAAGCCGCCTCGTCGCGGGCCAGGCGGGGCTCGCCGAACAGGTAACCCTGGCCGAAATCGACGTTGAAATCCAAGAGCTCGGCGACCGTGCGCTCGGTCTCGACCTTCTCGCACACCAGGTTGAGGCCCGAGCGCCGCATCACCTCGGCGAGATCGAAGGCGTCGATCGCCGCCCCGGTCCTGGCGTAGTCCGACAACAGGGTCCTGGCGTCGACCTTGATGAAGTGGAAGTTGCGGCGCCTCAAGTCGGTGAAATCGAGATCGAGGGTATCGATCTGATCCATCGAAAAGCGAAAGCCGAGAGTGGCCAGGCGCTCGAGGTTCGCGAGCGCTTCGCCGCCGCAACGCAACACCGCCGCCTGGCTGAACTCGAAGATCAGGCTGCGCGACAGGGCGGCGTTACGCTCCATGAAATCGATGAACTGGGCAAAGAACTCCTGGTCCCCCAGGGTGTGGGGCGAGATGTTGCAGAACACGCCGAGCTCGGCGTTGTCGCGACGGCGGCGGATGCGCTGCACGCAACGGAACAGCAACATGTTGTCGATGGTGGAGACCAGGCCGAAGTGCTCGGCCACGGGGATGTACTGCTCGGGCACGATCAGCACGCCATTGTCGCCGCGGATGCGGGAATAGGCCTCGTGGTGGCGCAGCTTGCGTTGCGGCAGGCTGACCACCGGCTGGAGGTAGAGCTCGACCCGGTTGTGCTCGAGCGCGCCGCGGGTGATCTCAAGGATCTGGGAATCGGAGAGCGCCGCCGCACCGTCCGCGACGCCAGCGACCGGTCGACGGACATCGGCGCGCGCCACCGCCAAGGCCGGCGCCGCGGGCGCGCCCCGCACCGAACGCTCGGCGAGCTTGCCCAGCAACGACTTCAGCATCCTCAGCTCGGCCACCACGTCGTTGTCGCCGTCGCGCCGTTTATCCTCGTTCAGCGCCGCCATCTTGTTCTGCAACGTTCCCAGCTCGTCGAGGGCGTTGGCATAGTGGTGCCGGACCTCGTAGAGCTGCTCGGCCAGCGCCTCGGTGTCGATGTGCCGCGCGTAGATCTCGTGCAGCAGCGCCGCGCCGACGAACAGGATGCCGCCGATCACCATCGAGGTGGTGAGCGTGATCCCGGGCGCGGTCTCGGGCAAGCCGAAGGCCACCGCGGCGGCGATCAAGGCATAGGAGAGCGCGATGACGAGGTGGGAGAGCGACGACATACGGACCGGGACGAGTGCTGCTGGTGCGAAGCTTGGCCCAGAGGTCTTGAAATGTGGTTAACAGGTGGTTGCCGAAGGCTTGGCCGGGCCGGGCCGAGGGCGCCTCAGGTCAGGTCGGCGCCTACCGCCTCGGCCAGGGTCGCGAAGCCGTCGCCACGCAGGCGGGCGGCGAGCTCGACCTTGATGCGGCCGACCAGCCTCGGGCCCGCGAAGATCAACGCCGTGTAGAGCTCGACCAACGAAGCGCCGGCGCGGACCTTGGCGTAGGCGTCGGCGCCGCTCGCCACCCCGCCGGCGCCGATCAAGGTGAGGCGGCCGCCGGTGAGCCGATACATCTCGGCCAGAAGCTCGGTCGCCGGCGCCAACAAGGGCGCCCCGCTGAGGCCGCCCTCTTGGTGGCGGTGGCGGCTCTCGAGCCCGTCACGCCAAGCGGTCGTGGTATTGCTGACCACCAGCCCGTCGATGCCCTGTTCGAGCGCCACCTCGGCCACCGCCTCGCGACCCTCGCGGTCGAGATCGGGGGCGATCTTGACCAAGAGCGGCACCGCCGCCGCGCCGCCGGGAGTGACCTCGTCGCGCGCCGCCGTCAGCCGCCCGAGCAGGCGCTCGAGCGGCGCCCTGGCCTGGAGCGCCCTCAATCCCGGGGTGTTGGGCGAGGAGACGTTGACCACCAGGAAGTCGGCGAGGCCGTGCAGCGCCCGCAAACCCCGTTCGTAGTCCGGGACGGGATCGGTCGAGTCGGCGTTGCAGCCGATGTTGGCGCCGACCACGCCGCTCCGCCCGGGGCCCGCGGCGAGCCGCGCCGCCACCCGATCCAGCCCCTGGTTGTTGAAGCCGAGGCGGTTGATCACTGCCCGCTCCCGGGTCAAGCGGAAGAGCCGCGGACGCGGGTTGCCGGCCTGGGGCCGCGGCGTCACGGTGCCGACCTCGACGAAGCCGAAGCCGAGGCGCAGCATGGCCCCCACCACCTCGGCGTTCTTGTCGAAGCCGGCCGCCAGCCCGAGGGGATTGGCGAAGTCGCGGCCCAGGGCGCGGATGCCGAGGATGGCATCGTCCGCGCCCGCCGGTGCCGGCACCAGACCCCTTTTCAACGCCCAAAGGGTCAGATGATGGGCGCTTTCGGGATCGAGTGCCGCGAGCAGCGGGCGGACAAGAAGATAGGGGTCCACGGCCCTAATCCATGACCCTCCGGAGCAGCCCGCGGGCGGCGCCGCGGGCGGGCGCGGCCGGCGACGGATGAGACGGGCACGCCAGGGCGCTGCCCGCCGCCGAGCAGCGGCACGCTAGCCCAAAGCGCCGCCCTTGAACAGGGGCCAGGGTACCGCGTTAGACCGCCCGCCGCCGCTCGACTTCTCGGGCCGGGCGGCTCATGCTTGGGCCATGGCCCGTGTCGCCCCGACCCTGACGCTCGCCGGCCTCGCCGCGCTCCTCGCCGCCGCGCCCGCCGGGGGCCAGAGCGACGATCCGGCCAAGCTGCTGCGCGCCGCCATCGCCATCGCCTGCGAGGGCGAGCTGGGCGACCTCGCCGACATGGCGCGCCAGCTTCCGGGCGGCGCCACCGGCCTGAGCCACGACACCGTTGAGCTGGCCGGTACGCAGTTCGGCTGGCGGCGGCTGTTCCGCCTCGAATCGGGTGCCGGCCTCGAGATCAACCGCGTCGCCCCGGGCGGCCGGCTGCGCCGCCTCCACGCCGACTACCTGGCGCCCTCGCCGCGCGGCCCGCGCCCGACCATGACCGCCATCGCCGGTCCCGACTGCCTCGTCCACCACGGCCGCCGTCTGAGCTACGGCAAGCAAGGCTCGCCCGAGACTCTCGAGCTCCTCGACTCCGAGCTTGCGTCCACGGGCGAGGCCGAGCCCCTCAACCCCCCGGTACCGGCGGGCGAGGACCCGGGCGGGGTGACCGTGGCCCTGGTCGACTCGGGCGTCAATTACCTGTTGCCCGAGATCGCCCGAAGCCTGGCCCGCGACGCCGAGGGCCGGGCGCTGGGCTACGACTTCTGGGACCTCGACGAGCGCCCCTTCGACGCCAACCCGGCGCGCTCGCCCTTCTTCCCCCAGCGTCACGGCACCCGGGTGGCCAGCGTGGTGCTCGGCGAGGCGCCCCGGGTGCGGCTCATCCCCTATCGTTATCCCCGGCCCGACCTCTCGCGCATGGCGCGCCTGGTGCGCGATGCCGCGGCCAAGGGCGCGCGCGTCGTCGGCGTCTCGCTGGGCAGCAACCGGCGCGACCAGTGGGCCTCGTTCGAGGCCGCGGCCGAGGCGGCGCCTCAGATCCTGTTCGTGGTCTCGGCCGGCAACAACGGGCGCGACATCGACCAGACGCCGGTCTATCCGGCGGCGCTGGAGCTCGACAACATGATCGTGGTGAGCTCGGCCGACGGCTTCGGCGAACCCGCCCCGGGCGCCAACTGGGGGACACGGTCCGTGGACCTCCTGGTGCCGGGCGAGCGCATACCGGTGATCGACTTTCGCGGCCAGCCGACGCGCGCCTCGGGCTCGAGCTTCGCCGCGCCGCGGGTGGTGGCGCTGGCGGCGCGGCTCCTAGCCCGCCACCCCGAATGGGACCCCGCGGCGCTCAAGAACGCCATCTTCGCCCGCGCCACGATGAGCGACGCCGGCGGCCCGCCCCGGGTGAGCCAGGGCCTGATCGCCGATCCTCGCGCCGATTGAAGCCACGTCGGCCCCAATCGGGCGGGCGATCTCGGCGTCAAGAAAAAACCGGGGGCGGTATTAGCCGCCCCCGGGGGGAAAGTTGCCGCCGTGAGGCGGTATAGGGAGGAATCACGACTGGAACGTCGCCGGTCGCCGAGCCGAACCACGTCTCACTCTCGGCCGCGGCATGACGACTGTTAGGCACTCTAGGGGAAAGCGTGCCTACCGTATGTGACGACGATCACAGCTGCTTGTGAATGCCACCCCGGGTGTGGCCGCGGCGGCGCCGGGAGCGCGCGCCGAGGCGTATTGGATGGGCGCGGGCGCCGGGGTATGCTGGGCCCAGGCCGGGGAGGCTGCGGGAGCCTGGGTCGCGGAACCCGATGCCGGTCTTGGAGCGAGGCGGATGGCGGAGATCTTCTATTACGACGGCGAGTGGTTGGACGAGAACCCCCGCCTCACGGGCCCCATGGACCATGCCTTTTGGATGTCGTCGGTGGTGTTCGACGGCGCCCGCGCCTTCAACGGCCTGGCGCCCGATCTCGACCTCCACTGCGCGCGGATCATCGATTCCGCCGGCCGCATGATGCTGAAGCCGAAGCTCTCGGCCGAGCAGGTGACCGAGCTCTGCCGCCAGGCGATCCGCAAGTTCCCCAAGGAGACCGAGCTCTACATCCGGCCCATGTTCTTCGCCCGCTCGGGATTCCTGACGCCCGACGCCGACAGCACCGAGTTCGTGCTCGCCGTCTACGAGCAGGCGCTGCCGGGCTTCAACGGCTTCACCGCCTGCCGCTCCAGCCACCGGCGCCCGGCCCGCGACATGGCGCCCACCGACGCCAAGGCCTCGTGCCTCTATCCCAACGTCGCCCGCATTCTGGCCGAGGCCAACGGTCGTGGCTTCGACAACGCGGTGGTGCTGGACGCCGCGAGCAACGTCGCCGAGTTCGCCACCGCAAACCTGTGGATCGCCAAGGACGGAGTCGCCATCACGCCGGTGCCGAACGGCACCTTCCTCAACGGCATCACCCGGCAGCGCATCATCACGCTGCTGCGCGACGCCGGGGTCGAGGTGCGCGAGCGCGTCATCACCTTCGACGAGGTGATGGGCGCCGACGAGGTCTTCAGCAGCGGCAACTACGGCAAGGTGATGCCGGTGACCCGGGTCGAGGAGCGCGACTTTCAGCCGGGGCCGATCTTCAGCCGGACCAGGAAGCTCTACTTCAAGTTCGCGGAGTCGAGCTCGGTGGTCTAGGACAGCGACCCCAGCGTCCGCAGGGGGCGGGGGACGGGGGAGCATCGCGCCCCTTCGGTTCGAACGCGCAGCGCCCCAAGGAGATAAGCCGCGAGCCATTGATGGGACGTGAGAGAGGCTCACCGACGAGGAAGCTCGGCATGCTGGCACGGATCCTGGGCGTGCTCCTTTTGGTCCTCCTGCCGCTCGCCGGCCAGGCCGCGGACACGCGGATCGCGCTGGTGATCGGCAACAGCGATTACCGCCAAGCGGCCCTGGTCAACCCGGTCAACGACGCCCGCCTGATGGCGCGCACCCTGGGCGCCCTCGGCTTCGAGGTGGCGCTCGTCACCGACGCCGATCAGAAGGGCATGAAGCGCGCCATCCTCGATTTCGGCGACCGCCTCGAGCGCGCCGGCGACGACGCCGTCGGCCTGTTCTTCTTTGCCGGGCACGGCCTGCAGGTCAACGGCGAGAACTTCCTCGTCCCCGTGAACGCCGCCATCCGGCGCGAGAAGGACGTGGAGGTCGAGGCGGTGAGCGCCAACTGGGTGCTGGTGCAGATGGAGTTCGCCGGCAACCGCATGAACCTGGTGATCCTGGACGCCTGCCGCAACAACCCCTATGCCCGCAGCTTCCGCTCGGCGACGCGCGGCCTGGCGCGGATGGACGCGCCGCGGGGCAGCCTGGTCGCCTACTCCACCGCGCCGGGCGACGTGGCGGCGGATGGCACGGGCGCCAACAGCCCCTATGTGAGCGCGCTGTCGCGGGCGATGCGAGCGCCTGGCGTACCCGTCGAACAGGTCTTCAAGCGCGTCCGCCTCTCGGTGATGGAGGAGACCGGGGAGGCGCAAGTGCCGTGGGAGGCGTCCTCGTTCACCGGCGACTTCTACTTCAACCCCGGAGACCGGGAGCCGGCGGAGAAGCCGCCGTCGCGGCCCGAGGCCAGCGCCCAAGGTGAGGGCGCCACCGAGATCGTGTTCTGGCAATCGATCAAGGAGAGCTCCGATCCGGCCGACTTCGAGGCCTACCTCGAGAGCTTCGGCGAGGACGCCACCTTCGCCGCGCTGGCCCGCAACCGACTGGCGGCGCTCGAGTCGCGCCAAGCGGCGCTCACGCCACCCGCCGAGATCGCGGCCGCGGCGCGCTCGTCCGAGGAGCCCCTCCTCGACCTGGCGCGGCGTCTGCTCGAGGAGTTCGCCGAGGACGCGGGAGCGATCGCCGGTTCGAGCGAGCTTTCGCTGGGCGAACGCCTAAGGAAGTTCCGCGGCCTGCTGGTCTACGTGCTCGACTTCGAGGTCATGGCCAGGTTCGTGCTCGGCCGCCACCGCCAGACCGCCACCCTCGATCAGTGGGACACCTTCCTGAGCCTCTACAAGGAGCTCTTCCTGACCGGCTACTCCTTCACCTCGGTCGACGCCTGGTCGGGAACCATCGACATCCAGGGGGTGGTTCGCTACTCCGACGACATCCTGGTTCAGTTCCTGCTGAAGTCCCCCGGCAAGGCCGACTTTCGGCTCGATTTTCGGGTGCGCAAGAAAAAGCAGGGCTTCGGCATCAAGATCATCGACGTCCTGCTCGAGGGCGTGAGCCTGTTGCAGACCCAACGCGCCGATTTCAGCGCCGTTCTCAGGGACCGCGGGCTCGACGGCCTCAATCTGGTGCTGGCCGAGAAGGTCGCCAAGGCGGCCGACGCCGGGAGCGCGCAATAGGTCGCGACGGCGGCCCGATCAGATGGTCTCGCTATTAGAGCGATTCCAGGTCGCCTGGAATTGCTTTCAGGCCGCGCCAGTGGGGACCCTTGGGCCCGCCGGTTGCCCGGCGCCCCCGCGCAGGCGCGGACCCGCGGGTCCGCTGCCGTGAGCGACAAGAATCCAGCGCGGTTCCAGGCGACCTGGAACCGCGCTAGCGCTCACTCGGGGCGTGGAACCGGTGCCGTCGCCGGCGCCTCGGCGCCGAGCCTGGCCCGGATCAGGTCGAGGTGCTCGCGGCCCCAAAAAAGCTCGCCGTCGACGACGAAGGTGGGTACCCCGAAAACGCCCATCTCCTCGGCCTCGGCGCGGATGCGGTCGTGCTCGGCGCGCCCCTCGCCGTCGACGAAGGCGAGAAAGCCGGCGCCGCCGCCGCCGGCCTCGACCACCACGTCCTGGATCACGCCGCGGTCCTCGATGTCGAGCTCGCGCTTCCAGAAGCGTTCGTAGACGATGTCGTTGTAGCGGCGGAAGACCTCGCTGCCGCTCCGCTTGGCCCACAGCATGGCGATGGCGGCGAGCGAGGAGTCCCAGATCTTTTGCGTCCCACGAATGGTGAGACCGCGCAGGTTGGCATAGCGCCGCACGTCGCGATAGCTGTAGCGGACGCGCCGCCACTGGTGCGGCGTGCGCTCCTCTTCCAGCACCGTGCCGTCCGCCGCCACGCGGGCGCTGCCCAGGTAGCTCGGGATGTCGAGGGTATAGGGCAGCCAATCGAGCTCGAGCTCGAACTCGAGCTCGAGTGCGTAGGCCCCATCCTTGGCGAGGTAGGCGTAGGGGCTCTTGTAGTCGATGTAGAGGGCGATGCGCGTGGTCATGGCGTTGCCAGGGAGCCGAGCTGTTGCCCCGCCCATGGTAATGCACTCGGCGCCGAGCGAAAGGGCTGAAGCTGCGCGCGCGTCAGCGCTTTTCCTCGACCTCGCGATGGCCGGGCCCAGGCGGCGCGCGGACGCCGACCCAAGCACCAGGCCGGTGCCGGTCCACGGTCGCCAAGAGAAGGCCCTGACCGTGGCCGAGCGGGGCATCGGTCGTCACCAACTCGACCAGGCACGCGCCCCCGCGCTGGCCGCGATACCCCTCGCGCACTTAAAGCGGTTCCGCTTTGATCGGAACCGCTCTGACGTCTTATCGCTCACGGCAGCGGACCCGAGGGTCCGCGCCTGCGCGGGCGCGCCGGGCAAGCGGCGGGCCCGAGGGTTGGCGCCGGCGCGGCCTGAGAGCGATTCGAGGCGACCTGGAATCGCGCTAGCGGTCGGAAGGCCAGGCGAAGCGGGCGCGATCGGTGATCGGGCGGGCCCAGCCGAGCTCGGCGCCGGCGGCGTTCGTTAGCCGTTTAGGACCGCCCAAACCTTCCGCGCCAACTCCTTCCTCTGATAGGGCTTTTCGATCAACTCCATGTGCGGAGCCGGGGAGCGGCCGTCAGCCTCGACGTCGTCCGCGTAGCCCGAGGTGAAGAGGACCTTGAGCCCCGGTCGCTTACGTTCGGCTTCCTCGGCAAGCCGGACCCCGCTGAGCGCGCCTGGCAGTACGACATCGGTGAACAGCAAGGCGATCTCCGGGCTGTCGCCGAGGACGGTCAGGGCCGAGTCGCCGTCGGCCGCCTCCACGACCCGGTAGCCAAGGTTCGAAAGGATGATGACGGCGATCTGGCGCAGCGCCGGGTCGTCCTCGACCACCAGTATGGATTCGCCCGAACCGCAAGGCTCCGCTTCGCCCCACCGGGGCTCATCGAGGGCCATCTCGTCCTCGCTTATCCGCGGCAGGTAGAGGGTCACGGTGGTGCCCTGGCCGGGCGCACTGGTGATCTCGACGTGACCGCCGGACTGCTTGATGAAGCCATAGACCATGCTGAGGCCGAGGCCACTGCCCCTGCCGACCTCCTTGGTCGTGAAAAACGGATCGAAGGCGCGTTCCATCACCTCTGGCGGCATACCGAGGCCATCGTCGCTCACCGAAAGTGTGACGTAGGATCCGGGCGCGAGGTCGCCTTGGATCGAGAGCGCGCCCTCGCCGACCCGAAGGTTGCCGGTCTCGATGGTCAGGTTGCCACCCTGGGGCATGGCGTCGCGCGCGTTGAGTGCCAGGTTGAGGACCGCGTTTTCGAGCTGCGCCCGATCCACCAGAGCCCAGCAATGGCCGGTCGCAAGCGACATCCCGATCGCGACGCTCGCCTCGACGCTGCGCCCAAGCATGCCGGACATTCCCGAAACCAGCTCATTCAAGTCGGTCGGTCGAGCCTGCAACGGTTGCTTGCGGGAAAAGGCCAGCAGTCGGCTGATCAGTGCCTCGCCCCGTTCCGCGGCCGCCATCGCGCGCAACGCCAGGTCGCGTGACTCGGCGTCGTTCCCGACCCTTTCGTCCAACAGCTCGATGTTTCCCTGAATCACGGCCAACAAATTGTTGAAGTCGTGGGCCACGCCGCCGGTCAACTGGCCCACGGCTTCCATCTTGTTCGACTGGCGGAGCTGTTCCTCCATCTCCTTTCGATCGGTGATGTCATGGAACGCCCTCAGAATAGCGGGCTGACCCTGGTAGACGATTGCCTGCAACGAGTGGATGGTCGAGAGGCGCGTGCCGTCCGCCGTGCGCATCTCCACCTCGCTGTCGCGTACATAGTCACGCCCGTTCAGCATCGCCACCCAATCCTCAGGACGGCAAGGGGCTAGACAAAACTCTGCCATCAACCGCCCCACGATCTCATCCGCTGGTACGCCCAGCAGCGGTCCAACCTCCGGGTTCGCGTAAAGGACGGCGCCATCGGAGCGACGGGTGATCATCAGGGGCACCGGCAAGGCCTCGGTTATGGCGCGGAACCGCTCCTCGCTCTGGCGCAGCGCCGCGGCCGACTTCTCGCGTTCGCGGGCCACATGATCCTGAAAGAAAATCGCCACGGCGGTGAGAACCACGAAGAACAAGCCGATACCCAATACCGCCAAGGGGAAATAGGTACGCGAGTTCTCGACCAGTGACGCGCTCGGCCAGAATTCCAAGCTCCACTCTTGTCCTTGTGCCTGGACCTTCGTGCGGCGGCGCCATTGATCCGAAGGGTCCGCGTCGTCGTCATCGTGGTCGTAGATCGATTTGTCGCCATCGCGGACGATGGCCGAGTAATCCGAGATCCCGCGCTCTATAAAGACCCTATCGAGGAAGGAGTGCAGGTCGAGGATTCCGAGAACGTAGCCTTGAAACTCGTCCCGGGCGAACAGCGGAACAAAAATGAACAGATGATCCTCGAAACCCTCGAGATCGTGCGCGCTTAGCACCAGGGCCTCGCCACGATCCCGGGCCCCCTCGAGGGCCGCGCGCTGTCCCGCGGTGAACGCCGATATGCGCTCCTGCGGGAAGGCCCGGTCCTTGCGCGACGCCGTCCACCGCGTCTCGAGCGCTGGATCCAGCCACGCCGTCAACTGAAAGGAACGAAAGATCGCCAGGAACAGGCTGGTCTCAAACAACCGCGTGTCCACCGCGGACGCCCGCATCAGCGTGGCGTTGGCCTCGCCATAGCTTTCGAGCGCCGCGACATGCTCCCGCATCCCGTTCTTGATCGCGACCTCGAAGACTTCGGAGGCCGTCGCGACCTTGTCGCGAAGTTGGCGCTCCTCCTGGGCAAGCAACGCCTGCCACAATAGGACGAAGCTCGCCAGTACGCCGAAGACCGTGAGGGCGAGGATCAGTCGTGAGCGGTGGACTCTTGGCAACGCAATCAATCCCTAGAAACCCGCCGACGGCCCAGAGGCGGCGTTGTGGTCAGCCCTCCACCGCCTCAGCCGACGCGCCTCGGCGACCCAGCGCCGCCTTGTTTCCCGCCCCGCGCCTGCCGGGTAATCGAATGCCGCCGCCCCGCTATCGACCCGCCGCCCGGGCCGTACTTCTAACCCTTTTTGCCTAGGATCATCCGGCCGGGCGCCAACCTATTCGGCCACGAAAGTCGAGACCAGCATCGGCTGGTCGCGTTGCTTTGCGGAGGGAAACCGCGCCCGCAGTATGCCCTCACTCAGCAGTTTAGTAAAGTAGGCCAAGGGAGTCTAAAGCGCGACGGAAGCACCCGATGCCACGTCGACTCTCGCGACAGACCAGACATTGGAGATAGTCTGTTATGGGTAGATCCAGCCAAGCGGCCCCGGGGCCACGGGCGGCGTTCGACGACGCCGCGCCAGTACTCACGCCTCGCTCAAGTCCTCGCCGGCAAGCGCGCGGCCGATCAGGGCCACCGTCTCGGGGAGCCCGTAAAGGGCGATGAACGAGCCCATGCGCGGGCCGCGGCTGTCGCCGAACAGGACCTCATAGAGGGCCCGGAACCAGAGCTTGAGCTCGGCGAAGTCGTGGCGCTTGCCGACCTCGTAGACCTGGTTCTGGATCTCCTCGGCCGAGCTCTCGAGCGCCAGTCCCTCGAGCGTCGCCGCCAGATCCTCGAGCGCCGCGCGCTCGTTCTCGTCCGGTGCCCGATAGCGCTTGCCGGGCTTGACGAAGTCCCGGTAATAGACCAGCGCGTAGCCCACCATCTGGTCGAGGATGGGGTGGTTCTCCGGGGTGGCGCCGGGTACGTAGCGGCTGATGAAGCCCCACAGCACCGCCTTATCCTCGGTGTTGCAGGTCCCGGCCAGGTTCAAGAGCACGCCGAAGCCGAGCGGCACCTCTTGCTCGGGCACCTCGCCGCCGTGAACGTGCCACACCGGGTTGGCGAAGCGCGGCGCGGCGTCCTCGCCGCGATAGCGCGCGAGGGCGGCGAGATAGTCGTCGACGGCGCGCGGGATGACGTCGAAGTAGAGCCGCTTGGCGCGGCGCGGCGATTGGTACATGTAATAGGACAGGCTTTGCCGCGAGGCGTAGCTCAACCATTCCTCGATGCTGAGGCCGTTGCCCTTCGACTTGGAGATCTTCTCGCCCCGCTCGTCGAGGAACAGCTCGTAAGTAAAGCCCTCGGGCGGCGTCGCGCCCAGGAGCCGGCAGATGCGGCCCGAGAGTCGCACCGAATCGATGAGGTCCTTGCCCGACATCTCGTAGTCGACCCCGAGCGCCGCCCAGCGCATCGCCCAATCGACCCGCCACTGCAGCTTACAGTGGCCGCCCGTCACCGGGGCTTCGAAGCGCTCCCCGTCCTCGTCGCGGAAGACGATGGTGCCGTCGCCGGGCTTGATCTCCTCGGCCGGCGAATGCAGCACGCGGCCCGACTTCGGGCTCAGCGGCAGGAACGGACAGTAGGTCTCGCGGCGTTGCGCCCGCAGCTCCGGAAGCACGACACTCATCACCTCGTCGTAACGCTCGAGCACCCGGAGCAGGGTGGCATCGAACTGGCCGCTCCGGTAACACTCGGTCGAGCTCACGAACTCGTAGTCGAAGCCGAACTCGTCGAGGAAGGCCATGAGCCGGGCGTTGTTGTGATGGCCGAAGCTCTGATGGGTGCCGAAGGGATCGGGGACCGAGCTCAGGGGAACGCCCCCGAGCGAAGAGCCATCCGGCAGGTCGCGCTGAACGTAGTCTCTCAGCATCTCCTGCTCGGGCACGTTGTCGGGGACCTTGCGCAGGCCGTCCAGGTCATCGGAGAAGGCGATGAGCCGGGTGGGCAGGTCGCAGAGCGTCGCGAACGCGCGCCGCACCATGGTGGTGCGCACGACCTCGCCGAAGGTGCCGATATGAGGCAGGCCCGAGGGGCCGTAGCCGGTCTCGAGCACCACGGGACCCTTCTCGGGCGGGCGCTTCTCGAGGCGCCGTAAGAGCTTCTCGGCTTCCTGGAACGGCCACGCCCGGCTCTTTAGCGCGAGGTCGGCGTCGGTCGGCATAGGGGTGGTTCCCGAGCTTGCGGGCGGTCCGGCAAGCTAGGCGCTGGGGCCGGTGGCGTCAACGCTGGACCGCGGCGACGATGACGCCCCACCGCGGCCCCCGATATACTGTCGCCATGGCGCCAGCGAGACCCGCAGCGAAGCCCAACGTTCGGCTCCCCGAGGCGCCGGCGCTCATCGTCGGTCCCAGGGGCGCGCTGTGGCTCAGTGCCTACGGCGAGGTCGAGGAAATCACCCTCGACGAGGCCCGCGACCGTGTCGCCGAGACCCCGCCGATGCTCTGTCACGCCGCCGCCACGGCGCGCAGGCTCGGGCTTCCCCGGCTCGGCGCCTTCGATCTGCTCGAGCTCTTCGCTTTCGCCCGCCCGGCGGACTTCACCCTGCCCACGCCGCGCGGGCTGGCGCGCGCGCTGGGCCTCGAGGGCCCCGAGGACCCGGTCGCCGAAGCCCTAGCCTTGCGTGAGGCGGCGGCGGCGCTGCTCGGCGGTCTTGGCGCCGGCGACGACGAGGCGGCGGCCCTCGCCCAAGCGATGGGGCGGGCCGGCTGGCCCTGGGCGCCGGCGGTGCTGGCGGCGCTCGGGCGGCCCGCGGGCGCGACCGGCGCGAGCGTCGGGATGGCGGTCTGGAACCGGATTCCCGAGTGGCAGGAGTTCGCGCCTGAGCCGCCGCCGGGACAGGCGCCGGTGGGCGCCGACGAGGCGCGGCAACGGCTCGCAAGCCTGTTGGGCGCCGGCGCCGAGGCCCGGCCCGAGCAGGCCGAGTACGCCGCCGAGACGGCGGCCGCGTTCCGCCCCCGGGACCGCGCCGGGGCGCCTCAGGTGGTGCTGGCCGAGGCCGGGACCGGGGTCGGCAAGACCCTCGGCTATATCGCGCCCGCCAGCCTGTGGGCCGAGCGCAACGGCGCCGCCGTGTGGCTCAGCACCTTCACCAAGAACCTGCAGCGCCAGATCGATCAGGAGCTCGACCGGCTCTACCCCGAAGCCGATCTCAAGGCCGAGAAGGCGGTGGTGCGCAAGGGCCGGGAGAACTATCTCTGCCTCCTCAACCTCGAGGAAGCGGTCGGCCGCGCCGCCGGGCGTGACGGTGGGAGCGTGGCGCTGGGGCTGGTGGCGCGGTGGGCGCTGGCGACCCGTGACGGCGACATGGCGGGGGGAGACTTCCCGTCGTGGCTCGTCGATCTCGTGGGCTACGGCCTCACCGTCGGACTCACCGACCGGCGCGGCGAGTGCATCTACTCGGCCTGCCCGCACTACCGCAAGTGCTTCATCGAAGGCACCGTGCGCAAGGCGCGGCGCGCCGAGCTGGTGATCGCCAACCACGCCCTGGTGATGGTGCAGGCGGCGCGGGACGACGACCGCATGCTCCCAACGCGCTACGTCTTCGACGAGGGCCACCACGTCTTCGACGCCGCCGACGGCGCTTTCTCGGCCCACCTCACCGGCCTCGAGATGGCCGAGCTGAGGCGCTGGGTGCTGGGCGCCGACGGCCGCCGGCGCGGGCGCGGGCTCCAGCGCCGCACCGAGGACCTGGCGGCCGGGGACGAGCGCGCCGAGGCGGCGCTCGAGCGGGCGCTCGAGGCGGCGCGATCGCTGCCCGCCGAGGGCTGGCTCGCACGGCTTGCCGAGGGCGGCGGGCGGGGCGCCGCCGAGCACTTCCTGGCACTGGCGCGGGGACAGGTCCTGGCGCGCTCCCACGACCCCGATTCCCGCTACGGCCTGGAGGCGCCGACGCTCGAGCCCGTGGCCGGCCTGGTCGAGGCCGCGGCGCGCCTGGATGCCGCGCTGACCGCCCTCGCCGAGCCCCTGCTTGCCCTCGCCGCCGCCCTCGCCGGCCGCCTCGACGACGAGGCGGCCGAGCTCGACAGCGCGACGCGGTTGCGTATCGAGGCGGTGTGCCGGGGGCTCGCGTACCGCGGCGAGCGCTTGCTCGGCGACTGGCGCGCGATGCTGCGCGACCTCGGCGGCGCCACCCCCGACCACCTCGTCGACTGGTTCTCGATCGAGCGCAGCGGCGGTCGCGAGGTCGACGCCGGCATGCGCCGCCACTGGCTCGACCCCACCATCCCCTTCACCGAGACCGTGCTCGAACGCGCCCACGGCGCGCTGGTGACCTCGGCCACGCTGCGCGACCGCAGCGACGAGGCGCCCGACGACTGGGCCACGGCCGAGGTCAGGACCGGCGGCCACCACCTTGCCCTGCCGCCCAAGCGGGTGAGCCTGGCCTCGCCGTTCGATTACGCGGCCCAGACCCGGGTGCTGGTGGTGACCGACGTGCGCCGCACCGACCCGGACCAGGTCGCGGCCGCCTATCGCGAGCTCTTCCTCGCCGCCGGCGGCGGGGCACTGGGCCTCTTCACCGCCATCGCGCGGCTGCGCGCGGTCCACGCCCGGATCGCCGCGGCCCTCGACGAGGCCGGCCTTCTCGTGCTGGCGCAGCACGTCGACGCCATCGACACCGCGACACTGGTCGACATCTTCCGCGCCGAGGAGGACTCCTGCCTGCTCGGCACCGACGCGGTCCGGGACGGCGTCGACGTGCCCGGCCGCGCGCTCAGGCTGCTGGTCTTCGACCGCGTCCCGTGGCCCCGACCCGACATCCTGCACCGTGCCCGCAAGGCCGCCTTCGGCGGCAGCGGCTACGACGACATGCTGACCCGGCTCAGGCTCAAGCAGGCGTACGGGCGCCTGGTGCGGCGCGCCGACGACATCGGCGTCTTCGTGCTGCTCGACGCGATGATGCCGTCGCGCCTCGCCGGCGCCTTCCCCAAGGGGGTCGGGATCGAGCGCCTGGGTCTCGGCGAGGCGGTGCGCGAGACCGCGCGCTTCCTGGACAGCGGTGGCGGGACCCGATAACCCTTGTGGCGGGCCAGAGCCGTCCCATATCTTGCCAGGTTGAGAAACAAGGGAGCCCGAGATGACGTCGACGATCAGCCACCACACCGCCCTCGTCTACACGATGGTCCTGGTGTCCGCGGCGGACAGCGAGATGACCGATTCGGAGCTCTTTACCATTGGCGAGCTCGCGCGCACGTTGCCGGTGTTCAAGGACTACGATCCCGAGCGCCTGCCCAAGGCGGCCGAGGACTGCGCCGAGCTCCTGGGCCAGGAGGGCGGTCTCGACACCGTCATCGGGCTGATCCAAGACGCGCTGCCCGAGAAGCTCAGGGAGACCGCCTACGCCATGGCCTGCGACGTCGCCGCGGCCGACGGCAGCGTGGACCAGGAGGAGCTCAAACTTCTCCAGTTCCTACGCCACCAACTGGGCGTCGGCCGTCTCCCCGCGGCGGCCATCGAGCGCGGCGCCCGGGCCCGCCATATGCGTCTCTGAGCGGGGCGGCCGCCAATTCTCGGTCGCCGATCGCGAGCATCGCGCGGGCCCTCAAGGCGTGAGCGAGCCGCCGTTGATGTGCAGCACCTGGCCGGTCATGTAGCCCGAGCTCGGCCCGGCCAGGAACAGCACCGGCCCGACGATGTCCTCGGGCAACGCCAGCCGCTTCATCGGCACGTTCTTGACGTAGGCCTCGAAGTCGAGAAAGCGCTCGTTCGAGTCGTCGCCGCCGCGCCCGGTGCCGCCCGACAGGAAGGCGGTGTCGACCGCCGTCGGCGCGACCACGTTGGCGCGGATCTCGGGCGCGTTCTCGGCCGCGATCGCCTTGGTGAAGCCGACCAGGCCGGCCTTGGCCGCCGAGTAGGGCGAGAAACCGGGAAGCGCCCGATAGGCGAGGCCGGAGGCGAAGTTGACGATGCTGCCGCCCCCCGCCTTGCGCAGCAGCGGCAGCGCCGACAGGGTGATCAGGTAGACCGAGCGCAAATTCCCTTGGATGACCTCGTCGAAGGCCTCGGGCGGGGTCTCCTCGATGCTCATCCGCGGAGTCGCGAAGCCGACCAGGTTGACCAGCACGTCGAGGCCGCCCCACGCCTCGTCGACCGTGGCGAAGGCCGCCTCGATCTGATCCTTCGCCGTGGCGTCGAGGGGAAGGTAGGTGATCTCGTCGGCGGTGCCGTGGCGCTCGTGGGAGCGCGGCAGGTCCATGACCACGACCTCGAGGTCGATCTCGAGGCAGGCCCGCGACAAGGCCCGTCCGATGCCCCCGCAACCGCCGACGAGGACCACGCGGCTGCCCGCCGGCGGCGCCAGGCGGGCGTAATCGAGCGTCTCAGGCTTGGCTGACATGGCGCACTTCCTCGCTCGGTGATGGCACCGTGGCGCCATCATGGTCAAGGAGCGGGGAGGGGGCAAGGCCGGCCCGCTCGGCGAAAAAAGGCGGCGGTCGCCTTTGCGATTGCGATATCATCCGCGGCTCGAATCGGGCGCCGAAGCGCCAAGGGCGGGGAGCGGAGATGACGGCGAGGACGGCAGGGCTTCGAGGCGACGTCCGGGTGATCGGCGTGATCGCCACCGGGCATTTCTTCGGCCACTTCTACATGCTGGTGCTGCCGCCCCTGTTCCCGATCCTCAAGTCCGAGTTCGGGGTGAGCTACACCGCGCTCGGCGCCCTGGTCACCGCCTTCGCGCTGGCCTCGGGTCTGCTCCAGCTGCCGGTGGGCTTCGCGGTCGACAGGATCGGCGGCCGCTCGGTGCTGATCGGCGGGCTCGCCGTGATGGCCGGCGCGATCGCCCTGATGGGCTTCAGCACGGCCTACTGGTCGCTCTTGCTGTTGGCCTTCGTCGCCGGGCTCGGCAACAGCGTCCTTCACCCCGCCGATTACTCGATCCTCTCAGGCTCCATCGACGGCTCTCGCCTGGGTCGCGCCTTCGGCATCCACAGCTTCGCCGGCAACGTCGGTTGGGCGGCGGCGCCGCCGGTGATGATCGCGCTCGCCACCCTGTGGCACTGGCGCCTGGCGCTCTCCGTGGTGGGCGCGTTGGGGCTCGCCGTGGCGCTTGTGATGTTCTCCCAGCGCCGCCACCTCGGCGACGACAGCCGCCGCGCCAGCGCGGGCGTGGCCGCGGCGGCGAGGGGGACGGCACCGGGCGCCTTCGCGCTGCTCTTTTCGCCACCGATCCTGCTGCTGTTCTTCTTTTTCGTCGCCATCGCCATGGTGATGGCCGGCATCCAGTCGTTCTCGGTCACCGCGCTGGTCCACTTGCACGGCATCCCCTTGACCGCGGCCAACGCCGCGCTCACCGGCTTCCTGGTGGCCGGCGCCGTAGGCGTGCTGGTCGGCGGCGTCATCGCCGACCGCACCGAGCGCTACGATGTGGTGGCCACGGTCGGGTTCGGGGTCGCGGCCACCATGTTCGTGCTCGTCGGCACGATCGAGATGGCGGTGGCCTGGACGGTCGCCGGCTTCGCCCTCGCCGGCCTGATGCAGGGCATCATCTGGCCTTCGCGGGACATGATGGTACGCTCGCTCACCCCCCGCGGCTCGAGCGGCAAGGTGTTCGGCTTCGTCTCCTCGGGCCTCGACCTGGGCGGCGCCGTGGCGCCGCTGCTGTTCGGCTGGATCATCGATCAGGGCGCGCCCGAGGGCATCTTCCTCCTCACCGCGCTTTTCATGTTGACCTCGATCGCCGCCGCGCTGGGCGCGGCACGCCTGGCGCAGCGCATGCGCCCGGCGCTGGCGGCGGAGTAGGGCCTGGCGGGCGCTCGAGTGGCTGCTCCTCGCCCGGCCGCCGTCCCGCCCGCATTGTCTTGGGCGCCGCATTCGGGCATTATCGGGGGCTGACCGGGCGCTACGGAAGGTGGCGCGGGGTGGTCATTCGCACCGAGGGTGGCGCCGCTCATGGAGCATATTGAGACCCGCCCGAGCGAGGGCACGGAAGGCGCCGGGCTGGGCTCGGCGTCGGCCTTGACCGCGGCGATGGAGCGCCTGCGCGACTTCGTTCGCGGCCACCTGGAGGCGGCGCTGACCCCGGTGGCGGCGCTGCTGCATCGCCTCGGGGTGAAGCCCAATCAGGTCTCGGTCGCGGGGGTCTTGCTCAACCTGGTGGCGGCGGCGCTGATCGTCGCCGACAACCCGGTGCTGGCCGGCGTGGTCTACCTGGCGGCGGGGGTGCTCGACTTGCTCGACGGCGTCCTCGCCCGCCTCGCCGGGACCGCCACGCGCTTCGGCGCCTTCCTCGATTCGACCCTCGACCGCGTCTCGGAGGGCGTCGTGTTCGCCGCCATCGCCTATCACCTGGCGCTGGGCGGCAACGCCGTCGACGCCGGGCTGGTGGTGCTGGCGCTGCTGGGCTCGCTGCTGGTGAGCTACACCAGGGCCCGCGCCGAGGGCCTCGGCGTGACCTGCGACGTGGGCATCGTCACCCGGGCCGAGCGCGTGGTCCTCATCGCCTTCGCCCTGCTCAGCGGCTGGCTCTCCGGCGTGATCTATCTGCTGCTCGTGCTCACCGGCGTTACCGTGGCCCAGCGGGTGCACCGGGTCCATCGCCAGCTGGCGTCGAAGCGGTAGCGGCGGCAGCGGGGCATCGAGGGCTTGCGGGAGGCTCAGACGGGATGACTGGGGAACTGGATCGGGAGGCCTTCTTGCGGCTGCTCGAGGGCTTGGGCAGCGCCAGCGACGAGGAGGCGCTGGCGGCGGCGCGCGAGGTCCACGCCCAGGTCGGCGGCGCCGGCCTCACCTGGGACGAGCTCTTGGTGCCCAAGGAGCAGCCCGAGGCCGAGGCCGAAGACGACGAGGCCGAGGACGAAGAGTTCGAATACGACGAGGCGGAATACGACGAGGCCGAAGACGACGAGGCCGAAGACGACGAGGCGGAAGACGACGAGGCGGAAGACCGGGACGAAGCGCCGCCGA